>JADFDH010000010.1 GCA_018263005.1 Methanobacterium sp.
CCTGGGGACATACTCCTAGGCATAGGTGTTCGCATCCATCTCCGCCCATACAGCATTCTTCATCCACCACGGCTGACTTACAGGTGAAACTGAGAGCTTTTTTTACTGCTTCGCGGATCTGGTAGCCGGCCACGTGGAGTATGGCGTCATTTAACTCCGGGTCTTTCGCCATGGAGGCTAAACAGGGATAGTTATGGAACTTCTCGGCGGCGATAAACTCCGCCTCTGTTACTGGTACACCTTCCAGTTCCTGGGAAACGAAGGCGGTGCAGCCGCAGGGAGCGTCCCTTTTAACGGTGACCTTCTTTATAAGCTCCGCACCTATTTCTTCATCCTGGTTTCCAGTTAATTGGTCGAATTCAATCTCTAACTCTGGCTTCCCGAAGTTTTGGGTGAATTCATCTATATACTGGTCCCCGGTGGGTTTCAGGGAGCAAAAAGGTTTGGCAAAAACAACGTTTATATCCAGGGCATCTTCTTCTATCTCCTTTCTAAGCCCGGGGGGTAAATTGGTGTGGTCGTTTATGGAGATTATCACGGATTTGGCACCGGTCTTCCGGGCCACCTCCAGCACTATCAGGTTGATATCACCCTTCAAACCAACGGCTATGACCAGGTCAGATTCCGGGAGGTTCTCCGGGATGTAAGGTGTTAGATCTTCAATGAACTCGGGTAGATCCTCTTCTACCTCATGGATCCCTACCATCTCTGATGATAGAGTGGTTGCCAGGTTGTTCACTATCCTCTTACCGTATTTACCACTGGATAAGATGTAGATTTTCATACTAATCGGAAAACAACTGTTCAATTTTTTCTAGGAATAATCAATAGGAGTTTTGCAAGTTAAAGATTCGTTTCCTAAAATAAATTAGGCACTCTACGAAATAAATTTTCGTTTTTATTTTCCTAGTATCTTCATAAAAAGATTTCATTATTTCCGAAAAAGGAGTAGGTGAAATACCACAAAAAGGTGTTTGGTTGTTGTTATTTCCCCATGCTCTGCTGTATCATGCCGGATACGGAGTGGAGGATTATCCCGGTGAAAGCGGTGAATATACCACCCAATCCAATCATACCAGCTATTATGGTGGGCATCAGAGTGGTCATCTGTCCGTCCAGGTATCTGCCGAAGAACATCAATCCCAGCGCTAAACCGGTGATAATAAGAATTAAGCCGGGCACTGTAAAGTAATACAAAGGTCTTCTAAACTCCATATCTTGCAGAAGTTTTACAAAAACACTAAGTCCATGACTTAACGGGTTTTTAGTATGGATACCACCATTATTGTTACTATTGTAGCTTACTCCCACCTGCACTTCTACTATTTTAAAGTCACCCGCGGCGTCCATCAACATCTCACTTTCTATGGAAAAATCGGTTTTATTGAATTTGAATGAAGGGATGGTGTAAGTTGCAAAGGCCCGGAATCCACTCTGGCTGTCGGTAATTTTAAGACCACTGTTTATGTTGGTGGTTTTATCCAGAACTGTTTGACCTAGCCTTCTATAGATTGGTGTTCCGTTAGGTTTTCTATCCAGATAACGGCTGCCATTAACCATGTCAGCATCACCATCTTCTATGGGTTTGATGAGCAGGGGTATTTCTTGGGTATTGTGCTGACCGTCACCATCTATGGTAACCACGATGTCGGTATTGGGAATTGAATTAAAACCAGTTTTAAGGGCAGCACCTTTACCCATGTTCTGGGAGTGTTGTATGACTTCAGCTCCTGCTTTTTTTGCAATTTCTGCAGTGTAATCTGTACTACCATCATCAACTACAATAATCTGATCTACAAATTTATTGGCACCAATAACTACACTACCAATGGATAATTCTTCATTAAAGGCAGGTACAATCGCTGTTATATGTGGCAAGTTTGAAATCTCCATTTCACATTGTCATTTATAAATATGTGATAAGGAGTACTATTCTAATTCTTCATATATTAACTTATGCATAAAATATTGTTTCGATGTAGAGTCTGTTTATAATAGATAACTTGAAATGAAAATCCTTTATTATTTGTAGAATGATTGTATCAAATTTTTAGTTATAGCAATATTATTAAGAGTAAAGGCGATAGAGAGTACATAACCAATCAGGGGTTATCACAATGTAAAAACAGAACTTCAAAGAATTTTAAAATTAGCAAATGAATTCTACAGGAAAAAATCATTAGAATGTTTAATCTACTATAAAAGGCACTGAATTATTATTAAATAGGATGGAAAGCTGCCCCAAGCAGCTTGTTTTTCAAGATGTAACTTTTGCATGGAATAATATTCTCCAACATTATAACAATCAGACCCACAACTACATCACAAAATGGAAGTGTTATTTTTGTAAAGAAATGGATCTGTCCTATAGTTTTTTTTAATGATTGATTAGATAATAAGTCTAACCCCTTATTTGTTTTATTATCTTAATATCCTCTTTATCTATGGCTCTGGTTATATAAATAACGGCTAAATAAATTATTGTCGAAATTATAACTAATATGAATATATTTAATTCTTTAAATATAACTAGGGATGAAAACATAACTAGACCAGAAATGCTTATTTTGACAAAATCGCGGGACACTTTTCTTGGATTTAAACTATTATTTCTAGTGGCCACAGTTAATATAAGAACTGCACCACTTATTTCAGTTACCAATGTATTGAAACTAGCAGCTATATAACTATATTTCGGTATTAAGAGTAGGTTGAGGCTTATATTGATAATCATCCCAATAAAGGCTATTTTAGTCACGGTCATCTGTTTATCTGAGGACTGGAACAGTTGAACATAGCTGGAATTAATGAAGGTAAGGACAGTGGCCCATATCAGGATTTGGAGAGCTATCACCGAGGGATAGTACTGGTTACCGAATAGGAGCAGTATTATGTTGCCGGCGAAGAAGGTTATTAATATCCCCATGGGTATGCTGATGAGTAGCATGAACTTGAAGTACTTCTCGGTGATCTTCTGCAGAGAGTCGCTGGAAGACCCGTAGAGCCGGGACATCACCGGGAACACCGCGGCGTTTATCACAATGGGTATAAACAGCAGTATGAGCACTATCCGATAGGCGGCGTTGTATATCCCCACCGCCTCATTTCCCACCATGAAGGACAGCATCACCGAGTCTATCCAGACGTAGATGGTGGTGAACACCCCAATCAGGCCGAATTGCAAGGCCCGAGCTATAGTAGGTTTCCAGAATGTGAAGTCAAACTCAAATCTTGGTCTGGGGAATTTAAACCGGGTCAAGGATATGTACACGTAGAAAAGCAGTACTAATCCACCAATTAGAGCGTAGAGAATTGATAAAAGAATTAGGCCCGAATTGAATTTTATTATGAGTAGAACCCCGGCAAGCATCAGGATGCTGTTTAATATGTTGGCAATGGACTGGTACTCCAGCTTCTCGTAGGCCTGGAACAGGGAGTAGAAAACACCGGAAAAGGTGTTGAATATGAACATGAACAGTATTAGGTAGATGACATAGATCTCGTTTGGGGGATAACTCATTAAGTTTAAAGCTAGAACGGTTCCACTAACCAGGATCACCAGCAGGATCAGCTTTATGCCTATGATGTTTTTAAAATATTTCTGGGTCAGACTCTTGTCTCTGGCAACGTCCCGGGTCATCAGAATGTTCAATCCTAAATCGCTTAGAATTTCCAGTATGCTGGTTAAAGCCAGGGCGAAGGACAATATCCCGAAATTTTCGACACCCAGATACCGGATCAGGTAGATGGTGTAGATGAATACAATAACGTAACCCAGAGTCTGTGAAATAAACAGTGACCCTATGTTTTTCAGTAATTTTTGTACTGCATTCAAATTTACCCTTCTCCAGATCGAATTAGTACATTGTTTCGTTAAGTGATTGGAAACTCTTATTTAAGGGCGAATAATCATTTACAGATGGTTATCCTTACCCCTCTTTAACTTCCCTATGTTAACAGTTATATTTAAATTATGCTAAATAATTCTTAATTTTATCATTCTAAAATTAATTATCATATTTTAAACGCATTCACTTTATTTTAATTGTTTAATACATCCCTCAGTCTTGAATTACCATTATTACTAACAAAATTTGATTATAAATCTGCTTTTTCATGAGATGTATCGGTATAAAATTTTCAAAAAAAACTACGATCAATATATTTATTTTCCTGAAAAATTTTTATCCACTGGTGAAAAGAGTCACTAAAAGATCAGGTAAAAACTAATATATGTGAATGTTATATATAAAAAATTAATTTAAAGGTCTCAATATTGACCTAAATTGTAAAAATTGAACTTAAATTAACTTTAAATGAATATTATAACGAGAGGGGGATATGGATGGACAAAAAAGCTGAATTACTGCTCAAAACTTCTTTACTCTTATTAGGAGTTATTTTTATCTGTTCTTTTGGATTTTACACCTCAGCAGCAGCTACAAGCTCAACTATATACGTCAGCACCCAAGGGAACAACAGCTGGAACGGTTTAAATTCAACATATATCGGCGGTTTAAACGGGCCGAAAGCCACCATAAAAAACGCAACCGGCACGGTGACATCAGGGGGGACTGTTTCTATCGGAAGTGGAACATACAACGAAAACAGCATAGGTATCAGTAAGAATATGGCCATCATCGGTGCGGGACAAAACAGCACCATCATCAATGGGACTCAGAGCGGGACCATATTTTACATAGCATCGGGAGTGAATGTGACCATAAGCAACCTCACAGGCACCAACGGAAAAACAACCGGCAACGCTGGAGGCATCTATAACTACGGTAATTTAACGGTTACCAACTGTAAATTCACAGTTAACAGCGCCGGTTACGGAGGGGCCATCTTCAACGAGCAGGGCGGAACCTTAACCGAAACAGGCAACACCTTCCAGAATAACACTGCAACCAACAAAGGCGGAGCCATATACAACAACGGCGTGACATCCAGTAACAATAGCATTTTCAAGCAGAACTCGGCATCCAACGGTAACGGGGGGGCCATTTACAATCAGGGAATATTAAATGTAACCCAGACCAGCTTCCAGAACAACACCGCCACCTACAATGGTGGGGCTATCTTCAACTCCGGCACTTTAAGCGGGAGCGGAACTTTCACCAGCAACAGTGCCCCCATGGGCGGTGCCATATTCAACCAGGGTAGTTTAACCGGATCTTACACTTTCAACACAAACACAGCCAGCACTGGCGGGGCGGTCTGTAACTATGCAGATGCTTCGTTAACCAATTGCAACTTCCAGGGTAACTCGGCAAGTAACGGCGGAGCCATCTACAACAACAGCGGCGTTACCTTAACCGAAACTGGGAACATCTACACAGGGAACACCGCCGGTAATGGTGGGGGCGTCTACAACATCGGAACCCTCATTGAAAATACCAACTCCTTCTCCAATAACCAGGCAACCAATATGGGCGGGGCCATCTATAACGGGGGAACTGCCAGGTTAACCGGCAATACCTTCATCAGCAACCACGCCGATGTGGGTGGTGGAGCAATAATCAACCTCAACGGCTCCTTAAACGTCTCAAACGGGACCTTCAACACCAACACCTCTAATTTCGGCGGTGCAGTTGAAAACGAGAATGGAGGAACATTTATCGTGGACGGCAGCCACTTTACAGATAACATCGCACAGATGGGTGGTGGCGCCATCTACAACTATTTAAGCGGTAATTTCACCATAACCGGCAGCACCTTCGACAGTAACGATGCGGTGGTTGAGGGAGGTGCCATAGCCAATTACCAGTCCAGCATCGAGGCAACTGGCCTGGTATCGGGCTGTACTTTCACCAACAACACATCACCCGGTAATGGAAGTCACGGTAATGGTGATGGTGCCGCCATCTACAACTATAACTTTAACTTAATCGTTAACAACTCCAGCTTCTCCGGAAACACCGCTAACTTTGGCCCGGCCATCGACAATGAAGAGGGAGGAACCTGTACAGTTAACGACAGCACCTTCACCAACAACCAGGCAGCTACCAGTGGCGGGGCTATCATCAACCTCAACGGTACCTTAACCGTTAACCGTTGCACCTTCAACACCAACACGGCACAGACCGAAGGAGGTGCCATAGCCAATGAAGGGGGGACCCTGAGTGTAACCGGCAGCACCTTTACTGGAAACGATGCGGAGATAAGTGGTGGTGCCATAATCAACCGTAACGGCTCTTCTACCATAACCGGTAGTACCTTCACCAGCAACACCTCCCCCTATGGTGGGGCGGTTTACAACGCCGATGACGTCACCCTGAATGAGACCGAGAACACCTACAACGGCAACACTGCAAATTATGGTGGGGCCATCTTCAACCAGGGAACTATAAACGAAACAGGCAACACCTTCACAGGCAACACCGGAAACATCAATGGTGGAGCGATCTACAACGACACCGGCAGTAAGCTGACCATACATTACAGCCGAATACTCAATAACCAGGCCATCGGGGGCGCTGCAATCTACAATTACAGCGGTACAGTGAATGCAACCCTTAACTGGTGGGGTTCAAATACCGGACCGGCAACGAGCTGCCTATACGGTACTACAGTTACTAACTGGCTGGTCTTAACCATAACCGCCAGCCCCTCCACTATTATAAACGGTGCAAGTTCAACCATAACCACCGACCTGCAGCACGACAACCAGGGCAACTACTATAACCCTGCCAATGGACATGTGCCCGATGGGGTATCTGTGGCTTACACGGCGACCAGGGGCACCCTCAACCCCTCATTCACCGCCCTGACTAATGGCCAGGCCACTTCCACATTCTCCTCGACCAGTGCAGGCACCGCTAACATAACCACCACCGTTGATAACGTGACGGTTTCCACAACGGTAGCCATCAACTCCTCACTACCCGCAATTTTATATCGAAACGGGGTTATCATAAATAGTTACAGCACAATCGCCGCGGCTATTAATGCCGCATTACCAGGTGACACCATAACCCTGTTAAACGGGGCCATATTCACTGAAAACGGTTTAATCATCGATAAAAATCTCACTATAAACGTGCTCAACAGTGGTAAGGCCACCATAAACGGCACCAACACCGGGACCATATTTGCCATAAGACTCGGTATAAACGTCACTCTGGAGAACCTGATAATAGAAAACGGGGCGGGGAATTATGGAGGTGCCATCTACAATGAAAGCAGTAATCTGACCATAAGAAGCTGCACCTTCAGGAACAACTCCGCAACCTATGGCGGGGCTATCTTCAACGTGGGCGCCATAAATGAAACCGGCAACACCTACCAGGACAACACGGCAACTAGTAACGGTGGGGCCATCTTCAACCTGGGGATCATAACTGGAACCGGAAACACCTTCAACAACAACACGGCGACCAATGGTTATGGCGGGGCCATATTTAACCAGGGAACCATAAACGAAACCAGCTGCACATTCACCTATAACACCGCGGTTACCGGCGGAGCACTGGGAAACTCTTCTGATGCCACACTGGTCAACTGTAAATTCGAAAATAACCATGCAAATAACGGGGGGGCCATTTACAATCAGGGAACTTTAACTGAAACCCAGGTAACCTTCCAGAACAACACCGCAAATATTGGTGGGGCCATCTACAACGATACAGGTATTGGACTAACCGACACCAGCAGCAACTTCATAGGTAACACTGCAACCAGTATGGGCGGGGCCATTTACAATCAGGGAACGTTAAACATTCACCAGACCACCTTTACCGGGAACACATCATATTACGGTGGAGCAATCTTCAATCAGGGAACCATAACTAGCACCGGCAACACCTTCCAGAACAACACCGCGACCAGTAACGGTGGTGCTATCTTCAACCTGGGAAATTTAACTGGAAACAGCAACACCTACAACTATAACTCTGCAACCAGCGGTTACGGCGGTGCCATATTAAACAATACCGGAGGAATTTTAAACGAAACCCAATCCACTTTCAACCATAACAGCGCAGTTACTGGTGGAGCGCTAAGTAACTTCGCTGATGCCACAGTGAAATATGGAAACCTCCATGACAACAACGCGATATATGGAGGGGCAGTCTACAACACCAACGGCGTTACTTTAAACGAGACCCAGAATACCTACACCGAGAACAGCGCAACCTATGGTGGAGCCATCTTTAATGACGGGACAATAATTGCAACCGGTGATGTCTTCAACCATAACATCGCCTTTAACGGTGGGGCTATCTTCAACCTGGGGATTTTAAGTCTAACCCAGAGCAACTTCAATTACAATAACGCGAATAATGGTATGGGTGGGGCTATCTTCAACCTGGGAAACGTTAATGGAACCAGCTGTACATTCACCTATAACACAGCAGTAACTGGTGGAGCCATCAGTAACTGTTCCGGCGCCACATTAAATAATTGCAACTTCCAGAATAATAGCGCAACCAACGGTGGGGCTGTATACAACGCGCCCAACGTCACTCTAAATGAAACCGAAAACACCTACACCGAGAACACCGCGACCTACGGCGGGGCCGTCTTCAACCAGGGGACCATAACCGAAACCAATAACACCTTCCAGAACAACCGTTCAACCAGTGGTTATGGAGGGGCTGTCTTAAACGATGGTGCCGGAATTTTAACCTTAAACCAGTGCCAATTCAATTATAACACCGCAGATAACGGTTATGGTGGGGCCATATTCAACCAGGGAGTGGTAACTTTAAATGGCAACAATTTCACCGGTAACACGGCGACCTATAACGGCGGAGCCATATACAATTCCAACTCTTTAAATGGAAACAGCACGTTTACAGGTAATAGTGCAAATATGGGTGGGGCTATCTTCAACCAGGGCAGTCTAACCGGGACCTATACTTTCATCGGCAACAGCGCAACTACCGGTGGGGCACTATGTAACTACGTTGATGCAACACTCAACAACACTAACTTCCAAGATAACACCGCAACTACCGGTGGGGCTGTCTATAATGCCAGTGGTGTTACTTTAACTGAAACAGGGAACACTTACAACGGAAACGTCTCACACTGTGGTGGAGCTATCTTCAACCAGGGGACCATAAATGAAACCAGCACCACTTTCCAGAACAACCAATCAACAGGTGGTTACGGTGGAGCCGTCCTGAACGATGTGGATGCAATTTTCACTGGATACAAAAACACTTTCCTGAATAACACCGCCAGTTACGGTGGAGGGGTCTATAACCAGGGAAATATCGCCCTTAACTTCTGCAGGATCATTGCAAATACCGGGATCGACATATACAACAACGCAGGTACGGTGAATGCTGAAAATAACTGGTGGGGTGCCAACTTCCAGGGAACCAACCCCGGGGACAACGGAAAAATAAACAGTAATGTCAGTGCCTGGATCGTGCTGACCCTCAGCGCCACAACCCCTGTAAATGGAAGTTCAACCATAACCGCGGACCTGCTGCACGACAACAATGGCGCCACGGTTAATGACCGGGTGCCTTACACCGGACTGGTCACCTTCACCAGCACCCTGGGAACCATTAACAGCACCACCATGTCCGATGGTCAGGCGGTGACCATATTAACCGTCTCAGGTAGTGGAACAGCTACGGTAACAGCTAAAGTTGATAATGCGGCCGTGAATAAAACCGTGACATTTTAATATAATTCCCAATTTTTTTTATCTATTTTTTTTATGTTGAAGAGTTACTTTTTTTAATCTGGAATCAATCTTTCAAGATAAAGATTACTTTTATTTTAATCTGGAATCCCCCGGTGTCTGTCGCCTTCCAGGTGGTCCAATAGGTCTGGGTGGAGGCGGAACCTACTTTGGCATACCCATTAGCAACTTATTGAGATGTTTCATGGTTGTAGCGGCGAATGTATTAATTTTCGGGGTTTATGAAGCATTTCTTCACTGAAGATAAAATCGCCTGCATTTACTTTGAATTTGTACATGCCCATCATCTACCTGTACTTTTTTGTACAACGCTCTGATTGACAATGGTAAGAAGGGAATATGTGTATATAGGCATCACAACTATGGCTTCCCTTCATCTTAATAGTTTGCCGTCTTTGGTGTTGGATATAAAAAGGGATGGAAATATAAATCATTAAAAACAGAAATACCATGTCAAAATTAATATAAGTCAGTTTATAAAATAATATTTTGTCCGGTGAGAAATATAATGATTAGTTACGGTCTTTTGATAGGTTTATTGATAATTCTGGCTGCTATCTTAATAGCCCTACTGACAAAACCTTTAAATCTTAACAGGAACCGGTATATTAAGATATTTTTTGCCATACTTATTCTAACCTTTTTATGTAACTTGTTATCCTACTGGATTCCGTTATCAATTTTTGGTATCGCTGGATCTATGTCCTTCTTTTTCACTGTTGCCTTTGTACTGCTGCACTCATCAGAAATTCTGGGAAACAGGAAAACAGCGATATTTTTTATCATCGCCTTTTTATTGGGCCTATTTTCAGAGGCGGTGAGTGTTCAATCGGGATCATATTACTATACCATTCCCACTTTCTTCTTTGGCCTGGTCCCATTCACCATCCCCTTTTCATGGGCAATCATAATATATTTGGGCTATAACCTGGCCAATTTATTCTTATATGGTATGGGAGGGGAAAAACCCAGAAGAACAGACAATATCTGGTACTTTATCATTTTAATAATTTTACTTTCATCAATCACCGGATTAATAGCGGTTAACCTGGACATGTTAGCGGACCCGGTGTCTGTCGCTCCCCAAGTGGCCCAATGGGTCTGGGTGGGAGGCGGACCCTACTTCGGCATACCCATTAGCAACTTCCTGGCATGGTTCTTTATTCCACTCATCACCGTACTGATCTTCAGATGCTATGAAGCATTTTCCCCTGCTTCTGACGATTATTTGGCATTAAACACGCCTTTGAATCTGTATATAATAATTATCTACATATTTTACTTTTTATTTAACGCCTTTAAAGCTTATGAAATAGGGAAAATAGAATACGTGCTCATAGGCACGGCAACTATGGCCCCCTTCATCCTGATAGGATTGCTGGCTCTAATGTTGAATAAAAAGAGAAAGAAATTAAATCCCCCTATTTAGGATAAAAAAAATTCTCGTGAAAAATTATGATAAGCCTAGGTCTTTTAATTGGATTGTTGATTATAATAGCCGCCATCTTAATTGCAGCTTTATCAAAACCTTTAAATCTTCATAAGAACTTCTATATTAAATTATTTTTTGTCTTATTCCTGTTGTCCTCGATTAGCGAGATATTATCGTATTTAACTTCTCTGTCGATTTTTGGTATCGCTGGATCTATGTCCTTCTTTTTCACTGTTGCCTTTGTTCTGCTGCACTCATCAGAAGTTCTGGGAAACAGGAAAACGGCTATATTCTTTATCATCGCCTTCTTGTTTGGCCTGATCTCTGAGCTTTTATCTGTTATTTATGGATTGTATTATTATACCATTCCTTCATTCTTTTTTGGTATGGTGCCGCTTGCCACACCTATTTCCTGGGTTTTCATAATTTATGTGAGCTATATTCTGGCTGATCTGTTTTTATTCGGATTTGGCGGGGAAAAACCAAAGAAAACGGATAATTTATGGTTTTTATTGGGATTGCTGATTTTGACTTCATCAATCAGCGGATTAATAGCGGTTAATTTAGATATGATACTGGACCCTATTTCTATTCCTCCAAATGTAGCCCAATGGGTTTACAGTACGGTGGGACCCTACTTTGGTGTTCCTATAAGTAACTTCGTAGGGTGGTTTTTGGTTACGACGCTTGTTGTTTTCATCTTTAGATGTTATGAGGTATTATCATCATCAAAGGACTTTAAAATAGAATTAAACACCTATTCCTACCTGTATATTATAGTTGTCTACCTAATTTACTTTTTATTTAATGCCGTTAAAGCATTTAATTTAGGAAGAATAGAGTATATTCTCATAGGCACCACAACTATGATGCCATTCATTCTAATAGGATTGTTGGCTTTAATATTATATAAAAAAAGAGAGGATATGATACGATGATTAAGACTATTGAAGGGCTTTATAGGGCGACGCGAATGTTTCCCTATCTAAACCAGTTGATATTTGTGTTTCCTTTTTATGCAATTTTAGTGGTCAATGGACTTGTTGATTCAGTGTATTCTTTACTTTTAGTATTGCCTTTTATGGGTATAATGGCAGCTGGAGGTATCTATAATACTATATGCGATGCTCCATTTGATCCTAAATATAAAAATCCGATAACAAGAGGAGATATTTCCAAAAAAACCACCATGATATGGATGTTAATATCAATTATAATCTCAATTATCCTTTTTATATTGTTTTATAAATCTTATGTGGCCTTTATTATTTTCTTATTTTATATACTCCTCTGGTTGGCATACAGTGGTTTTAAAATAAGATTTAAAGAGTCGGTTTTAGGACCATTCATTGCTTCATTTATAGGTTACCTAGCTGCACCATTCATTCTCCTAGTAGAATTTAATTATTTCAATTATCCCTCAAGTTTCCTACTTTTAGGCTTATATATTATTTATCTTGCCCATGAAATCAAACATACTATAGTAGATTATGATGAAGACCAAATAAATAATTGTAAAACATTTGCAGTCTTAATAGGTAGAAAGTATTCGTGTTTATTAGAGTATTTGTTGCTGATAACAGGATTTGCACTCATACTGGGAAGTTCATACTTACTGGGAAATTCATTTATCTTCAATATAATATTCGTAATCCTATTTATGATTTCAATAATTTCTACAGTTTCATATGGACTTAAAAACAATTTCAATATAAATGAAGTGTTATTCAATGCTTTACCTTATGTATTAACCAAAGTATTTATAATCATATTCGCCTGTCTGATATTCGATCTACCAGCATTATTAATCCTATTTATAATATGGATATCATTATTAGATAAATATCTCTGACTGAAGATAGGGCAATAAATCTGGTTTTCAAGGAGTGATAAAATTAAATGTAAAATTTGTGGGAATAAAGAAAGTAACAAAATCTTCCAGATCAAAGAAATGATGTTTGGCATTAAGGAAACTTTTGACTACTTAGAATGCCATAAATGCGGTTGCCTCCAAATCATCAATAGCCCCACAAACATAGAACGATATTATTCTAATGAAGAATATTATTCCTTTGATAAATTTAAAAAAATAAGGAACACCTTAACCAAGCTTATCCGGATAAAAAGGAATGAATATATAGTTTTTAATAAAGGAAGATTGGGAAAATTAATAAATAAGATATTCCCACAGCCAGGTGATTCCATATTCTATGTTTTACGGAATATTGAATTAAAAAAGGATTATAAAATATTAGATGTAGGCTGTGGAAGCGGGGCATTTCTATACTACTTAAGAGAATTGGGTTTTAAGAATTTAATCGGGGTCGAACCCTATGTTAAAGAGGATATTAAACTGGAAGACCTGAAAATTTTCAAGCTGCAGATACAGGACCTTCCCACCGAGGCAGAGTTTGACCTCATAATCTTCAACCATTCATTCGAACATCTACCCCAACCCCATGAAACTATCTTAAAGCTGTCAGATCTACTATCAGAAGATGGATTGTGCATCATCCGGATGCCTGTTAAAAACGATTACATCTGGAAACTTTACGGCTCAGACTGGATGCAGATAGACGCGCCACGCCACTTCTATGTGTATACTGTTAGAAGTTTCCAAACCCTACTTGATAGATCAGGTTTGGAAATAATAAAAACGGTATATGACTCCAGTGAATATCAGTTTTACGCAAGTGAACAGATTAAAAAGGATATTCCATTAATATCCAAAAGGTCTTACTTAATAAATCCTAAAAAAAGTATGTTTACCAAAAAACAAATCAAGGAATATAAAAAGAAATCCAATGAATTAAATAAAAATAACATGGGAGATCAGGCTATATTCTTCATTAAAAGAACTCCCACAAAGAAAGGTTGAAAATGTGTATGTCAAACAATCCACTAATTTCAATTATCACCCCCACCTATAATCATAGTAAAAGTATCGAAACATGTATAGATAGTGTGTTAGCACAGGACTATCCAAACTGGGAACAGATAATTATTGATGACGGATCTACAGACAATACCGCAGATATAATCTCAGAATTTGATGATAAGAGGATAGTCTACATCAAACAACATAACACTGGTATTTTAAACCTTAATAAAACCTATAATAAAGCCCTGGATCTATCTAAGGGTGAATATATCGCGGTATTAGAAGGGGATGATTACTGGCCGGATCATAAACTGGGAGAGCAGATAAAGGCCTTTAAAAATCCGGGCACTGTTTTAAGCTGGGGAAACGCCCAGATCGTGGATGGTGAAGGTAACCCGGAAAGGCTTTTTCACGAACCAGGATCTTATCCGGCGATCTCCCGAACCACGGAAATCCTAGATCGGCTTCTGCTGAAAAATTTCATACCGGCATGTACGGTGTTGTGCCGGAAAAAATCCCTGTTAGAAATTGAAGGTTTCAAACAGCCCCCTAAATCCCCTTACGTTGATTATTCAACTTGGCTAAATTTAAGTACTCTGGGAGATTTCCATTACACCGATGATGTGATGGGATACTGGAGGCATCATCGAGGCCAAGCCACCTTGAAAAATGCCTTTGACATGATCAAGTCTGATATGGATTATTCCATCGAATTCTTTAACAATTTACCTGCTGATAGAAAGGAACTGTTATCGGTGAACCTGGAGCAAATCAGGAAAGCAAAAAATAACGATTTGATGGAGGTCTATTTTAAATTAGGAAGAAAATCCTTGCATCAAAAAGAATGGGCCAAAAGCAGGGAGTACTTCAAAAAATCCCTGCATGGATCAGGCACCATCAAATTTTACACGTCCATCTGCATTTTGTGCAGCTTCCTAAGGATTGACTTCGAAAAACTGATATCTGTTTTTAATAAAACCCATGTTGATGATTTAATATCTGACTAAATTCGTATAGATAATGTACTTTTAACTGATTATATCCTAATTGAAATATCCAATTATCGAATATCCAAGTTGAACCTTATTCAATTACATCAATAATATATATGTATGATGTAGTACAGGTTTACTCCTCCATCATCAAAGACTCTGTTAACCGTGTTATCCTGCATTAGTTTGTCGAAATCTTCCTTGGTATATAGCTGGCTGTCCTGTCTGGTGGAATCATCCACTATCAAGTAGACGTTGCCCAGATAGAAATTACCTAGATGGCCTACCAGGGGTTTTACAAGTTCTATGTCTTTCAAACCGGTGGATCCGAAATTTTTACTGGTATTAGCCAGATCGGTGCTGTATCCAAAATGGTCCACAGGCTGCATTGCACTGATTTGGTCAGTGTACTGAGTGTGGCTGCCCAGAATAGCGTTCTGGAATGTCTGGGGATTATTAGGAAAATCTAAGGCGGTTAAATTCTCTTTATGTGAAACGAAGAAAGAATAACCATCGAATGTCTGTTCATTTACCTGCAGGTTGAGGCCGTAGGTTATGGGGGATGTATATGTGGAAAAAATTGATAGAACAATTACCGGTATCATTATGATTGAAAATAGATATGACCGGTTAATCCTGGGTTTAAATTTATATGGCCGTTCTATCCGGGGTTTTTCAACTTTAAGCATGGTGTAAATGGCTATGCTCACTATGACCATGGATATTAATACTAAATATTTCACGGTTCTCTGTCCGAGAATTAAACCTCTAAAGAAAGTTAAGAAATTTAAAAACACCAGAAAAACGTACGTCAATCCCAAAGAACCATAAACCGGTCCAAATTGTCTTTTTCTGAAAACAAATATGAATAACAGTATCAATAAAGCTATTCCTATGAAGAATATATCAGGGCCATAAACCTTTACTATGGCATAGATCACCTTAAATGAGGTTAAAGATGTTGACTGCAGTATAGAGGCTGAAGATAATTCCGTGTTAAACAGAAATGCGTGCTGAACTTCCTTAACTGTGGAGACAAATATTATGGAGAAGGAAAACCAGGTGAAGATAAGTATGAACATTATTTCTACTTCAAGCAGGCTGTTTCTTTTGATGAACAACTTTAATCTAGAGTAATATCCACTTCCTCTATCCGCCATTTTTGGAGATCTTTCCCTGTTTTCCATCCAGTTGCCCGTTTTTAACCTGCTTTCTTTTATCGTCTTTTTGAAGCTTTTTTTTCTTTCCTCCAGCCATTTTGTGGGATGTCCAAATCTGAAGTATAGAAATACGGCCATTAAAATTACTATGAGCAGTACCGCTACTTCCATATGGAAGAAGGGGAGCATCAACAGGAATAAAACCATTAATATGGAATATGAAGTTAAATTTCTATTTTCTGTCCTGGTTTTTAAGAACAGGTATAAGAAGATGGGGATCAGGAAGAAGGCCATTCCAGATGGAGTTACATAGGTAGTACTGTTATACAATACTGGCATAATTGAAAATGAAGTCACTATTAAGGCAACCTTCTTGTTTACTGATCTCACAAGTATGTACATTGAAGCTATGAAAAACATGTTGAAAAGTAGAGGTATAAAGAAGAACACCACCTTAGGATCTATCCGGGAGAAATCAGACACCGCGTAGATGAAGATGTGAATCAATGGGTAGTAGTTGATGGTGAAGTTGCCGCTCATGAATATGTCGTTAACATAGCCTAGGTGGGTTAAGGAATCAAAGGGATTGAAGAAGTAATAATTTCTAAAAAACGGTAACAGCAGGAATAATGATAATGAATTGACAGATGCGATTAAAGTTAATATGACTGACATATAGCTTGTCTTTTTTTCCACAAAGAAGAACACGTTTAGAAAGGTTAAAAAGAAGATTATAACCATCAGAATCCAGAAGTAGTTGGGGTAAGCCGTGTAGATTGAAACCTCATACTGGCTGGTTCCGCCTACATTATTGATTATGTAGGCCTGTAAAAACACGCAAATGAAACATACGAAAGGTATAATTTTAGATCTCAGGTTTACTTCTTTCAATTAGGCACCTTATTATTCTTTTATCGTAATATGTTCTTATATTTATTGATAGCTTCATTAAATGTAAATGATCTGGTAGTTTGAATTCCATTATCGGAAACCTGGTTTAATTCAGGATAATTCAATGCCTCAATAACTCCATTTTTAATAGAATTAACCGAATTATCCTTTAATAGAAAGCCATTCACATGATCATCGATTATGTCCGGTATAGAACCCACACCTGTGATTAATACTGGAGTTCCACAGGCCATTGCTTCTAAAATTACACCAGGAAGTCCCTCAGTGTAGGATGGTAAAATTAAAACCTTAAATTCATTCAGATAATCAGTCAGTTCCTGATGGTCCACCCATCCCTTCAGATCTAAATTTTCCTCCAGCCGGTTACATGTGACGTATTCTGCTATTTCAGGCATCAACTTCCCATCTCCAATAACCGTGAATTTTACATCTTTCCTCTCGTCCAAAATTAGGGGAACCGCTTTAATCAGGTTAAGAACACCTTTTTCAGGGCTTAAACGACCGATGTAACCTATCTGGTTTTCCCTCTGACTTATCTCTTTAAATTTATAGAATTTGTCTGGATCAATGATGTGCTGGGAAGCGAAGCTAATCTTATACTCATACCGGGTTAGATGCCACTCCTTAACCAGGTTTTGTGAGTATACGATTATTTCATCGGTAAGATAAAAGTTTATGTCACATATAAAGGAGAAAAATCGGAAAAAATCCTTATTTACATTGCTCATGCTTTTTTGTGAGGCAGCCAGGGCCAGTAACACCTTTTTCCCCAAAATTTTTGACACCAACATGGGGAGTATCAGTATTTCACCGCCCATAAAAAAGATCAGGTTTTCAGCCTTCTTCATCCTAAAAATTGCAGAACAGATTCTCATCTGGGTTATGAAAATGTTCAGGAATCTTTTAAATGGATTTCCCCCGCCTTCATGGTCTATCTCCGCAAAAGAATCGAATTTCATATCCTTGATTTCCTGATCTTTGGTTACTATCAGGCAGACTTTATCTGTTATTTCATTTAGTATTTTAATCAGATCCTGTAAGGGTGATAGACCTGCTTTTCCAATGGTGTAAGTTACCAGGCCGATGGGTTTCGAGATCTTCTCTGATTCAGGCTGGTTTTCCAGTTCAGGATGATTTTTTCCCTTTTCAAACCGTTTTTTTCCCGGTTCGGACCGGGTTTTTCCAGATTTCAAGATGTAAAACCTCCTAAGAGTGCCTGGTATACCCTTTCGTAATCGTGGGCCACTTTATCCCAGGTTCGGATCTTGTCGCTGAATGGGCCTACCTGCACCTCATCATCGTAGATTTCAAGCACCTTCTCGGCCACCTGTTTTGGATCCGGAGGATAATCCACACCAAAACATCCTGGTTCGTCTAAAAATTCTTTTATAGCTGTTTTCCTGGACACTAAACAAGGTGTTCCCATGGCTAATGCTTCTGCCACGGTTATACCGTAAGCTTCTGAATTAGATAGGAGTAAGAACAGTTGAGAGTCTTTTATCTCCTTTACATATTCCTTATCTGTTAGGAAGGATTTCCACACCACGAATTTGTCTAGGTTGTATTTTTTACACAGCAGTTTTAGGTTTGGTTTTTCCGGTCCATCACCGATGATTGTGAGTTCCACATCCTTAAAATTCAACACATTTACCAGATAGTTTAAACTTTCTATTATGTGATTTACTCCTTTTCTCTTTACTAGGTATCCGGAGTATATCAATTTGCAGGGTTTATTTTTATCCAGGTGCTTTTTTTGGGTATCAATTAAATTTACACCGTGGGGAATTATCGTAATATCTTTTTCATCCACTCCATAATTTCTGGAGATGTTAGAAGCTTCAAAATTGGAGGGGGAGATGATATGATCGCATTTTTTGAAAATTGATTTACCAAAGAAGTTATAAATTTCCCATAAATATTTTCCGGCGTAAGAGCTTCTGTAAACATCCAGGTGCGGAGAAAAAACCACTGGGATATGCGGATCAGTATTTTTAATTAATGAAATCATTTCTAAAGATAGCAGAGCATGGTAGCCGTGGATGTGGATGATCTGCGGTGCTAAAGATCGGTATAATTTTTTGAATTTAAAAAGGAGTTCGAGGTTAAATCCGTATAAATAGTTCCTTAGGGATGATTTTACCCTTATAACTTCATAACCATCTATAAATTCTCTTTCCGGGTTATTGTAAGGATTTTCCTGTAGAAGAACCACCTGATTTCCCCGGGCGGATAAATTTTTAGCTGTTTCACGGACCGTCTTATTAACACCCCCGGGACAGCTGTTCTCCCCTCCGTTAATTATCAAGATCTTCATTTGGCTCTGTCTCTAATCCGTTTTTTTCTGTCAAACAGTAGGAAATAATTTCCTAGGAAAATAGATTAAATTTTCTTTCTAAAAATTTTAATTTAGTTTCAGAGGTTGTTAGATAAATTTTTTTATCCAATAAATCTCCGAACAGTTCACAATGGTTACTGTATCATATTTATTGTCATTAAACCCTATCGATATTTTGCTTACCTGTTTTAGTATTGATATAACCGGCTAGCATTCCTATGAAGGTGGATGAATATATAATTAGGTAGTAGGTGAAGAATCCCGGGATTAACACCGGGTTTTGTAGAAATTTCCTCCAGTTTTTAAGGAGAGCGATTCTAAACGGCGACATTTGCTTTATACCCTGACCTTTATTTTCATTTAAAAAACTATTCAGGGATTTTCCATAGTAATACTGTTTTTTTATAATGTCAACTACCGATTTTGGCTCTCCCTTGTGCAGTTCTTCCGCCTTAACTACTCCTATGGTATAATCTGTCTTTTTGAATCGGTTGTAGAGATCGTAATCTTCACCTGCAACCAGTTTTTCATTGAAACCACCTAGATCGTCAAAAACATCTTTACGGAAAAATCTCACTCCGGCATGGTCCAGATCCCCTTTATAACAGTCTTTCTCCAACTTTCTGACCTTGGCCCAAAAACTTATTGATGGATCGGGGGACCATAAAATGGAAGCTGCATCGTATCCTTGGACATCGCATAATTCCACAGCCTCTGAAACCAAATTTCTATCCAAAACAACATCAGAATCTACTCTGTAAACATATTTTCCATCAGCCATTTTAATCCCGTAGTTTATGGCTGGTGACCTTTCTTTGTCTTTTAATTTGAATATCCTGGTTTCATATTGGGCTGCAACTTCCAGAGTCTTATCTGAAGATTCTCTGCTTTCAACAACAATAACTTCGATGTTGTCATAGGTTTGTTTTTTAATACTCTCTAAACACAACCCCAAAACATGTTCCGAGTTATATACTGGAATTATTATGGAAACTAAAGGCATCTCACCCATTTAACCACCATTTAAGTGCAGAATCCTGGAAAGTTTATTACTATGTGAATTTGATATATTATATATAAAGAGATGAATACTTTCCTATAAGGTTATCTCTAATATTTTTTAGGGAAGTTTCAAATAACTTGAGATATATACCGTGTTTTAATGTATCTATTCCACAAATTTTCTTAATATAAAAAAAGGAGAATCCCATACAGATATTTATCTACAATTTTTATAAATTTCCTGAACTACATATAGAGTCTATTTATAAATTTTCCAAGTACGCTTCATCATTATTTCGAGTATTTAACTTCTGCCTTTACTGTTGAACCAACCTCGTTCTGTTGTAAAGCAGGTTTTTGGCTTGAAAACAGGTCCATGTAATCTTCGACGATGTTGTTCCATGAATACTCTTTTTTAACCCTGTAATATGCTCCATACTTTAAATTAAGATATTCTTCACCTTTCATGTTTGCATCGTCCATTATTTTGCTTAATTTTTGGGTACTGTCGAAGTATAAAGCAGAATCCTGGCATACTTCTCTGTTGAACTGATTATCATGGGCCAGAATTAAATTTTTCTTTATCATAGCCTCTAAAAGAGAGGGATTTGTTCCCCCTACACTATGACCATGTAGATATGCAAAACAGTTCTTACGAAGCATTTCCAGAAGATCTGGTTGGTATATGCCTCCCGTAAATATGATCTTTTTGTCATCGGCTTTTTGGCTGATGGTATCCTCAATAATTTTCTGATATTTTGGAGAGGAATAATTGCCAATCACTACCAGTGGCAGGTCTGATTTACTTTTAAGGTAACCCTGTATTATGGTGTGTATATTATTTTCCGGTTCTAAACGGGCCACTATCAGCCAGTAATTGTTTTTCGTGATTTTTCCCTGTAATTTTTCCGGTAGTTCATCAGCGTCCCAGGAAGATTCGAAATATTCAACAACACCGTATGGGATGAATTTGGAGTTGGTACCATATCTAGCATCTAAATAGTCTTTTAATTCCTTGGAGTCGGCCACTATTTCATCTGCCCAGAGGGTCATTAATTTTTCGTTGATCCTAAGCAGTGTCTGGATGAATGAACTGAATTTACTTCTTTTCCATTCTAAACCATCAGGATTTACTATTAACTTTTTTCTAAAGAGATGTGGAATGAAAAAGAAAATTCCTGCGCTGTATCCCAGCATGTATATGTAGTCTACATTTCGAGCCGCCCAGATCAGTGAATAAAAATCGTAAAAGACTTCATAAAATATTCTAAGGGCGCTTGACTGGGGAGGATTCAGTGGGAAATAAAAAATATTAACACCCTTATAAACTTTAGGGCAGTTAACATCCTGTTTACCTTCACAACTAACAGAAACGTTACAATCCCGTTTAACCATTTCTATGCTCAATCTTTCGGTAAATCCCTCAAATCCACCATATTTATTGGGTATGCCCCTACTACCTATTATAGCTACTTTTGGTTTTAAATTCGAGTTTGAATCCATTTTTTTTCCTCAGATATAATAATATGGAGGTCCTATTCCTTGATTTTAAGATCGTTATTTGAATGCAAATTTTCTGATAAAATATTTCAAGCTATACTTTTATTATTAATAACCTTTAATACTTTGGATAAAACCCGAAATTCGTGAACATTATCACAAAAAAGTGGGTGGATGTGTGGGTTGTTGTTCAAACAACTTATATAGTCCATGTGTCCGCTTGAAAAGCCATGGTTTTTGTGAATGAAAATAAGAACATATTTACGATTAAATTAAAAATAAGAATAATTGTTATTATTTGATGAGCCAATTGTTTGGTTCAACCGGTAACGTTGATCCATGAATACAGATAGCGATAAGTATTGGCATTATCAGGGAGTTTATATAAGTAAAATTCCATTTTTCTTGTTCCTGGATCTCCGGCGGTGAAGTTGAAGGGTATTTCCATCTTCTGTTTTTTATTTAAGGTTAAAACTTCATCGATTAGTACCTCTCCATTTGAGGTTACAAACAGGTGGTATGATGTCTGTTTGTTCTCATTATTAACAACGCCTATGATCAAATTACCTTCCTGTCCCGGGGACATGGTGGTTGGAAAATTGTTGATCTTACCATCAGGGCCCAGTATATAGAATTGAGAATATGATTCATTTTGTTTAGGCATAACTATAACATATGCTGTGGATGATAATGCTAAAACAATTGAAATTGCCACAATTACCGATAGGATCTTACCTGTCTTTGATTCTTGGAAGAAACCAAGTTTCATCCTTCTAAAGAAATTGCCAAGATCAAGCCGTAAATGTTCCTCGTATGGTATGCGGCTTCTTCTCCAGAACGTTGCGACACACAAAACCAGAGTAATCCCCACCAGTGGTGTTAAAATTGTTACTACATGAATACCCCATGGTGTGTAATTTAAAACCATACCGGTTAATACTGTAATAGTCATGCTTAAAATTACAGTTAACGCCAGTCGTTCAATAGTACTCAAATCACTTTTTCTGGGGAATAAAAATGCAATAACTACGTAACCCGGTATGAAAACTATTAAAAGCAGTCCTAAAATGGATTTTACGATGGTTTCATTTAATATAGGCGTATAAAAGAATAAAGCACAAAGAAGGGTTAAGATCAGAATTAGCAGAATATCTGTATACGAAAATTTTTTATGATCCATTATTTTAATAGTCCCCTCTATTATTCTCTAGTCCCTTTAAATAAAATTAATTCCAGGATGATTTACTCTTTGAGCCGCTGTGCAAAATAGTCCATATAGTAATATGATGAATGCATTAATATATGTTTTCCCACGAGTCTTGTACTGGATCACAATAATATTTTTCTTGATTCGTTTGATGTTCTTTAATTTAGAATAAAAACTTTATCTACCCTTTACTAAAACTATTGATAAACGTTGAACGGAAAAAGTTGATAATCCAATGTAATGCTTTAATGAATTCCTAAAATTTACATTCTAAAAAGTTGGAGGGTTAAAGATGTTTAAAAATAGATATTCTTCATTTTTACTATTTATACCGGCCATATTAGCTTTTTCCCTGGCTTTATATCCCACATTAACCAATCAATGGCCCCTTAGTTTTGATATAATTTGGCACGTTCATATAGCCAAGATATACAGTACCTATGGGCTGATATTCACCGATCCCCTGATCGATCCTGTCTCACAAGGTGTTTCTATTTATTATCCTCCTTTATTCCATTTGATGCTGGGAGCAGTGAGTAATCTGTTGAATGCCGATTATTTTCAACTGGCACGATTTTTGCAACCCTTCATTGCCTTTTCAGTTGTCCTATCCGCTACGTATATCGGGAAAAAAATGTACGGACTTCTGACTGGAATTTCAGCCGGATTTCTAGTGTTATCCTCGCTTTTGTTCAGTAGGTTCGTGTTAACTTTGCCAGAGAATTTTGCCTTAATATTTTTAATATTCGCACTCTACTTCTTTTATCTGGTTATAAACGATAAAAAGTACGAATATTCTATCATTGTGGGTTTACTTCTGGTTTTAATTGCTTTAACCCATTTGGGAGCTTTATTAAGCATTTTGATAATAATGGCATCCTTTTTGATTATAGGAATCAAAAGATATATTTTAGTTTTCAACAGGCATAGAACCCTGATTACTGTGATTCTAACAGTCACCGGACTTATAATAACGTTGCTACTTATCTTTAAGCATCAGTTAATTTTCGATGTCCTTCAAAAAGGGTTCACATCTCTCGGTCTTTTGTTGATTACCGTGGACACCAGGCCCATTAGTTTCCTGGGCTATCTGAGGAATATCGGTCCATTAGTTTTACTTTTTGGTTTGGTGGGATTTATCCTGGCACTCCAGAAAAGGCGGGTTAAAGATTTAGTTTTAGTCTTATGGGTTTTATCCATGTTCTTATTCAGCCTGTCTTATCTGGTGGGTGTAAACGTTATTTCCTACAGAATTTTAATATACATGATCATTCCCCTTTCCATATTAGGGGGCTGTGGTGTGCGTTACATCTACCATAAGTTAAGAGAGAACGGCCTGTTCAAGGGAAATTTCATCCCCCGCATAAAAAGTAAGCATAAAGCTTCTCTGTTTCTGATTTTAATTTTCTTAATAGCCACGCTTCAGGGAATATTAACAGTAACCAGTCCCAGTATGGTGGAATTTGATCTTAAAACCGATTTTGGAATGGTGAAGATTGCACCACCCACCCCATCTGAGATAGAAGTGTCAAACTGGTTTAAGCAGAATGGAAATAAATCAGAGGTAGTTTTAACCAACAATTACTATTTAGGCATATTTCTGGCCGCTACCACGGGACAGCCCTTTGATTATAAGGATTTCCATCTTCTGGGTTATCAAACCGACCATATACCGACTTTTATGGAAAAAAGAATCGGGTACATACTGTACGATAAAACCTTGAAGTACGTATCGCACAATGAGACCACCGTACACTGGGTTGACAACGTGATTTATTACAACGATTCCAGTTTAATAATACCTACCTATGCCAACATAGTGTTTGAAAACCAGAATTATACCATTGTTGAACTGCACTACGATTAAACTTAATATATGAACCATTAAACATTTAAAAGGAAGGCATGGTCTTTCTAACTTTCATAAGAATGGATGCAAGTTTATAAAGTATTAAATAGATAGTTAACAAAGTTAAAAAAGACTATATCTTAATATGGTAAAATCATCTTACGGCTGAAATTCCCATATAATAAACCAGTTTTTACTGAATAATATTCCAAATAGTGGAAAATAAATCACCTGTTTTTTAACCAAAAAAGGGTTAATTGAATGATAGAGAATTTAAAACCAACTCGGATAGAATTAGTTTTCCTACTCTTTTATTTATTAGCATTGATTACCGCAGAATGCTTCGTAATTTTCTATAACTTACAATTAGGGTTAATACTTGAAGCGGTGATAATCTTCGCCCTTCTAATTCACTTATCTGTAACCAGATCACCACCGCTACGTCTTTTACTATGCAGTATGACCGCCTTTCCCATCGTCTTGATAATTGGATTATCACTACCGATGATACCCATTTCACAAGTGTACTGGTTTATCCTATCCGGAATCACCTTATTTACCATTTCATATACTTTGATGAAAGTACAGAGCTTAACCAGGCAAAATGTGGGGTTAACCTGGAGTACACTGCCTTTACAATTGTTAATCGCTTGTACTGGTATAGTATTCGGTGTTTTGGAATACTCCATACTGCATCCTCTACCATTAAGCCCCACCATTAACCTGGAATCATTGGTTATCGGAAGTATCATAATAATTATAAGCACCGGATTCGCCGAGGAACTACTGTTCAGGGGCATAATACAGCGAAATGCTCAAAATGCTCTTGGCGCTGGATTGGGAATACTGTATTCCACATTACTCTTCACCGCCCTGAACATCAGCCACTCCCTTCCCGATGTAATATTCGTATTTTTGGTGGGATTATTCTACGGTTACATCTTCTATAAAACTAGAAGCATAATCGGAATTTCCCTTGCTCACGGAATCTCCAACACCATGCTATTACTGATCATTCCCTATTATTTAGCCACGTTATAAAAATCTACATAAAAAACAGGGCCCTGATTAAAATAAATTGGGATGGATTGAGAACTTAAATTTTTTGTTAAAAATAATTGAAATTTATTGAAAATAGCAACAAATTACTTTTCTATCCAGCAAACCTTTATATCAACGCTACAATCCTTTCTATAACAAATAAAATAAAAATTATTTGAAGGGGGAGTAACAGCATGTTTATACCGCCCAAAAATTTCTTCACCGATTTATTCTGTGATTCTGATTTGAGTAAAATCTTAAGAGAAAGAAAGATCACCAAAAAGGCAATGGTGAACATGAAAATACTAAAGGACATCACATCCGTAGCAGTACTTGCCGTATATGGTGATAATGTAGATATCATGTTATTATATTTGGTAAATTAATATAAATAGATTGAAGGTGTAAAGGTTAGGTGTTGAAACTACTTTGAAAGACGGAAATTAGCATCATTCAGCTTTTTAAATCGTTAAAGATATAAATATTAGGTAAGAATGGATTTATTAGCACGATATTGAATTATAACTACGCTCAACGCCTTTGATCCAGACTATACTCATAACATAGGATATATATTAAATTCAGAATTAAAATGATATCTTAATCTTTTCTTCATGACTCCAAAAAATCTAATTCAAGAAAAAATCAAGCCACACTGTAAATTATCGTCGTGATGTAGGTCCCGTTGGTTGTGAAGGTGGGTATGGTTAGGTAGTAATTCATGGACACAGTTTCCTGCATGTAAAGAAAAGATGTCCATGAGTCAACCAAAGTGTTGCTGGTGGTGAAGGATGTTCGGCTGCCGGTGGTGGGGTTGTCGTACTGGAAATTGCTTAAGGGTATGGTGCTTGATGGATCTGCTGTATTGAGGAAGGCACCACTGGCCCTAACATACAGATCCGTGTCGAAGATCAAACCCCAATCCGTTACCGTGACGGTGGTTATTCCTGGGTAGCTGTGCAGGGTTCCATCCGGCATTACTGTTCCCAAGTTCACGGTTGAGGGGGATACGGTCACCGATGCCCGTGCACTCATGGGCTCAACTGTTATATTGGAATTGTTGAGGGAGGGGCCGGTGGTGTTATTGGTGGTGTTGTTATCTGCAAATACTGTCA
>JADFDH010000011.1 GCA_018263005.1 Methanobacterium sp.
ACTGCAAACGTAGTGACCGGTTTACACCGGACCAAGAAGGTGGGTAGTCTTTCGGACACCGCCCTTAAATATGCTGATGACCTGGACCATATTGATATACTCTACATCCAAGAAACTTTGGAAGAAGAGTTTAAGAATAAGGAAACCAGGTTGATGTCAGCTGATGACGGGGGTTTCATAGCCGAAACAACTGTCAAAAACCCTAAAACGGGACAGTTTGAAGTTCAACAGACTACAATTCCGGTTAAAACACTGGTCACAACTACTACGGCCATTGAACTGGACCCGGAGTTTGCCAGCCGTAATTTTATCATACCAGTTGATGACAGCGAGGAGCAGACCAAGAGGATTCTGGAAGAGAATTTCAAATCCACCGAGAAAAAGCTCCAGGAAATAAAGGGTGAAATCAATTTCAACTCAAAATACAAGCTTTTATCAGAATCCTATAATATTTTACAGCCTTATACTGTTTTGATACCATTTGAAAAGGATTTGATGGATATATTCCCTACTTCTAACCCAAGGGCCCGTAGGGACTCTAAGAAATTGATGCAGTTGATAAAGGAGAGTGCCCTTCTATTCCAGTACCAGCGTTGCAGTTGGGAACTGAATGAAAAACCAATATTGGTGGCATCATGGGTGGACTTGGCCCATGCTATTCTATTGGGCGGGCCAATTATGGAAGCCACACTTACTGGTTTTGATAAACGATTGATAGAAGCTCTGCCCATTATATATGAAATTATTGAGGATAGGGGATTTGTCACTACTAAATCTCTCCATGAAAAACTAAAGAAATCTTCTAAATACGCCTGGCAGATCCTGAATTTTTTTGAAGATAACGGCTACATCTACCATGACAGTGACACAAAAAGAAGTTGTGGTATCAAGGGGAAGACCAAAGTCTACATTAAAACCGGAGCAAGAGAATATAAAAGTCTACTTTTAGCCATCGGAAATATAGACTGGCTAAAAATAAAAAAAAAGGAAGAAAAGTTCATAAAAGAACAAATTCCAAATTCCCACCACCAAGTAAGTGAAGAGATCTACCTGCCACATTATGATCCTTCAGTACCCAACAAGGTGGTGTATCATCAAACTTCTATCCATTCTGAGAAATTTAGAATTTACAAAAATAAGGACAGAAAGGAGAATAAAAAGTCTGAAAATAGTGGAGAAATTCTGAAGGGTGAAAATAGAATTATTAAGCAGGCTGTAAATGCTGAAATAGATTACAGGAACTTATCGGTTATCGAGAAGTCTATTCTCACTGAACTTGCAGGTTACAGCAAACATACCCTGGATTCATTAATTGACCAGTTGAAAAACAGCTTCAGAAAAGCAGATATCATGGAAACAGTTCATGATATGGAGGTTAAAGGATGGCTTACGTAAAATACCAGTCAAAGCTATCTAAACTTCCCAGGAAGCAGGTAGGAGCTCCCAAAAAGCCCAAATTATTACTGAAAAACTGGGAGGAAACCAGGCCAGAATTGAAGAAGTTTATTTTATTGCATTTGTTAAGGGTTGTAGATGACTATCGAAGCCCCCACACCAAACTCACACTTGAAAAATTAATCATGGATTTGAGCACTAATATGGGTGGAATAGTTAAATTGCAAGTGAAAATTTATGTTGAAAATCTCATCTACTATGGATACGTTGCAGAATCTTACGTAGATGGAATGGTAACAGTCACCGATAAAGCATATGATGACCTTTTCAAAATTGATAAAATTTTATCAAATAAGAAAAAACAGCATAAGGGGGCTTTATGATGAAGGGGCTCCAATCTTTCTACCGTTCCTTCTACGGACAAAGATTCTACAGACATTTCCGGCGCCCAGATGAATTTATCAATGAAAATTTCAGGATCCAATTTAGAGTAGAAACACCTAAACAGCTCTACCTACATGTGCACCGAAATAGTGGCATCCACCCTTGTCTTGTCCATACCTATAATTATGGGAGCAGGGGTAATTTAAACAAGTGTAACTCAGATAAGATGGTATTTGATAGGGTCTTCTTTGATTTTGATGTAAGCAATAATCGTATTAAAAAAGTTAAGAATCAACTAGTTGAACTACGAAGCCAAGGCCCAGGTTATAAAAAAGATGAACAGGTGCAGCTGAAGGACCAGATGCAAAAGTTGGTCCAGGAAGATGAAATTGCTAAACCAGCAATTGACGAAGCAAAAGACTTCGCCCGTAATTTCAAAGATGTATTTGGGAAATATCCTGCCTTATTCTTCAGCGGCTGCAAAGGATGTCATGCATATGCATTTTTTAACCAGTCTAAATTCATTAATCTTAACAGAGCAATTTCATGGTTTGCAGGACATGTTAAAAAATCTTTCAATTACCAAACCATGGACCTTGCAGTTACTAAGGATGCACAAGCCAGGCTCTCCAGGGTTCCGTACAGTAAACATCAATTAACTGGACTAGCAGTTGTTCCATTTACTGTCCAGGATAAATATGAAGCGATAATAGAGAAGGCATTGGCGCCTGAAGTAGAACGTTTCTACCGGGAAGACTTTATCACAGATTTTCACTTACACTTGCAGGAAATAGATAAAATAGAGGCGCACAATGCCCAAATAAAGGAAAATATTAGAAGAAACAATAAAAAACAGTATGGATCAAATAAAATTAAATTCGTTGATGACCATAGGGTCTTCTTCAAATTTATCCTAGGAGACCCAGTTAAAGAATATCCAGAAAAGGAATATGTAATGTATCACTGCCCTTTCCCGGATCATGATGATGAGAAACCATCATTTAGAGTTCATAGATGTGGCTATTATTGCTATGGTTGTTTGAAGAAGGGGAATTACTGGCAGTTTTTGAAGGATTATTATGGATGGAGTAATGAAAAGGTGAAAAAACACCTTAAAACCATATTACCCAATGAATTAAAATTCAAATGATATAATATCTGAATCATGGATATGATTCGAGATTCAAAGGTGAATAAACGGGAAAAAGTAGTTGATTAAGTAAAATTTCTATATCTAAAAAGTAGTTGATTAAGTAAAATTTCTATATCTAATATTCCTTTAATTGATTTGCGTTTCATGAATGTGTTTTATTTGCTCTGCATTTTTAGGATGAATGTAAATAGTAGGACGTTTTTTCAATATGGCTTTATCTTTTAAATTCCTATCACCAGTAAGGAGAATAGAATTTGTAAGATTAGCTACTTCTAAAATTTTATCATCTTCTTTTTGGTCAAATTCTTCTTTAGTGGGGTACTTAACTCCATCAGTACAATTGAAAATAATTATCTTAGCATCTTTTTCTAAATCAGTTAATCTTGTTATTTCATTAGATGCTCCAGTTCTTAGCTTTGGTCCAAGTAAATCAATTTCATGGATAGTAAAATCAGATAATACTATTTCAAAACCTTTAAAATATCCCAAATCTATTAATCTGGATAAGCTACCATTTATTAGTATATTAATATCTGGTAAAATTCTGCTTGTAACCATAAACATCGGGGGCAACATATCATTATCATGCCCACACTCCATTTTAAAGCTTATATCAAGCCCTTGTATCTCACTTTCGATAAGTAATGATGGGGTTGTACATTCCATACAAAATAAAGTATTATGTGGTGTTTTAAACAATTTAGCTATTTTTTCGTCATTTTTCGAATCTGCGTTTAGTCCATCAATACTAAGTATTTCTCGTAATAAATCAAGATTTCTGCCGTATTCTTTACCTTGTATTAGAATTTTATGTTTAAATCTTGTTATTACAATATCATGGTCTTTATAAATCCATATTTGATATTCAGAAGTAGTTTCGTGTTCTTCTAAACCATATCTACTCAAAATAGGTGTAATATCGTCATCATCGAATGTAGAATCAGTCCCAAACGTTATATTGATGCCTGTCATAAAAGAATATATGTTTGATTACTCAATATAAATTTATGGCTTCCATAAAAATTGACATTAATGAGCTAAAAAAGTTAAATGAAGTAATTCTCGAAAATAATCTACATAAAGTTCCTGTAAAAAGTGAACATGAAATGTTAAGGATTAAAGACAAAAATATTAGTTTAATTGTCTATAAATCTGGTAAAATAGTATATAATGATAATGAAGATTCTAAAGGAATTATTGATTCCATACTTAAAAAAGATACTAAATATGATTATTTATTAGGTTCGGATGAAACAGGGAAGGGTGAATGGTTTGGTCCTTTAGTCGTAGTTGCAACTGCTTTAAAACCTGATGAAGTAGTAGAATTAAGGAAAATGGGTGTACAAGATAGTAAACTTTTTAAAAAAAATAATGTTATAAAATTAGCAAAAGAAATAATAAAACTTGATTTTACCCGTTATTCACGACCTTTAGTTCCTGAAACTTATAATAGACTTTACAATGATTTATCAGGAGAAGGGAAAAATCTTAATGATTTGATGGCGTGGGCTCATTCATTGGTTGTTAAAGAAATTCTTAGAAAAATCGAATTCAATAAAGCAAAATTAGTTATTGATAAATTCGATTTTCAAAAAACTGAATATAGATTACAAAATGTAGATAAGAGTAATTTAGAAATAATTCAAAAAACAGGAGGAGAATCAGAAATACCAGTAGCTACAGCAAGTATAATTGCAAAATATTTATTTGAATTAGAAGTTGACAAAATGAATGAAGAATACGATATAGATCTACGTAAATCCAAACCTGAAGACATTGATCCTAAATTATTACCTTTAGTAGCCAAACTACACTTTAAAAATGTCAATAAGCTATTATAATTTTTATTAACCACTTAATTTTACTTTTAAAATTATTTTTAGCTTTCTTCTAAATCTATGCGTGATGGGGGGATAGGGAACCTCCTTGAATTGATGCTTTTGCGACCGGCCCTTCGGATTTGATTGAAGTTGGTCTCGCTGCTGCTGCTTATCGTTATGGTACTGCTGTTGTTGGTGTTGTTGCTGTAGCTGCTTTTAATTCTAATTATGATTTTAATGAAGAACCAGAGCTACCCGATCAACTCCTCCCGCCACCCACCACAAGACTGCCGCTAGGACGGCATATTGAGGACCCTATCGAGGAGTCCCGAGTGATTCAGTTCAACGAGGGACGGTCGGGCGGACCGCCTTACGGCGGAGGCCCGGGGTCCATACGTTGATAGAATCAGTGCGGGATGCCTACGAGCGCTATCCAATTCTTGGCATATCTAGGGACCTTACATTGAAGCGCATTGACAGTAAATAAATCCCAAAATAATGGGACTTGCAACCTTTTCTGGCAGTTAATGGAGCCTTCGGTGGGGTTTTGGGCAGTCACCTGAATACTCTTTTTTAGCAGCAGCAGGGATCCTCAACTTACAATCAAATCTCTTCGGGCCGGTCGCGATGTCAAAAACATGGGGATGGTAAACTTTAGATTTAAATAAAAGGTTTTTTTAACATTTTATAAGCTAAATAAATCAAGGATAAACCGAAAACTTTAAATAATAATTAATACTAATATTAATTAGAGTAATAATAATTACTCTGGGCAATAGGTGATAAGAATGGAAACCAAGATACAAACTCAGAAGTTTAACACGACTTTGACGAACAAAAAAGGATACGAACCATATGGATCCTTAATCGGAAATAGCAACACTGGAAAACTACATTCACCAGGTTGCACGGCCATAGATATGATGAAAGAAGACCATAAAGTACCAACTAATGGTGGCCACTTTACCCCTTGTAAATGGTGCCATGCAGCTGGACCAGAGCATCTTAACAACCCTACCCAAGATTATGGGGAAGACCATATGGGTATTGAAATTTGTCGGGACCCAAAAATAAACCGACTATTTCAACAAGTAGGCTGTCTAACCTGTGGTTCCAAAGAGGGGATAGTTAAAATGTTTCCTGATGAAAACGGAGCCAGACTTCTAGGTAAAGAAGGCCGCTGGTGGATCTATCTGGAATGCTCGTGTGGATATCAAACCGCCTGGTGGAAAGCTAAAAGACAGCTGAAAATAAGGAGAAGGGAAAGGTTATGATTCAGGGAAAAAAGAAAAGGTTCTGCGTAGACCTCCCAGGGAAGATGTATAATAAAGTCTGGAGAATGTCTGGGAACTTCAAAATAAACTTGGTGGCCCAGTGCCTCTTAGTGGAGTTCTTGACAGATCCTGAGCTGCAGGCCAGGGTGAAATCCAGGCTACATAATAAAAGGAGATAACTCCCTAATTATTTTTTAAAGAGAATTTTTGTAAATTTTTAAAATAAGGGGCAATAGGTGGTACGACGGAAACCATCGCACCACTTACTCTTTTTTTATTCATTTTCAAGTATAAGAATTATTTGATATTTATATTCCATAATCAGTACTTCGTAATGTAAGTATTTAATATTGTGCGGGACGTATTATTTAGTTATGAGACAAAAAAACACCCCGCGTGCTATGTTATTGAATGATGAAGTATTAAATCTTTCGATGAAGGTAATTAAAGATATGTTGGGATTGGATTCGGCGCCGAATGCAGAGTACAGTGATGAAAATGGTTGTTTATCATCTTCTTAATGCTTGTGCTTCTCAAACCAGTGTTAATCAGGTTAGTGATATCTGTGTTGATAGTCCTTCGGAAGGAGCAATCAGGTACAGGCTTCGTAAACTTGATTTAGAGACTGTTCAACAGGCTTCAAATGATAAACTGAAGACAAATACAGTTAAAACCGTGCCTAGGAAATCACAATCCTTTGCAAATCGATTTCGTTAACATACCCTATTACGGCAAAGAAGAAAAACCAGGGAGACACCATCAAAACCAAACCCCGGCAGGGAACAAGCCGATTCTACGCATACGCCTCCATTATACCTAATATTAAAGAATAAACGCTACACACTAGCCCTAAAATACATAAGACAAGGAGAAACCTCAATGGACACCATAGACTTCCTCCTAGAAGAAGTAGAAAGTATTGGACTTAAAATTAAAGGATTTTATCTTGATCGGGAGTTTTTTCACAGTAGATGTTATAAATTACCTCCAGAAAAGGAATGTTTTTTGCAGGTGTTTTATCACGTTTACAGTGTTAAACTCACGATCCATGTAAAGTCCTTTAATTTTAAAGCCAACGCTCTTTACTTCTCTAGTTAGAAAGTCTATAATGTCTTCTAGCTTTTCTCCTTTTCTTATGTATTTTCACGGCAAAAGTGAAGCGTTTATTCCCTAATATTAGATATATGGAGGCATAAGCAAAGAATCTGCTTGTACCTTGTTTTGGTTTGGTTTTTATAGTGTCTCCTGTGTTCCTCATCCCCGTAATATGGTATGTTAATAAATCAATTGCAAAGTATTGAGATTTCTTTGGCACGATTTTAATGAACTCGTCTTTCAGTTTGTCATTTAAAGCTAGTTGTAACTCATTTAAATTAAGTTTACGGAGCCGGTGTCTGATGGTTCCTTCTGAAGGGACTGTCAACACAAATATCACTGACTTGGTTAACACTGGATTGAGACGTACAAGCATTAAGAATATGATAAATAATCATTTTATCACTATACTCCGCATTTGGAGCTGATTCTAGACTTAACATGTCTTTAATTATATCCATAGAAACATTTAGTACATTAATATTCAATAACTTACCACGCAGGGTGTTTTTGATACTCATAAACAAATAATACACCCTGCACAAAATATAATACTTAACCTTACGAACTACTGTGTATATATTTTGAATAACTTTCTCAATTTTTTATCTCTTTTAAGCTCATCTATAACAAATTCAACAGTATCAAAGAATATAGGTGAAATATGATTTTAATTGATAAAATCATCATTTTCTATGTTTTTAACACTTTTAGAAGCAATTATAGTCCTTGATTTTCTAGAACCAATAATTTTAAATATTTCATTTTTAAATATTTCATCCAACAAAACGTAGTTCGGGTCTTCTTTACTGTAATTTAACCTATGCTTCATGTATATCTCCAAAAAAATATATGTAAGTAATAGTAATTAAATTTAACGGTTTAGAAGCCTATATATAATTATTTATCAAAAAATAAAATATATTTTTACAAAAACACAAACAAAAACCCCTTCAAACACACAAAAACAGGACAAAAACGACTCTTTCAAACCAAAAAATCTAAGGGGCTAAAGATTTTATTTGAGAAGGATTTCTCATGGGATATTTAATTTGTGACACTTGCCATGGTTATTATGAACTGAAAAATGGTGAATCACCTGAAGATTTTAGTTCTAAGTGTGAATGTGGTGGTAATTTAGAGTTTAAAGAAACAATTGGTTACAACCATGGAACGGAAAGTGAAGGTAGAGATAAAATAGTCCATGGTTACAGTTACACAGATAAAAAGAGTTTTAACTATAAAATCGTTATGGTTTTTGGCGTTGTCATTATTATTGTAGGAATAATTGGAATAGTCATGTTGAATATAATTGGGTTAATTATTGTAATAGCCGGAGCACTAGTCTGTTATTATGGGTATAATGAAGGCCGTAGTTGGATAAAAGGAGATGAAGGAGAGAAATTAGTTTCATTATATCTTGAAGATTTGCCGGGTGGTTATTTCACCTTTAATGATGTGACCATTCCTGGTGGTAAAGGGAACTTCGATCACGTAGTAATTGGGCCTACTGGGATATTTTTAATTGAAACTAAGAATTATTCTGGCTTCTTTAAGATATATGGGAATGACTGGTATAAGCGCTCTTCAGGTCAAAAAATGGAGAGAAACCCTGGTAATCAGGTTAGATTAAATGCTTTAGATTTGAGTAAATTTCTAAATAAAAAATTAGGTAGAAGAATTTGGATCACAGGTGTTGTAACTCTTATAAATAACAATTTTAAGGTAATAAAAAAACCCGAATATTACTCTGTCGTGGGAGCAAGGGATTTAACTCGGTTTATCTTACGAAACGACGATAAAATTGATAAAGAAACTGTAAATAATGTTGTTAATTTCATACAGGACTATTCTACTGAAATTTGTTACAAAAAAGAAGATGTTGAATTAGAGTAAATTACTCTTTTAAATCAGTTGTTGTTAGTTTAGCATGTTCCACACCTTTTAGACTCATGATCTTCTCGGTGAGGTCTCGGATGTATTTTATATTTCCTTTTAGAGTTATGACTTCCAGGCAGTACTTTTTAGTCATGTGGATGTGCATGACTGCACTTATGTACTCTCTGAAATCGTGTTGGATGTCTGTAAGGTCTTCCATTACCCCTGTATAACCATGGTCATAAATTACAGCAAGTATCCCGATACGCTCCCCCTCCATCTCATTCATCCACTGGTATCGGAGAATGTAATCTTTTAAGGCATCTCTTATGCCTTTGGATCTGGAATTGTAACCTCTTTTTTCTAAAACTTCATCGAATTCTGTTAGGACTTCCTTGGGCAGTGACATGCTAATTCTTATCAAAAATTTTCCTCCTTATCTACAACTGTTAATATTTAATTTTATTTAACAATTATTATTTTTCTACCACCGAAATATTCACGAATTTTAAGTTGTGTGTTTTTTTTAAAATATTTATATGGGGTTAAATCATAACTTTATGTATGAATTTAATACAAATAAAGGAACAGATAGATGAAGGAAATAACCTTATCTTCTACAATAAAGATGTCTTCAAGTATTATGATGAATTGATGAATGATTATTTATGTATTTACTTTAATGAACCCCTACCAGTTAAAGGTAGGTTAATAGAATGTATTAACAGAGTATCTAATAGAAAAAGACCCTCGTTAAAACGTCAAACCATGGCAGAACTAAAGAAAATATTAGTTAATGAATTACACTATGAGAAATTAATAATAATTTTCAATCACTTTGAAAGACTGACCAAGAGATCGGTCCAAATATACCAGTACCTAAACAGCCTGAAAAACGTTCAATTCATCTGTAGTTTTACTAAAAATTTTAAATCAGATGTTTACCCATTTTTTAAGACATTTATCTTAGTCAATCGAGATGAATACGAATTAAATTGTGGTAAAAGAGAGATTAATATCACATACACTATCTATGGTATTTTAAGTGTATACTGCTTTTTTATTTATTTAAAAACAGCATCCTCGATGATAATGGCCATGGTACTTATAGGTGCTGGATGGTTTGCACTAATAATCTTCAGAACCTTAATGTATGCAGGGGGCCGTTCATGAAAAGCTACACCCACATAGCCGGAGCCATACTATTATTCATTACCTTCACTTATTTGACCAATCTAAACAACGTATTAATTGGTATTTTCTTTGCAGGATGGATATCAGTTTTCCCAGATATAATAGACAAATTAATAGGAAAACACAGAGGATACGGACACTCATTAATCTGGTTAATTCCTTTTTCCCTAATCTGCATATTTAATGTCAGTATAGCAGCTGCACTAGTAATAGGATTTATCTCCCACATTTTTCTAGATATTTTAACTGTTAATGGCTGCCCTATACTGTATCCGGTATCAAAAACAAATTTTGTCTGTTTTAGTAAGAAAAGAAGAATAAAAACCGGTACAACACAGGATAAAGCTGTGTTTGTATTCATTTTATTCCTCCTAATTCCCTTACTGCTATTCCTGACAGGTATAGGGACCATGTGCCAGATCTCAGAGGATCAAAATCTGGTATCTGCTACTGGCGAATCTAACACAGACAGCTCTAAAAATAATGACACAATAAAAAATAATTTTAATCTCAATTTTGAGATAAATCAAAACATTAAAAAGAATATAACAGTAGAAAAAGTCAACGAAAATAAGACAACCATAACAATTACTTGAAAATCAAAAAGGAGGTTAAATAGTGAGTAAACATACAGAAATGATATTCTGCGATGCATATGGCACCTATATTAATCCAGCACAATGTGAAAACTGCAGGATAAAAAAGGACTGTTTTAAAATAAAACTCCCTAAAAGCCAAATCTCAGAAACTAAAGACTTAGATTATAAGCACCTAGATTTCTTATTAAAATAAAGGTGATGTAAATGATTAACTTAATAATTGGAATAGCGATTTTAATTAGCTTTTGCTATATCCTCTATGAATGTCTGAAAGAAAAACGGAGCAAAAAGATTTGGATTCTTAATGGTTTTAATTTAGGGCTTGCAATTATTAATATCTCTATTTTTATTGTTTCTGTAATTCAATAGATATTCTCTTTCAAATCTTAAAGACGTATATTCATAGACAAAATTTTATCCTTTGTTTTTGTCAATCGTCTTAAATTCATCTTCGTAGATGTATTTACCAGCAACACTAACGAAACGTTTTGGAACGACAGGCTTTTTGAACTTTTCAAAGTTTTCAAATTCTATAACGTTCATTTCTGGTTTACCCTTAGCATATTCCTGAAGTTCTTTCTTTGAAATCATCAAATTTTTACCATATTTTCCAGCTATAGAACTTGTCTTTTGTTTTCCAATAGACTTTATATCCGCCCATCCAGTGTATGCTTTTGCTCCATGAGATTCATATACTATAAATTTATCTCCTGGAGAGACTCTCCCAAGGTATGACCTACTTACAAATATTGTTTTTCCTTCATTGTATATTCTTTCTGCATATTCGGTCGGTATCGGATGAGATACAGCTACAATTTCCATATTCATTCCCCCTTAATTTTAAAATATTCAATTAAGTCATCATGAAAATCTGCCATTCCTGAATATCTATATTCTGTAAAATTCTTTGTAAATCTTTTTCCTTTAGTTTCAGAACCTGTTTTAGTTCTAGATTCGATATATTCTATTTTTTCTTTCAAAAAATCTTCATGCCAAGCATAACAGAAGGCTTGTTCATCTTTTGAACACTGGATTGATAATTTAATTTCTTCTTTTTTTATTTTCCTTTCAAATTGTCCAAAAGTTGGAAATGGAAATCCATATCCGTCGTAGTATGTATATCTTTTTTCCCAATCAAAAATAATTTTTTTCGCTGTTAAAAGGTTAATTACTGAACCATCATCTCTAAAATTTTCTACTTTGTTAATTTCCATTTTAAGGATATTTCCTTTTGTATTAGCTACTTCATTAAAAATATCAACAAATTTCTCTAATGATCTATTATGGCCTGCATATTTATCTGGATGATGCATTAAATCCCCCCCATTAATTTAAATTTAATTTATCATTAAATGAGTTTATAAAATCCTGTTTTGAAGATTCAATATAAAACGGTAACCCTAATAACTTATATTCGGTATTTTCTGCTAAAATTTCCAATACAAATTTGTCTTCTATTTCTTTTAAGAAGTCTTCTTTCCATTTATCAGTTTCTTTTAAAAATCCAGCTTTCGGTTCAATAAATACTTGGTAATGTACCCATGCCTTGGAACTGTTTTCTTTTAAAAACAAAACAAAGTCTGGCATTGTGGCTTTACCATCAGAGAATCTGAAAATTTTAAATAAATTTTCATTTCTCAATAAATATATGTCTGAAAATTTCTTTTCTAAATTTTCCATAGTCCCATTGATAAACTGAATAAATGATTTCTCTTCTGAAGTCCCATAATTTTCATCATATATGTACCAGTTTTTATTTTTCAAATTTAACTTCAGATTTTCATTGGAAACCGGATTGCTCATGGGATTGCCAAATTCTTGATCAGAACCATCTTTTACATTAATATTTAAAACCTTATCCTTAACAATTTCTTCAACTTTATTTTGAACGAATAAATGAGTCCCTTTATATTCAGTATATTCTGCTTTTATTTGTATCTCTAACTGTTTAAAAATAGTAATACAAATGTTTAACTTATCTTGAGGTGTCAAATTTTCTAATTTCTCTTTGGAACTTCTTACATCTACTTTAATTTCTTTAAGTGGTTTGATAAATTCATTTATTGATTGTATATTTGGGAAAAATTTCAATAAATTACTAAATTTATAGAATTCAATTTTATTTAAAGCTTTTTTCAATATGGCTTCATTAAATGTCTTTAATTCAAAAGTTTTAGTAATTTTATCTTCTGTCCCGTTATTATCATCAATAAAAATGGTTTTATCCTGCATGTATCCAGATCTTAAATTTATAGGGCCATAAATTTTTTTAATGTTAATATCATCAATATCCTTAATTTTGGAACGATCTGCTTCAATTTTTTTATTAATAAAAATAAATCCGTTTTTCCAAAAATCAGTATTTTTAATGTCGTCTTTAACTTTTACATGGAGTGTTCGTGGTTCATTAGGGGGCATTATTCCGCTATCTATGAGAGCAAATTTTAATTCACTTAAATATCTGGGTATATATGAGCTATGATAATACAACTCCTCTAGAACTTTAATCTCATCATCCGGCTTTTGATCATATTTTCTTTTAAATTCATTTTCATCTTCTTTTAATTTGAAAGGATAATATCTTGCTCCTCTTCCTATTAATTGAACTTCTGAAAGAGTCGTTTTTCCAGGCTGATAGGTTCCATTACTTAACCACTTTCCATCACGTGATTCGTATAATCTAACAATATCAAATAAATTTAACACATCCCACCCTTCATTTAACATATTTACGGCAAAAATAGCCCTAATTTCATTATTTTTATCTTCTAACGAATTTAAACTAATTTGTTTATATTCGTCTATGTTATTTGAATCTAAAAGCATACATTTTTCATCAGAAAAATCTTCTTTCAATTCAATAATTAAGTTTTCAATTGATATATCTTCATTTTCAAAATAGTGGAATGCATCGCCTATAACTGTATCAGTTGCATTTTGTTTAATCGTGTGAAGGTCGGTTGACTTTAAATGCTTAATCTTTTCTAGGAATAAGTCAAAGTTATTTTTAGATTCTATAATAGATTTAGATTTAAAAAGAATAATTGGTTTTAAATTAATTTTATTTTTAGCAGCAATTTTTCGTCTATATTGACTTAAAATAATCGCCTGTAGCATCCGGTCGATATTATCGTAGTCTGATTGTAAGACTTTAACCTCTTTAGAGTATCCGTCTTGTCTAAACTGTTTTAGGCTGTATTCATAAATTAATTTATCATCATATTTGGCTTTAATGGATGGGTGTTCTAAATCAACAGTAGCTGTAAATTCTAACATTATATTTTGTGAATTTGAGTTGAATATTTTAGTTACTGTGTATTCCCACGTGTTTTTTGCGGTCAATTCTGTATTGCTAAGTTTATTTCGTGTCCATGCATTTATATGATGGGCTTCATCTGAAATAATTACTAATTTTTCGTCCTTAAAATCTTCATAGGTAAGTACATTCTCTTTAGGTGTATTCAAGGAGGAATAAAGTCCTTGTATTGTAGTGAATAGTATATTGATATCTTCTTGATTTGAAAAATCAAAGTTATTCACCTGGTTTATTTTGATATTTATTCCTTCAAATTCAATTTTTTGATTAAATAAATATTTACTGGAATTATAGTTCAGAAAATTTTCTTTGGTTTTTTCAATAATATTATTACTATTAACGAAAAATAAGAAATTTCTGTAGCCTTTATTGTATAAATAAAGAATAAACGCAGCCATTAAAATGGTTTTTCCTGAGCCAGTTGCCATATGAAATAATAACTGGGAAGGATACAATCTACGGGGATATTTTTCTACATAGTGAATGAATCGGAATATTGCTTCCTCTTGATATTTCCTAAGCTTAAACTTAGAATTTAGATTATCTTCAATATATTCCGGAATATTATCATGAAAGATTCCTGCAATTGATAGGGAATCGTAAATCTGCCTTAAAGCATTCATTTTAATCATTTACACATTTTCGTAAAATTGATTGTTTAAATCGATTTCTGCATCATTTATATTATACTGTTTATCCTTAATTTCACTGTAATTAACATACAATTCGTTCATATCAAGAATGTTAATCAATAAATTTTTTTGATCATCAAAACTCAATTCAGTAAAATCTTGAATATTTTCATCAAGATCTTTAGGTTCTATTTTATAACTCAAGAAGGCATGTTCTTTCATATTTTCCCATATTTCTAATAGATTTTCTGAATTTTCAGCATCAATAATTAGTTGGATGAAGTGCTCGTTTAAAATTTTTAGTTCACCATAAATAAAGCTACCACCACCTTCCCAATTAACGGCTCTGGAAATTCCACTTGTATCTCCATTAATTACGTTTTTTAACCTAATTACAGCACTATTTCCACCATAATCTAATTGTTCGATACCAATATATTGTCTGCCCATTTTATGTGAAACTGCAGCAGTAGATCCGCTTCCTAAGAAAAAGTCTAATACAATATCTCCTTCGTTTGTAACTAAATCTATTATCCGTTTTAGCATCTTTTCGGACTTTTTTCCACTTTTTAAAATTACTCCACCTTCAGAAGAAGGGGTCGCACCAATATCCCACCAAAAATCACTGATTAGTAATCCATAATATTTAATTCCATTTTCAAAAACTAATCTACTATTCAGATTTGTAAGCATTCCGCCCTTGTAAACTAAAATCGTTCTATTATCATCCGTTTTATATTCTTCTACAATGTTTTTTGATTTGTTGGCATTTGCAAATTTTTTAAATTTATCTCCTGACTTTTGAATATCTGTTTTAAGTGCATATACATTTTCTGCATTTGTTAAACAATATTCTTTCATTTTAGCAAAAAATATTTGCTTTTGTTCATTTGATAAGCCTCTCATTGTTTCTTGGTTATATAATTCATTTAATAACTTTTTTTGTATGTCTATTACTTCATATTCATTTGCATGGTTCTTTTTTACTTCTATACGATAACTAAAATTAAAATTCATACCTTTAACATATAAGGGATTAAAACGATGTTCTGAACTTTTTTTAGAATAATATAACAAATATTCTTTCACTTTAAATAATTGTTCTCCCCGCATTACATTAATGGCATTAACACCACTTTCTGAGCCTGTTTTAACACAAATACATTCTCTAAAATTATCTCTTCCAAATATTTCATCAAGAAGAACTTTAAGGTAAGCTTGTTCATTGTCGTCACATTGAACAAAAATAGCACCATCTTCAGCTAACAACTCTTTAGCTATTTCTAATCTATTTTTCATAAACGTAAGCCAAGTAGAATGATTAAAATTATCATTATATCTAAATTCATCATTCCCTGTATTATAAGGCGGATCAATATAAATTAATTTAATTTTACCTTGAAATTTGTTCTTTAAAGAATGTAAAACTAATAAATTATTACCTTTTAAAATCAAATTATCAGAAGCATTAATAGTTTCAATCTCTTGTTCCCCTTCATGGTCTATCAATTTGAAATTAGAAAAAACCTTAGGTTCTAATAATCTATCTATTTCATCCGGAGCTAAAATAACATTATGAAATTTCTCAGTTCTTTTTTGATCTATTTCTTCCTGGCCTCCTTCTAAAACACAGTCTTTATATGGCCAGGATAATACCACTTCTTTACTTTGTTTAAGGAAATTTTCATCAGTAGTTAAACCAATCTTATTTTTAAATGAAGTATATGATTCAGGTAAAAACTCTTTATTATTAATGAATTTCATGAATTTGTCATCATCAAAAATTAAAATATCGTCGATTTGTTTAAAAAAATGGGTTTTAATTTTATCGTTATCTAATAATAATTTAATTAAATCTTCATCTTGTTTCACTGCCAATTCGGTGATTACATTCTTTAATAACCCTTCTTCTGATGTTAATCGGGGATCTTTACTTAATAATAATTGTAATTCTTCTAAAACAGTAGTTTCATCATTATAAGTTCCTTTACTCATTTATAACCCTCATATTGGAAGAGCAATTATATCCAGAATAAATTAATATATTTGCCCATTTAATTCCCCAAATAGGTTTTACATTTTTAAAAAATAAAAATTTTTTTCCTTTAATCCTCTTTGTTATCTTATATGCCTTTGAGCTGTCTCGTTTACAAGTTTATATGCGTTTTATCTTCCTCATATTATTTGCTATTTTTATTTCAAAAGAAAAAAAATTATGTAATGTTATTTATTTTCGCTCTTACCCCTCGAACATGTGCAAAAATGCGGAGATACATTAAATTGTAAGTTCGATTAATTTAATGCAAGAATGACTTGAACTCTTGGACTTATCTGAATCGACATTTGTATCAAATTTAAGGTGCAAAAGATGTACAACAACAAGGACATGAGCGAAAGTTCTTTTAAGGTGGGATATATCCATCTCCGCTTCAAAATCCACCCCATCAGGACCATACTTCGTACTTTTTAATTCGATCAAACATTCAATTTCATACTCAGACCCGAATTCTGGAATTTTAATATTCTCCAGGGGCATGGGCATATATATATCTCTCTGCATTAACGGAGTCAATGGAAGACATCTTCCCAATGTCCAGTTAACAATCCCTTAATTTTATATTCCTCATCTCTTGACACCACAATCTTTTTTGTGCCAGAAGGAAGTATTCTTGGTTTTAAGTTTCCATACTTCGGAATTTCATAAGAGTGATGTAATGCTTCCCATTCTAAATGGTTGAGAAACGGAGGATCGTTTGTAGAAATGATTCTTGGCACCAAATTAAAACCTCTTTAATAACTATTGAATAAATGTTGATTAAGATCCAAATTTAATGTTTGTTATTAAAATCAAAATAGAATTTTTTAATGCACTGGTTAGGGCCGGAACAATTCCAGAAATTATAGTTCATGATCCAAATAACTTTTATATTATGTGTTGGATTATTCCAAAAAGAGCTCTTTTAGGCTCCGCCCGGGAGCTCCTTTAAATTCATTTCTATGGTTTGGTCTACAGTAGAACAATCCGAGAAGTTCCAAAAGGGGAAAAATTCACCACATCCCGGGAGGGCCCTCTAAAAGGCTTATTTTTATGGGAACTATAATAATCTAAAAAAACCAGAAGATTAATAAGAAAATTCCAAACAATAAAGAATGTTAATCATTCAAATTTATGAAACCAATAGTAATATTTAAAAGGAAATTATTATGTCAAAATCAAACGAAAGTGGTGCATATCAACAACATCATTTGTTAAATGATGTATATAGATATGCATCACTTTTATATAGTATGAGGTGCATAAATACTCTATATGAAACCGGATACAATCGATCCCTTATTCACTGAATTCTATACGGATAGAAACCTCTCAGAAACCAGTATAAAGCACTATAAATGGGCTCTAGATAAATATTCCCTTTTCAACGGTAAGACCCTAACAGAATTAATAAAAGAAGCAGATACAGAGGAAGAAAAAGGGATTAGGGGCAAGAACAGGCAAATAGTAAAGAGGCTTAAAAATTTCAGGTCACACCTAATCAAAAATGGTTCATCACCAAACACTATACAAACCTATTATACTAAAGTCAAAACCTTCTACAAACACTTTGGGATTGAAATCCCCTATATCCCACTGGCAAGGATGCCTAATGGTAGGCATGAAAGATACTCTGATATTCCCACAATAGATGATATACGCCAGGTTATTGAATCTACAAGTAATCTGAAGCATAAAGCAGTTATTCTTTTTATGTCGAGTAGTGGAAGTGCAATGAATGAAACAACAAGCCTTACAGTACAGGACTTTATAGATGCCACTAAGGATTATCATAACTCAACCAACATAAATGATGTGTTAGATGAATTAGAAGGCCAGAAAGATGTTATTCCTATCTTTGAATTAGTCAGAGCTAAGACAAATTACTTTTATTATACTTGTTGCAGTCCAGAAGCAACCATGGCCATAGTTAAATTTTTAAAATCACGGTCAAAGATAGACCATGATGATAAACTGTTCAACATAGACAAAGCTGGTTTAAAAGCCGTGTTCAATCGGTTAAATGATAAGAACCAGTTTGGGAAGATAGCCCCTCGTATCAACTTTTTTCATAGTCATGCTCTTAGAAAGTTTCATGCTACAACCATTGAAGATGTGGATTTGGCAAATGCTTTACAGGGGAGAAAATCGAATTCAATTAAAGAATCTTATTTTAAGAAGAATCCAAAACGATTGAGAGAACGGTATACACCCTACCTTAATAAATTGATGATTAACCGTGTAGAAACATTTAGTATTGAATCAGAGGAATTCAGAACTGTTACACGGGAATTAGAACTAGTGAAAAAGGAAAATACATCTTTAAAAACTGAGAAAGATCAAGAGATTGCTTTTCTGAAGAAAAAATTAGAAGAGATGGGTGAAAGGAATAAATTGATTGATAAAAAGTTGAATAAAATTTTAACTAATGAAACTGTTTTGAAAGAGTTAAATAAAAGATAATTTTTTTGGCTCTGTAGAAAACATATAAATTTGTACATAAGCTAGTATCAACTAAGATGATCTATAGGTGTTTTGGTCGAAGCAATATCCATTAAAGCTTATTTAAGCATTTAGAGTGCTAAAACATCTTTACGGTCTTATAATCTACGAATATTTCAAAGCATTAAAATTTCATCAACAACTTTTGATAATGATTTCTACAGAGCCTTTTTTTTAAATATTTATATTACAATAATACTAATTAGTAATATTTATATATCTTATTTTTTCATACTAATTATTATAAAGTTATGAGGTGATGACATTTGATGGTTGCAAAAAGCGTGTCCATGGACTTAAATGATTTAAACAAAATTCAAGAGAAGATAGAAAATGGTGAATCAGCCAGTTTAAGTGAATTTGTAAGAAATGCAATAAAAAAAGAACTTAAAGAGTGAAAATATGCCTAAAAGATTTACTGATAAACTAAAAGACATTTATCAGACCTACAAGGATAAAAAAAATCCCCCAGTACCTGTTAAAGATATAAGGGATTTTTTAGAACTTTTTGGTATACCATTAGAAGAAGATGATACGGAATAGAAGGGGTTTAAATGCCAGAAGAAAAGGGAGTGGGGGGAGGTAGAGGAACCCCTGTAAGTAATACTTTATTATCAGATAATATAAACTTGACGGATGCTAGCCCCTCAATGGTTTGTTTCCCTGAAAAGATGGAAGGACCCCAGATACCGCACTTCCGGGAGAAACCTGTTCAGCATCTTATAGATGGATTCAGCTTATATTTCAAGAAAATTGATGATTATGAGTATTGGATCTGTGAGCAGCAAATTAGTGGTTCTTATTTTGTTCAATGGATTGAATTTAGTGGTTCAAAGCCCCAAAGATTTCATAGGAAACTGTCAAATAGATTTGGACTAGATGTTGAAAATAAGAAGAGGGATCAGGCTCTTATCAAACATTTAAACGCTAAAGCTGGAATAGAATCAGATGAGATAAAAGAATTTTTAGAGGAAGTTGGGGTCTTTATAGGTGAAAATAGGGTATTATTATCACCTATACAAGAGGAAGTAGAAGAAAATCGTGATTTTGAATTGGTAAATGATGATCAAACAGAAGAAATCTCTGAAGAACAGAGAGAAAAACTTGTAGAGATTCTTAAAAAGCCTGATCTTTTAAGTTTTATTGATAAAGCTTTATATGAACGCTCCCCTGATGATGGTTTTATCATAGGGGAGGTGGAATCAAAGCATATTTTGAATTTTAATTGTGTTGGAGCTCGTCTGGGATTATCAACCATAAACACTCTTAAAGGCGGTTCATCAATTGGTAAGACAAATACTGCAAACGTAGTGACCGGTTTACACCGGACCAAGAAGGTGGGTAGTCTTTCGGACACCGCCCTTAAATATGCTGA
>JADFDH010000012.1 GCA_018263005.1 Methanobacterium sp.
AATATCCTGATGAATTAAGTGGGGGAGAACGTCACCGAGTAGCATTAGCCCAGGTACTAATTAAAGAACCCAACATAATAATATTAGATGAACCCACCGGAACCATGGACCCCATAACCCGAGTACAAGTAACCGACTCCATAAGAAAAGCCAGAGATGAATTAAATCAGACATTCCTAATAATATCCCACGATATGGACTTCGTATTAGACGTCTGTGATCGAGCATCGCTTATGAGAGGGGGCAAAATACTAAAAACAGGACTTCCAGAATCAATAGTGGAAGATCTTACATTTACAGAGAAGACTAAGATGCTAAAAAAATAGTACCTATATCATTAGGAAAGAGTAAGATGTGTTCTAATTTCAAAGAGGATGATGTGGATATAGATGGAATATTTATAAAAATAGAAAGCTATTTTGGTTTCGTTCCTAAGATTTTCCAGGTTTTAAAAGAGAATCCTCGGGCATTAAAGGCATATTTCGATAAATCGGAAGTGTTGATGAAGGATGATTCTTTACCTCCTCTGATTAAAGAGTTTATATCCATCGGATCGGCATCTGCGCTGGGAGCTGAGCATTGTCTATTAACTCATCTTAATGTGGCCCGTGAATTCGGGGCTACTGATGACCAGTTACTCTTAGCAATATTGATGGGTTCTTTGATAGCTGAAACAGATGCTTTGGCCAAATCTTTAAGGGTTTATGAGGATATGACTAATGAATAACTTAGAACACTAATGAATAACTTAGAAAGATTAATTTCTTTAATTTAGGGGAATCCAGAAGATAGAGTTGTTATCTCTTTCAATTTACCAGCAATAAATAGTCTGATATTTTTTAGAGCATTCATTTTTGCATATTTATAAACTTTTATTCCCGCATTTTTTAGGGTAAGAAATGTAATAGGGCCCATTTCACCTGAAATTACAGCATCAACTTCTTCGTTAACTATATACTCTGCTAGTATATAGCCTGTACCTTCTTCTTTGAGGGTGGGATTTTCAATGGAGTTAAATTTTTTTATTCCACTTTCATCTAAATCAACCAGCAGTAAATAGGGGCTTCTTCCAAAAAAAGGGCTAATATCTGAATTTAATTCTTTATCTTCTGATGTTATTGCTAATTTCAATTTCATCACTTTTTTTATCTGATAAGTAAATTATTATTTAGAATATATATTCAAAACTATTTTATATATTAATTGTGTCAATAGAAATTTGTGATTATTATGGAAAAGGTTAAGGAATTCAAGGGTTTAAATGAAAATATTGTAGTATTCAAGGACGAAGTAGCTGATGCTGATAAAATAACATTCGTAGGAGCTCCAGGAGTATGCACTCCCTTTGCAGAACTTTTTGCATATGCTGTAAGAGATAAAGAATCAGTATTTATTACTTTAACAGACATAGAAAGCGCTCGTAAGATGGAACTCACTCCACAGGGGATGCAACTAACAGAACCAGCGGATCCTAAGGCAGATGTGGTGGCACTTTTAGGAGGCATAAGTCTGCCCAAAGCCAATCTTAAATTGGAAGATGTCAAAGAATTGATCCAGAAAATATTGAAAAAGAATGGAAAAGTAATAGGACTATGTTATATGGATATGTTCCAAGATGCAGGATGGGAGGATAAATTGGATTTTAATTGCATCATAAATGGTACATTAAATGGGGTTGTAAAAAAATAGATGATATTTTAATGAGGTTAAAATGAGATTTTTCCGACTTGCAATATCTTCGATAATGTATTTGTTCTGGTTTTTAGTACTTAATTATCTGGTTTTCATTGGTGTTAGTTTTACTTTTAACATACCTATGAACGATTTATATATTGCCATAGTAATTTTAGCCATTTTAAATCCTATTACTAATATATTAACTGGTTTTTATTCAAATTCAATTATCAGAGGGATTTTTGCATTATCGGCCAGTTGGCTGGGTATATCTGTCTTTATATTAATTTTGTTCGGTGTTTATTTAATAATTGGAATGTTTCTACCAATACCAGTTGAAATAGCGGGAAAGGTTATTTTTGTCCTGGCATTTATCGTGGGTATCTATGCGGTGTGGAATTCTACTCGTATGAAAATTGAAGAGCTAAATATTTCTTTAAACGGAATCGATAATGATATTAGGGCGGTACAGATCAGCGACGTCCATATAGGGCCTGTTAGAAATAAGAAGTTTGTTAAAGAACTGGTAGATCAGATATTAAATCTTGATCCCGAGATAGTTTTCATCACCGGTGATCTGTTTGATGGGGCAGCGAAACTCCCTGAAGACATAATAAAAGATTTTGAAAGAATCAAAGTGCCGGTACTATTCATTATGGGAAATCATGATTTCTACCAGGGTATTGAAGATGTGCAACGTTACCTTGAAACAGCCAATATTAAAATAATAAACAATGACTTATACGAATTCAAGGATTTACAAGTGTTAGGAGTGCCTTTTTCCTGGAAAAACGGACATCTTAAAGAAAAACTACAAAATATTGAATTAAATAAAGAGAAACACTCCATTTTATTGTATCATTTGCCCCGTGAATTTGAAACAACTAAGGAGGCAGGTATTGATTTGCAGCTATCCGGGCACACTCATGCAGGTCAGTTCTATCCCATGAATCTATTCGTGAAAATAATGTTTCCATATCTTCGTGGGTTATATGAAAAACAAGGCTCATTTCTTTATGTATCTCAGGGTACAGGTACTTTAGGACCTCCTATGAGACTTGGTTCGCATTGTGAGATTACGTTGATTAATCTAAAAGTAAAATAAATGATTAACACCGTTATTGGCGTTAATCAAATATATTCATTAATTTTGTAGGCTTATAACGATGTTTTCTTGTTTTAAAACCTTTTTATAGCATTCTGCCTCTATGAGGGTTTTTAATTTGGATAGTGGAATGCTTATCCCCTTTGAATTAAGTGACTGTGCAATGGACTGAACATCTGCATACTCGGCTTTAAGTGATATTATTCTGGTGCCCTCTTTTTTCATATATTTAATTCTTACTTCTGACTCTAACTGCAGATCGTTAACTTCTAATTTGACCACTTTAGACTCTACATCATATGGGAATTTCACATGGTCGTATTTAAATGTTTTAATCCCTAAAGTGCCGAATTCAAGAGCAAGAAGGGAGCATATGTCATCTAAAAATTTCTCTTCTACATCTACTAAGACTATATATTCCATCCTTCCTTTCTTGGTGATAGCATTGAGAACGTGTATGTTATTGGCACCCAATTCCATTGTCCGATCGATGATATAGGGTAAGCTTTCTGCTGGAATATCATCTACAGTGGTCATCAGTAGCATTTTACCACCTTGGTTTATAACTCAGACATTATTTTCTTAGCACGTTTTGCTACTTCTTTTGCTCTTGGACTACCTCCTGGTATTGATGAGGATATATAAGCCCCTTCAATTACCTTGGCACCAATTTCATCTATGGGCATAACATCCATTGCAGCAGCAACGGCAGCTGGAACAGTAATGTTTATAATACTATGGCCTGAGAGTTGTAATTCTACAATGGGAACTGCTCCTAAAGGTATGGCTTCTAATAACTCCATGTTTTTCTTTAAGACTGCGTCAGGTATCACTTTATGTGATAAGCCCTCAAAAATAACTTTTTCTCCATCAACTGATATTTCTAAATCTGCATCGGTGTCAAATCCACAGTATTTCTTTAAAAATTCGTTTGGTTTTCTTCTTGCACAGCCTCTGTATTTGGTTACCTTTATTTTTATTTCTTTACCTGTCATGTTGCTTAATAAATTACTGCAGGCTGATTCCACATCATTTAATTTTGTATCGTCCAACATTCTGACGATTTCATCCAGTTCTTTTCCTTCTTTGAGTTTTTCGTAGGTAAATTTAGCCCTTTCATACACGCCTTTAGTTCGGGCTCCATCTGTTGCTAGAATCAAAGCTTTGGTTACTGGACCTCTTTTTACTTGTTCTGCTTTTCTGGATATGGTGTTGGTGGCTATTTTGGCGATTTCTGGTTCTAACCAGAACTGTCCTTTAACTTCTGTTATTTTGTCAGCTGATTTTTCCATATCACCCTGGTTATCAATTAACAGTTTCATTGCAAGCACAGCATCAGCGGTCATATGGCCTAATGGTGGTTGTAAAGGACCTCCTGAGAAACCGGCTCCGATCATTAGGGATTCTTCAAACGCTGCTAGCATCTCTTCAAATACCATCATCCCTATTACAGATGGACCTCCAATATCCTTCAAGATTACTCCTAAATCACCAACTAGTTGAGCTGTATTGTATTCTTCACCGGTACCTCTTATATGGAGTTTTTCTGGTAGTCCGGCAGCTTCTACTGCTCCTAAACCCGCTACATATGCGCTGTTGGCTTTAAAGATATCACCATAATATTCTCCTACTTCCGAATCAGGGTGAACTATCTCCAGTATGGCTGCGGCACCAAATATTGCTGCCTGAATTGGGCTGGGGGGCATACCTACATTGGCGAAGGCTGTTAACATACCTCTTGTTCCCGAAGCAGCACCATTTTTGGCAAGTTCAGGGAATCCTACATCTTCACCAAGTGCTCCATGTCCGTATAATGGACCTCCACCAACACCTAGCGGTATGATGCCCCCATCAATTCTTGATAATTTATTTTCGAAAATATCATCATATATTGCCTTTACAGCGGCATAACCTGATATCTTATTGTTTGCTTTGGAGGTGGGTATGGCCAGTACACCACATCTGTCAACTCCGGCAAGCATCCGGGCCATTGCACCAAGTTTCCTGTTACCTGCAGGTACTCCTGCCTGTGCATTTGATCCGGCAAAATAACATAATATGGCACTTATTAATGCTGCATTAGCTGCATCGGCTCCTGCGAACTTTGCAGATTCTATGGCCTTTGTCAGTACATCATCAATGGGTAGATATTGCCTATTTTCATCCGTTAATTTAATTTGAACTCCTTTTAGTACATCATCTGTTATTGAATTGGCTGCACAGATTGCAGCGATATTTAACATTCCATGCCCTTTAGTAAGGGCTTCTATGCGGTCGTTTGACATCTGATCGACATCGGATGTAGATGCCATGATGGCTGCTAATATCTCTTTTTCCATAAAATCACCATATTTATAATATGTAACTTTAACTGTAAATTTTTTCTGATCATAAACGAATGATTTCTAATATTTTTTAGTGGTGGATGATAATAATTAGATTTTTTAGTTGGTGACTCCTAATGATAATCATGTTTAGTATATATGGGTGAATATTATGGAAAAGAAAACTGGTATTGTAGGATTAACTGGGAGTTTTAGAGAAAGCATAAATGATATAGAAAACAATTCAAAGGTGGTTTTCACAGGTTCTGTAGCTGTATGCACGCCATTTATAGAACTACTATCTTATACGGTTAGGGATAAAAATTTTGACCTAATCTATATTCCAAAAGCAGATATTGAAAATGCTAGACAAATAAAGATGATTCCTAATATTGGATTCAGTGTGATCGATGAGAAAGCAGATCCAAGTAATCCTGATGTGGTGGTAGTTCTAGGAGGATTAGCCATGCCTAAATTTGGCTGCGCTCCAGAAGAAGTAATTAACATGATACAGGAAATATCAGGGGAACAAAAATCCAAAATTATTGGGGTATGTTTCATGAATATTTTTGAACGTGCTGGTTGGGATAAGGTGATTCCTTTTGATAAAGTGATAGATACTACTTTGGAAACTGTTTTTAAATAATTAAGTGGTTATTAATGCTTATTTTATTTTGAGATATATTTTTTTTATTCAATTTTTTTAATTTTGTTAGGTCAACCAAAACTTTATATATTAGTTTTGAATATATATTCATAACATGGGTAGGCCAAAACGATTTCGAAGAATTTTTCAAGAGCCTCAAATCAAAGGTTTCAATCCAGTCACAGAGGAAGGAACTATTAAAACCCGGCCTATAAAGATAAACATAGATGAAATAGAAGCAATAAGGATCAGAGACTACGACGATATCAAACAAAAGAATGCGGCTGAAATGATGGATATTTCACAGCCTACATTTCACAGAACTTTATATTCTGCTCGTAGAAAGATTGCCAAGGCTCTTGTTGAAAGTAGAAATATAATAATAAAAGGAGGAGATTTTATGACCGATAAAGTAGGATACAAATGTAAAAACTGCGGTTTTGAATGGTATAGTCCTAAAGAATATAATAACTGTCCTGAATGCAAATCAGAGGATATTTATAAAATATCTGATTCTGATGTAAATCCAACACCTGCAGGACAACCAGGAATGGGTAGAAGACGAGGATATGGAGGAGCTGGAATGGGAGCAGGCCCACCAAGAGTTTGTAAGTGTATCAGTTGTGGATATGAAACTGCTAAAACTCCAGGAGTCCCTTGTAGGAACAGTAAATGCCCAAAATGTGGCGCTCTAATGTGTGGAGCAGATTAAAATAAATAAGTGGAGGAATGATAGAATAACCGTAATATGTATACCAACTCTCAATGAAGGAGGATTGCTGGCAGATGTTTCCATGCACTTTGGAAAAACTCCCTATTTTACCTTCATTAAATTGGAAGATGGAGAGATCAAAGATATTAATGTAGAAGAAAGTTTTGGAAAACACGGCGGAGGATCTAAAACGCCAGCAGAGATTATAATAGGTTCTGGAGCAGATGTACTAATATGTGGTAACTTAGGACCAAAAGCCGTTTTGATGTTCCGCGAAAAAGGGGTAAAAGTATTTTCAGGTGCATCTGGACAAGTTAAAGAGGCTTTTAAAGCATGGAAAAATGGAGAATTATCGGAAGCAGATGAAAACTCCTGTAATGAAAAACATTAAAAAATTAACCTGATCTTTTTATTAAAATTTAATTTGTCTTCTAATTTAATGGAAAGGATAAAATATGATTACCAATGATGAAGAACAAGAGCAGAAATTAGCCTATATGAAGCAAGACATGGAAATCGCTAAAAGAATGAGTAAAATTAAACATAAAATCGCGGTTATGAGTGGTAAAGGAGGTGTTGGAAAATCTACCATGGCGGTGAATTTGGCTTTATCTCTTTCAAATAAAGGTTACAAGACGGGTATTCTAGATGTGGATATACACGGTCCCAATGTACCTAGAATGTTGAACATAGAAAAAGAAATACTTCAAATGAATAATGAAGGTATTTTACCCGTAGAAGTAGGAAAAAACCTGAAAGTTATCTCCATACAATTCCTTCTACCAAGTGCAGATTCACCTGTTATCTGGAGAGGTCCTAAAAAGACGGGAGCAATAAGACAATTCCTATCCGATGTGATATGGGGAGAACTTGATTATCTAATCGTTGATTGCCCTCCAGGCACTGGTGATGAACACTTAACCATTCTACAATCAATACCACTCATGGATGGGATAGTAATGGTAACAACTCCTCATTCCGTGTCGATTGATGATGTGGAGAAATCTATAAACATGGCTAAGCAACTGAAAATCAGAGTACTGGGAATCATAGAAAATATGTCCGGGCTGGTCTGTCCAGAATGTGGAGCCGAAATACCAATATTTGGACATGGCGGCGGAAGTGAAATATCATCAAAAACAGGCATACCCTTATTAGGTAGTATCCCTATTGACACCACACCAAAAACCCAATATAATGTATTATTAACTCAAAATAAAGAGTCAGAATTTTCAAATAGGATAATGGAGATTATTAATAAAATTGAAAAAATCATGATAAAGAAGGAGGAATAGACATGAAAATAGCCGTTGCATCAACTGGAGATAATCTAGATTCAGAAGTTAGTATGATTTTTGGACGATGTCCCTATTTTATCATTGCAGATTCAGAAAATGGTGTAATTACAGATGATTCTACCATTGAAAATACAGCAATAAATGATAGAGGAGGAGCAGGGATTAAAGCAGCTCAATTAATAGCTAATCATGATGTTAGCATATTAATTTCTGGAGCAGTAGGTCCAAACGCCTTCGAAATTTTAAAACAAGTAGGAATCAAAGTTTACAAACCAGAACCTGGAAGTGTAAAAGAAAATATAAAACATTTCAGTGAAGGTAAATTAAACGAAATAACTACATCTTCCTCTGCAGGTGCGGGCACTCGCGGAAGAGGCGGAAGAGGAAGGTAAACTCAAATATACTGATATAAAAAAACCCTTTCTTATTTTCAAAACTAAATAAAAGGAAATATTGAACATGGCAAAAATAACAATTGATTATGATAAATGTCAAGGTTCCCGGTGTGCAGATTGTGTCCGGTTCTGCCCAATGGAGATACTGGTAATCGAAGGAGATAAAGTGATAATCCAGAATCCGGAAGAATGCACTTTATGTGAAATATGCATGAACATATGCCCCAATGATGCAATAAAAGTGGAGATATAATGGATCTAATTAAAATCATATTATTTAAAGGGTTAAAATTATGAAAATTGCTATAACAGGGGGTAAAGGAGGAACTGGTAAATCAACCATAGCCACATCACTGGCTGTGGAGCTTGCAAAAAAATACAAAGTAATGTTGGTTGATGCTGACGTGGAATGTCCAGATGATCATATAATCCTATCAATTAAAAGAGAGAAGGTAAAGAATATCGAATCTTTTCTACCCTCCTTCAATGAAGAAAAATGTCAAAAATGCGGAAGTTGTGCCGAAGTCTGTAAGGAAAATGCCATAGTAATGATTAAAGATAAATTCCCTTTTTTAGTTAAAAAACAATGTAACGGATGTGGGGCATGTCTTTTTGCATGTAAAAATGATGCAATAGAGGAGAATATGCAGATTACTGGAAGAATATATCAGGGTAAATTTGATTTTGATTCACAAGTAGCTCAGAATTTCCTCCTCATATCCGGAGAAATGGAAGTAGGATGTGAATCCAGTTCTCCTGTGGTAAATGAAACCCGTGATTATGCTTATGACTTAGAAGATGATTATGATATTATATTAATAGATACCGCTGCAGGTACTCATTGTAATGTTATCTCAGCTTTAATGGGCGTTGATCTGGCCTTAGCAGTAGCTGAACCAACACCCTTAGGAAAACATGATTTGGATATAATACTAAGATTGCTTGAAATCCTGGAAATAAAATCTGAAATCATTGTAAACAGATCAGATATTGGTGATTTAAGTCTAATTCATGAATTAGAAAAGGAATATGGTGTTGAAGTAATATCCGAAATTCCTTATACAAAGAGAATTATTCAGGATTATTCTGAGGGCATTCCCATTGAACATGAAAAAATTTCAAAAGTCGCCAATTTGTTGGAGCAATTACTATGAAAACAATCACGGTCCTTTCAGGAAAAGGAGGAGTTGGAAAGAGCTCGTTAACAGCGTCTTTAGCGGTATTAATGGCAGATAAACATAAAATAGTTGCTGCTGATTGTGATGTTGATGCTCCTAATCTGGCATTGGTTTTAGGAGTTGAAGAAAAGGATATGGAGCTGGTTGAACGTGTTAAAACCAGTGAAAGAGCCAGAATAATTAGAGAAAAATGCACTAAATGCCAGGAATGTCTTGATTCCTGTAATTTTGGAGCATTAACTTGGGATGATGATTTAAATTTACCAGTTATTAACAAGTTCTTATGCACTGGATGTGGTTCATGCACTCTCGCATGCCCTGAAAGAGCAATAGAACTGGAAACAATAGAAACAGCCAGTATATATGTGGGGGAAACTGAATATGGGTTTCCAATTGTTTCCGGACAGCTATATTTAGGTGAATCCGGTTCTGGACAAGTGGTCAATGCCGTTAAGATATGGGCTTCTGAGATTGCCGAGGCGTTTAATGCAGAGTATATGATTGTAGATTCTGCTGCAGGTATTGGATGTCCTGTAATCACGTCTGTAAGGGGGAGTGACTATGTAGTATTAATTACAGAACCTACACCCGCAGCATTTTCAGACTTAAAAAGAGCAATAGAAGTGGTAAATCATTTTAATATTCCACATGGAGTGGTTATTAACCGATCAGATATCAATTCTAAGTTCACTGATAAAATAGAGGAGTATTTTTATGATAATGATATTCCGTTACTGGGAAAAATACTTTACAACCGACATTTCGTAGATGCATTGGTTAATCTAAAACCAATAGTAGTGTTTGAACCTGGACTTACCAAAATCTTTCATGAAATACTGGAAAAGGTTATTCAGCAGATGGACTTTAACTAATTATAATAATAGAAGAGATTATTCTTAGTTCCTAAATAAGAAGATAATTAATTGGTGTTATAGTGGATGGAGAAAATAGAATAGTGTTGAAGAAGGGTGAAAAGGCAGCAATATACTCTAGTTTAACAAATCTACTTTTAGCAATAATTAAAGGTATTGTAGGGTTACTTTCAGGGAGTATAGCTTTAATAGCTGATTCTATACATTCATTTACAGATATAGTGGCTTCTTTAGCTGTTTATATTGGTCTGAGACTTTCCAGACGAAAACCTGATGAAAAATTTCCCTATGGTTATTACAAAATTGAAACCTTAGCCTCTCTGATTATATCTGTTTTGATTATTATAACTGGATTCGAAATTGCTATAGAATCATTTAATGCCTATTTAAACCCAGAAATGATTGAAATACCTTTAATCAGTCTTTTAGTCGCTGCATTATCGGCTGTGGTGTCCTGGTTACTGGCCAGATATAAGAAGAGTGTAGGGAAACAAATAGGTTCCCAGGCCCTAATAAACGATGGAAAACACAGTTTTATCGACATTTTTTCTTCAATCATTGTTTTCATAGGCATATTATCCGCTTATCTTGGATATTTAGGAGTGCAGGGGATTTCAGGAGTATTAGTTTCACTATTAATTATATATATGGGATTGAAATTAGCTAAAAATGATATTCTAGTTTTATTAGATGCCAGTATGGATCCGGATAAGATAAGCGAAATTAAAAATGCAGCAGAAGGTGTTGAAGGTGTTGAAGGAGTGCATGATATTAAAGTCCGAAGATCCGGACCTTTTGTATTTGCAGAACTACATCTAGAAACCAAGAAGGATTTATCAGTAAAAAAAGCTTCAGAAATTACAGAAAATATTAAAAAAAAGGTTAAAGATAGAATTGAAAATATAGACACCATAACAGTTCAGATAGAACCATATAAATCAGATAAAGTTCTAATAGCTATTCCAGTTGAAAATAATAATGGTTATGAATCTAAAATTTCAAAACATTTTGCCAGAGCTCCATATATCTTAATTGCAGAAGTAATAAATAATAAAATCAATAATATAAATGTTAAAGAAAATCCGGGATCACAACTAGAAAAGAAGAAGGGAATTAAAACAGCGGAACTACTAGAAAAATTGAATGTTGACATATTGGCTGCATCTGAGGTTGGTGAAGGTCCAATGCACGTATTATCAGATGAATTAATAAGTTTAACCAAACCTGAAGGAAAAACCATTGAAGAAATTGTAATGAATGCATATAAAGCTGATAAAACAGGATTTTAGACTTAATTATTTATTAATAAGCTAAAAAGTTCTATAAGTGATGAAAATGATAATTAAAATATTATATGATAATATCGCCAGGAAAAACTTCATATCCGGTTGGGGTTTTTCATGTTTAATAGAAACAAAAGAAGATAAAATATTATTTGATACGGGTTGGAATGGGAATATTCTACTGCATAATATGAAAATTGCCGAAGTTAAACCGGAAAAAATCGATAAAATTTTCATTTCACATTCCCATTGGGATCATATTGGTGGTATAAATTATTTATTAGAATATGGACAAAATCCAGAAGTTTATATGCCGGGTTCTGTTTCAGAAAATCTAAAAAACGAAATTAAACGTGATGCGAATATTATTGAAATCACGGATTCAATGGAAATAAGTGAAAACATATGGACAACCGGAGAATTAGGTGAGGATATCAAAGAGCAATCAATGGTAATACTGGCCGATAAGGGCAATATAGTTATTACTGGATGCGCACATCCCGGACTTGAAACCATAATCCAAAAATCAAGAGAATTAGGAGATATTCACACGGTTATTGGAGGTTTCCATGATTCTGATGTAGATATTTTGAATGATATTTCACAGGTTATTCCTTGTCACTGTACTGAGAAATTAGATGAAATCAGACAGAAAATGCCAGATTCATTCGAAAACTGTGAAGTGGGATATATATTAAAAATAAAGAATTGATTAGATGAATGGAGATTCTGTTAAACTTTCAAAGAGTATCGAAGATTACTTGGAAGTTATGTATAATTTAAATAATATTAAAGGATTTATAAGGGTTAGTGATATTGCTGATGAACTCAATGTTAAGCCTCCCAGTGTAGTAGAAGCAGTTGATAAAATTTCTAAATTGAATCTAGTATCTCGTGAAAAATACGGGGAAATAAAGCTGAATAAAGAAGGAATAGCACTAGCTGAAATTATAGTATATAAACATAAAACATTAAAAGAATTTTTAACTGTTTTAGGTGTAGATGATGATATTGCTGATGAAGAAGCATGTTTAATGGAACATTTCTTAAGTGATTCTACCATAGAAAAGCTTAAAAAATTTACACATATTATTGAAGAGGAAAAAAATAAAAAATCATTATATTGAATCATAATGACAAATCATGACGAATATGCGGCTGAATATGATTCTCTAGCCCTGAAATATGAAAGTTATTTCAGTGAAATCATATTTGGATTGGTATATCAACATATTAAAACCGAAGATAAACTATTAGATCTGGGTATAGGCACCGGTCTTAGCTCTAAATTGTTCTATAAAGCAGGTTTAAAAATCAGTGGTTTAGATATTTCAGAGAAAATGCTGAACATATGCCGAGAAAAGAAAATTGCCAGTGATCTTAAAATATTTGATTTAAACCAAGGTTACCTTCCCTATTCTTCTCAACAATTCAACCATATTATAGCAGTGGGTCTTTTTAACTTCTTTAAAGATTTAGATATTTTCTTCAAAGAAGCAAATAGGGTACTTAAGGATGGTGGAACGTTCAGTTTTACAGTTAAAGATTCTAAAACAGATATTTCCATTGAAAAAGATGAAGAATATGATATGACTATTTTTGGACATTCAGATGCACACATAGAACATTTAATCATGAAATACCATTTTAATCTGGATAAAAGAGTGCGATTTTTAACTTTAAAAAGCTTAAAAAAAAGAGATTATTATCAGTTCAATGCTTATGTTTTAAAAAAGATTTAATATCATTTATTATTCAATTTAAAATCCTTAATCATATGGGTAACTGTTCTTATATGGTTTCCTTGAGATTTGGTTTCTTTTATTATTGATTCAAATAAATTTTGGTCCATTGCCACTGGAATGTTGCGGAAAACATAGGAATCCAGCATTAAATTAAGGCATCTTGCCTCGGCGATACTTAAATCATATTTTTTATATTCATCACTTTTTTTAAAAACCAGATTTTCATTTAAAGGTATTTTATTTACTTCATCTGCCAGGGATGTTCCGGGAATAGGTTCTGCAATACTAATAAAATAATCGTCCAGCATCAGTTCATCTGCCAGATCAACGGTGGCTGCAAAATCATCCCCTGTTTCCTGAGGGTAACCCACAATAAAAGAACCAGCGATTTTCACACCATGATCTCTGGCCATTTCAACGGCATTTTTAATATTATCAACATTTATTCCCTTCTTCATCTTTTTGAGAATTCTATTACTTCCAGATTCAATACCGAAATAAATCCAGCCATTGGTATATTTTTTTACAGCGTCCAGTATATCATCATCTATCATGTCACAGCGAATATCCGGTATGGTGAGATTCTTGGCGCCGGTTAAATTACTTATTCTTCTTAAAAGTTCCGTGAATCCCTCATCATTGGTTGTTTTAAACTTTTTACTTCCATACAACGATCCGGTACCACCACTTATGGCTATCTTTGTAGCTCCTTTTTTTAGGAATTCTTTCACTTCTAAAATTATATCCTCTAATGGTCGGCTTCTGACATCTCTCCCGAAATAATAGGGAACTTGACAGAATCCGCAGTTACCAGGACAACCCCGATGGGTTTCAATGTAAATGTTAGCTCCTCTAATATTTTCCGATGAAATATCTGCCGGAATCAAGGGTAGGGGTCTTTTCATAGGTGCAGGGATTGGTTTTTTGGTTTTTATTACTTTATTATTTTTTTTAAAGGCAATACCTTCTATCTCATTCAATTTATCCAAATTAGGATTTTTTATTATATTTTTAACTAGTTGAACTGCACTAACTTCTCCTTCTCCAATAATAACTACCTCTACATTTAAATAATTGAATATTAGTTCTGGAGTTGTACTTACCGGTCCGCCTACTATTTTTAAGCCGTTGATCTTTTCGATTTCCCTTTGATATTTGATCAGGTGAATGGTGGAATGTAAACTTATAAAAACAATATCTGCATTTACTTCTCTTGTAAACCCTTTTTGTATTTCCACAGTATATCCTGCGTCTTGTAAAACACCCGCAATTAGAAGAGCGCCATAATTATAAAATTCCGGTGTTAAAATGGCTATTTTCATATCTTCACCATTAATCCTACTAGTAAATAGTCAAATCTAATATTATATATATTATTACAATCAGAAGAATTCGATCAAAATAATTTAAGAAAAGAATATTATTTTCTTACTCCGAAGAAATTTATTATTTTTATAAGCTCGTTAAAGGCTTCCATTTCTTTTTCGATCACGTTTTCATCGGTTAAGGTACCACTCATTTCACCATCTACTGATAACTTGTCTGGACCTCGGGTAACTAGCCGGTCAGTTCCATCTTTGCTTAATATTTTTTCAGCTACTTTATCATGCACAAAAGCACGTCCAGGTATTATTACAGTATCTTTTAGTGCTGATAAATCTGCTGATTCCAGATCTTTTTGTGTTATTAGACAGGCTATTTCTTTATCCGTTGCATACACATTCACTAGATCTTCAGCATCCATATTTCTTATTATCTTCTCAATAAAGGGTGCTGAAATGGAACTGGTAAGTATGGTAGCTTCAGAAGTTATTTTCGGTAATATATCCAAGAATACTTTATTTTTAGATTTTGAAAGGGCAAATGGGGCATCATTTTTTGGATCAAGAAGGGGAGTACCGGTAATTCTAAGGCTGAACTCGTCATTAATTTTTTCCACCAAACCGGTGAATTCTTCCAGCGAATGAGGGTTTAAACCATCTATAATTGGTTCATTTCCCAGTATAAGTCCTTGATTTTCAAAATTAGCAAATCTCATTAATATAAGTGCTTTAGCACCCCAATCTTCCAGATCACTGCAGGTCTGAAACAGCTGTTTGCCATCGTTGGCCCCGGGCACTATAACTGCTGCTGCGTGAACTTCGCTGTTTTCACAGAATATTTTAAGGGCTTTCAAGGATTCTTCTGGATTTTTGTCACCCATCCATTTTTTTCTCAGTAAGGCATCTGTAGAAAAAACAGTGAAGGTAACTTCTTCCACACCAAGGGATATCAAATCTTCAGCCATTTTAGCATTATCGATACCCTTACCACTAGTATAACCCAGGTGAATTGGAAGACTTAAATCTTTAAATGTTGAAGAGATTTCTAGCAGATTAGGATAACAGCTTACATCTCCCCCTCCGCTAATATTAACTTTTAAGTCATGGTCTTTTAAACCACCCATCAGCAGGGTATTTTGAACAGAACCCACAACTATGAATGGTGGAATAAATTCATTTGTTATTTCCCGGACCCCGGTGGTGCAGTTTTCGCATCCTACTTTTCCAGGAGTACATAGTTTACAACCGAAGGGATCTCCTGGTTTGACTTTTCTAAAATAACAATATTTACAAAATCCCCTGCAATCTTTACCGGGCATTCCGCCTACATCTGCTATAATTTGCATATTAATCGTTGTACATTAATCGATTTTTAATATAAAAAATAAGTAAAATTTGTATTTCAGTAGTACTGAAAAAACTCTAAACAGTAAAATCAGTTTACAGAATTATTCCATATAAATCTTTCTACTTGAATCAAAAAGAAAGTTAGATATCATATAAGTTAATAAATGGAGATTCGTATATCAATAATTGTATCATGAGGATCATCATACCCTATAGAAAGCTTTATTTCAATTATTAGGGATGGTACAGAGAAATTGATGTACAAGAATTCATAGGAGGGAAAAAATGGCAAAGTTTGAAGATAAGATCGACTTGTACGACGACAGAGGCAATCTTGTTGAAGAACAAGTACCAATAGAAGCGTTAAGTCCATTAAGAAACCCTGCGATTAAATCAATCGTGCAAGGTATCAAAAGGACCGTAGCTTTAAACTTAGAAGGTGCCCAAAACGCCTTAGCAACTGCAAAAGTCGGCGGACCCGCAAATAAAATAATGGGTAGAGAACTCGACTTAGACATTGTAGGAAATGCAGAAGCTATAGCAGAAAAAGCAAAGGCAATGATACAGGTTGAAGATGGTGACGACACAAAGGTTGAACTATTAGCCGGTGGAAAAAGAGCATTAGTGCAAGTTCCATCAGTTAGATTTGAAGCAGCAGCTGAATATTCAGCAACAACACTGGTTACAGCTTCCGCATTCATCCAGGCTATTATGGATGTGTGTGATGTGGACATGTATGATGCAAACATGGTTAAAGCAGCTATTTTAGGTAGATACCCACAATCTGTGGAATACCTCGGTGGTAACTGTGCTACTATGTTAGACCTGCCACAGAAATTAGAAGGACCAGGTTACGCACTTCGAAACATCATGGTAAACCACGTGGTCGCAGCGACGCTTAAAAACACCCTACAGACATCTGCTCTATCTGCTATTTTAGAACAATCAGCAATGTTTGAAATGGGAGATGCAGTAGGAGCATTTGAAAGAATGCACCTGTTAGGACTAGCATATCAGGGAATGAACGCTGACAATATGGTATTCGATCTCGTTAAAGAAAATGGAAACGGTACTGTAGGATCAGTCATCGAAAGTATGGTTGAAAAAGCAAAAGCTGATGGTGTAATCGGTGTAGAAAAAGATCTGAATGGATTTAATGTCTACGGAACCGATGACTTAGCTAAATGGAACGCATACGCAGCAGCTGGACTAATAGCTTCCACCATGGTAAACCAAGGAGCTGCAAGAGCAGCACAAGGTGTTTCATCAACTATTCTATACTACAACGACATACTTGAATTCGAAACTGGATTACCAAGCGTAGACTTCGGCCGTGCTGAAGGTGTAGCAGTAGGATTCTCCTTCTTTAGCCACTCCATATACGGTGGTGGAGGTCCTGGTATTTTCAACGGAAACCACATCGTTACCAGACACAGTAAAGGATTTGCTATACCCTGCGTTGCAGCAGCAATGGCATTAGACGCCGGTACTCAAATGTTCTCCCCAGAATCAACCTCCGGATTAATAAAAGAAGTGTTCAGCCAAGTTGACGAATTCCGAGAACCACTCAAATACGTGAACGAAGCTGCAGCAGAGATAAAAAACCAAGTATAAACAAAAATTCCAACTTGGGGGTAAAACAGTAAATGGACATCGAAATTTTTCCACACAGAATATTAAGTGCCAATACCACTGAAAAATTGTTAAACGATTTAGAAGAGGTTGAAGGCATAAAAAGAATGGTAATACAGGGACAAAGACTTCCTTCAGAAGATATAAACTCAGAACGCAGAGTTATTACAGTTAAAGGAGAAGAAATAGATTTACAAGTTCAAACAGGCCGAGTCATATTGGAAATAGAAGATGAAGAAGTCATAGATGATATTAGAGATATCTGTGAGGATCATCTGCATTTTGGATTCCAAATTCATATAGGAACTTTCATAAGAAAACAGAAAACGGTCTCAGACAAGATCAAATATGGAGAATCATTGGATCAAATTTCAGAGGAAATGGTTGGTTTAACCGACCAAAATGCACAACTCAGTGAAAGAGCCACCATAATAAAACGGAAAGAACAATGATTGGAAAATGTACACACGTAGTGGACTGCAGAGAAGCTATGGGAATGGGTGAAGGAGGAGGAATCGCCCAGAGAGGAACTTTTGCAGAGTGTGGAAATGAAGTTTTGGCTATAGCCATGTCTCCTGGAAGGAGGCATATAACCAAGCCAGTTTGTGAAATAACTTTTGCCTTACGGGAAGCTAATATTTTAACCAGCACCTTAGTGTTAAATGCAGGAGCTGGAATTCCACAGGATGCCCCTACGGCTGGATCAGGTAGCCTTTTTGGACTCACCCCTAAAGAGGTAGAGCAGATAAAGAGGTTCCGTCTTTTAGTAGTGCATCTGGGAGGAGTAAAACATCATATTATATATAAGGCCCGATTGATTTTACGAAAGGTAAATAGACCTTGTATTGTGATATGTGAATATCCCGTTGACTTTGAGGATTTCGCAAAAATCGGTGTAAAAACTAAAGCTGTAATGCCCGAGGAACCTAAAACTAAAGGTGAAATCGTGGATATTATTAGTGGAGTTATTAGAGGAGAAACCGCTCCCCAGGAAAAGTTGGATGAAATAATAAAAAAGGTAAGATTAGCATTAGGAGGTGCATGATAATGGCACAATTCTATCCAGGAACGAGTAAGGTTGCCGAAAACCGAAGACGATTCAGCAACCCTGATGTAGAACTTGAAAAATTAAGGGAGATTTCCGACGAAGATGTTGTTAATATATTAGGTCACAGAGCACCAGGTGAAGAGTACCCCAGCGTACACCCACCACTGGAAGAAATGGACGAACCAGATGATGCCATAAGGGAAATGGTTGTTCCATTAGATGGTGCAAAAGCAGGTGACAGAGTACGATACATTCAGTTTACTGATTCCATGTACTTTGCTCCAGCTCAGCCATTCTTAAGATCCAGAGCATATCTCTGCAGATTTAGAGGTGCAGATGCAGGTACTCTATCCGGACGACAGATTCTAGAAACCCGTGAAAGAGACTTAGAAAAATACTCCAAAGAACTGCTGGAAACCGAATGGTTCGACCCAGCAAGAACCGGTATACGAGGAAAAACAGTACACGGTCACTCCTTAAGACTAGACGAAGACGGAATGATGTTCGACATGCTAAGACGTTTAGTATTCGACAAAGATACCGGAAAAGTCCATGCCGTTAAAAATCAGATCGGTGACGAATTAGACGAACCAGTAGACATGGGAGAACCATTAGAAGAATCAGTACTTAAAGAAAAAACAACCATCTACCGAAAAGATGGTGAAGCCTACCGTGACGACGCAGACGCAGTAGAAATACTACACAGAATACACGTACTAAGATCACAAGGTGGGTTCTGTCCCGAATAATCAGGAGGTGGAAATATGGCAGATAGATTATTTTTAGATGCTATGAAAAAGAAATTCGAAGAAGATCCAAAAGAAAAGAGTACCACTTTCTATCAATACGGTGGATGGAAACAATCTGAAAGAAAAAGAGAATTCGTAGAAGCAGGTAAAAAAGTAGCAGCTGAACGTGGAATTCCACAATACGACCCAGATGTAGGAACTCCATTAGGTCAGAGAGTACTTATGCCTTACCAGCTATCAACAACCGACACCTTTGTGGAAGGTGACGACTTACACTTCGTAAACAACGCCGCAATGCAGCAGTTCTGGGATGATATTAGAAGAACTGTTATTGTTGGATTAAACACAGCACACACCGTTATAGAAAAAAGGTTAGGTAAAGAAGTTAGCCCTGAAACCATCACTCACTACCTGGAAACTGTAAACCACGCTATGCCTGGTGCAGCAGTTGTACAAGAACACATGGTGGAAACCCACCCATTACTGGTGGCTGACAGTTACGTGAAAGTATTCACTGGTAACGACGAAGTAGCTGACGAAATCGACCCCGCTTATGTGCTTAACATAAACAAAGAATTCCCAGAAGACCAGGCAGAAGTACTTAAAAATGAAGTAGGAGATGGAATCTGGCAGGTAGTCAGGATACCCACCATAGTATCCCGAACCTGTGACGG
>JADFDH010000013.1 GCA_018263005.1 Methanobacterium sp.
ATGAAAGATGGATCTGGCTAAGCTTCGTATCAGAACACAGACTAATATTAGGAGCATACGCAGGCCCCATGACACAAGACAGCGCTGATCGGATTATTCAAATAACAGGTGAAAAAATAAATGAGAAAAAACTGCCAATATTCATCACTGACGGGCGTAAATACTATGCTGAAGCATTATTAAAAAGATATGGCGAATACACAGTCTTCCCAAAAACCGGTAAACGCGGCAGACCGCGAAAACCTCGTCAAATGCCCCTAGAAGAATTAAAATACGCACAAGTAATAAAGACACGAGAAGGTGGGAAAGTCATTAACATTCAAAGAAAAATCATATTTGGCGAAAAAGAAGACATAGATGAAAGTATTATCTCAACAGCTTACATAGAACGTCAAAACCTGACATTACGCCAGGACAATAATCGACTGACAAGAAAAACCATAGGATACTCCAAAAAGGATGAATGGCTCCAACACCAAACCACGCTACAAATAACCAACCACAACTTCATAAGAACACATGAATCACTCAAAATAGTAGACAAAAAACAAATAAAAGGAAAAACATGGAAAAAATACCGGAAACAAACCCCAACAATGTCTATTGGAATAACAGACCACATCTGGACACTAAAAGAACTACTAACCTACCCTTACCACCAAGAACTTCAACCAATAAAAGGGTCATGACCGATAATTATAGTTTTTACCTAATATCGTATCGATTTTTTTTAGAGTACCTTTTGACCATCCATTCTTGTTAAATGTACTGAAAACTATTTTATCTACCCCTAATTCATCATAGATATCTTTATATTTTCTAATTTCATCATCTTCAAGTCGATTACCAATTTTACACTCACCAACTATAAATTTACCGTCAGATATACAACAAATGTCGAGTTCTTTATATTGCTCCTCAGGAGCTTCTTTTCTCCTTACCTCAATCTCATCGACGTATAAAAAACTATCACTTAAATGGTTAAGCTTATTCAATGTTAATATGGGAACGATCATATTATTATCGTAACCCTGATAGATAGATTCGTCTAATTTGTAAAACCATTCGGGTTCTACTGGATTTTGTCTTATAAAATGGTTAGAGTTATAGTATTGAATAGTTCGACATCTTTTGCATTTAAATTTGTTATCAACTTCATCTATATCATACCAGCCAGTATATCTACATTTTTCACATTTAAAAATAAAACCTCTATGCAAAATTCCTTTTTCAATAAAATCGTTGATTAATGACTTTATTTCATCACCCAATATTGTTTCAATGGATTTTAAGTTCAGGTACATCCTATAATCATCTGTTAAGAAGATACCTTCATCTGCACTGGGAGGATTGCTTCTTTCAGTTAATCTATTTAAAAATTGTTGATGTTGTTCGTACTTTAAAAACCGGGCAATTTTTCCTAATGAATCAAACTTTTCAATACTTTCTTTTTCATAATTACCTTTGTCAGAAGAAATTATAACATAACCATATTTATTAAATATCTGTTTGAAAATCTCAAATGATTCTAATAAATTTAAATATGGTTTTACCAGATATTTATCTATGCTTCCCCCCACATATCCTGTTGATGGGCAGAAATAGGCTATACCTCTGTTTGTAATCCTGATTTCGCTGTTTGTATAAAAATAGGGAGTGTTTATTGAATTGATTAAGATAGGATACTGTGGAAGTTGGTAATCCTCGACATTGATTTCAGTGATCCAAAAATGATGCTGAAAACTTCTATCACTAAAATTTCTTGGAATCGGCGTTTTAATACGATTTATACTTTTAAAATCAACAAACTGTTCTCTGTAACAATTCGAGTAATTGTCGTATTCCATAATTCGTAAAACATAAGTTAAGAGTTTTTCCATATCTTTACAAACTAATGCTTGTTTTATTTCTTCATGTCCATTAGGTAAAATGTCCGATTTTATTAGAATATCTTTAATATTTTCTAAATTTTTTTTAGACTTTGAAATACTTGTAAAAACTATTTTTCTATTAGAATTGGATTCATTAACTTTATCAATGAGTTTAGTAAGCAATATCGAATTAAATAGAGTTAATCCAGATTCAGATTTTTCTTTAGTTTTACGAATATATTGCACTTCATTAAATGAAGATTTAATTAATGATTCTGGAGCCCAAAAGACATCATATCTTAGACTTGATAAATCATAATAAAAACTAAAATCTGCTAAAGAATCCCCAATAACCGTGACTATTGGGGCTTCTCTGATTTTTTTCCCATCTTTAACTCTTCGATATCGCTCTAATTTAAGCATAGAGTAATAAAACGGATAATAATCTTGGCCATCCGAATTCCACAATACATCAGATAGAAAAGAGCCTAAACTTTCATTACCTAATTTCTTTTCTTCCATTTTTAAACTCAACCGATTTAATTTTTTAGAGTATTCATCGGTCAATTTTCCTAATACAGAATGGATGACCAATTTTAGGTAATTATTACACTCAAGTAAAGGAGTATCAACAATTGGATTGTACAGTACAGGTATTTCGATGTGAGTATTTGGAATGATATCTGGCACAAAAGTTAAAGGGTATGAAGGGTTTAAATAGAAACTTTCTATTGGATCATTAGAATTTGTTTCATGAAACGGATTAAGCCTCTTTAAAATTTCTTTTTTTAATTCATCAGATATTTCATAGATATTCTTAGGGGATTCATTATAAATAAAAAAATAATCGGGATCAAATTTTTCAAGTAGAAACCAAAATTTTTCATCTATTTTTTTCCCATCAGTAGGAATTATTAAGTTTCTTTGTCCTCCCCATATCTGACTTAATGTTTCAATTACTCTTAAAGCTGTATCATGCCATTCATCACCTTCATGGATAAAAACCACCGCTTTGGCAGGTCTGAGACTTGTACAAATTTCTCTAATTTCAAATAATTTATTCATTCAATACCCCCTTCTATATTTAAATCTCTTTAAATCGCGATTACTTATATTTTTGACTGAAAGTTTTTGGTATTAACTAATTTGAGCACGAATCTTTTTGTCTCCATATGGCTTAGATTTTATTTTAACTCCGTAATATAACTTTTTGAATGAATTTATTACTTTCCAAATGCTTTCTCTAGATACTGCTTTTAATCATGTTTTAAATACTAGTTACCCCAGCTAGTAGAGGAGAATGATAACATGAAAGTAAGTGAGGGAGCACCCCGAGGAAGATTTGTAGAACTAGACTATATAAACAAGAAGCAGGCACTCATGGAGATAGGTGGGGACTGGAAGTTACTCGCTTATTGGCCCGAGATCATGGAGTACGTGCGCCTTTTGATGTGAATTTAGATTCTGTGTTTAAAAAAGAGCCACTGCAATGCTACTTAGATGCATATCTGTATAAATTTATTGGGAGTTCTCAGGGAGAATGCAGAAGCATCTGTAAAAGAGCTCCAGTAATTATAGTCCTCTGTGAAATTTTCTTTATTTTAATGGGTTGTTGACTATGCGTTACAGTACTGTATCATGGATAGAATGAGAATATTATTATATAACTTATTTTTAAAGGGAAAAAGCATATTGGTCTTCCCTAGTAAAGACTTTCATAAATGGCATGGTGATATAAAGGAGTATATATAGATGGTTTATACCAAATCAATATCAAAAATATGGAAAAATCAAAATTCATCAACATAACTGAGCTTAACTTAGCAACAGGTGCTAGCTTAATAACATTACAGAAGAACTGGAACACCTATTTGACAATAGAAAAAGGTTTGATCTATCTTATCATTACATACCTACACTAAAAGAGGAATATAAGAAATTTAACAACAATTATAGTAGTGATATGATGAGATGCGATATGCGGGTTCCGGTTATAACGCCCTCGTTGAAATGCCAGCTTGATGGAGGTTTTAAGGTATGCTGAGAGGGAGTTTGAGCAGACTAGACAACATATAAAATCTAGAATAAGTATTCCTACTATCTTAAAATTTAATCTTTAATCCTCTTATATAAATCAAATAAATATAGGATCAACTGATCAAAATAGCTGTTCATACTGGATTTCACTGATGAAATTACTTTATCTCTGTTTTTAATGAAAATGTAGACTATTAAAGGAATGAGTAGTAATAAAACAGAAATAATAAACAAGAATAATTCTTTTGATATATTATTAGGTAACCATAAGTTATAATAAGCCCATACATATGGTAGTATGTCATTTGAAAAGGTAGCAACTCCAGTAATACCAAATAGAATGGTAATTAAATATCCTAATTCTCTGAAAGATTTAGTTCTTTCTTCATTAGAATATTCTGATCTTATCTCCAATTTTTTCTCAATTAAATTTCTTAGTCTACTCCATTTTAATTCTTCATCAGCATATTTAATTATTTCACTAATTTCTCCGAATTTACTCATTTTATCAGTTACTATCGATTCTAAGTCCAATAAGCGTAATTGATCTTTTAAAACAGATTTGTATGGTACAGTTAACATAGAAGAAATTTCAAATAACCTTTCATGAGACATATATAAATGCTCAATAGATTCTACTTGTACCTGTTTTTCAAGAATAATGCTATGCCTATTTGGATCATCATCTTGCAATTGTTCTAACCCTTTTTTGCTCATTGTCCATAAAGTTAAAGCTTGGTTCATGTGAAGAGTATAATCAGGATATATTCGTAAATTCTTATCTAAAAATTTTTTGACATTTTCAAATTCAAAATTAGTGGATCTGGCCATAATTTTTCCTAATGCTTCTCCAAATTTAGTTAGGATTTCTTTATTAGTAATTGGTTGGTCTTTATAGTCCAAGATATAAACAGATGGTCTTAATGTAAATCCTCCAATATAATTAGTTTCAATACGACTAATTCGGTTGTTCCTATTAACTGCAAAAAATAAGTTATGTATAATTAACTCAATCAAATCAAATAAAGTGAGTTTATATCCCTCATCATAAATATTCATAGGCGTAATTTTAAAAGTAAAATCTCCATCATCCTTAATTTGAGTTTTACTATCGATTAATTCTTTAAATTTTTTTGACTCTTCTCTAAATTCATCTCTTTTTAAATATAACTCAAATAAAGGCAGATCATTTAAAGAACCTAGATTTGCTTGCTTTAATAATTCAGGCGGTACTAAAATGTTATCTAGATCAAGATTAGGAATATTAATTTCATTTTCTATAAATGGTTCAAGATAATAACTCTCTTTAGAGGAAATCTCTCTAAAACTTAAAATAAATACTCCATTTGAATATATTTTAATTTGGGGATATAAAGCTCTAGTTCGAAGGCCGAATTTAAGGTAACATGCATTTAAATAACATCTGATATAAGGATAAGAATCCCTATATTCATCACTAAAAAGTTTCCATTCAGAGTGCCACATACTAAAAGATTGTTCTAGTAAATTTAAAGAATATCCTTCTTTAGGACGTTTTAAAACTTTAAACTGGGCCTTATTCAGCTTCAATTCTTTTATATCAAATTTTGACTTTTTAACTTCACCATTTTCCTTATACCAAAAGTTAACATTAGAGCTAACTACTAATGGACAAATTTCTGAATTTACTAATCTAGTTGCTATAGTACTCAGATTTTCTTTAGAATTTACTAATTCATCTAAGAAATAAGAAGAATAAGAATGCCATATATCCCAATCTTTCAATTCCATCCCTGAAAAATTATCTAAAAATTCTTTTACGATATTATCATCTTTTTGCAAATTTTCAAGGACTTTTATTAATTCTGGATCATCAACGCTGGGAAAATATTTTTTTCCATTCGAAAATTTTTCAAGTGCTTTAACCATAGTAAAAACATTAATATCTTTAATTTCCTCTCCGGAATTTTTTATTACTTCTAATTTTTCAGCTAAATATTCATCAACTCTGCTTAATCCTAACTCTTTTTCAAAATCAAATAAATAGAACATTAAATTTGGAAAAGAATGGAATAAATCCTCTTTAAATTTATTATAATACTTATGATTAATTTTGGTTTTAAAAGGAAAATTTGGCTCTGACTCTAAATCAGCTAATACATATTTAAATTCCTTTTTAAACTTAGTGATTTCTTCAGATTTTAAATTGTATGGCTTAAAATTTTTATCAACTAAATTGGAAAAAAAATTTGTTAAAAATATTGAATAAATTTGAGACTCAAAAATATTGTATATATTCTCTTGGATAATTTTTGAACTTAAGTACTCATTATAGCTTTCAATTAATTTTGAAAAAATTTCCTCCAAAAATTCATAAAATTTATCTTCGTTATCTCTTTTTATCATGTTATTAATAAATAAATTGGACATAATTAATATAATTTTATTCTGAACCCCTTACTAATTGTAATAATGTTCGTTTTCCTGTGGCTGATCTTTCTTTAAATATTGTATAAACTCTTGAACCTTGTTTAATATCATCCTTGTATTGCCCATTCATATGAAAATCCCCTAAAATTATTTAGAGACTTTTTCAATTCGTAAATGACTAATAAGCAGATCCTACCATTATTTAAGATATTTATCTAATTTTCGTATAGTAATTACAGAAAACTTGAAGCACTAAATTCAATTTATTACATCAGCTTGATGAATCGTGACCATAGAAAATATTATATACCATGAAAAATTTGGTTATACCAAATACTAAACTTGAAGTCAATAATATGACTTAAAGCTTAATTAAAATTATGGTGATAGTATGCCTAAAGTAGTTCCTGAATACAAAAAAATGGCTAAAATTAAAATTGTCCAAGCTGCTTACAAAGTTTTTTCTGACAAGGGATATCATCCATCAAAAATGGATGAAATCGCCAGAGAAGTAGGGGTGAGTAAAGCAACTTTATATTCATATTTCGAAAGTAAAGAAGATCTGCTTAAGATGATCTCCATATCAACCAGCCAGCGCCTAAATGAAATTTTCCAAAAATCGTTAGAAGGACAGAATTCGCTGAAACCGTTTGAAGAACTTTATAATAAAATGGAAGAGTTCCAGGGATCTCTGCATTTAAATTTTGAGATATTATCATTATCCTCGCATGATAAGAATATCAGAGAGATAGGTAGAAACATCTACGATGAAAAAATAGACGTATTCCAGGTGTTTCTAGAGAATCTACAGAGTAAGGGCATAATCAGGGATGACATTGATGCACGTACTTTGGCCCGGCTTGTAGCAGCACTTTATACAGATATAGCGATGCAACTGGTTATGGGATTTGACAAATCAGAAGTTCGCGAAACATGGAACCAATCATTGTCTGCAATACTGGAAAAATAACGTATTAATCCACTATGATGCTGAATACAACTCATTGATTCACTTCACATAAAAAAACCGGTATTAATTGATTTTTATCATGAATTAAGAGGATGATCTTTTAAACAAGGGTGATATGATGAACAATCGATTCTTTGGAATGACATTTAAGGGTGTTTTTAGAAGGAAAACACGAAGCTTGTTAACCATCCTTAGCATAGTTGTTGGTATTATGTTAGTGACTGCTCTTTTGATGGTGGCTAATGGATTGAATACTCAATTCCAGCAATTAAGTGGAGGATCAGGCGCTGATTTTGTTGTATTAGACCATTCATCTGATCTTTCTTCTAGTCGAGTAAATGCATCTATAGAGAATGACCTGGAAAATATGGATGGTATATCCTGGGTTTCAGGGATGGTTATTTCCACAACCAATATAGGTGATAGACCCTTTGCTTTTGTAATGGGTGTGCAGCCTGATGAAAAGTCCGTTGAACAGTTTGGTATCGTCGAAGGTAGAACCCTACAATCGGGTGATACTGGAAAAGTTATAATAGGGCGAGTTATGGCCACTCAGGAGGGCTTGAAGATAGGGGATACTTTGAATATTAAAGATAAATCATTTGAAGTGGTTGGTATTTACGAAACAGGAGTTACTACCGAGGATGGTGGGGTTGTTGTTCCTTTAGGTGAGGCTCAGTCCCTTTTTGACCTGGGAGATCAGGTTTCCATGCTACAGGTTAAGGTGGAAAATATCGATCAAGTCGATGCGATCCGAACCCAGATAGAAACTCGATATCCTCAACTTCTGGCTCTTAAAGGTTCAGAAGTGGCAAACCAACAGGCAGATCTTCAGTTGATCAATAGTATTTCTTCACTCATAGCATTAATCGCCATTTTGGTAGGAAGCATAGTGGTTATGAACACCATGATCATGTCTGTAATGGAAAGAACACGAGAAATTGGTGTATTACGAGCAATCGGATGGAAGAGAAGAAAGATACTGTTACTTATCCTGAAGGAATCTTTCACCATCAGTATCATTGGTGGTGTCATTGGTATTGTACTGGGTATCGTTATGGTAAACTTGCTGACCAATCTGGCTAAAATTTCCCTGAATCTGCCGGTTACCTTAGATCTAGTGGTAGGGGTTTTTCTTATTACCATAATCCTCGGTATTCTGGGGGGATTTTATCCGGCATGGAGGGCTTCAAAGATGAGCCCTATGGAAGCTTTATCTCGAGAGTAAAGTGGTGATATTCATGTTTCTTAAGACGGTTAATGTAAAAAAACATTTTGGAGAAGTAAAAGCAGTAGATGGAGTTAGTTTAGAGATTGAGAAGGGTGAATTTGTATCTATCATGGGTCCTTCCGGTTCTGGAAAAACCACACTTCTAACACTGCTGGGAACACTGGACTCTCTTACATCAGGAGATATAATCATCGATTATGAAAATTTATCTTCCATTAAAGATGTGGATACCTTCAGATCAAAGAAGATGGGCTTTATCTTCCAATTTCACAACCTCATCGGTTACCTCACTGCACTGGAAAATGTGGAACTCCCCTTACATGGGTTGATGTCCATAGATAAACGAAAAGCCAAAGCTTCCGAGCTATTGGACCTTGTGGGGCTGAAAGACAGGATGCATCACATTCCCTCACAACTTTCAGGAGGAGAACGACAGAGGGTGGCCATAGCCAGAGCCCTGGTAAATGATCCTCTCCTGGTACTGGCGGATGAACCTACAGGAGAGCTGGATTCCAGTACTACACAGAAGATCATGGATTTAATGAAAAAAATCAATCAAGAAAAAAATATCACCTTCCTAGTGGTTACCCACGACCCCGAAGTGGCTAAAAAAACAGGTAAGATCATAATTTTAAGGGATGGTAAGATTTCAAGGGAGGAACTCGTAAAAAGCGCTTCTATTGAAGATATAATGACCTTAAAAAATTCAACTTTAGGACAACAACTACTTCAAAAGGAATCAGGGGATCCTTATCTGGAAAAACTGGGATTATTCAAAGAAAAAAAATTAACCAGAGAAGGAGAATTACTCCTTTCATTATTTGAAAAAGTAGAAGAGTTGTAGATTAATGGATTAAAGGTTCTACAGATATCATCGATAAATATATGAAGAATTTTTATTAAGCTTGATAGTATGAGAGTTTAGCACGTAGTATATTGGTTACACACTGAACAGTCTAAAGAATTGGAAGAGTCTATTCAAGAGAAACGAAAAATTCGTCAATGGTGATATATGGTGACGTTCAACTAAACTTTACCGTCAATTCCAAAATAAGAAAATACACAATTATGTTCAGGTAATTCAATAATATCTTTTGATGCCAGGGTTATAATGTTTAGTTTATTCAAAGTATTTTTTAATTGGCTTCTACATGCGCTAATTCTCCCATTTCTTTGATTTTTGGCTTCAACTAATAAGATTTTTAATTCCCCATTAAGAAAACCTAAAGCAAAACCATCGAGATCTGTTAAAATTTTCCTCTCCCTATTATAGATCAATATAGGCGATAAAGCAACTAAAAGTTTCCCACGATGATTTATATGGTTTAATGTTCCTTTAAGACCATTCAATTCGTTTTTGCGCGAATCAGAAACATTGACAAATTCAAAAATACTTTCAATCTTTTTAGGAGCAGTTTTAGAACCACTAATTGGCAGGACAAGAAATTCTTGATTATATTTATCTTTAAATTCAAAATAGAGTTCCGTGGCGGTGATATATTTTAATATTTCTAATAATAATTCTTCAAAGGGGTATGAGAAAACCCTATCAATATTACCTTTGTAATATTTGGTTTCTTTTCTCAGATTAAAATATAATTCAACAAAGTTCTTTAAAAAATGCCCCATTATATTCATATTTTTATCAAGAGGAGAATTTTGAAAAATTCTTAAGTTTATTACATATTGGTTTACATTTGCAGAAGACTGAAAAGTAGTTAAACAACCATTTTTGCCAAATAAATTATTCCACTTTTTTTCTTTCTCAAAAGATAATTTTGATTTGAAATTATCTTTTAAAATGTTGTCCATACTTAAATCAAACAGAATATGAAGTATATAATCCTCATCAGAAATTTTTGTGGGTTCAAATTCATTTGATTCATTAATTAAATACTTTTGTATAATAGAATATCGAGATAATTCTTCTCCTTCTAATTTAGCTTGAATTTCGATTGCATGCTTTCCTAATTCACTAATACATTGAGACGAATGATAAAGACTTATAGAAAGTAAATCATCGAACGAAGCAAGTGTTTTAAGTATTTGGCTTTCAGGTTCTACAAAAATATCTCTATAATAATCTTCTAAATTGAGAAAAATCTTTGAAAGATCAAAATTCACAGGAAATGGAGCGTATTGTGAATCTAAAAATAAATATGAAATTTGTCTTATTCTCCTAAAAGTTGACTTTAATTTGAATCTTCTGTTAGCTAAATTTTCATCTTGAGGTTCAAACAGATAGAAATTTACAATTTCTCTTAGGAATTCGGCAAATTTAGAGCCTTCAATATCATAATCTTTAAATCTATGATATCTACCTAAATGGAAACTAATTAAAATTTTATGAATACTGTAAATATCTTCGTTTTCAAGAATTCTGTTAAAAAATTTTTTTTCTTCTGGTCTTAAACCCCCTTTAAAAACGTTTCTTAATTTGGCAGATTCTTTAAAAGTTCTTAATAACCCTCGTTCTGATGCAAATGTCCCAGGTAAATGACCAGAATTTAATAATAAAATCCAAATTTGCAATATTTCTGCGCCAGAAGGCCTATAATTTAAAAAGTTAGTAGTCTTTGAAGACAAACCTAATCCTTTTGCCAAATCTAGTTTCTTAAGACGATTTATGAGATAAAGTTGTAGAATTACATATTCCCATCTAGGATGATGTGCTCCTTCATAAATGTTACGAATAACACCTAATTGATCAATATTCTTCAATCTTTCAATATGGCCATAATTATCTAGAAGATTATAACATTTAGTAGTGTAAGAGTAGAGAAATACATTAAGACGACCTAATTGGGGCAAATAATAATTAAAAGTTTTATTTTCCATATTTACCTAACAACCTACACCCTTTTTAATTTTTCTTAAATCTTTCATCATTAAACCATATTATCTGCTTGCCATTCTTCTAATCCATGCTAAGACTAAAGGCAAAGACATATATTAACTTTTATATAAATTTCCATTCACACATAACATGTCTGTAAAAAATTTATAGTGTTAAAAGCTCCTGTGGAAAAAATGAGTGTAAACCATGTAAAAATTTCGTAAATTATAATTGGACTGCGATTCAAATGACAACTCAAAGTGAAGCAGCACTGGAAAAAGCCCTCTTAGATAAATTAGTCGACGGTGGTTATGAACGAGTTAGTATAAATGATGAAAAGGGTTTAAAAGATAATTTAAAGTCCCAAATAGAGAAATTTAACAACATAGATCTTACTACTGATGAATTTAACCGCATATTAACATTCCTAGAGGGAGGTACCATTTTTGACAAGGCTAAGAAACTAAGGGATAGGTATGAATTAGACCGCCCTGAAGGAACTGTATACATACAATTTTTAAATAAGAAAGACTGGTGTAAGAATCTATTCCAAGTATCGAACCAGATAAGAATGGAAAAAACCTATAAAAATAGATATGACGTTACTATTTTAATAAACGGCCTACCTTTAGTCCAAATTGAACTTAAAAAAAGAGGAATAGAACTTAAAAGGGCATTCAATCAGATCCAAAGATACCAAAAACATTCATATCGTGGATTATTTCAATACATACAGATATTTATTATAAGTAATGGTGTCAACACCAAATATTATGCTAACAATAAATCTTTAAGCTTCAAATACACCTTTTTCTGGAAAGATAAAAACAATCATAATGTTTCCAATCTTGAAAAATTTACAGAGGAATTCCTGGAGAAATGTCATCTGTCCAAGATGATAGCAAAATACATAGTCCTAAATGAAACTGATCAAGCCCTAATGGTGCTGAGAGCCTACCAATATTATGCAGTCGAAGCCATTATGAATACAGCACTAAACACCAACCAAAATGGCTATGTATGGCACACCACAGGTAGTGGAAAGACATTAACCAGCTTTAAAGTCAGCCAACTCCTAGCTGAAGAAGAGAACATAGATAAAATTATCTTCGTAGTTGATCGAAAAGATTTAGACTACCAAACAACCACAGAGTTCAACAAATTTAGTGAAGAATCCGTAGATGGCACAGATTTTACACATATTCTAGTTAAACAGTTACTTAGCCCCAATAAACTTATCATTACAACTATTCAGAAGATGACCCGTGCAGTTGATAGGCATAGTCAAAGAATTGCAGGTGTAAAGGACAAAAAGGTCATATTGATGTTTGATGAGTGTCATCGCAGCCAGTTCGGTACAATGCACCAGAAAATAACCAGCTTCTTTACCAACCTTCAATATTTCGGCTTCACAGGCACGCCTATTTTTGAAGTAAATGCCCAGGGCAATAAAACCACTAGAGATCTATTCGGTGAGCGGCTTCACAGCTACTTAATACAACATGCAATACGAGATGAAAATGTATTAGGATTTTCAGTGGAGTATCTGGGTAAATATCATAATAAGACAACACTCGATATTGAAGTTGAAGCCATAGACACGCGTGAAGTATTGGAATCAGAGAAACGTCTTGAAAAGATTGTAGATTACATCATTGCCAATCATAACCGTAAAACATATAATAGAGAGTTTAATGCGATTTTCGCAATTAGTTCAGTAGATGTATTGACCAAATATTATGAAATCTTTAAGAACAAACAACATGACCTAAAAATCGCCGCGATATTTACCTATGATGCCAATGAAGAGATGAAAGACAATGAACACTCACGAGACAAACTAGAAAGGTACATATCTGATTATAATACGATTTTCGGGACTAACTTCACCACAGAAACCTTCGACCAATACTATGTAGATGTATCTAAAAGAACCAAAGACAAACAGATAGACCTACTTTTAGTAGTTAACATGTTTCTAACAGGTTTTGATAGTAAATACTTGAATACATTATATCTTGACAAGAATGTCCAGTACCACGGTCTCTTACAAGCTTATTCCCGTACAAATAGAGTATTGAATGAAAAGAAAAATTTTGGAAACATCGTCTGTTTCAGGAACCTTAAAAAAGCTACAGATGATTCAATTCGACTATATTCTGATGAAAATCCATCCGAAACTGTACTGGTTAGATCATATCTAGAATATGTTGAAAGATTTAACCACATATTAGGAGAATTTAGAAAAATCACCACAGAAGTATCTGATATAGATGACCTTCCAGATGAAGAAGAAATAAAGAAATTTGTACAAATATTCCGCGAACTATTGAGGATTATGAATAAGTTAAGTGTGTTTACAGAGTTTACGTTTGAAGATGTAGATATATTAGAACAGGAATTTGAAGATTACAAAAGTAAATATCTTGATATCCATGAAGGTGCACAAAGCCCAGAAAAGGAATCTATCTTAGATGATATTGATTTTGAAGTAGAATTGATACGTAGAGACGACATTAATGTGGTATATATCTTAACTCTGCTTAAAGAGTTAGATCATAAAAGTAAATCATTCAACAAGGATAAAGATTTTATCTTAAATACCATGCAGAAAACTAGAGAACTTAGAAGCAAAATAGACTTAATTGAGAAGTTTATAGATCAAAATATTCCACAGATAGAAAATAGAAATAAAATTGAGGAGAACTTTGAAATATTTATTGACCAGGAAAAAACCAACGCAATCAAAAAACTTTTCGAAGAAGAAAAGCTCAAACCAGATATAACCAAAGAAATCATTGCTGAATACGAATTTTCCGGTAAAATGAGAAACGATGTCATAAAAAAATCCTTCCAAGAAAAAATGGGATTAAAAGAAAGAAGATCCAAACTTGAAATGATTAAAAATAAAATTATGACGTTGGTAGATAAATTTACTTGGTAATTGGAGATTATATACATGTCTGAATATCAACAAAAACTAGAAAGCAAGTTATGGGCCATAGCAGATGAACTACGGGGAAATATGGATGCAAACGAGTTTAAAAACTATATGCTCGGCTTCATATTCTACAAATACCTATCAGAAAAAATAGAACTCTACCTTGATAAAGAATTAGAACACGATGGCGTAACGTTTGAAGAAGCTTTTAAAAATCCAGAGTTAAAAGGTGTGGTGGAAGAAGAAGCAAAGGATAACCTGGGATACTTCCTCGAACCAAAATGTCTATTTAGAAATCTGGTTAATGGTGCTAAACATGGGTTTTTTATCTTAGATAACTTAGGAAAAGCTTTAAATAACATAGGGGAATCAGCATATGGACAGAAAAGTGAAGATGACTTTGTAAACTTATTCGAAGATGTTGACTTACAATCATCCAAACTAGGAAAATCCGTAGAACAAAAAAATAAGATCATCTCCAAAATTCTTTTACACTTATCAGAAATAGATTTTAAATTGGAAGACACTGAATCAGACATCTTGGGAGATGCATACGAATATCTAATCTCCCAATTTGCATCCAGTGCAGGTAAAAAGGCAGGTGAATTTTATACACCACAACAAGTCTCTAAAATATTGGCAAAAATTGTAACCCTAAAAAAAAGCCGCTTAAAAAATGTCTATGACCCTACGTGTGGTTCAGGTTCTTTACTTTTAAGAGTGTCCAAAGAAGCTTTAGTCGGTGATTTCTATGGCCAGGAACTGAACCAATCCACATACAATTTGGCACGGATGAACATGATCCTACATGATGTAAAATTTGACGACTTTGACATACAACAAGGAAACTCCTTAGAGGATCCAAGACATATTGACATGAAATTTGAAGCCATAGTAGCTAATCCTCCTTTTTCTGCTAAATGGAGTGCAGATAGTAGATTTTTGGATGATAAACGGTTCAGTGCCTATGGAAAACTTGCACCAAAATCGAAGGCAGATTTCGCTTTTTTACAGCATATGATTTACCACTTAGATGAAAACGGAACCATGGCAATAGTACTACCACACGGAGTGCTGTTTAGAGGAGCTGCAGAAGGGGTTATCAGAAAATATTTGGTTGAAGATAAAAATTATCTTGATGCTATAATAGGGTTGCCTGCAAATGTTTTTTATGGTACAAGTATTCCTACTGTAATATTAGTTTTTAAGAAGTGCAGGGAAGATGGTGCGGATATACTTTTTATTGATGCTTCTAAATATTTTGAGAAGGTTAAAAATCAGAACAGACTTAGGGATGAGGATGTAACAAGAATAATGGATACATATGTTGGAAGAGAACAAATTGATAAATTTTCCTATAAAGCATCTTTAGATGAAATTAGAGAAAATGACTATAACCTAAATATACCCCGTTATGTTGATACTTTTGAAGAGGAGGAGCCTGTGGATCTTGATGAAGTTGTTAAAGAACTAGAAACTATTGAAAAAGAGATTAAAATTATTGACCAAGAAATTGAAAAATATTGTGATGAATTAGGCATAAAAGCCCCAATAATGAGGTGATTTGATTTGGTTACGCCAAAATTAAGATTTCCAGAGTTTAAGGGAGGATGGGTAGAAAAAACTTTAGGAGAAGTTTCATCTGATGGAATGTATGGGTTAAATGCTGCTGCAAAAGATTTCGACGGAATAAATAAGTATATCAGAATAACTGATATAGATGAAACATCCAACAAATTTGTTCCTAATCCATTATGTTCTCCAGAAGGAGATTTAGACCCAAAATTTTTGTTAAAAGAAAATGAGTTAGTATTTGCTAGAACAGGGGCTAGTACTGGAAAGAGCTATTTGTATGATAAAAAGGACGGTAAATTATATTTTGCAGGGTTTTTAATAAAATTTCATATCAATAAAGCTAATCCAAAATTTGTTTTTTATAATACCTTAAAATCCCATTATAGTAATTGGGTAAAAGTAATGTCTATCAGATCTGGACAACCAGGTATAAATGCTGAAGAATATAAAAGATTTCAATTTAAATTGCCGACTCTTTCTGAACAGGAAAAAATTGCTCTTTTTTTATCGACAGTGGATAAAAAAATTGATTTTATAGAGAAAAAACGAGACCTTTGGAAAACTTATAAAAAAGGAATAATATATCAGATTTTCAATCAAAAACTAAGATTTAAAGATGAAAATGGGCAAAATTTTCCTAACTGGAATGAAAAAAGTTTATTTAGTATTGCTGATATCTATGGAGGAGGAACACCAAGTACTGAGAAATCTGATTATTGGAATGGTTCTATAAACTGGTTTACCCCTAGTGAAGTTGGTAAAGATAAATATGTTGACTCAAGTAATAGAAAAATTAGTGAAAATGGGCTTAAAAATAGTTCAGCAAAATTATTGCCCCCCGGAACAATATTAATATCATCTAGAGCTACTATTGGGCAAATGAGCATTTTAAAATCGGAAGGAAGTACTAATCAAGGATTTCAATCATTAATTGTAAATGAAAATCATTCAAATGAGTTCATTTATTACTTATGTCATATACTGAAAAGAGAATTGATCCATAGGGCATCAGGATCAACTTTTTTAGAAATAAGCAAAAATGAAGTTGGAAATATAAAAATTAAAGTCCCAACTTTATCTGAACAAATTATTATAGCAAATTTCTTATCTTCTATTGATGTTAAAATTGAAAAAATAGTGAAAGAATTAGAAATCATCAGGGAATTTAAAAAAGGATTATTACAGCAAATTTTTTGTTAGATTTTTATTATATGAATATTAACATATTGATTGTAATATTGACTTCATTTTTATCTTGTGTTTGGTAGTTTATTTCATTATTTGATGGTGTATCAGTTAATGATAGATGATGCATGGCTTCCGTGTATAATTGCTTTAATTTTTGAGGGTTAGTTTTTATGTAAGTTTCATGTACAATATTTCTACTTCGTCCCTGGAGTAAGTCAACATGTTCTGCACTTAAACCAATGTTTGAAGCATGAAATTTTCTCAAGGTATGTGAACGGAAAAAACGGTATTTACCCTTACGCCCCCATCCGAAATAATCATTAATTTTCTGAAATCTATCTAATACTAGTGATGGAAGAAAAGGGAATAATTTTTCATTCAAATCAAAAATGACGCGACTTTTCAGATATTTAACTATTTCATTAGTTGCAATAGGGTGATTAAATGTGTAATAATACTTATCTGTCTTAATACGTTTCAAATACCAAGTTGGAACAATATCCTCCTGATTTATTAATGTATTGAGTATATCCTCCAAACTATTATTATCATGGTAACCTTTAGTTGCTTTAATAAAATCATTAATAGTTAATGATAACGTTTCTGCCATGGCTGTGCCTGATGTTGCCATAAACAATATTATAGCCCTCATTCCACAAGTAGAAATAGATAGTGCATTTTTAATATGTTCATTTGTTGGTAAATCATTGTAATAAATCTCATAATCAACACCATATTTTGCAGACGGTAAATAAGGCAATTGAACTTCGAAATGATTATAAAAAGTTTTAACTTTAGCAAAATAAGTTTTTGCAGCGCCAGGGGATAGATTTTGCAATAAAAAATTCCTAAACCCGATTAAGTGTCTTTTAATATTTCTATCCTTCAAAGGAATACCCTGATTCTCTTCAAAATACGCCTCGTTAATTAACTCCTGTAAATTCATCTTACAAAACTTTGCATACAACTTCAACGCGGTCAAATAACCGTTAAAAGTACTTTTCTTTAAATTCCTTGTAACACAAAACTCATTAACCAATGTATTATCGAACATAAAAAAATTATATAATTATTAATTTATATACTGATTCAACACGTCTTTAGAGGCTCTGTCAAAAACTTGGGGGTTAAGTGTCAAAAACCTTTTTCTGGTTTAGAATTTCTTTTCTGATGTTTATTCGTGACATTGCGCCTTTTTTAATCTTCATTATTCTTTTAATACTTTTAGGAAATGTTATCTGGAATTGGTTTTCCAATTTATTTGAAGTTCGTTCGATATTTTCATCTAAAAGGTACGAAAAGCATGTTTTGAAGTAAGGCATTAACGAATCCATGATAATTGATTGAATAACCTTTGAATAATCTTTTATTTGATTTAATATTTCATCCATTCTGGTTCTAGCTTCTTTAAATGATTTACTGTTAAATAAACTGAATATTTCTAGTTTTTCTTGCCTTATATTATCTAATTCCTCATCAGACAGTTCATTATCTCGTATGTATTCTTGGATTTTCTTGTTTATGTTTTTAAACACGTGGAATAAACACCATTGATGTTTAAACTCTAATCCTTCAATTACGGGTTTGTATTCTTCTTTTAAATCGCTTGTTATTGCTATTTTCTTTTGATTTCTGGTGGATTCCTCTAAAAACT
>JADFDH010000014.1 GCA_018263005.1 Methanobacterium sp.
AGAGGCAGTAAAAAATTCCCTCATTCATATTATAATTGTTCCAACACCCATGGATGAAATTAACCGTGCTGATTTAACGGCAGTAAAAGAAACATGTGAAACCATTTCAAAAGGACTGAAAAAGGGTGATCTGGTTATTGTGGAAAGTACCGTGCCACAGGGCACATGTGATAACATAGTGATTCCCATATTAGAGGAAAGTGGACTTAAAGCTGGAGAAGATTTCGGTGTGGCCTACACCCCGGAAAGGGCGATACCCAACAACACAATCTATGAGATGACCCATAACGCCAGGGTTATCGGGGGAATAAATAAAGATAGTGCAGATAAAGCAGCTGATCTTTACCAAAAAATCTCAGAGGGTAAAATAATACAGGTTAAAAACCTCATAACCGCGGAAACGGTTAAACTCATTGAAAACACCTACCGGGATGTTAATATTGCGTTATCCAATGAGATAGCCATGATCTGTGAGGGGTTGGGCGTGGATGCCATGGAGGCCATAACGGTGGCCAACTATCATCCCCGGGTAAACCTCCATATACCGGGTCCTGGTGTGGGTGGTCATTGTTTAGCCATCGATCCGTATTTCATAGTGGAGACTGCCGAGGAAAAGGGGATGAAAGCACAGCTCATCAGCACTGCCCGAAGCATCAATAAGGGGATGCCCAACCATGTCATCAAGATATTAACAGATACTTTGCAGGAGGTAGGCCAGAAAATAAAGGGTGCAGATATCGGACTTTTAGGTGTGGCCTATAAAGGAAACGTGGCGGACGCCAGGGAAACACCAGCTAAAGCTTTAATAAATATTTTGAAGGAGAAAGGTGCTAAGGTTTATGCTCACGATCCCCACACACCCCAAGACGAGATTAAAGCGTTAGGTGCAGAACCAGCAGATATGGAACAGATCTTAAAGTGTGACTGTGTAGTTCTGGCAACGGATCACGATGAATATAAGGATATAAAGCCGGAGATGGTGAAGAGCCCCATCTTAATCTGCACCAGGCCCATATTAGATCCAGAAGATTTCAAAGACAGTGGAATAATCTTCCGGGGAATTGGAAGGTAAATAGGATTTGATAATGTTTATTATTAGTTTCTTTAGATTATATTGGGATGGAGCTTATTAAACGATCTCATAAACATTATGGAACATTCTGATATTATAATATTAGTCTGATCTTGAGATGAGAAAAATGAAAAATCCATTGAATTTTATAAGAAAGGCTAATAGAGCTTTTAATCTTTATTTAGAAAACTTTGAGAAATATCAAAGATTTATATCTGATTACTATAAAAATCAAGAAGTCCTGAACAATTTTATAAATGAACATCCTAAAGAAGATCCTAATGTGTTGTATGAAATATTATGCAAAGAGTTCCAAGAAAAAGAACACCTAATTAGGGAAAAAACTGTTAACCAAATGCCAGACATACCATTAAAACAAGAAAACATAAATAATACTAAATTTTTGCTTAATCGGGAAGATCTATTGGAAAATTTAACTAAAGAGGGCGTATGTGCAGAGATAGGTGTTGCATATGGAGATTTTTCACAGATGATTCTGCAAAAAAATAGGCCAAAAAAGCTGCACTTAATCGATGCTTGGCATTCCGAACGATATAATGACTCACTTGAAAGTCTAGTTAAACAAAAATTTTCAAGGGAAATAGAATTAAAACAAGTTATTTTAAATAAAGGTTTATCAACAGACGTATTATCTGAATTTGAGGATCATTATTTCGATTGGGTGTATATTGATACATCTCATAACTATAACATAACTGCTCAGGAGTTAGCAATATGTCGTAAAAAAGTTAAAGAGGGAGGTATAATTGCAGGACATGATTTTTCCATGGGTAACTGGATTGATAATGTTAAATATGGCGTGATAAATGCAGTTTACGAATTTTGCAGGAAATATGATTGGGAAATCATATATATTACCTCTGAATTGGTGGAAAGAAGTTTCGCGATTCGCAAATTGAAGTAATCCAAGAAAAGGAATTGATTCTATGAAAATTTCCCTTAAATTTTATTGAAAATTATATAAGCCCTGTTTATTATGATAAGGAAATCCTGTGTAAAATTGTTTTCAGTTCATTTATAAATTTCTCAACGTTAAATTCTTCTATGGCGTAATCACTCATTTCCTTGAGGAGTTTGTTATATTTATCTTCATCGTAATATGTGGATAGTATCATATCTTTCATACCATAGATATTGTCGAATATTATTTCATTGGGGTACACATATTCAACCCCGTCCCAATCGAGTAAAAGTGCTAATGTACCATCACAAAGTCCTTCTGCTGGGGCAAGATGGAAACTCTCAATATCACTAACTGAAAGAACGTACCCTATATTAGAAAATATTTCTGAACGTTCTGTCCACCCATGGACAATCACAGAATCTTCGAGGTTATGATCTTTTATGAACTTTTCGCATTTTCCAAAATATGTTCTTTCTTCAAGTTTGTTCCATATCCAATCAACGTCTCTGTAATTTTTACCAAATAGATGAAGTTTAAATTTCTGGTTGTGTTCCTTCAAAATTTTGAGAATATGGAGACCTTTAAGCAATCCTTTCCATTTAGGTACATATCCTACGATGGCTAGATTACTTTTGAAGTCCTCTGTTTTTGTCCTAGAATAGATATCTGTTTCAATATAATTGTTCAATAGTGTCATTTTCTCCCGGGGAATTCCAAAGGTAATTGCAAATAATTCGAGATAATAATAGCTTACCGCAATTACACGATCTACATTATTATAATTTACTTGGTACCCGTAATTTGCACTTAATTCAGCTTTATGAGCTCTTATAATAAGTTTTTGATGACTTAGTTTTCTTTTGGAATACCACACTGCGTTGTTTAAAAGCCATTCACAGAATATAAAATCCGCCCAGTTCAATAGTTTGTTGCTTTTATTCTCATCATGAGAATGATTGTCTATCCATTTATCAATTTTAATATTATAATCATCTTCCAGATATTTTAACGCTGGTTTAATAAATTTTAGATCGGCACCCGCCACCAGAAGTCTTTTTTTTGATGACTTCAGAAATTTTTCATAATCATCTTCTAAGATAGAATTATAAACTGATTTAAATCTTTCGTGGAGTGTTATCTTGTTTTGGAGGTATGCTATGTTTTCATTAAGAAAATTACTTAGTCTATTGAAGCTTTGCTTGGATATATTACCATTTGAATATAAAATAATAAAATTGAGAGTATTTTTAACTGCAGTGGAAAGTCTTAATTCATAGTAACTGATACCAATTTTTCTCAGCTTCTTTTCTGTAAGTTCCCAAACACTTATATGGTCATTCAACTCTTTATCCTGATAACTTTGGGTGGAAGAAAGATTTTTAATATTGTCTCTTTTGTAATGATACCAAATAAAAGAGTTATAATATTCAATTTTAGGGTTACATTTGAATAAATCAGCGTAAAAAAGGGTGTCTTCACCTATTTTATAATTTTCATTGTAACGAATATCATTTTTGATTATGAAATCTCTTTTGATGATGATGTCCGAGGTGGTACTTTGTTTGGATATTATACTTTCCATCACGTCGAGGCTATCACCATTGTCACATTCAATTTTATTCATATCTACTATTTTATTACCTTTAACTACCTTAAGGTAGCCCTTTATACAGTCAAGGTTATGAGTATTAGCGTAATTTACCATATTTAACAAATTATCATAGTTTAATTCATCATCATCATCTAAAAATGCGATATATTTTCCATTAGCTGCTTTAATACCAATATTTCTGGGTTTCGATGGGCTTCCACTGTTTTCTTTGAGTCTTATTATTTCTATATTTTCATGTTCACGAGCGATATTTTCAACAACTGTTACAGTATCATCATTAGAAAAGTCATCAACAACAATTATTTCAACTTTTGATTGATCGATAGGCTTTAGAACAGACAATATTGCTTTTTTAATAGTTTCCTGAGCATTATATGTTGTTATAATCACGGAAATATCTTTCATGTTAATTCACACTAACTGATTTTTTTTAATATTGTAATAATACACAGCTTATCTTTTTCCCTGCAATGAATTTTGTAGTTTTATAGATATTTTAAAAATCAATTCTAAGAATGGTCTTCTATTATCTGTTTAAGTATTTGTTTTGAAGATTCTATATCACCAATAATTGATTTATATCTGAGATCAATTTTACTTAATGTACTGTTTTCTTCATATAATCCCCATATATCTGTTCCACTTCCCATATAATCACTTAATTTAGACGGTAAAAAGGGATTTATTCTCCCCTTTTTCTGGGCATCGTTTACAATTAAACAGTCGAATTTTGTGGTTAAGTTTAAAAATTCTAAAAAGCGGATATAGGGATTAATTTCCAGATAATCTGCTATTGGAAGGTGTTCAATTGATTTTCTGAATTGTCTAACGTTATAGGTGAAAATGTGTATTTTACATCTATTCTTGTATTCATCATCTATTTCATCTAGAGCATAAAAAATGTCATTTAAATTTCGTGTTTCATAATCCCTACCAAAATATGCGATGTTTACGTAATTATCATCTACCAGATAATCACTTTCAAATAAATAATAGAATTCTTTACTTAAAGTGATATGATCTCTAACTTTAGCCTTTTTCTCTACGATTTCTGATATCCCAAGAATAGGGAAATAATCCATCATATGGGTTTTTTGATTTTCATTGGTAAATACGATTTCATCTGCAAAGGCGTACGGTAAATATTCGCATAGAAGGAGTAAGTTGTCATCATGGTATTCTGGAAGGTTATGTTCTGATAATAGGGTGTTCACCTTATTTATGAATTCTGGATCATTTATTTTTGAATACCTAAGCACTCCTTTCTCATCATATAACACTGGATCTGAAAATTCTGCAATCCACTTGGTATTTGGATATTTAATTTTGGCTTCAAATGCCAAAAAATGGGACGCGGGAAGGAAAACCATACTGTAAATTTCTTCATATTCTCCCTTTTTTTCAACATTTTCCTCTAATTTTTTCAACCCCTTACTACAAAAATCACAGATCAGATCCCAATTTTCAAAGGTAGAACCGGAATCAATTACTATTTTATCTTCGACTAATCCTTCCGTTAAAATATTGAGATGTTCATCTACATTTCGAATATCACTCATATCATTTTGTATAACATCTACGACTTGGCCATGTTTTCTAACTCGTTTAGCCATGCAGTTACCACTTGAATCAGCGTTTGGTGGAAAAACATATGCTATAATTAGGTTTTTAGCAGGATTTGTTAACACAGGAGTTGATTTTGATTCTAATTTTTCTTTAGCTGAAATTTGAATGGAGTAAACTGGAAATTCAATAGAAGTGCCTTTAAATGCTTTATTAAATACCCTCATGAAATTTTCATGGGAAAACAATACATTTTCTACATTTTCCGCCTTTTTTAATCTGAATTTATCTCCCCAGGCAATTCCCACCTTCTTGTCGATGTAAGAATAGTGTAAAAGCCCTTTCTCTACAAAGTCTGGAATTAATTTAAGGTTAGCAAATACAAAATAAGGTGTATGGTTAGATATAGTTCCTCCTTGATTTAGGAGATAATTTAGAGAGTATACTGATACTTCATTATTTGAGTATTCCATATAGATATTCTTAATTTTGTGATGGGGTATTTGATCAGATAGAAGTAGTACTAATTTTTTTGAATCATACTCAACTGCTGCATAGTGTTCCAAAACTTCTTCGATATCGGATTGTTCATTTACAACGTAATAGAGGGTAATAGAATTATCGTCATCTAAATATTCGAAGTTGATACTGTTTAATATATGCTTAAAACGATTGTGGTAAGTATGGTTTTTTAAGACAGAATATAAATTGTTGATACGTTTTTCTTCTGAATCGGATAAATCAAGTTCTTTATCATTCCCCACGATAATTACATTATCACCAAACAAATTGGTCATTCCTTTAGAATAATTTGATAATACCAAAGTATTACATAGCATCAATTCAAATACGCGTCTAGCAAACATTGTATTTGAATCAACCGCCGTGTTGATATTTAAAGAATATTTACTTTCTTTATATATCTTGTTAACTTGATTAAAAGGCAATGGTGGATTCGTAAATTTGCTATATTCTTTTGGAAATGCAAATTTCTTATCATCTCTGGCAGTATAATAAGCCCTATCATATATCTTTAAAGTATATCCACTATCTAAGACTTTATCAAAGATATCTATCATTTCATTACATCTTTTCTCATGTTCATTATACCAGCTGCCTGCAAAAACAATATCGTCAGATCTCTTTCTATCTTCAATTGGATTGAATAACTTTGGCTGCGCTCCAAACATTAAAACATGGACACTTGGATGACCATAATCATCTCTATATTTTTGTACACATTCTTCGGTTGTTGTAAAAATATGATCAAATTTTAAAGCTGTGTCTACAAAATTGTAAAGTTCGTCATCAAAATGGGTAGGATCTTCTTTATTCCAAAAAATAGTAGTTATACCTTTTTCTTTACAGTATTTAAGTATATCAAGTAAATCACCCCTATCTTCTGTCTCAGAATTTACATTTGTATAAATTTTTCCCTTCCAATTCCATGCAGATTCACATAGAAAGATATCTGGTTTTTCTTGATCTAATCTTTGACGCCAGTTGGAAGGTTCAAGGGGGATTGCTTTAAATTCATATTTAAAACTATTGTAGCTGAATTCATCCATTATAACAGCTACTTTAATGTCTTTTAGTTTTTTTGGTTCATGTTTCTTGTGTAAAATTTCTGGTTTTATCTCATGTTCGGGTTTTACTTCGGGATTAAGTTCAGGTTCTGTGGTAGGTAGATCAGAATTTCTTGTAAATCGTGATTTAAAGTTACGATAAGTTAATATCAATTTATCGGCGAGTCTAACTATGTTCCGTTTCTTGTATGCGTTTATTAGATCTTTCAAATATTGATTAGTCCTGACAAGATTTTCTTGTATTGTTTTTTGTGATATGTACTGAGATAAAAATTGCTCATTTTGTTTTTTAAGTTCTCCAACTTTAATTCTTTCATTATTTAGTTGTGATCTAAGGGTTGCGTTACTTTTTATTAATTCTTCCCATTTGGCTTTCTCAGATTGGTATTGATGTGATAGTTTTTCGTTTTGTTTTCTAAGTTCGTTGTTTTTAATTTTTTCAATTAATAAATCTGCTTCAAAATTTTTCTCAGCTAATTTCAGCTCAGTAAAGTAATGGTCGTTAAGTTCCTCTAAGGATAATTTTTCCATATCCACGTTATTTTTGTTAGCAAAGACAACCAGGATTTGTTCTTGGGTCCAATAATTTTCATCTTCCATGAAAATTTTATCTATTTCCTTAAAATGGATTAATTGATGATCTTCTATATTTATTGGGAAAAAATCGTAATCGAAGAAAAATCGGTCTTCACCTAGTTCTTCTCTCTTTAAGGGAACCATCAATATTAGATACTTATTGGCCAATTTTATGAGGTTTCTTAATATTTTATGTGGACATTCAAAATGTTCCAAAGATTGGGATGATAATATAACATCATGATGTTCTTTAAATTCAGTTATATCCGTGCATGTAAATGGGAGATTAGGATATTTTTTCCGTGCTTCATCTATGGCATAATCGGAATGATCTATTCCTGTAACTTCACAGTCTTTAAAATATCTGCTGAGTAAATTAACACCTTCGCCCTGTCCACAGCCCCAGTCACATATACTCAAGTTTTCATGAGAAATTTCTTTTTTTAGCCATTTGGGCAAATGTTTTAAAATGAGGTTATAACAAAAAAGAGATCGATGGCTAATTTCATTCTTATTCCATTTACCGTTTTGATATCCGTAGTTACTGTGTTTTCGGTTCTTTATGTATATTCCCCCAACTGGAAATTCACTGTCCAAATTTCAGTTTCTATGATGCAATTGTTACCCTCTTATATCCTGTCTATATTTATAAATATTGGTTAGTTCCCGAAAGGATAAACAGATTATTTAACGATATTTATGACTTTAATCTTTTAAGATTCAATCCAACAGGAATATATCGCTCCAAGGATTGCTCTTATTATAAATGTTGTTGTGTACAAACAAACTATATGTTATATTGTTTTTAATATAAATAAACCCTATCCATTAATAATCTCATCAACACTCATGAAGGTTAAGTCAAATGATAAGAGAAAACCAAAATACTTAAAAACTTCATACTGATACTCGCAGATGTTCTGTAATCGTAATATCTTTGATTTTAGCCTGTATCTGAATTAAACTGAAACTGTTCAGTTAATGAAACTGTTCAGTTAATATATGATTTCAATTTATGAACCTTTGATTAACTTGTGAATGGACCTTTTTATTTCTTTTTTGATTTAATATATGTGGATGTGAAATGATCAAGTAATGACTTAAATAAATAATCAAAGGGACAGTTTTTTATAATATAGTGTGCGACATTAAAAATTTAGCATTAACAGTTTTTTCGAATACTGTCCTGATATTCTTATTTTAAGAATTGACAGTTCTACATCCTTTTTTATAACTGTCAGATATTATTTCATGTTAAGTTTTCCATGACGACTACTATAAGTCTGATATTAATGGTTTCGTAGAGATGTAACGTATCATAATTTAGTTTGATTTGTTTCTTTATTTGATCGATTATTAATCACATACCTTTAATCACCTATTATGGTCCTGCAAGTTCTATGATCTATAAATCTGAAAGTTTTTAACAACAAAAATTAAATCATGGTATAAATAAAACTATAAATATCCATATATCAAATAAGATAGTAATAGACTTTAATTCTAAATTAATAATAACTTTAACACTTACAGGGTTAGGCAAATGATTAGGGAGAATCAGAAATACTTCAACTTCATATTAATCGTCGCAGATAGCGCGGTAATTATAATATCGTTGATTTTAGCTTGGTATCTCCGTTTTAGAACTACTGTATTTGGTGATATTGGTGAAAGTGGTTGGGGATTTACCGAATACATGATACCGCTGCTGGTGATCATACCCCTTTACCTGGTGCTCTACTATATTTTCGCTTTATACAGGCCCCAAAGAACCAGTACACTTATATCCGAAATTGGAGATATAATCAAAGCAAATTTCACCGGACTGATAATTCTTACTGCACTCTTATATTTGATCAGTGCAGATGATTATTCCAGGTATGTTCTGGCGGCCTTTGCCATCTTCACCACAATGTTTACTGTTGTTGAAAGAATGGCTGTAAGGAATTCGCTGCGACTAATTCGCAGCAAAGGTTACAACCTCAAACATGTCCTAGTAGTTGGGGCGGATGAGCTTGGACATAAATTCGCCCGTAGAATAGAGGAAAATCAATATATAGGTTACCATATCATCGGATTTCTCGATGACAAACTGGAAAAGGGATATAAAATATTAAATTCAGAGGTCATAGGTAAGATAAAGGATTTGGAGCATATGGTTTTGATCAATCCCTTGGATAGGGTGGTGATAACCCTGTCTCCACAGGACTATAATATCATGGAAATTGTAGACCTATGCGAGAAGCATGGGGTGAAAGCGGTGATTATACCAGAGTTCTCCAGATATTTCCCAGCCAGGCCAAATATCGATATGCTGGATGATATCCCCATAATAGATGTCAGGTACGTGCCACTGGATAATGTTTACAAAAAATTTTTAAAGAGGATATTCGATTGTATCGCAGCCGCACTGGCTATTATCATCCTATCACCAATAATAATTGTAACAGCTATGCTAATAAAACTCAGCTCCCCAGGATCCATAATCTACGAGCAAGAAAGGGTGGGTTTGAACCGTAAAAAATTCAAAATATACAAATTCAGAAGTATGAGGCCCTGGGATGAAAATGAAACATCACCAAAATGGACCACTAAAGACGATCCCCGTAAGACCAGAATTGGTTCTTTCATCAGGAAAACAAGTATCGATGAATTTCCACAATTTTTCAACATACTCAAAGGTGATATGAGTTTAATTGGCCCTAGACCAGAACGTCCGGTGTTTGTGGAGATGTTCAGAGAGCAAATACCAAAATACATGATCAAACATTATGTACGTCCCGGTATGACAGGATGGGCTCAGGTCAATGGATGGAGAGGTAACACTTCCATCGAAAAAAGGATAGAGCATGATATCTACTACGTGGAGAACTGGACTGTTTTACTGGATATTAAAATATTTTTCCTGACCTTCATTAGGGGATTCGTTAATAAAAATGCTTATTGATTTAAATAACGAAAATTTGATAAACATTCATGGTGAGGTTTCTTTTTCCCATACATAAACACCTATAATCCCGCCTAGAGGAAGGGTTGATTCATCAATTAACTTAAGATAAGGATAATGTTTTTCCATATATTCACTGGTGACTTCAGGTTGTAAGTGCTTCTCGTATGGATTTCCATAGATCTCATCTTGTTCGTATTTATATGGAATTGAAACTATAATTTTTCCACATTTATTTTCACTGATTAATTTTGACAACAAATTTTTGGCCAATTTTAACTCGATGTGTTCGAGAACATCTCCAAATATAATCAGGTCATAGTAATCAAGATCAAAATCTAGAATATTTTCAATATAAATAGTATCATAAATTTTATCCAGTCCTAATTCTTTTATGTTTTTATCATAAACATCTACACCGTCGATATTTTGGTAATAAAAAGCTCTTAGCAATTTACCGTAAACTCCAGAACCAAAACCCACGTCTAGAATTTTGTCGCCTTTACCTACATTTTCTAAGATATATTTGATAGTAGCAGCTTTACCTTCATCAGCACTGTTTCCCCTAAGATCCTTCGATAGACTGTAAGCGCTTCTATCTAATTCGATTGAAAGTGTTTCTTTTTCATCTTTTAGGCTTTCTATCTGGTTTTTCATGTATTCGTTTTCTTCTGTTAGTTTTTGTTTTTCCTCTGTTAGTCTCTGTTTTTCTTCTGTTAGTTTTTGTTTTATTTCTGTTAGTTTTTGTTTTATTTCTGTTAGTTTTTGTTTTTCTTCTGTTAGTTTTTGTTTTTCCTCTGTTAATCTCCTTTTTTCCTCTGTTAGTCTCTGTTTATCCATTTCTAACTCTCTTACCATACCTGTTTTTCTCATCTGTTTTTTTATGGGCTCTTTTAGAAATTTGATCATTAAATCACCTGTCTTTCCCTTATCCTGATAATCTTCATGATTTATCATAAATTATTCAATTCGGAAGGCGCCGATGTTTAACATATGGTCAAATTCTTCTTCAAATCTTTTTTTATCCATACAGAACCTCCCCCGTCAACCCCTATATTTCTAATATCCTTTTTATGGTAATGCCCTAAATAATTAGCAGATAAAACTATTTTAAATTGGGTGTTATGCATCAAAAATGCCATTAAAAAGTAGTACTCATTCCAACTCCAATGATTATCGAAGATCCAATGTTTAGGATATTCAAAAGGATAGAATATATCATGGAAATGTATATAAACTCCGCTTTTTAATTCTGGCAAAATTTTAAAGAATATATGTTGAACATCGCTTCCAGTCTTTACAACATGAGAACCATCTATGAAAAGTATATCGTTAGGTTCTAATTGCTTAAACAGTTCTAAATCTGTATCCTGGACAATTGTTGGTATATATTGATATTTCTTTTTATCTTCTTCAGACATTAGCTCATTTAACCTGTATGGATATGGTTCTATAAACTTTATATCTATTTCTTTTCCAAAGAAAAGGTCATTGACGTCCATCATTAGAGCAGAGGAAAACCCAGACCCTACTTCTATAATTTTATTGGGTTTCAGTGATCTAATCATTGAATATAGAAGTATTCCGTCTCCTCTACCAAAATAATTATTTCTAAAATAATAACGTAAATTTGGTCGTTTCCCCGATTTAAAGGGCATTTCTGGGTAGTATTTAGTAAATGATTTAATTAAGTTTAACTGTTCTTTTTCATTTAATTGAACGCCTGAAATGAATTTTGGCTGCCAGATCAGATCTTCTCTCTGTTTTAAAAAGTCAAGGTCAACAATTGGAGAATAAAAATGTCCTGGAGGAGGACCATAACTTAATTTTTCAATCTTTTCCTTTAAAGTATCTTTTTCCTGTTGTAATCTCGTATATTCTGATTTGTAGAAACGATATCGATCACTTTTATTCAACAGGTAATCCTTAAAACGGTTCAACATTTTCAATGCCCCCTAATTTTTAATTAAGCACTTTACAGCTTATAAATGATGGTAATAATTTTTTCTATATTAGTTTTTATGTTAATACATTTTCTTTTTTTGTTCTGCAATATAAACGATGTAAAATAGGAAACAAATGAATTTTTTTAAAAATTTATTAACCAAAAAGCAAATAATTGAGATTAGTAAACCTTAAAGATTTGTAAATTCACAAATCATTTATAATACATTTTTTAAATAGGAAAATGAGTAGTTTCAAATATTAGGTAGGAATATATATGGTCAAACATTTTTTCACCGATCTTAAAATCGTTCTAATTCTCACCTTTTTATCGGTGATGTTCCTGTTTATTCCCAGCTTAAACCAGTACCCACAAAATATGGTTTCATATGCTCTTCTTCTCTTATTTTTACCGGGTTACTCTTTACTAGTTAGTATAAAACCGTTAGTTAATAAAATAGCTGTTTGGAAGCGTATATTATTCAGTGTTGTGCTGGGAGCGATCCTCATGGGAACTGCATACTTATTGTGGATATACACGCCCATAATAACTTATTTAACTCAGTTGGTGAAATATTTAAATCCACTGGAGGTTTACGTATCTCCACTGGAGATATATATCCCCCTGGCACTTATTCTATCAACCGTCTTAATCGTAGACCTGGTCCTTATCTCCTGGGCAAGGAGAAGGGCTGTATCTGATTTAACTCCTGAAATTCAGGATACAACTTTTAAAACTCAAGATTCAACTCCTGAAGCTCAGAAAAAAGAAAGATATGTCTGGTGCAAAGAGTGTCAGGGATACTACAAACTGGAAGAAGATGAGTCTCCCGACGACTTCGAAAGCTGCCAGTGCGGGGGTAAATTAATATATGCTGAAAAACCCCAAGGAGAGCCCTTCACACTGGAACAGAAAATCAAACCTGTACAGAAGGGATCTTATTACCTGGATCTGCTCCTGGTGTTACTGGTAAACATAGCTTGTTTGGTGGGTATTCAACTGGCAAACCCTGCCTACCAAACCATTATCGAATTCATTTTAATTCTCTTCTTACCGGGATATGCTTTAATAAGCATGGTGTATCCCAGAAAATATGGTTTGAGCAGTATTGAACGTGTGGTTTATAGTATTGCATCGAGCATCGCCATAACCACCATGGTAGGGTTGATTCTAAATTATGGCGGTTATGGTGTGGTGATAGATCCTATTCTATATGCTCTATCTGGTTTGACTGTTATCTTTCTCATATTAACATTCCTTAGAAGAGCCCTCACCCGGGAAGAGCATCGTTTCAGCATAGATTTCAGTGGATCCTTATTTTCCTTGGCAAAATGGTTTTTAGGTGGATCCAACACCGAAAAACTCCTTTCACTGGTGCTGGTTATATCCCTGGTGTTGATGGTTTCCATCACTTACATCACGGCCAACCCCCTGGAAGAAACATACACTGACTTTTATGTACTGGGCGCCGATGGAAACCCAGTTAACCCCATTAACCTGACCTCTGGGGAGAGTGATAACCTAACCATTTCCATCATAAATCAGGAAAATAAAAGGACGGACTACAGGCTACTGGTCACATCCGGGGGGAACGTGCTGATGGATGAAACTGTAACCCTGAAAAACGAGGAGAGGAAGAACATCCCCTTAAGCTTCACCGTGGGTACACCTGGAACCCGGGATATGGAATTTAATCTGTACAAGCTACCAGATAATGATAACGTCTATAAATCCCTTAAAATACCTTTAAACGTGGCTGAAATCCCGGTAGTTGAAGAGAACACCGTTATTTTATAGGGGAATTGTTTGACTCATATTATTATATAGTCAGAAACTTGAAGGTATTTTTTATCAAAGACCATTCTATCTTTAAATAATTTTTTAAATTTCCATTCTGATATTCTATCTTATTTACTCGGTCTAAAGAATTAAAGCCTTCCTTTAAACCCTCTAAATAAAATTTACCCTGTCCTTTTCTGGCGAAGAAGATGTATTTAATGGCATAACCCACCAGGAGAAAGAGAAAGTTAAGAGCGTACTGGGGGAGGGGCATATTTTTGTAGGGAACGTAAACGTTGTTACGGGCTGCCAACCTGATTTTAAATTCATTGTATCTGCTACCGCTGGTTGCGCTGGTCCGGTGATAAACGATGGCCTGTGGACAATAAACGCATCGGTATCCTTGGATCCTCGCCCGGTAACTGATGTCCACGTCCTCCATATATGCGAAAAAGGCTTCATCAAAATAGCCTATATCCTGAAATATGCTTTTCCTGTAGAGCGCTGCCCCGGCACAGGCACTGAAAATTTCTCCTTCATCTTTATACAGATGGGAGGATTTACCGTCACCCCTTTTTTTGGTCCAGCCCAGGATGGTGTATTCATCCCCAGCATCATCCAGTATACCGGGATCATCAAACCGGACCATCTTTGATGAGACAGCGAAGATATCATCATCTTTACTGATGCACTTCAGGAGATTAGGTATGCAGTCAGATTCCAATTTAGTATCGTTGTTAAGCAAAAAAACGTATTCCGCTTGAGAAGCTTTTATTCCCTGATTTACCGCATTAGAAAACCCCAGATTTGTCTGGTTTTCTATCAAGGCATAATGGGGGTAATTCTCTTTAACGAACTCTGAGCTTCCATCGGTGGATCCGTTATCGACTATGATCACATCGAAGGAGGTCTTTTGATACAGTAATGATTCGAGACACTCCTTTAAAAAAAGTTTTCCATTGAAATTGGGAATGATGATGCTTAAATCCTTCATCCTATTTTAAGCTCCTCTAACTATTATTTTCTGATACTCTTCTCATATTCAGCGATTACTTCATCAACTGGACCCTCCATGACCATTCTACCTTTATCCAGCCATATTGCATGGGTGCATAATTTTTTAACCTGGGCCATGGAATGGGACACCAGTAAAACTGTGGTGTCTTTGCTAAGAAGTGAATTCATTCGTTCTTCACTCTTTTTTTGGAATTTTATATCCCCTGTAGAAAATACTTCATCTAGGATGAGTATTTCAGGCAGTACCATGGTGGAAAGGGAAAATCCCAGACGAGAAATCATCCCTGATGAATAATTTTTAAGGGGTACGTCGATGAATTCCTCTAATTCTGCAAATTCCACTATTTCATCGAATTTCCTTTCCATAAAGCTTTTTGAATAACCTAGGAGGGCTCCTCGAAGAAAAATATTCTCTCTACCTGTGTAGTTTGAGTCAAATCCGCCCCCGAGCTCTAATAGGGGCACCACACCGCCGTTTACTTTGATTTTTCCTTCAGTTGGCTTCATAACCCCTGAAATTAGTTTAAGTAATGTGCTTTTACCAGCGCCGTTTAATCCGATTATACCTAATTTCTCTCCTTTTTTAACCTGAAAAGACACGTTTTTAAGTGCCCAGAATTCCTGATAGAGAAGTTCTCCCTTGACCAATTTGATGAAGTACTCCTTTATATTATCCACCTTTTCCTGGCTTAAATTAAACTCCATACCCACATTTTCCACCCGTATAACTATGCCTTCCATGGACTCAGGGAAGGTAACTATATCAGATTCTTTTACCGGGGTGGTTGATGGTTCTGTTTCAGTTTCCACCAGATTCCTTCTTATAAAGGCGATGGGGGTGAAGATGATAGTCACCGAAAATAAAAGGATTCTTAAGGGGATGTCATTTGAATTAAGAGGTATAGATAATATTATTAATAGAATGGTAATGAGGATACTTAAATTAACGGAATAAACTGCCCTTATACAAAGGTTATTCCGGTATATCGGTGGTTTTAAAGCAGCTAACAGGGCATATCCTGGTAAAAACAGCACGAAAAGCGCCAGGGGTGGTAGGTTAAGGGGATAGATGTTTAAATCGGGGATCATCAACGACCAGATTAGCGATGCAATGGCCAATATCAATATAAATAATAAGTCCCGATAAGGTTTCAAAGTGTGATACTCCTGAACGTTTTTTTTATAAATTTTATTTTTACTTTGTATTTTTCTAAGTTTGATTTGCTTTTATTTTAAATATACAATATGAATCTGTCCTGATTTTTATATAAAACAATTATACCTATGATTAGGGACACTATAGCTACAATAGTTCCATAAATTAGTTGAATTGGATCGAACCAGGTTGCATATAAAAATGCATCCCTTAACATCTCTATATAAACAAATAATGGGTTTATCTGGAGGAGGATCTGGAATTTGGCTGGTATGATATCTGCAGGGAAGAAAATTGCACTGGCATAAAGTAGGAGGGTCAGGAAAACTCCGTAGAGATGTTTTATGTCTCTGAAGAATACGGTGTAGGTGGCCAGTATGAGACCGACACCTATGGTGAATATCAGTAACAGTATGGTGGGTACCACAGCCAGAAACATGAAGGTGGTGAATGGTGTTTGGGTGGCTATCATCACCGCGAATAAGACTATGAGGGATAAAAGGTAGGTCACCAGACTACTCAGTACCACACTTAAAGTGAAGATGTATTTTGGTACATATAATTTCTTGATTGTACCCCTATTGATGAGGATGGAGTCCATGGACTGCGAACTCCCATCTGAAAAGAAAGTAAATGCTAACCGTCCCGTTAAAAGATAAATTGGATAATTAGCTATGTCACTTTTAAATAGGGTCGAAAATATGATGGTTAAAACAATCATGAAGAGTAGAGGCTCCATTAAACTCCAAAATATTCCCAGCACAGATCTACGATACTTTATCTTTATATTTTTCTTCACCAGCTCGATGAGCAGGTATCTGTATTTCAAAAAGTTAGCAATGAATCTGTGAACTTTTATACCTTCAACTACCATAGTATCACTGAATAAAATAACATAAATCTAATGGGGAGTTTTAATAATTCCGATTTGAATGTAGTTAAATTAATATCCGACTCAACCTATATAAACTCTACTTAAAAAATGTATCCATGGCACCGATTTTTATGCCCCCTAATTGAACCAGGAGGACTTAATCAAACAAAGATTATTTAACCTTACTAACCAGGATGAATTCATCATTGGACAATTTATGAGAGGTAAATTCTTTGATCCCTACTTTTAATTTGTCATCATCATTTAAAGAGTTCTTCAATTTATCATTCAACAACTGGTCATAACCCAGTTCCAGTACTAAGAGGTCATCTCCATTTAACCTTTCCATCATAACTTCAAGGATTTTCCCATAATTTGAATGGTCCAACCCAGTGTTTACAATTAAAACATCGGTGTTCTCCAAATTTCCCAGCACACCTTCCAAGTCTTCAGTAACCGGTTTTGTGGAATGCCTGGTTAGTGAGAACATCTTCCGAAACACCCCATACACACTGTTATCCTTTAATAGAAGGGTACATTTAAGTGAACGATAAGATTTATCAGTTTCTCCAATGATCCTGTATATGGCCCTCTGGGAACTGTCTGACTTACATCCGCTACAAATATCATCTACTAATTTACTATTACAGATATTACAGTTCTCCAAAGCTGTGATTTCCAAGTCTTTTGCATTTTCAAGCGTGAGTGGATGAGCAGCTGCTGTGTTTTCATCCAGATGGGTGCTGAATTTTGGTAGGGTTTTCACGGATTGGGATATCCACCCTGGAATTTCACCCAGTTTCCAGCCTTCACTCTGGAGGTAGTAACTGTATTCAACGTCCATATGGTCCTGGGGAAGCAGGGGGTTGAAACCACCACTTTTAAGATAGGCATCTCTTCTCAGGATATAGATACCGCCCTGAACATGTTTAAACTTGATATTATCCTTACCAGTGATATAGTCCCTGTTCCTGAAGTTATCAAAGAATTCCTGGGCTTGGTAGGTTGCACCATTATAATAACTGGGGGAATACGCCAGATCACCGGCTATAGCCACATCTTCATGGTTTCTCATATACTCTACTGCCTTTAATTCCCAGCCCTGTTTTAAAACGAAGGCTTCATTGCTGCAGAGATAGATGGCAAATTCATTATCCATGGCCTCCAGGGCAACGTTGGATGCCGGGCCGCAGAACATGTTTTCCTTAAGGAATATCAAACGTATGTTGGGGTGTGATTGGGCATATTCTTGGAGGAAATCTTTAGACTCCGGGTCGCTGTCGTTGTCTACTATGGTTAAATCAAACTCCATCCTGGTGTATTTAAAGATACGGTCCAGGATTTCCTTCATGGTTTCCAGGTCCTTGTAACGTCCCCTTTGATGGGTGACCATGAATATGTCAATTCTGTAGTTATTCCAGATATCCAGAATGGTTTTAGTGGTGTCTTCCACACTCGATAATTTCTGGACCTGATTTTGGG
>JADFDH010000015.1 GCA_018263005.1 Methanobacterium sp.
TATGGTGCGGGCTACATTCTCACCTAAAAAAAGAGCCCCTATGAACATGAAAATAGCCCCTACAATAAGTGATTTTTTCATATTAAGGGAACCACTCCCTACACAGGTGCCCATGGAATTACTCACATCATTAGCAGCTATGTTAAAGGCCATATAAGAGCTGATGATTATGCCTATTATCAACAACCAGTCCATGGATATAATTTATGATTACAGAAACATAAAATATTAATTAACCCAGCTAGAATTATATTCTTAACTATTTTTTCATGTTGTTTTACCACATCACAGATCACAAGCTTAAAATACTAAAACAAATCTAAATTAACTGGGCTAGACTGGAGGGTCAGGGGTCCTCTGTAAGCGCACATCCCCTATATGGTGCAGTCGAAGTTCAAGGGGCGGCAGTTTGAATGGGTGTTGGCCCAGGATTTCAACGTAGAAACCTCGTCCCGCAGGATTAGTGGTGGCAGAACTTTAGCTGGAGGGCTGGAGTAAACTGTCTTAACCAAGGGAACGGGTCAGGTCTGGAAAGAAGCAGCTCTACCTTAGACAGCTGATGCTTGTGGAGTAACGGGGCGGAGTTGGGATTTTGGATCACCAGCATCCAGGATGGCTGTCCACCCTTGAACACGCCCACTTAAACTTATAAAACCAATCAATCGTTAAACATGGTGAATAAAAAAATATAACTTAAACCATTAATTCCGGTATGATCCCCGATGTTAAAAACATTTATAAAACATCACCAATAGATAATGAAAAATCCCTTTTAAAAAAATTCCCTATATTTAAATAGTAGGGTTGACAATGTTTTATTTACCACTTTTTTATATTCATTTGCAGGGGTGGCCCAGCCTGGTACGGCGTGGGACTGCTAATCCCATGATCCTTTGGATCTCGCGGGTTCAAATCCCGTCCCCTGCGCTTTTATACTTATTTAACCCTTTATATTCATATAAATCTTAAAGTAATATAAAAATAACTCTACTGATGACATATCTGAAATATAGATGCACACGCTGGGATGGGCAATGGATTTAATATATCTAGAAATTCTAATTATTCTAATTTTAGTAATCTTAAACGGTGTTTTTGCCCTTTCTGAGATTGCCATAATCACATCCCGAAGGATAAAACTGCAAAAGATGAGTCAAGCCGGTAACAAAAATGCTGACACAGCCATCGAACTTGCAGAATCACCAAACCAATTTTTATCCACCATACAAATCGGAATAACCCTCATCGGTATTTTAGCCGGTGCTTTTGGTGGTGCAACACTTGCCGAAAATATATCCCGTAGCCTGGCAGGCATTCCACTTTTACAACCCTACAGTGAAGCCTTAGGATTCTTAATAGTGGTTCTGATTATCACCTACCTCTCCTTGATAGTGGGGGAGCTGGTTCCCAAGAGAATCGCCCTGAACAACCCGGAACAAATTGCGGTGAAAATTGCCAAGCCAATGAAGTACCTATCAAAAATCGCATCACCACTGGTTGCTTTACTCAGTTTATCCATGGAAGCAGTTCTCAAGATCCTCCAGGTGAAGGAAGCCCAGGAAGAAAACGTTTCAGAAGAAGAAATCAAACTCCTGATAGAAGAAGGTACCCAAACTGGGGAATTTGAGAAAACCGAGGAAGACATAATAAAACGAGTATTCCTCCTGGATGATAGAAGGGCCAGTTCACTTATGACACCCAAAACCGGGATAACCTGGCTTGATGTGGATGATTCCGTGGAAAACATTAAAGCAAAAATAACCGGAAGTAAAAGAGCCATGTTTCCAGTGGGAAAAAATTCCCTGGACAACTTTTTAGGTGTAATACAGTTAAAGGATCTTTTTGAGGTGGAAATAGAAAATGGGAACACCCTTAAAGAGTACCTTAAAAGTCCCATAATAGTCCCGGAAAGTTCTGATGTTCTGGACATCCTCAACCTGTTTAAGGAATCTCAGGACAATGTGCACATGGCCATTGTTGTGGATGAGTATGGAAGTATTGAAGGATTAATCACTCTTAACGACATTCTGGAATCAATTGTGGGTGAAATTCCAGCCATGGACGAACCAGATGAACCCAAAGCAGTTCAAAGACCGGACGGGAGCTGGTTAATTGATGGGGCCATATCCATTGATGAATTTAAGGATATACTCCAAATCAAAGCATTATCTGATGAAGAAAAGGGTGTTTACCAGACTCTGGCCGGTTTTATACTGAATTATCTAGGTAAAATACCGGAGACTGGAGAATCATTCCAGTCCGAGAACCTTAATTTTGAAGTGGTGGATATGGATGGCCACCATATTGATAAAGTGCTGGTATATCATAAATAAAACTAATTTTAAGGGACTGTTCTATTAGAATGAATTTATTAACAGGCCCACCGCCAATATAAAGGCCAATTATTGGATTTTCTTTTACTAGCTTTAACAAGAATTGGAATTATTAATGAATTGTTCATGGGAAAGAATAAGAATATCCAAGTACAATTATAAATATAGAATTAATTTTAAACCACTTAGGTGTGGGGGTAAGGGTAATCTGGCTAAATAAAATAGGTTTAATCCTTAAACTAGGACGTTTACCATTTCTTTTATTTGGTTTCCTATGTTTCACCAATGGTGCACTACTGGCAGTTACTTTTAACATGCCTTTTTTATGGGATAGATTTTTAGGAGGATATGCAGTTTTACTATTAGCCCATCTATCTGTTTCCTACAGCAATGATTACTGGGATTTTGAGGTGGATCACTACAACCAGCCCACCCTTTTTGCAGGGGGAAGTGGTGTTCTGGTTCGAAACCCGGAGCTCCGGCCGCTGGCAAAAAAGTTTGGAATCCTATTAATCATTTTATCCTTATCTCTGGCCGTAATCTTCTCTTTTATTTATTCATCCTTAACATTTCTTTTAATCGTCCTTTTTGGGAATTTCATTGCGTGGTACTACTCAGCACCCCCATTAAAACTATCTTACAGGGGGTTAGGTGAGGTTGCAACTGCTCTGAGTGGATTTATCTTACCCGCAGCTGGTTACGTGGCGATTTGTGGATATCTGGATTTGAAAATAGTGCTGTTCACGTTACCATTCGTCATTTTCATGACTAGCTTTATCTTAAGCGTTGAAATCCCTGATATGGAGGGTGATAAAAAAGGCCATAAAAACACTTTTATAGTGAAAAAAGGGCGGAAAATAGGGTTCATATCTATTGGTTTGGTAGGGGTGATGGGAACTCTGTCCCTCATGCTCCTGTCTCTTTCAGGCATCTTCCCGGGGATCAACTTCCAGTTAATGGCTTTGATGTCATTGTTCCTCACAATGGTGGGTTTGTACCTTCTCATCAGTCGCACAGCTAAAAGAGAAAGGGCAACCAAACTTGTAAATTGGAATATCCTGATTCTGGTAGTTTTCATCACTGTTTTTGATCTTTATTTACTGTCAGGGATTATAAGCACTTATTTTTGATCCAGAACTGTTTCCACAAATTCAAGGGGCAAAGAAGACTTTTGAGATATCTCTTTTAGTGAGAAGCCCTGTTGGGCGAATCTTCTCACCACGAATTCCAGGGGTTCACCCACCTCAATTATGTAACCATCAGGGTCATAAAAACGCATAACCCTCTGCCCCCAGGGCTGTTCCTGTATCCGGTGGAGAAATTTAGTGTTAATTGAATCTAATTTTTCCTGAAGACGGTTCAAATCCTCGGATTCAAAGTAAAGTTCTAAAAAATTCTTTTTAACCCGGATATCTATGGGGTATGACTCCCCTAAAAGCCCTTGATAGTGTGCAGCGTCGTGTATGGCAAAACCGCACTTAAAGGCAACGTTAGCCCCGTGGTCCATTTCCACTTCCTGCTTTAAAACATCTTCATAGAATTTTCGGGATTTTTGAATGTCTTCCACTGCAATTAATGGACATACATATTTGATTTTCATTTAATAACCTCTGATTACCCTATGCTAAATCTTCAGTAACCTTTAAATTTGCTTTACCTGTTGAAATCTTTAGTAATCTTTAAATTTGCATTACGAGTTAAATCATCATGATGTCTAAATCAAAGGTCTTCCATCTTCTGGATGGCAGTTCCCAGTCTCTTCATACCCTCTATGATCTCTTCCTCACAGCAGTTGGAGAAATTCAGTCTCATGGTATTAGTTTCAGGGTTTTCAGTGTAGAATGTTTCCCCTGGTACAAAGGCAACTTTCTCTTTAATTGCCAGTTTAAATAAATCCATGGAAGACATTCCTTCCGGAAGGGTGACCCATAAAAACATCCCACCTTCAGGGGCTGTGTGTTTAACACCCTCCGGCAGGTATTCTCTGATGGATTGGACCATCTGGTCCCTCTGGGACTTGTAGAGTTTCCTTATATTTTGAATATGGTTGTCCACGTTGTTATCCTGGAGGTACTGGTAGACCACCCTCTGGGTGAAGTAATTGGAATGGAGATCAGAGGCCTGTTTGGCAGTTACCAGTTTTTCCATAACCTCGGGAGGGGCCACAATCCATCCCATCCTCATACCAGGGGAGACGATCTTGGAAAAGGTTCCAAAAAGGATTGAATCCGGGATCATGGATTTGATAGGTGGGATGTCCTCCCCCATGAACCTGATCTCACCGTATGGGTTGTCTTCAACCAGGATGGTGTTGTGTTTTGTGAGAATTTCAGCAACCTCCCGTCTTTTATCTCGTGAGTAGGTTATTCCCGTGGGGTTTTGGAAACTGGTGACTGAATAGAATAGTTTAATTTCTTCCTCTTTCAGGATTTTTTCCAGGGCCTCGGTGTCCACACCATCATCCAGAAGTGGTACGGAGTGGAATTGTGGTTCATATAATCCAAAGGCCTGTATCGCCGCGAGGTATGTGGGTCTTTCCATAACCACCCCATCATCACGGTCCAGGAAAACCTTCCCCACCAGATCCAGGCACTGCTGGGATCCATTGGTAATGAGAATATCATCCACTTCCACCTGGAGACCCTGCTTTTCATATCGCTGGGCTATAAGTTCCCTTAAAGGACGGTAACCCTCAGTGGTACTGTACTGGAGAACCTTCTCTCCATCTTCAGTTAGAACCCGGGACGTGGCATTTTTAATGGCCTCTACTGGGAAGGACTGTGGATTGGGAAGTCCACCAGCAAAGGAAATCATATCCTCATCATCGGTGACCTTCAAGATTTCCCGGACAAAAGACCTTGGTATTTTATTCATTCGACGAGCAAAACGGTGATTCATGAAAAATCCTCTTAATTCGGTTTAATAAGTTTTAATGTAATTCTAAATAAAGTGATATTTCCCTAATCTATAATATGAATATTTCATCAAGAATAACATTTACCATGAAACATTATTAATTCTCTTTATTAATGGATGGAACTCCCATCCTATGATCATATCATCTGAAAATTATTTTTTTACTCCCGTAACTGCGTACATGGTCCCATGCCTGATGGTACTTTTCAAAACCATCCCTCTGGGTGTACATGGTGGTGTTTTCCCTTTCAAATAGTTTCCGGTCTTCGCCAACTGGGCATACTTTGATACATATGCCACAGGGGGACCGGTATTCTCGCCTCAGTTTCCGGCTGCGGGTGGCACAGGAGATCTTGTTAATTAGGGGAGGGAAATCATCTGTAGATCCAGTATCACCTTCGGAAGTTATCCTTTTAACGGGATATTCTGATTCAATAGCCCTCACTGGACAGCTCTCAGCGCAGGATAAACAACGGGTGCACAGGTCATCACCAGGAATGGGGGTTCCCTCCAGTCTAAGGGTGGTGAATATACTGGTAAAACGCACCCTTGGCCCCCATTCTGGTGTTAGGAGGATGTTATTCAAACCAAAGGATCCTAAACCCGCCAGATAGGCGGCATGTTTATGGGAAAAAAATGTTAAGGGTTTTTCCATGAGCACTTCAATATCACCGTAACCATCCCTTGGCAGGGGAATGGAAGGATAACCCTTCAAGGTAAGGAAGTTAACTATTTCATAGGCTTTCTCATCCAGTAGGATGTTTACAGTCTCGTAGAGTTCATGGTAATAGATGGAAGGGGCAGTTTCCACTATGGGGAGCTGCACTGGCAAACCAATCACCACCACTGTCTGTGCCTCGGGATAAATGGACTGTGGCCAGAAATCTGATGGTATCCAGCTGGAAAAATGTTGCGGGAGCTCTTCTGGGGGATTCTCCCACCGTTCCACCGGTGAAAAACCCACCATAGGTATTCCTAGGCCTGAACATTTATCCAGAAGCTCTGATTCAATGTTGGAAATTGCCGGTTTCATTTGTAACCCCACTTGTGCTTAATTATGTTTTTCGGTGGAAATAAAAATAGTGGAAGGGGAGTATGGTAACAAAAGGATGAATGAGTTAAATAAATTCTTTTTCATGGTTTTAACCCATTCTTTACCATTTATTCCATTTTTTAACCAGTTCGTGAACTAGTTATTCCCTATTTTTAAACCATTTAAATACTTCAAACCATAACACACTCAGCATACCCGCTGCCAGGCACAGGAGTATCTCCCACAGGTTAAGTGGGCAGAACTTGAACAGTTGCTGCAGTGGGGGGAAGTATAAAATCGCTGCTAAAAATAGGACCGCACCGCCTAAAACCCACCAGAGTGCCTGGTTAGGTGAGCGTAGTGTCTGGTATATGGTGCGGGACCAGGAACGGTTGGTTAGTATGAGGGCCAGGTTGGCGAAGATCAGGGTAATGTAGCTCAGTGTCCGGGCACTGGCTTCTCCCTGCCAGTTAAGACCCACCAGGTAAATGGCCAGGACAAATATAAGCACAACTATTCCCTGCAAAACACTCATTCCAATGTTCTTCCGGTTGAATAATCCTTCACTGGAACTCCTGGGAGGACGTTTCATCACATCCTTCTCTGGAGGTTCTGCTTCAAAGACCACGGAACAGGCCGGGTCAATGATGAGCTCCAGAAACACGATCTGAACCGGGAATAGGACCAGGGGCCACTGGAAGACTACCGGTAAGAAGGACATTCCAATGATGGGAACATGCACTGCGAAGATGTAGGCCGTGGCTTTTTTCAGATTGTCATAGATGCGGCGGCCCATCTTCACCGTGGCCACAATGGATGAAAAATCATCCTCCAGTAAAACCAGATCTGATGCTTCCCTGGCCACATCAGTACCACGCCCACCCATACTTATACCAATCTGGGCGGATTTAAGGGCTGGGGCATCGTTGACACCATCCCCAGTCATGGCCACAGTCTCACCATTTGATTTAAATGCCCCCACCAGGCGCAGCTTCATCTCGGGCACCATACGGGCAAAGATGTTAACATCCTTCACCCGGTCTTTCAACGTCTCATCATCCATAGCATCCAGTTCATCACCAGTGATGACCATTTCTGGCTGATTGAGCCCTATCTTTTGGGCTATATTCCGGGCAGTGCCAGGGTAGTCTCCGGTGATCATCACCACCCGTATACCAGCCTGGTAACACTCCTGAACTGCTTGAGGGACTTCTGCACGGATCGGGTCCTGGAATCCCACCAGTCCCATGAACTGGAAGTTAAAGTCATGCTGCTTTCCAGGGAGATCCTTCTGGGTAAATGATCCACGGGCCACTCCGATTATCCTCAAACCCTCACCAGCCATCTGGGAAATGTTACGAGATAACTGTTCCAGTTCATGGGGTTCCATGTGGCAGAGATCAGCCACTGCTTCTGGTGCCCCTTTAGCTGCGATTATGTAATCTGCACCATCTGGAGATTGCCATACATGGGACATGGCCAGGAGTTCCTGGGATAATGGGTATTCTTTAATGAGTTTCCAGTCCTCATGGATGTGTTCTGTTTCTTGGAGAGTGTTGTTTCCAAACTTTTTAAGGGATTTCTCCATGGGATCGAAGGGATCTCGTTGGCTGGCCAGTATACTGAACTCCACCAGTTCGTGGAAGGACTCGGGAAGATGATTAGTGTCAAGGGTCACATCAAAAAAGTCAGTGCCATTCATGATCTTACCCACCGACATCTGGTTTAAAGTTAAAGTACCAGTTTTATCCACACAGAGGACGGTGGTGGATCCCAGGGCCTGAATGGCATGGGAACGCCGGGTGAGGACGTTTTTCTGACTTATTCTCCAGGCCCCCAGGGCCAGGAAGATGGTTAAAACCACTGGGAATTCTTCAGGTAGGATGGCCATGGCCAGGGTTATACCGGCTAGAAATCCGTTAAGCCAGTCCAATCTGGTGAATCCGTAGATCACCACCACTGCAGCACATAAGGCCACACCCAGGAGGGCCATGTTCCGTACTAGGATACGGGTTTCCCTCTGGAGGTTGGTGTCTTCGGTCTCCAGGGTCTGGAGGCGTTTACCAATACGGCCCATCTCAGTGTCCAGTCCAATGGATATAACCTGGGCCAATCCCTGACCCTGCACCACCAGGGTTCCGGAGTAGATTGATGGAAGTCCATCACCACCAGGGGGATGCATGTCCATTAAACCCCCACACTGCACTTTACGTACCGGTACTGATTCACCGGTGAGGAGAGATTCATTGATGAGGAGGTTGCTGCAGTCCAGGATAACCCCATCGGCCGGGACCCGGTCACCCTCCTTGAGCATGATGATATCACCGGCTACTACCTCCCTTCCAGGGATCCTCTTCTCCCGCCCATCACGGATGACCAGTGCCCGGGGACTGGAAAGATCACGGAGTGCATCCAGGGTGCGTTCAGTTTTACGTTCCTGATAGAAGGTTATCCCCATAATCACAAAAACAAATCCCAGGAGCATCAAAGCCTCCTGAAGATCTCCTAAAACCAGGTAAATAGCACCACAAGCAATTAAGAGGAGGAACATGGGTTCCCGGATTACCTCTAAAACAATGGCAAAAATTGATCTCTGCTCAGTGGAGGGAAGCTCATTATGGCCAAATTCCTTGATCTTCTGGGTAGCTTCCTCTTCGGTGAGTCCTTTGATCTTCTCCAGGTCCAGTTCATTTACCATGATTATACTCCATTGTTGGATTTTTATACTCCAGTGGATAGTTATACTCCTGTGTTAGATCCCATGATTGGTGTATTATTTTTTTCTTGACTTGGTTAAAAATGAAAA
>JADFDH010000016.1 GCA_018263005.1 Methanobacterium sp.
CCAAAACGATGATCACATTTTAAGGTCAAAATGGTACTGTAAGCATCATCATACACTGAAACCACAATAGGAGTAGTCCGTGTCCAGGTTACATTAAACTCCGCCGCTGCCTGATCAGCCACCATATCATGGGCTTTAATCATTAAAAGAGAACTGAGGAAAGTTCCATAAGCCGCCCTCATAGCCCTTTAAGCAAAATTGCCCTATTTATTTATATATCCTTTCTCTGAGTTAATTCACTATTTTGTAAGAATATCTTTGGATTTTTGTGCAAATATATGAACTTAAGAAATAGAAGCCAAAATCTCTTCTTTAGCTTTTTTAGCAGGCTCAAAATCAGGATCCAACTCTAAAGATTTATTGAAATAATCCAAAGCTTCTTGAACTCTATTAAGATGTTTAAGGATATTTCCTTTAGTATATAATATCCCAACACTTTCTGGATTCAATTTTAAAGCTTTATCAATGCATTCAAGCGCTTCCCCATATTTCCCAATTGAATCATACGTCACGGCTTTACTTGCCCACACAGCATCAAACTGTGAATCTAATTTAATGACTCTATTAAAACAATCCAAAGCTTCACCATACTTTTTAAATCCATTAATGCTTGGCCTTTATTATGATAAATATCTAGGTCACATTCAATACTCAATGCTTTTTCAAAGCAAACTATTGCTTCTTCTTGTTTGCCATTACGAGCGAAAATAACACCAATATTGCTTAAAGCATCTGAATCTTTTGGATTTAATTTCACAACCTTTTCAAAACAGTTTAAGGCTTCATCAATTTTACCAAAATGATGAATAATAATTCCCTTGTTATACCATGCTTTATCATCCATAGGATCCAGTTCCAAAACTTTATCAAAAGCAGTTAAAGCTTCTTCACATTTCTTAAGAGCAAATAAAATATTTCCTTTATTATACCATGCATTACTTTTCTTTGGATCATATTCTACAGATTTATTAAAACAAAAAAGAGCATTATCCAGTTTACCCTGTTCTTCAAGAAGCCACCCCTTATTATACCATGCACTTGCATCTTCAGGTTTAAGTTTCAAATATTTTTCCAAACAATTAATGGATCCATCGTAATTATTTATTTCTTGAAATACAATACTCATATTATATAAAACTTCAGTACTCTCTGGTTTCTGTTCCAGTAAATTATGATAAATATTCAAAGACTCTTCATATTTACCTTGATTATAAAGTTGTGTAGCTTTTTCAAAATCTGATTTAAAAGTATCTTTACTTTTGAAAAAATTAAGGAGTCCCATTTAAACCACCTGTATTATTAGTATTATTAGTCAGATTTTCTGCTTTTTCTTTTTGTTTCAGTGTTTCTGCAATAGATTCACCTATAGCACAAAGTCCACCCATAATAACAATTTGAATAGCTTGAGAATAATTACTTGCCAATAAAGCTACTCCTAATGCAATTCCTAATTTTTCATATTGCTTTAATGGATCACCATCATCGCCATTATCAGTCAATATTTTCATATTCTTCTCAAATCTCTTTTTAGATTCTACAGACTGTTTAAAATGGAAATCATCTTCAAGATATAATGTAACTGTACTCAAGAAAGCTGTTCCTACTTCTTCAAGTGTTGGCTCTCTATCAGGCAAGAATAAATTAATAGCACCATTTACTGATCCCCAAAAATTATTATAAAACTCTTTAAAGTTCTTTATATCTTGCAGATTCCTCTGCGCATTGGGATTATTCTTAATATAATTATTTGATTCATCATATACACCACTTCCTGGACCATTACCAAAACCCATAAATTGAAGTGCTACATCCCACATTTGATCTTTTAAATTCTTTCTAAGCCAATTCGCAGTATTATAATACCCATTACTCTCAGCATCACTTAAAGCATAAGGTTTAACAGCTTCAAGAAACATTATAGGCGCCATAATTACTGTTATTGGCCAAAAAAATCTGGATAAAACAACTGCACCCTCTTCAACCACTACCAAACCTGTTCCTAAAATAATACCGCTCAAATAAAGCGATGCATCACTAATAGAATTAAATATATTCAAATTCACACTAGGAAGATTACTAAGCAAATCGTCACCCAGTTCACTGGCCCATTCTGCTTGCTGGTCAGAATAACACGAACTACCAGAAAACGTGGAATTCGAAAGCATAATATCCCTTAAAATACCCGTTTCAGGGTCAAAAACCAAAAACAAACTATTATCACCTGACTTCATCACCAGATAACCATTACTCATAAACATGTCAACCATTTCACCGTTTAAAATCATTTGGCCCAATCCAATAGTAATAGAAGTACTATTACCTCCAGGGAATAATGATTCTCCAACCATATGTTCAATTGGGTTAATAGCAGACGAACAAGCATAACGGAAAGCTGTGATGTTATTTACATCTCCAGTTACATCCATACCAAAGCGATGGCTACACTCTAAGGTTAAAACCGTACGGTAAGCATCATCAAAAACAGACACTACAATTGGAGTAGTACGACTCCAGGTAACATTATATTGGGCCGCTGCCTGGTTTGCTACCATATCATGAGCTTTAATCATTAAAAGCGCCTCCAAAAACGTTCCATAAGCCGCCTTCATAGGGCCATCAGGATAAAGAAGAGTACCATTTACATTAGTCCTGTCCTTTTGATCCAGCCAGTACCTTAGGATTTCATCTGTGACTTTGGTTGTGACTATAGCAAAACTTCTAACACCCTCATAACCCGCATATTTATAAAGATAAGAAGTAGGATTGTCATGATCGTCTACATGGAAGTATCCGCCATTTGCATAAATCATAGTACTAACTCTGGAAATAGGATTGCCAGGGAAGTTAAGGCTAATTAACTCATTACTATCCGGGTCTTCAAATGTTATCTTTTTATCCGCATCACCGGGATATTCAATGTAAGTTACTATGTCGTCGGTGAAGTACCTGTAATTTGCAATCACATACATTTCATCATCTGTAAAACCATTCCTTTCCTTAATTATATTTAAAATACCGGTTTCCAATTCACTACCTGTTAAATTCTGTAACTGTGGATTTTGATTAATGATGCTTTGCAGGGCCATCTTAGATGTTGTTGACTCTGAAAATAACCAGTTTAAGAAGTTTACATTGTACCAGACCTTCTGTGAGAATAAATCCTTGTTGTTGAGATAATCTATGTTTGAAATAGTTCTGTTTAAAACCACAACACCATTTACAATCAGGTTAACTTCGTTCTGGAATGTTCCAAAGTTAGAATTGGTTGATTTATGAATCGTACTCAATTATCAATACATTATTTTTACTTATTTTTAATTTTTATTATTTTTTCCCCGTTTTTTGCTTTGATTTCTAATTTTGGGTATTCTTTCAGGTAATCTGAGAATTTATGAATTTCTAATTTTTCTTTTACTAGATTTCTATTGTGCAATGCTATTGCATCTTCCGGATCGATTCCCAGTACTTTATCGAAAGATTTTATTGCTTGGGTATATTTTGTTTGGCGTACTAATTGAACACCTTTGTTATTTAATGTTGTAGTGTCGTTGGGATTTATTTTCAGAACTTTATCGTAAGCTTCTATTTTCTTTTCCATATTATTAAATGATTTGAGCATGAATATAAGTACTAAAATGACAATTAGTGTGATTGATCCTGTTTCAACATAATATAATTGTTTTATCTACATCTGAAGAAATAGGATGAACCAGAACTATGATCCACATCACTACTAAAACGCCAATTGTAACCAAACTATAAACCGTTTTATTATAACAAGATTTAATAAGGAATAAACCAGTTGTAAGTGCTATTAAATAAAGAAATAAAAGTGGAATATCATATGATGAGGGTTCTATAAGATACTGCAAAGTGTTCATTATTAAAAGAACTCCGATGATTGCATAAAAAATTATAGCCACCACTCCTCTATTTCCAACCATTATATCACATTCCATACTAGCCGAAGACAAACCGATAAAGAAGATAATCCTGCTTCAAAATATCCAAGGGACTAAGAGGATATATAAGGATTTCTTGGTATACTATTTTTCCATCGATTTTATATGTATACCAAGGTTTTTCAACCAATCGATTAAGATCTCCAGTCATTTGGTCTTTAAGAATTCCTAATCCAACTGTTACATATCCTATCGCAGTAGCTAATCGAGCAGCCATAATCAATTCAGAACTAACTCCCACAGCAGCAAGAACCGCTTCACTAGGGCCTAAAAACCCAATTACTATTCCTGCTGCAGTTAATTCATATATCCCGGCAGTTAACATGCTGACTAAGTTGATACGAACCTCAGTACTTCGGTGGAAGCTTCCTATAGTCAGATCGGAATATGAAACCAGTTCATTATCGTCTGTAAGATAAATACCATATGAAAGGCCTATTCCATTAATTATCCAATTAGCGGGATTAAGGACATTTTCAGAAATTGTAGATAACCAAGAATTAATATTGAAAAGTATATCTTCTCCCAGTTCATGTGCCCATTCTGTTTGCAGGTCACTGAAACAATAAGCACCAGAGATTGGCATGTAAACTATCATTACATCCCTTAAGATACCCGTTTCAGGATCAAAAATCAGAAACATTTTATCTGTTGAGGATTTCACCACGATATATCCATTACTTATGTACATACCAGGCATTTGCCCATTTAAAAGTTCCCGACCCAGACCAATCGTAATAGAAGTACCATCCCCTCCAGGGAATAATGTTTCCATAACCCAGTGTTCAATGGGATTGATGGCTGCAGAGCAAGCATAACGGAATGATAAAATATTTTCTGGATCACCAACTACATCTATTCCAAAGCGATGATCACATTCTAAAGTCATAACATTACTGTAAGCATCATCAAACACTGAAACCACAATTGGTGTAGTACGACTCCATGTTACATTGTACTGAACAGCAGCTTGATCTGCCACCATATCGTGAGATTTGATCATTAAAAGAGAACTGAGGAAAGTTCCATAAGCAGCCCTCATAGGCCCATCAGGATAAAGCAGATTCCCATTACTATCAGTTTTTATTTTCTTGGTCCAGCCAGTACTGTAAGATCTCGTCTGTGACTTTGGTAGTGACTATAGCAAAACTTCTAACACCCTCGTAACCAGCGTCTCTGTAAATAAATGAAGTAGGATTAAGAGGATCATCTCCATACTTATTGGGAATTGCCAGTGAATTTCAGGGTATTCGATGGATGGCTTTAAGGAGCTTTTTTGATTCTTTAGCAGGTTCGAAATCGGGTTTTAATTCTAAAGCCTTATCAAAGTGTTCAATTGCCTCTTGAACTTTTCTATTTTTTGCAAGAATTAAGCCTTTACTATACCATACATGAAAATTTTGTGGAGCTAATTCTATAGCCTTATCAAAGCATTTAAAAGCCTCTTGGTAATTTTTAATAGATCCAAGAGATATGCCTTTATAATTCCATGCATCAACATAGGTCGGATCTAACTCTAAAGCTTTATCAAAGTATTTAAGAGCTTCCTGATATTTTTTACTTTTCGTAAGAGCCAGACCCTTGTTATACCACGCCTTAACATATCCTGGATCTATTTTCAAAGCTTTATCAAAACATCCATATGCTTTATCAAATTTTTTAAGCCCTTCAAGGGCTAATCCTTTATTGTTCCATAAACGGGGATCTTT
>JADFDH010000017.1 GCA_018263005.1 Methanobacterium sp.
ACCTGATGGGGATGAAGGTGAATTTCTACTGAATTTATATAATGTATCTAAAGAATTGATTAAAAGTGGAATTGAGGATTATAATGCTGGTAATTATGTAATTGGAACAGCAAAGGTTACATTAGGGACTGGTGGAGTTTATTTCTGGGGCTCATATTTGATCATAGAGTTGTTACCTGAAGGGGTTTTACCTAAAATTAATTAGATAAATATGTGTTCTTGATTGTAAAATATTCATCATTTCAACTATATTTAATATGAAAAATCATAATTTTTGAGGAGGCGTTAAAATGGGCTTATTCGGTGGAATAAGGAAGAATTCGGAAATTAAAAAGGCTTATAGATCATTTAATGAAGGTAAATATCAAGATGCCTTGGAATGTTATGATAAGATATTAGAGGCAGATGATGAATATATTAAGGCATGGTATGGAAAAGGTGTGGTTCTTCAAAAACTTGGAAAAGATCAGGAGGCTTTAAAAACATATAACATAGCTTTAAAATTAGATCCAAATTATTTAAATGCATGGTATGGTAAGGGTACGATTTTTCAAGAGTATGGTAAACATAAGAAGGCTTTAGAGATCTATAACCACATTTTAGAATTGGATAAAAACTATGTCAATGCATGGAATAACAAGGGTGTGGTTCTTCAAAAACTTGGAAAAGATCAGGAGGCTTTAAAAACATATAACAGAGCTTTAAAATTAGATCCAAAACATATCGATGCATGGAGTAATAAAGGTGTTGTTTTACAAGAGCTTGGGGAATATGAAGAGGCTTTAAAGGCATATACTAAGATTTTAGAATTGGATCCAAAGCATCATGATGTGTGGCATAATAAAGGTGTAATGCATGGGATTTTGGGGGAAGATCAAAAGGCGTTAACTTGCTTTGATAAAGAGCTAGAGTTAAACCATAATAATGTTGACACATGGTATAATAAGGGAATTACCCTAAAATATCTTGATAAGCCTAACGAAGCAATTAAATGTTTTGATAAAGCTTTAGAGCTAGATCCAGGCTTTAAACAGGCAAAAAAGGCTAAAAATGAGATAATATCAATGCAATATTAAAGAGCTTCGTTAATTCCTGATGGACTACTGATGATGTGGAGTATTGGTTGGATAGGGCGTCTTTGTATCAGCCGGGTGCGATGAAGGCGGCTTATGGTACTTTCCTGGCTTCTTTGTTGGTTATTGGGTGTCATGATTTGGTGGCTGATGAGGCGGCTGCTGAGTTTGATGTTTCTTGGAGTCGTACTACTCCTGTGGTGGTTTCGGTTTGTGATGATGCTGCTTCGTCTTATTTGACTGGTGAGATGGATCATCGTATGGGTATGGATGTGGTTGGTGATCCTGGTGATGAGTGGGGGGTTTCGTTTTGCCTGTTCTTCTGCTTTTTCGCCTGTTGAGAATATGGTGATTGATCCAGATAATATTGGCTCTGTTACCCTGGGTTTGGGTGAGAGGATTCTTAGTGGGGAGATTCCTGAATTGTTTATGAGTAATGGTTACATAATATTTAAAATTGAGGGTAAGGATGATTTGATCCTTCTACTGGACCCTGAAACTGGTATTGTTCGTGATGTATCAACGATTTGCGGTGTCTACTGCTTCCATGACCAGATCACTGAAATTATAATCCAGAAAGCCATAGAAATAAACAACACTGATCCAAATGAAAGACCAGAATGGTCTGATCTCGTTAATGATGTTTCTATTTCTTTGGGTGGCATTGCGTCGATGTTAGGGACAGTTGTTGATGAAGAAGGAACGGTAGCAACAGCAGAATTGATAGCACCTTTGATGCTTCCATTAATGACAACCAAACTAATAAACACTCTTAGACCAGGGTCAATGGAGGAAGCAGAGAGTAACGGATCATTTAACCATAACCAATACCTTAACGATCTAATGTCCCAATATTGGGGTGAATCAGGACCAACACCAGAATTCTGGGACAAAATAGAACAAGCATTAGAGAAATATTATCATGATATAACTCCATCACAATCTGATATAGAAAAAGAGCAGCCTGCAAATTTTATGGGAAGTTCAATAACACCCGATGGTAATTTCATGACTTATAGATATGGTGGTTATGAAGGAGATGATATTTGGCTCCATTATAAAGTCGTTAGAACTCCAAATAATAATGACTGTTGGGTTATAGAATGTTCAATAGTTTACTATGTTGGGGACAAATCCTATAGAGAAACTCAATATGCTGTTTTGCTACCTGGTAAAACTATTTCCATGCTTTACAAAGGTGATCAGCATACATTTAAATTTGAAATACCTAATAATGCACAAGGTGGAATAATTGAAACCCATACAATAATTTCTTACTGTTTTCAGAGAATGTGAATATTAATATTTAATGGAGGTAAATCTAATGGATATTACAGGATCAACGCAATTTTTTTACATTTCACCAGTTTATTTACTGATCATTACGACCTTGATTGGTTTCATTTATCACTTCATTCGCAACCAAGAATATAAAAACACACTTCTATCAAGCACCATTATTGGAATCATCTTAACAATATTATTTGTTCCTTTAGATGATCTGATATACCTTTTCTTACAAATAGGCATATTTGTTGTTCTGGTAATTCTCGGAGGATTTCTTGCTGTTGGATTTAAAAAGTTAAGAATTATTAATGAGACGGAAAATTTCCATGATTTTCTTGAAAATAAATCAAAAGGTCACAGGAAATCGTGGTCTAGTCGAAGCCCCAGAAATCAAACAATTACCATTTGTAGCGCTTCCTTACTATGTATTGTTCTAATAATCAGTACAATTTACCTTTTAACCCCTGTCGAGAATTCAGTCCTACTTGGTCTTGATTTTGATCCTTCAAATGGATTTATAAATGCGAATTATACAGATAATGGAGAAATGATTGTTTTTATAGCTAATAATACTACACAGTGTGTTATAACTGGTTCTTCAGAAGTTAATGCAACTGTTAAAATCACGTCAAGTGATCTAAGGATATATAACCAAGATATACCCTTAGATGGAAAAAATAGATTTATATATAAACTGGACATACCCGAAAATATTTCCAATATTAAAATCACATTAAACGCCACTAAATCAGGAAAAAAAGATAGATCGATAAATTTCTTCATCAAAAGGTAATAATAACAGAAGGTCTAATATTTCAATGGTTTCAGTGAGGATGCTAATGGAAACTTGTATAGTGTGGGTTATGAGGGTATCAGGAGCTTCGCCATCGCCACCACCAAAGT
>JADFDH010000018.1 GCA_018263005.1 Methanobacterium sp.
ATAAATAAACAATTTAATGAATATTATTCTTTTTGAGGCTATTTAAGTGTTTTTTAACCCCTTCATCACTCCACCCATAACAATCCTTCAAAAATTGCCAATAATTACCCTTCTTCAAACAGCCATAACAATAATAACCACACCTATGTACCCTAAATGATGGTTTCTTATCATCATGTCCTGGAAAAGGGCAGTTGTACATTACATATTCTTTTTCTGGATATTCTTTAACTGGGTCTCCCAGGATGGATTTAAAGAAAACCCTATGGTCATCAATGAATTTAATTTTATTTGATCCATACTGCTTTTTATTGTTTCTTCTGACATTTTCTTTTATTTGTGCATTATGTGCCTCTATTTTATCTATTTCCTGCAAATGCAAGTGAAAATCGGTAATGAAATCTTCCCGGTAGAAACTTTCTACTTCACGTGCCAATGCCTTCTCTATTATCACTTCATATTTATCCTCAACAGTAAAAGGAATAACTGCTAGTCCAGTTAATTGATGTTTACTGTACGGAACCCGGGAAAGCCTGGCTTGTGCATCTTTAGTGACTGCAAGGTCTATTGTCTGGTAATTGAAAGATTTTTTAACATGTCCTGCAAACCAAGAAACTGCTCTGTTAAGATTAATGAATTTAAACTGGTTAAAAAATGCATATGCATGACATCCTTTGCAACCGCTAAAGAATAAGGCAGGATACTTCCCAAATACATCTTTAAAATGATGTGAAAAGTCTTTTGCCTCTTCAATTGCTGGTTTGGCAATTTCATCTTCCAGGATCAACTTTTGCAGCTGGTCCTTCAGCTGTACCTGTTTATCTTTTTCATAACCTGGTCCTTGGCTTCGTAGTTCAACCAGTTGATTCTTGACTTTTTTAATATGATTATTGCTTACATCAAAATCAAAGAAGACCCTATCAAATACCATCTTATCTGAATTGCACTTGTTTAAATTACCCCTGCTTCCATAATCATAAGTATGGATAAGACAGGGGTGAGTGCCACTATTTCGGTGCACATGTAGGTAGAGCTGTTTAGGCGTTTCTACTTTAAATTGGATCCTGAAATTTTCGTTAATAAACTCATCTGGGCGCCGGAAATGTCTGTAGAATCTTTTTCCGTAGAAGGAACGGTAGAAAGATTGGAGCCCCTTCATCGTAAAGCCTCCTTATGCTGTTTTTTCTTATTTGATAGAATTTTATCAATTTTGAAAAGGTCATCGTAGGCTTTATCGGTGACTGTTACCATTCCATCCACGTAAGATTCTGCAACGTATCCATAGTAGATGAGATTTTCAACATAAATTTTCACTTGCAATTTAACTATGCCACCCATATTAATGCTCAAATCCATGATTAATTTTTCAAGGGTGAGTTTGGTGTGGGGGCTTCGATAGTCATCTACAACCCTTATCAAATGCAATAAAATAAACTTCTTCAATTCTGGCCTGGTTTCCTCCCAGTTCAATAATAACTTGGGTTTGCTGGGGGTTCCCACCTGCTTCCTGGGAAGTTTAGATAGCTTTGACTGGTATTTTACATAAGCCATCCTTTAACCTCCATATCACGTACTGTTTCCACGATATCTGCTTTTCTAAAGTTGCTTTTCAATGCTTCAATTAACGAATCCAGGGTATGTTTACTGTAACCTGCAAGTTCAGTGAGAATTGTCTTCTCAATAACCGATAAGTTCCTGTAATCTATTTCAGTATTTACAGCCTGCTTAATAATTCTATTTTCACCCTTCAGAATTTCTCCATTATTTTCAGACTTTTTATCCTTCTTTCTGTCCTCATTTTGGTAAATTCTAAATTTCTCAGAATGAATAGAAGTTTGATGATACACCACCTTGTTGGGTACTGAAGGATCATAATGTGGCAGGTAGATCTCCTCACCTACTTGGTGGGGGGAATTTGGAATTTGTTCTTTTATGAACTTTTCTTCCCTATTTTTTATTTTCAGCCAGTCCATATTTCCGATGGCTAAAAGTAGACTTTTATATTCTCTTGCTCCTGTTTTAATGTAGACTTTGGTCTTCCCCTTGATACCACAACTTCTTTTTGTGTCGCTGTCATGGTAGATGTAGCCGTTATCTTCAAAAAAATTCAGGATCTGCCAGGCATATTTAGAAGATTTCTTAAGTTTTTCATGGAGAGATTTAGTTGTGACAAATCCCTTATCATCAATAATTTCATATATGATGGGCAGAGCTTCTATCAATCGTTTATCAAAACCTGTGAGTGTGGCTTCCAGGATAGGACCGCCCAGTAAAATGGCATGGGCCAGGTCCGCCCAGGACGCCACTAATATCGGTTTTTCATTCAGTTCCCAACTGCAACGCTGGTACTGGAATAGAAGGGCGCTCTCCTTTATCAGCTGCATTAATTTTTTAGAGTCCCTACGAGCCCTTGGGTTAGAAGTAGGGAATATATCCATCAAATCCTTTTCAAATGGTATTAAAACAGTATAAGGCAGTAAAATCTTATAGGATTCTGATAAAAGTTTGTATTTTGAGTTGAAATTGATTTCACCCTTTATTTCCTGGAGCTTTTTCTCGGTGGATTTGAAATTCTCCTCCAGAATCCTCTTAGTCTGCTCCTCGCTGTCATCAACTGGTATGATAAAATTACGGCTGGCAAACTCCGGGTCCAGTTCTATGGCCGTAGTAGTTGTGACCAAGGTTTTAACCGGGATTGTGGTCTGTTGAACTTCAAATTGGCCCGTTTTTGGGTTTTTGACCGTTGTTTCGGCTATGAATCCCCCGTCATCTGCTGACATTAACCTGGTTTCCTTATTCTTAAACTCTTCTTCCAAGGTTTCTTGGATGTAGAGTATATCAATATGGTCCAGGTCGTCAGCATATTTAAGGGCGGTATCCGAAAGACTGCCAACCTTCTTGGTCCGGTGTAAACCTGTCACTACGTTTGCAGT
>JADFDH010000019.1 GCA_018263005.1 Methanobacterium sp.
ATTAATTGATATGATATACTTTAAAATCAATAGAATCTTAGATCATATCTATAGAATAAATATCAAATGAATAGGTTTAAAGAATGGTAACTGACCCTGATAATTATCCCTTTCTATCTATAATAATTCCCACCAAAAATGAGGAAGAATTCATCGGTAAACTAATGGAAAGCATAAGCACCCAGACCTATCCCCAGGATAGGTTTGAAATTCTCTTATTTGATGGTATATCAACAGATTCCACCCTTAAGATTGTGGAGGGTTATCTGGAAAAATTGGATTTAAGAATATTCCAGAACGAGAAGATCAGACAGGTTTATGCTTGGAATGAAGGAATTAGGAACGCTCGGGGAGAATATTTTATACTGGTTGGCGCTCATTCCTATCTGGATAATTCCTTCCTAAAAAACAGTGTTAAAACATACAAGAAAGTTAAATCATATGAATCTGAACTTGCGGCAGTTGGCGGATCCTTAAATATTGTATTTAAGAACCGCTTCGCTAAAATGATTAAAATTCTCTATTCATCACCCTATGCCGGTGTAAGTAGTTTCTGGAGTAAAGAAGAAGAAGGATTTAAGGAAACAGTAGTATTCGGTTTGTATGATAAAAATAGGGTCATGGATGTAGGTATGTTCGATGAGGACTTTATAATAGGAGATGACTACGAACTCAATTTACGCTTAAACAAAAATGGTTACCGGTTATACTCCAATCCAGATATAAAATCTTACTATTTTAGCAGAAGTTCAATGAATAGTTTTCTTAAACAGAGCTTTGAATACGGGGCGGTTAAGGGCTTATGCATCAGAACAGGTTATAATCGCTTGATCTGGTGGATTCCGCTTTTATTTTTAATATTTGAACTATTATTAATAGTATCTGTACTTACTATTCTATTTCCTATCATGTTATTTTTATTAGGTCTTTACTTCCTGGGCAGTGTAATTTTTTCCATATATACCCTCATAAAATCCAAAGAAATTCTTGCAATTTCCCTTATAATTTTCCATTTTATATATCATAACATAGTAGCCTTAGGATTGCTAAAAGGAGTTATAAGGGGAAGGAAAACATTCAAATAATCAATTATTATTTAATCCTAATTTATGAGAAGATTTGGGTCTAAATAGTATAATTATGGGCATAAATCTGGAATAACTATTTAATAACAGTTATTTAACCAAGATATATGAAATTTCGAAGTCTAATTTTTAAAAACCTATCTAGAAACAAATCCAGGAGTGCCCTGACCATATTTGGCATAGCCATCGGAGTGGCCGCCGTGATAGGATTAGGCCTATTAACTGAAGGACTACCCTCATCCACACAAAACGCACTTACTGCAGGTGTAGCTGATTTTTCGGTCATAGCAAAAACTAATGATGCAGAAGAAGGACCTGGAGGGCCTGGAGGAGGTATGGGGGGACAGCAACTCATAAGCCAGGATTATGTCAGCCAAATACAAAAAATATCCGGTGTAAACAGTGCAGTGGGAGTTTTAAGGTCCATGTCCGATCTGGATAGTAGCTCCACCAGTAACAGTTCCAGCAACCAATCCACATCTGGAGATTTTAGATCCATGACCACTCTGATAGGGATAGATAAAAATTCCCTAAGTATGGACGATATAGTGATCACCAATGGAACCGTCTTTTCAGATGAAAATGAAGTAATTATAGGTAAAAGAGCCGCAGAAAGATCAGGTAAAACAATTGGTAACAATATTTCCATCTCCAATCAGACTTTCCAGATCGTAGGAATCTATGAAACAGGGAACTTCCAAGATGACAGCGGAATAGTGATGTCCATAGACAAGCTCCAAAACCTTACTGGAAACACTGACAAAATATCACTAATATTAGTAAAAGCAGATAACGGTACCGACACATCTAAACTTGCAACCACCATTGAAAATAAATATTCAAATGAATTAACCACATCAACATCATTATCCGGTATGGATAGAATGAATCAGGGACTCAATGTGATTAATACAGCTATATGGGGAATATCTTTATTAGCTATTCTGATAGGTGGTATAATTACAGTAATTACCATGATGAAGGCCGTATCTGAACGTACAAGAGAAATAGGAGTTCTAAGAGCTATAGGTTGGACTAGAAAAAGGATTATTAAGATGATAATCGGAGAATCTATACTCTTATCACTCATCGCCATCGTTATAGGAATGATGGTAGGAATTGGTGTTGTGGAAATATTAAGTTCAACTCAAATTTTATCTGGTCTTACACCATCATATTCAGTCTTACTATTTCTGAAAGGAATCGTTGTTGCCTTGTTACTGGGAATAATCGGAGGTTTTTATCCTGCGTATAAGGCAAGTAAATTAGAACCCACAGAGGCGTTGCGCTATGAATAATTCAAACATGGTTGAAATCAGGAATTTAGTGAAGAGTTATGATGATGATAAAATTATAGC
>JADFDH010000001.1 GCA_018263005.1 Methanobacterium sp.
TAGATCTTACCTTCATCAGGCCTATAATCCTGCATACCACGCAGCATATTAATCAAAACAGACTTACCAGCCCCACTTCTACCCAGAATACCCAAAACAGAGCCTTCATCAATGTTTATGTTTATATTTTTCAGTACATCAACATCTTTGAACTTTTTGGAAACATTTTCGATTTCTATAAAAAACATGTAAACCACTCTCATATTATTAAAAAAATTTTTAGAAGTTTAATTTGAGTTTTAATTAAATATTGATTTAATCCCATATTATATTGATCATATTTTTATTTCTTAGTGATCTATTGATACATTGATTCTTGTTTGATCTGATTTTTAATCATTCAGAATTATTAAATTTAACTAATGATAAATCAAAGGGTAATTTTCCTTTCATCAATGCTCTTGCCAATGATATGCCATCGGAGCCTGAACTGATCATTTTTTGAGCTGATTTTAAGTCCTTAATTGAATTGTTACCAATCAAATAAATATTTGTATTCTGTTTAATTAAGGATATTATATCATAATCGGCGCATTTATAACCTGGTTTCATTGCGTCTACATGAAGATAATCTGCACCGGCTTTTTCTACAGATTTAGAAATTTTTATTATGTCTGTACCAGGTACGTTAGCTCTTATTTTCACGGAAACTTTACTTTCTGCTTTTTCCACTACCTCCTGAGTAAATCTTTCCAATTTCTCTGGATGGAAAAGCAGGGATTGACCACATCCCAGATTGGTTATCTCTGGCTGTCTACAGTGTGCGTTTATCTCCACAACATCCACTCCATCAATCATTGATGTATCAATAATGGGTGAAGGAGTTAGCGCGCGAAGATTAACCGAAATCATACCATTCCAGGGGTTATCTTCTTTAATTATCTTTATTTGGTGGGCAATATGCTCTTTAAAATCTAAAAGAGGCACATCAAATTCAGATCTACCCCTTTTAATTATCTTTTTCCCAGCTAATATGGTTTCTCGATCTGAATTATAACCCCCGATGGTTACCATATCAAAACCTTTATTAGAAAAAGATCTACAAAATTTTCCGTCGGTTATACCGGCCATAGGAGCTATAACTTCAATTAATTCCTCCCTACCCATTAAATATTGTCAATTAATATTATTTAATCTTTAATAGATAAAAATAAATTAAATTTAGAAATTTAAAACAGAAAAATGGGGAATAAGGTTATTTTATTCCTTATTTTTCATCACATGAACCAGATCATAAGTGAACCCACCCCTTATCTCTTCCAGGGCAAGATCTGCCAAATTGGCAGCTTTTTCGGCTGTGGGGGCTTTACCTACACCTGCTTTCAGTGCGATGTTTATTTCATCTTCTATTTCTTCAATGATCTTTAAAAGGCCCTGTGGTTCCAGCCCATTACAAGGAGACATGAAATTGTCGCCACCAATGAAAAATAACAGTGAACCTTTTTCAATTAATTTTTTCATGAGAAAATGTTGAACACGATTAACAATAAAAGAAGTATCATAAGCGGGAATCATATCAGTTAAAGAATCAGTAATGCCATTGATATCTATATGGGCGATTTGAACAAAGCTATCATCATACTTCACCATGCTGTCTACCGCCAGAACCTCCTTTCGTTCCTCGGATTGTGCGCCGCCGAAGTTTTGTAAAATGTTTGTGGCTTTTCTCTGGGCTTCATAGGGAGTTTCTGATGCCCCTACACCCATACTTATTGTTATTGGATAGCGGTTCCCGATTGATTTCTGTATGCGAAGATGATCTTCCATGTCCACGCCATTGGTAACAGCCAGCATGTTATCAAATCGAGTGAAAAATACTAACCCTCCCTTTGCTGCGAACTGTCTTTGCAGGTCTGCATATAATTCTGATTGTAAAATCTGTAGATCTGCCTCGGCCCTTGGGGTGGGGGTCACTGTCCATGGACCATAATTATCGATCTGTACTAATGTCATTTGAATCATAAAATTTCACCCAAAATACTTCTGGCTAACATCTCTTTATCCTCGATGTTTTTCATGTTGGTGTTTGTTACTACAACCTCTGATATTAGTTTTTCTATTTTTTTCTTTTGATTAAAATCTTCCCGATCAATATAAAATTTATCTAAGAAATCCTGATAAATGGTGGCAACACCCCAGGAGGAGACTTCATGACCCATAGCTTGCATAAACTTACCAGCAGGCCCACTGAAAGGTTGATATCCGATTAGGGGTGATATTGCAATTACATAAGAATTTATAAGTGCATCAATGACTCCGTTTGCAGATAATATTGGGCCGATTGAGGTGATGGGATTTGAAGGGCCTATAATTACCATATCAGCATCTTCAATGGATTCAATTAGTTCCGGTGCAGGGTCAATTTCATCATATTTTATATCTAGTACATCTGGTTTAGAACTTCGTCCTATAAGGAATTGGTGAAATTCAAGACTTCCCTCAGGTGTTATAATTTCTATATGCGGGTCTTGGTCACTCATAGGTATTATCTTTGATTTAATACCCATTTTCTTCCTTTGAATATCTACAGCTTTGCTGAGAGGATATTTTTCGAGGAGCAGGGTTTTTTGGATCTTCACAGCCCGATCCTGATCTCCGATTTTCAGGAGTTCCTTACACCCGATCTCCTTTAAAGTTTCATGGGTTATAAAGGTATCATCCTCAATTCCATACCAAGTATCTTGGTTGATCTTCCCGGTTAGAGTATACATCACAGTGTCCAGATCAGCCGCCACATAAACTCCGGAGAAATACGAATTTTCCAGGGTATTAACCACTACAGTAACATCTTCAGGGGGAATTAGACGTATTATGCCCTGTAGGAGCTTTGGAGTGCCTGTTCCACCGGATAATATAGTTATCATATTATTGGATATAAATTTTTTTAATAAACCGATGATTAAATTATTTTTTAGTTAGTCACGAAAAACATCATATTTTTTAGGTCTTATCAAAGGTTTAACATTTGCATTATCATTTTTTAACTTTTTAGGATAATTAAATCCTCTTATTAATACTACGGGTATGCCTTCATCAGCTTGACCCATAACTACAGATGCTGCGGCAGCTAACTCGTCTGCAATAGCAATGTTGGTTGTTTTTAGCTCCCGGTTATATAAATCTTTCTCTCCACTACGATCCCAGAGAGGATTCATACCAGAAATACCGATAGCCACTCCGACCGCCCCTTCCCTGAAAGCACGGCCCTGTGTATCAGAAATTATGGTAACTACATCATTACCTGTTTTTTTCTTTATTTTGTCACGGATTATAGAGGCGCTTTTATCAGAATTTCTTGGAATAGGGGTGGCTAAACCTTTCTCCACATTAGATTCATCTATTCCAGCATTTGCACATACAAAACCTTGTTTAGTCTCTGAAATAATGAAATCAGGACCCACCTTGATTAACTCATTAGACTCTTGTAGAATGGCTTCCACCAGTTCTGGTTCTTTACCCGTTTGTATGGCAATTTGCCTGGCTTTATGACCTGGTTCTATCTCTTGAAGGTTTATGGTGTATCCTTCTGCTTTAGCTACAGCGGTTTCTGCAATAACAAGTATATCATCTTCTTGTAATTCCATTTCCATATCTTTTAGAGCTTTAAGGATAAGGTCAGCCAGAATATCTCCTTTTTTTAAGAGAGGTATACCTTTGATGCCTGATATATTTAGAATCATGATTTCGAATTTTTTTAAGATCAAACTTGTTCTTTTAGATTTATTTTTTCATTTAATGAAACTTATACTCCATTCTTTTGTACCAAATACTGCAGCTGAAGTAATCGGATTGGTGAATTCAGCGAATTTACCTTGATTTAAAATAAATTCCGCTGCTTCATGAGCATTTTTTGCTGCAAAATCAACTTCATAGGGTTTGATATGTTCATAAACAGCAATGTAGGCTGATTTACCTTCGGGAACTTTTTCCACAATTAAGCTTTCATGAGTAACAATTCCCAAGTAAGAATCACCTTCCAAGGTAACTGCTCCGGCAATACGGGGTGTATTATAATCATCTTTTTCATAATCCATGGTTAAGAGTGATATTCCAAGTGCATCCCGAATACTCATTCCAGACGCTATTTTTTCAGCGATAACATCAGTATGAGAACCATTAGAAACCACAGCTATATCATCTACCAATTTAATACAATTATAAGCAATATATGGGTTTTTAAACACATCAGTTTCGAACCCTTCCTTTGGTACAATGGCTACCCGATCATCATATCCTTTGGTCATTCTATTTGGGAAAGAACGACTGGAAACTCGATAAGCAGCGAATTTACCCTCATCTGTACTTCCAACAGCTAAAATTCTACCTAGATACATTTTAAATCACCTGTATTTTTCTTATTTTACTTTATGATTATTATTATATGTATTAGTTCTAAATATCCTCGCCGATTCTCTCTATGGTTGACCATGATTTGCGCACAAAATCAGGAAGATCATCATAGGAATTTTTTAAAAATTCTATGGTTTTGGGATCACTGGGATAACCAGATCCAATATCCTTGAACTCCTTTCTTATTTTAGCAATTTCCAAGTCTCTTTCTACCTTAGCCACGATGGAAGCCGCGGCAACCACAGTATATTTATCTTCTGCATTATGCTCGGTTATAACAGTTAATTCTGGGAAAAAAGTCTCCATTTCATTTTTTAACCTATCTGGTTTAACATCGAAACAGTCTATGATGGAAGTGTCTGCTTCTGATTTGTTGATGATCTTTTGCATGCCAATTTTTTCGATTTGGTTAAGATTCACATCATGGGCCCTTAATATATCAATATCCTGGGCAGTTATTTTAACCAAATGATAGTCAGTGATCTTCCTGATTTTCCTGGAAAGAACCACTCTTTTTTTAGGAGAAATTTTTTTCGAATCTTTAACATCAAGTCTTTCCAAAAATTTAATTCTATTCTCCTTGATTACAACTCCGCAAAGAACCAGAGGACCAATTACAGATCCTCGGCCTGCTTCATCGATCCCTACAATCTTCATTTTCCTAATAAATTTTAAAAAATAAAATATAGAATATGAAATAAAAAAAAAATAAATTATTTCATAGCTTTCAATCGAACTTCAGGCTCCAATGCTCTTGGTTCAGCAGCTACTATGGCAGCTCCCTTTGCTACAACAGTCATAGGATCGTCAGAAATCTCAACTGGAACTCCGACTTCTTCAAATATTCTTTCTTTAAGTCCTTTAAGTTGGGATGTTCCTCCCACTACGATCGTCCGATTATAAATCCCAGATATTAGTTCTGGAGACATTCTTTCCAATACAACAGATAATGCACCAATTAAATCATTAATGATTGGCTCAGCAGCATCTGCAATTAAATTCGAATCAATATCTACTTTCTGTGGTTTATTGGTTTCCATGGATTTTCCAATGGCGTGACTGACTGCTGGTTTAATATTGGCCTTAGAATGAACCATTCCCACTTCCATTTTAGCTTTCTCTGCCTCGTGTATGCCTATTTCAACATTGAACATTTCTTTTACTTTGTCAACAATATTTTCATCTATGTTATCCCCACCCTGTCTGATGGTCTCAATATCAGTGATTCCACCTAGGGATATAACCACTATATCGCTGGAACCAGCTCCCAGATCAATAACCATTGTTCCTTCAGCCTCAGCTATAGGTAAACCTGCTCCAATAGCACCTGCTAATCCTTCGCTTATAACTAAAACGAAACTAGCTCCTGCTTCTTCACCTATTTCCTCTACAGCTTTCTTTTCCACTTCTGAAGCATCTCCAGGGATTCCTATGACAATTCTGTCTATATTTTCCATGGAATCTGCTGATCCCTGTTCCATTGCATATACAAGAAGGGCTTTTGCCTGGGCTATACTTTCTATTACACCCATACGCAGCGGTCTGACAGCTATTATGTCTTCTGGAGTTCTTCCTAGCATGGCTTTAGCTTCATCTCCTACGGCCAGCACATAGGATGGTTCTTCTTTTTTAACCGCTACAACTGAGGGTATCTTAAATAGATCAAATTTATCACCGGATGGTTTTGCCACAACCGTGTTAAGAGTACCCAAATCTATGCCTAACGTGTTAGTTAAGGCTTGTTTCTTGATGTTATCTTCATCTTCTTCTTTTTTACCAAAAAGGTTCAATATTTCAATCCTCCTTCAAAAATTTCTCGAATTCTATAATAAAAAGTTTGTTTTTTCGGGCTAGGTCTTTAATCCCTCTAAGATCATCTTCATCGCCGCTGGAAATTAGAACGGTTGATAATTCTACATCAGCTAATTTAAAAAGAGGATCAATAGTTTTTTTAATTAAAGATGGCATTTTCCTGGTTATAGAAACGTCTGTTTCTATGAATCCTGTTGTCTTATCTTCCAGTAAAAATTTAAAGTCCAAACGACTTTTCTCTCCATCGCCCATGAATTTAATAATATGATTATCCATTCCCACCAATAAAAGGAGATTTGGTTCGTTTTTAGTGTAGTAGGGGGCTATCTTAAGGTAAGCGCCTCCCTGATCTTTGCTCATCATTGATAAGTCTCTTAATTTATTTTCATCACCATAGAGCATTAGAAAATCAAATTTTTGGGTTACGAACGACTCTTTTGCTTTGATATGTTCTCGACACAATATTTTAACCCTATCTTTATTCAAAATAGCCTCATATGATACGTTATTTATCATTTCTTCACTGCCTGCGATTACACACCATATCTTGTCCGCATCTTGCATGGTAGATACTTTCGCAGCTTTTCTCAGGGTTTTAATTTTGTTTTCTATCATAAAATTCTCACTTCATAGTATAGTAATAAAATAGCCAAAAGGATAATCTAATATCTGGAATTTTTTTTTAATTAATCTATAATATCAATGATACAAACAATCTAAATGTTATTTAACATATTCACTATATAAATTAGATGATATTTGAAGATATTCAAATTGTAGTTAATAAACTTTTATATGAATTACATTATTTTGCCCAAAATTCTTAAATTCTAGTTATTGCTGGTAATATATTATTATAGTGTCACTATTTATTGGTTGAAGTAGAATTATCCTTATAAAAAATTTTTGAAAATAGTGAGATTTTATTATGAACATCAAAGAATATTTGGCACTTGCCGATTTTGTTTCAATGCTCAATGGTTCTTTTGGGTTTTTAGCCATTATTATGATGACTAAAGGTGATTTAAACCTTGCAGCGATGTTTATTCTTGTTGCGGTTATATTTGATTCTTTGGATGGGTGGGTGGCCCGTAAGTCCAAAAGGGTTGATCGGTATGGATTTGGAAAAAATATTGACTCCATATGTGATGTGATTTCATTTGGTGTTGCACCGGGAATGCTTTTGTATACTGCATCCACATCCTACTTTATCCCATACATTAATATACTAGTAGCTCTTTTAATAGTATTATGTGGGATTTTAAGACTCTCGAGGTTCAACGTACTTACAGATTCAAGTCCGAATTTGGGTGAAGGTAAATTCATCGGACTACCCATACCAACCACAGCTTTGATCCTCGGATCATACTATCTCTCAGGAATATTCAATATAGAGTGGGCACTGATAATGATGACTGTGGTATCAATACTCATGATAAGTACAGTTGAGTATCCTAAAATTAGGAACCCGATAGTATTGCTGGTGGGTGGCATACTATTAATATTATCATGTTTACCTCATAACATATCAATTGTAATTGCCAATCTTCCCGCAAAGTTTTTATTTGCCTTTACTCTAATATATTTAATTACAGTGCCTTTTATGGTTTTATATGCCAAGCTGCGCAGAAGTGGTCCAAATGTTAGATAAGATATTGGGAAAAAAAGAAAAAGAAAAAAATGGTCCGGACCTTCGGAAAAATGAGAAGAAGTCAGGGTCAGATGTGAGTGGGCGCATCAAAAATATGGTTTCTGTGGCTGGTGACAAGTCAAAGAGCCAGATGAGCAAAATTAATTCAAAGGTAAATGGGGATCAAAATAAAAGTAAAGAATCTAAAAGCGATCCTACTGATAAGATACCCCGCCCCATGCCAAAGCCCCGACCAAAAGAAACGGGAAGAGCTAGATTAAGGCCTCCCGAACAGAAAAAACCCAGCGGCGAAAGCCGTGCAACCCGGGGTCTCGGTAGCCTCGGTAGTTCCGTCCCAGGCTTCGGAAGGAGAAGTCCGGGAGGTGGTAAAAGACCCGATGATGACCAGAGGACATTGGTGGGTGCTGCTGTTTTCGGAGTTTTACTCATAGTTTTAGTAGGTGCAGGTTACTACTTTTTGTTCTATGCACCTTATCAGGGTGAACTGCAAGATGCTAAGACAATCAAACTCAATGAAGTAAATAGTTATTATAAAGGAGCCTTAGCAAATGATCCCCAAAGACTCACTTTAACTGCGCAAATAGAGAGTGCAATAACGCCCGATCAGGCTCTGGCTGTGGATGTGCTTGGACCCGCCACCAGTAGCTGGAGAGCCTATCAAACTAATCAGATCAACACCAAAAAAGATCCCTATGGTCGAGTTATGGTAACATATGAGTCAGGCGGTAAAAAGGACGTTATAATGAAAATTGCAGCAGCTCAACAATTAGTAACCCAGGCAGATGCCAGCGTACTGGCTAATACCATAATAACTACACCAGACACTGTCGTTGTCCCTGTATTCTTACCAAGATTACGTGCAGCCGGTGGGCTTATCAATGTAGGAGATACGGTTGACATATATTTAAATACTAACACCACGACCTCAACCCCTGCTCCAACAACTGGAAATAACACAACTAACACAACCAACACCACCAATCAAACAACAACCACAAGTACAGGAGGAAATGCTACAGTTAGTGGAGCGACTGTACTGGCTATTCTAAGGACCAACATGGACGATAGCAAAATCAATGCGAGTATAAGTTCCAGTCAAAGCATAGCCATAAATCAAATGGGCATGTCCAGTGGTCGTTCGCAAGATGCAGGTACATCAGGGGTTGAAGAACTGCTAAAAGCAGCAGCATCCGGAATATGGGATGAGTCAATGGTAAGCGCCACCCTAGCAAGTTATGGATATAAATTATCCGACTTTGAAAGAGCCGCTAGTTTTGGAGAATACGAGAATGTTAATTATATGATATTACTGGAAGTACCCCGGGACAAAGCGGTTTTGATAATCCAAAATCAGCTCGACATGCAACTAACCATATCCACTCAAAACGCACCGACTTGGATGGCAAACGAACTTAAAAAGATATATGGAAGCGGATAACAATAGGAATTCCAAAAAAAAGAGGGTTATTAACCCTCTATTCATATTCAATGCATTAAATAATTATCCAATGACAGATAATAATAAAATATATAATAATTAAAAATTCACGATCTTAGAAAAATAAAAAAAACAGGGCAAAAAAAACGTAATATGGGGGAAAAACCATGAATTTAGGAAAATCTTTGATGTTTTTGTTGGTACTTTTTTCAATTTTAGGTATTTTTACCTTTGCAAATATACTGGTAGTTTCTGCGCAGAATGAATCTGGAACCACGGATACAACAGGAGGGAATAGTTATGGAGGACAAACCTGGATAGCTTATAATACTTCTAATGTGAGATTGACAGATCTAACAGCTACAATTACAGTTACCATAAAAAATACTAAGAATCACGTAGTTTACTTTAAAATAAGTCAGTTATACACTGATGATCTATCAAACGGACCCATAAAATTCATTGTAGATTGGACAGATCCCCAAGCAGAAAGAATGATCGACCCAGTCAGCCCTGAATTAGGTGGAGATTATGGTTGGTCCATTCAACCGGGAGAGACAAAAACTGTTTCATTTAAAGTCAGTGCAACTGGGCTTATGGGAAACGAACCCGCATGGATTTCTAATGCAGCAGCATCTGATAATACCTATTGGCCTTTAATACCAGATATGGGAATATATACTTCCTGGTTCATGCCTAATGAGATAGAAATGCTAAACCCCGATCTGGATCTGAAATCCTGGAAAGGAACATTTTGCTTTACAGCCACTAACTTTGCAGAGTATGCAGTGGCAGGAATAATTAGGGGCCCTATAATACCAACTGATTCAAAATTAACCTACAGCAACCCTACAGTAACCTTCCAAGACAAGGACATAGCACTGAACACTAATGTCGCAGCATGGGACATCCATTTTGGTCCTGATGAATCAGCAGCCTATACCTATACTTATGAATGGCCCATTGGACAATGCACAAATTGTAGCAATGCCAGTGCGAAAACCAACTTCGGATTAACCAATGCAACCCCGCCAACCACAGTACCTTCAAGAACTACTGGTGTTCCATACGGACTGTTGGCAATTGCAGTTGTAGTAGTGGCAGCTGGAGTAGGATACGCTAAGTTTTTAAGGTAGAATCTTCTTAAAAAATTAGTATGAAATTTTCAACGGCCATGGTGTTAGTGGGGATGGTAATCATCTCCCTCTATTTTTTAATTGAAGTAGAATATTATGCATACTCAAAAAACATTAACACCAACCCCCAAGACACACCTTATCTGAAGATACCGAAGATAGGGGTTAATGAAAGTATCAACAACCGATCCATTGATTATGGGATCTATTTTGAACCTAAATCTTATAAGCCCAGTCAAGGCACCACCATACTTTTTGGGCATAGAACATTACATGGGTCTCCCTTTCTGAATTTGGATAAACTCCAACCAGGTGATAAGATGTACGTGGAATGGCCCACCATTGGAAACGTATCTTATACCATGGTAAACTCCACCATAGTGGATGCTTCTTATCAAATGCCCGTGGAACAGGGAAACTACTTATTCCTTATAACCTGTTATCCCTTAGGTTCTGATGAAAAGAGATTGATCATTCAGGCAAAATATGATACCATAACACCACTAATAACCACTCAAAATGTTGCTAATCCCCAGGCACCCATGGGTGTAATGCTTATTCTGGGGTTATTAGCAGGGGGAATGATTTTAGGAAGGGTTTATCCTGTAACAGAGGATAGAAAATTCATATACATCGCAGCGGTAGCTTTAACTCTGCTTTTAGTCTATGCATATTTCTTCCCAGTACCTACAAATAACCTGGAATCCATGTTATCGGAAGCTAATAAATTTTTCGGACTTGATTGGGTATCCTTCTAATCAATCCAATGCATTTGTTTTTATTAATTAAAATAATGACTGATATATTAAATTGATTTTATTATAAAGGTGGTTCAGGATGGATGGTGAAAAAAAATATTTTAAAAATATTTCACACAGGGAAAGAGCAATATTTGAAGGCGCCATAACCATGGGGGCGCTCTTTCATCAGTTCGACGGCACACCAGTTAACCTAAAAACAGCAGAGTCACTGGAGAAAGCTATTGGCGAAGCCATGGAACTACAACCATGCATAGATAAAGTTGTAGTTAAAATCAACCGAGAGATGTTGGGAAATATTGAAAATGAGTTTCAATATTTATCTTTAAACGGGAATATGCTGGATATACAAGTTTTTTCTAATTATGAAGGTCAAAATGCCATTATAAGAATGGAATACATAGAAGAGCTTGACTATCCACTTATGTACGTGGAAAAAGTGGATTAGTAAAAAAATATCTGTTCATAAATTTTATTAATAATATTCGTCCATAATTACTATTAATGAAAAATGGTTTAAATTAGGAGGTATTTGTTATGGTGAAATGGGGACCGGTAATCGTTGGTTTTATTTTAGCAATAATATTAGCTAATCTATTTGCAATGTTTATTAACAGTTATTGGGGAGCTAGTCTGGGACTCTTTATAGCTGGATTTATTGTAGGATACTGGGTACATTCCGGTATTCTGGGCGGTCTATGGAACGCCACAGTAGCTGGTGCATTCGGATCCATAGTATTGGCTATTCTGTTTGTCATCGCAGGAACAATCTTCGGCGGGGCAGCAGGATTAGCAGCCGGCCTTGTGGCAGGATTTACCCTGGTAATTGTTTCTTTAATAGTAAATATAATTTCTATGGGTGTAGGTGGAGCCATAGGTGGACTATTAAGTGGCAGTGATTGAAAACCTTTAAATATATTTTAAATATTTTTTTTTTATAATTGCAAAAAGAATTCCTAAATACTTATTTTTTATTATAAGAAATTTTTAATCTTTAATATTAATTTAGATTTAAATAAGAATCTTATTCTAAATAAAATTAGACAATTATTTAAAATAAAAAAAAGAAAAGGAATGATCCTTTAAACTTTTAAAATGGTGAAAACACACCCACAAATACTAACCAAGCTAGTATAGTCTTAGCTATGAAGCTTAGTAAAATGTATACTCTTTCACCGTAGAGATAATCCTTCCATTTGCTTACTCCAGCATATTGTAGTATCATGTTAATGGAGAAAGTGTTGAACATGATGAAGTAGATCAATAAGATGGAATAGACGAATGCTGGCGGGTTTGTCTCTGAGGATCCTAAAGCAGCTATAAAGTATGCGGCTAGAACTACCCAGGGGATGAATCCGGATAGACATCCCAGGAGATAAGCTGACCAGTCGGTTTTTTTGGTGTAGAAATTAATCTTCTCCATTAAAAGACCGCAGAAAATCATAACAGCATTCAATACGAAGATCATCACCAGAGACCAAAGGTCCCAAACACCTACAAATGTGGCGATAATAACCAGCATCAACGAACTGGTTATGGCATATTCGTACCAGCGGTAAGGATTCATACCCTTTTTTAGATTTTCCACATATTTTTTATTCACCACGAAAGCTATAAGCAAAAGCGCAATACCTGAAATCAATAGAAACGAAGATAAAACTGCACCTAAATTAGTAACTGTATATGCAACCTGAGGGTCGGGTAATACTTGTGCTTGGAAAGGGAATAAAGATATTATCTTGAATTTAAGATAGAAAGTGTAAATATCTCTACTCCAATCCAGTAGATAACCTAAAACAAGCATCAAAATACCCTGGGCAAAAAGGAAGATCCCAGCACCGATATTGAGTTTTTTAAGTCCGGAGTAGCTAATGGGTGATTTAGCTATAAGTTCACGTCTAAGCTCATTATCCAAAAATATCAAACCTCCTATATAAATAATACAATATTAAATTATGCACTTTATATTGTATATAATTTCCTACGAACAGTTCGTATTGTGAGTTATTAGCCAAAATCATCAGAAATAGATATAAAATTGAAGTAAATAGATAGAAAATTAAGAATAACAAAAAAATAGTTCAACTATAAAAATATATAAATAATAATCTTATCTGGAGGATTACCGATGGCGATAGAAAGTCCTGAATATACTGTGGAAAGTAAAGATGGAGATATTGAAATCAGGAATTATGAAGATTTTATAATGGCTCAGGTGGATGTGGAAGCAGATTATGATTCTGCTTTAACTAAGGGTTTTAGAATATTGGCCGGTTATATATTCGGAGCGAATCACAAAAAAACCAATCTTCCCATGACCGCACCAGTCACCGGAACCAACCTATCAAAATCTGAGAAAATTCCCATGACCGTACCGGTGACAGCAGAGGATGAATCTGAAAAGATTGATATGACTGCTCCTGTTTCAGCAGAGGATAGGTCTGAAAAGATTAAAATGACAGTCCCTGTGACTGAAGAGAAGGCTGAAAAAATTTCCATGACAGCACCAGTAACTGAGGATAAGATAGAACAACATATATATAGAATATCCTTCACCATGCCCTCTAAATATACATTGGAATCTCTTCCCGTACCGGATGATGGAAGAATCAAATTTAAAGAAATTAAAGATTATAGAACGGCGGTTATCAGATTTTCAGGCCGAGCTAAAGAGAAATTAGCTCAGAAAGAGATAAACATATTGAAATCATGGTTGGATGAGAATAATATCAAACCTAAATCTAATTTCATTGTAGCCCAATACAATCATCCATTGGTACCTGGATTTTTACGCAGAAACGAGATAATAGTCAAAATATAATAAAATATAACCTGTTTTAAGCTACGAGAATAAAATGGATATTAAATTCTAATATACACTAATTTTAGTTATGATGGGGGTTTAGATGGCTTTTGATATTAAAAATAAAGAGAACAGAATATTAGTCGTACTGTTTATTGGTGTTTTAATGGGTGCTCTGGATATTTCCATCGTCAGCCCAGCACTCCCCGCTATTAAAAGCTATTTTCAAGTGGACACTAGAATTTTGATCTGGGTTTTCAACGCTTATCTATTGAGTTTTTTGATTGGAACACCCTTCATGGCCAAACTTTCCGATAGATCCGGTCGTAAAAAAATATACTTGTTAAATATTATCCTCTTTGGTATCGGATCACTGATATCTTCATTTGCCTTTAACTTTGAAACATTATTAATTGGTAGGGTTATCCAGGGTTTCGGTGCTGGAGGTATTTTCCCAGTGGCAAGTGCGTTTATTGGAGACACTATCGCCCCTGAACGAAGAGGATCTGCATTTGGTATTATTGGCACCGTATTTGGTTTAGCATTTATTATAGGCCCATTACTTGCCGGTGTTATATTAACATTCAGCTGGAGATGGTTATTCTTAATCAACATACCAATTATATTAGCCTTAATTGTACTCAGTATCATGATTTTACCAAAGACTAAGCCAGATAAAACTGCCAAATTCGATTATAAAGGAATGATTGTACTGGCAGTTGCATTATCTTTGTTAGCATATGGATTGAATTCAGTGGATATCAATAATTTTCTAGGAAACATAAACGCCATATTAGTTATAATTGCTCTCTCCATTGGAACCATCATGTTAATTATACTTTATTATATAGAAAAAAAAGTGGAAGATCCTATTATATTATTAAATTTGTTCAGCAGTCGACAGTTCTTTTTAACCATGATCTTAGCTTTGGGGATTGGAGCTGTTCAGGCTGGTATAATTTTCGTACCTACTCTGGCAATACTAGCCTTTCAATTAGGCATATCCTTTGCTAGCTTCACCCTACTACCTTTAGTAGTTACCACAGTAATCGGAGCTCCTTTATTTGGATATGTGCTAGATCGTAAAGGTTCAAAGTTTGTAATAACCATTGCTACAATTATATTGATCATCGGATTGATCATGATATCTTTATCGGCTGAAAATTTGATAATATTCCTTCTATCAGGTTTAATCATTGGTTTTGGATTATCCGGTGTTTTAGGAGCGCCTTTAAGATATATTGTACTTAATGAAGCACCTATGAAATATAGTGCAGCAGCACAGGGTATATTATCCATAAATACAAGTTTCGGTCAGATTATCGGTGCTGCAATATTAGGGGCTATTATATCATCCCAAGGCTCGCAGATAAGCGGATATAGTATATCATACGCATTCCTGGCTGTTATATCATTGATCATGCTTTTATTAACCCTGAGATTAAAAAGCAGGGATGAGGAACTAAAAAGCTTAGATAATAGATAATATGGAACTTTTAGAGAATTAAAAAAATAAAATATTAAATTATAGAGAATAGAAAGGATGAAGTTTATCAATTTCCAAGAAGAAGAGGATAAACTTATAAATTTCTCAAAAATTCCAGTATATAGGCAACGGTAAGTTTCTGCTGATCTTCTCTGGTTATGGTGCTGTTATTATCCCCTGCCTGTGCACCATAATCCCCAATGTTGTAGTGATTACCTCCAGCTATGGTGATGAAGATGGTGTTTGCCGGGAATTTATCCAAGTTTTTAGAGATGTCTTCACTGGTGGTAAGGTTATCCAATGAACCTCTAATGGAAATAGATTTAAAACTACCGTTAGATGCGTTTGCAGAAGGATATGCAGCTAGATATATAACTCCTTTTATCTTATCCTGTTTTAGTGCGTAATCCGATGCGAAAACACCTCCTAGGGAGTGTCCTGCTATTACCCAGTTTTGAATTTCAGTATGATTGGTTATCACTTTATTAGCTTTATTAGTATCAAATATTACAAGATTGAATGGCATCTTCACAATAACCGTCATATAACCGTTTGCAGCTAGTTGTGATGCCATAACAGCATAGGACTCTGCTTGAACTTTTCCACCAGGGTAGATAATGACACCGGTATCGCTTTTGTTCCCCAGGGGGGTGAAAGTGATGAAGTTGTCATTGTTATCCACTGTGTAAGTATTAGTGGATGAAAGCGCATTTAAAGCTCTGCTATCTGCATGGTAATAATCAGAAACATAAACTAAGAAGGAGATTAGAGCTACTGCTATTATAATAAGAATTATCAGGAGAATTAGTTTTTTCTTTGATTTTATGAATATCATACTACAATAAAAAAAATGGAAGATACAGTTTTATAAAACCATATCTAGTCTATTTTTTTAAATTCCTCTTTAGGAGCGCCACAGATAGGGCAGATCTCGGGAGCGTTTTTTCCCACGGTGTTTCCGCAGAAATTACATACGTAATAAATTGTTTCTACATTTTCACCCAGAGAATCCAGGGCCTTTTTATACAGTTCAGCGTGAATTTCTTCCACCTGGTTGGCCACGTCAAAGCTCCAGGTCGCTGCTTTATTTCCTTCTTCTTTAGATTCTTCGATGAAGGCAGGATACATTTCCTTAAATTCTTCTGTTTCTCCTTCTATCGCTGCTTTTAAGTTTTCTTCGGTGTTCCCGATTCCCTCCATAACTTTAAGATGGTTATGGGCATGGATTGTTTCAGCTTCAGCAGCAGCTCTGAACAGTCTTGCCACCTGGAAAAATCCTTCCTCATCAGCTTTTTGAGCAAAAGCTAAGTATTTTCTATTAGCCTGTGATTCACCTGCAAATGCTTCTTTTAAATTATCCATAGTACTCATTTTTTCCCTCCTAAATAATCATCAATATTTTTATTATCATTACTTTTTTCTTCAACTTCTATTAACTTTACTATCCTTCTGGTCATATCAGTTTCATGAGGAACTAAACCAATACCAAGATACCATTGATATCTAAAGGAATGAGTAATAACCACAGATACAAGCCAATATAATATAATGAAGGGGTTTACGATAATTATAAAAGTATAAAATCATTCTAAAGTGAAAAAAATTTATTTGAAATATATTTTTAATTTTTATAACATTAAAAATCGTATTTAAGAATTTTAAGAACTTATAAATGGTATTATCAGTGATTTTTGCCACGATATCCAATTCTATATAATATATAATAAAATTTAATAGGATAGTTGATGGATTAGTAATAAGGAACTACTAAAGGATTAATTAACATGATAACCGTTAACGAAAAGTTATGTAAAGGGTGTAACCTGTGCACGGAATTCTGCCCTCGACAGGTATATGAACAATCGGAGGAGTTGAATAAGAAGGGAATTCATATTCCGGTTCCGGTTAACAAGGATAGATGCACTAAATGCGGGTTATGTGCTTTGATGTGCCCAGATCAGGCGATAAAAGTGGAAGAGGATGAGAAGGATGAAGAATGAACAATTATTTATACAGGGAAATGAGGCCTGCGCCCGGGGAGCTATCGAGGCAGGATGCCGATTTTTCGCAGGATATCCCATAACCCCCTCAACAGAGATAGCCGAAGACATGGCCCTCTTACTACCCAGGATGGGAGGATCTTTCATACAGATGGAAGATGAAATCGCAGCATTAGGCGCGGTAATAGGGGCGGTATGGACCGGACTTAAAGGTATGACAGCCACTTCAGGCCCTGGATTTTCACTGATGCAGGAACATATTGGATTCGCGGTTATGACCGAAACACCACTGGTAATCGTGAACATGCAGAGAGGTTCACCTTCCACAGGACAGCCTACCATGGCTTCTCAAAGTGACATGATGCAGGCCCGTTGGGGTTCCCACGGAGATTATGAGATAATTGCTCTTTCACCATCATCTGTTCAAGAATGTTTTGATTTCACCGTGGAGGCCTTTAACCTTGCAGAGAAGTATCGGGTTCCGGTGATGGTCATGAGCGATGAAATAGTAGGGCATATGAGGGAGAAAATAACCATTCCCGAAAAAGTGGATAGAACACCTCGAAAGATGCCTGAAGAAGGTCCCGAAACATTCTTACCATTTAAAGCCCCTAAGGATGGGACATCAGCCATGCCAGCATTTGGAGATGGTTATAAGATGCATATTACAGGATTAACCCATGATGAAAGAGGATATCCTGATGCTTCCAGTCCTGAAGCTCATTCTAAACTGGTTAATCGGCTTTGTGATAAAATAAGAAACCATACTGAGGATATTGTTAGAATTAGGAAAGAATTCACTGAAGATGCTGAAATAGTGATTATATCTTACGGAGCACCGGCCCGATCAGTACTAACCGCTGTTAAAAAAGCACGAAATGAGGGTATTAAGGCAGGGTTCATAAAACTAGAGACAGTCTGGCCATTCCCCGAAAAATTAGTAAAGGAAGCAGCGGTCAATGCGGATAAAATAATAATGGTAGAGATGAATCTGGGCCAAATATTATTCGAAGTTGAAAGAGTACTGAAAGATAAGGAAGTAGTTCTCTTACCAAAAATCGGAGGAGAAATACACCAACCTCAGGAAATACTGGATAAAATAGAGCAGATGAGATGATTAATTAAAATTTAAACCATAAAGTTAAAAAAAACATAAAAGGAGATTAAAATAATGGTTGAAGCAGGGGAAAGTTCTTTTTTAAAATATCTAAGGAGGGATAGGCTTCCCACTATCTTCTGTGCTGGATGTGGGAATGGAATAGCCATGAACACATTCTTCAATGGAATGGAAAAGGCGGAAATTGATTTTGATAACTTAATACTGGTATCAGGCATTGGATGCTCCAGCAGGATACCGGGATATGTGGCATGTGATTCTTTACACACCACCCACGGCAGACCCATAAGCTTTGCCACAGGTATAAAACTGGCCAACCCTGAGCATGACGTGGCGGTTTTCAGTGGAGATGGTGATGCCGCAGCAATAGGGGGCAACCACCTAATACACGGAGCTAGAAGAAATATAGATATAACTGTGATCTGTATCAATAATAACATATACGGTATGACCGGGGGCCAGATAAGCCCAACCTCACCCATGGGAAGTTATGGATCCACAGCTCCCTATGGAGCATTGGAAAGACCTTTCAGCCTTTCGGATCTGGTAACTGCAGCTGGTGCTACCTATGTAGCACGATGGACTACGGCTCAGCCAGTTCAGTTATCTGTCGCTATAAAAAAGGCATTTCAAAATAAAGGATTCTCCTTCATAGAGGTGATGAGTCAATGTCCCACCTATTTCGGACGTAAAAATAAGCTAAGAAGTCCCATTGACATGTTAAATTGGATGAAAGAATCCAGCATCCTTAAAAGAAAGGCAGATAAGATGGATGAAAGCGAACTGGAAGGAAAAATCATTGTTGGGGAGTTCCAGAAAAAAGATGAGCCAGAATTCTCTGATAAATTATGCAAATTACTGGAAGAACAATGTGTAACCGGAAAACCAAGGGCTGTTAGATCAGCCTATCAGGAGGATTGAATTTGCGTAAAGATATAAGAATCGCAGGATTTGGTGGTCAGGGAATAATATTGGCAGGTATAGTTATTGGTAAAGCAGCTGCACTCCATGATAATTTAAACGCTGTCCAAACACAATCTTATGGCCCAGAAGCCAGAGGAGGAGCTTCTAAAACAGAAGTAGTAATCAGTGATGAGCAAATAGATTATCCCAAGGTACAGAATCCAGATGTCTTCGTAGCCTTATCACAGGAGGGTTTAACAGCTTATTTGAATGATCTTAAAGATAACGGTATTCTAATCATCGATCCGGATATGATCAATGAAGATGAACTACTTCCCTTTGTGAAGAAACACAATATAAAATTATATAAAGCTCCGGTGACCAGAACCGCCGAGGAGAAAATTGGTTTAAAAATAGTGGCCAACATCGTGATGATTGGAGCGGTCACCAGAATGACCGGGGTAATATCTGAAGAGGCCGCCCGAAAAGCAGTGGCACAAAGTGTACCTCCTGGTACAGAGAAGAAAAATCTGGAGGCATTTGAGGCAGGAGCTGCACTTGCCAGTGAGGAGGATGTTTTAGAATGAAAATATATGAATACCTTGCTAAAGATTTATTTAAAAAGAACGGAATACCCGTACCACAGGGACAACTGGCTCGAAGCGTTGAAGAAGCAGAAAAAACAGCTCAAAATATAAATAAACCTCTTGCATTGAAATCTCAGGTTTTAGTTGGGGGAAGAGGAAAATCAGGTGGCATAAAATTCGCTGATAAACCTGACGAGGTGCCTGAACTGTTTAATCAGCTCTTAAAATTAGATATAAAGGGCGAAAAAGTTGAGATGGTACTCCTCGAGGAGAAGTTGGATGTTCAATCAGAATTCTATATCAGTGTAGTTATGGACCGATCAGCAAAAATGCCCCTTATCATGGCCAGTACAGAAGGTGGGGTGGATATAGAGCAGGTTGCCCGGGAAACTCCTGAAAAATTGGTTAAATATCATATAAATCCACTCGAAGAATTTTTCCCATATCAGGCCCGTGATATAGCCATTAAAATGGGCGTTCCTAATCCTTTAATCTCCAAGGTAGGTTCATTCATCTGGAAATTATTCAATGTCTTCATGAAATATGACGCCACCATAGCAGAGATTAATCCGCTGGTACTTACACCCGAAGGACTTATCGCTGCCGATGCTAAACTGGAAATTGATGATGACGCCCTATACAGACAAAAAGAACTGGCCACTCTTGAAACAGAGAAAAAAGACGAATTTGCCTATGTTAAATTGGAAGGAAATATTGCTGTTATTGGAAATGGAGCTGGTCTTACACTGAGTGGAATGGACATGTTAAAGCTTTATGGGGGAGAACCAGCCACTTTCCTGGATATTGGTGGGGGAGCATCTCAGACCAACATAGCCCGAGCATTAAATTTAGTTATATCAAATCCTAATGTTAAAGTAGTTTTCTTAAACGTTTTAGGTGGAATAACCCGGGCTGATGACGTGGCAAATGGGGTTATAAATGTTCTTAAAGATGCAGAGCGTGAAGTGCCCCTGGTTATCAGGCTCACAGGAACCAATGAAGAAGAGGGGCAGCGAATTCTAACAGAAGCAGGTGTGGCATATGAAACTTCCATGGAAGCAGCTGCTAAAAAAGCAGTGGAAATAGCCGTATCCCTGGAATAAACAAAAAATTGGATATTTTTTTTAGTATGAAAAAATGAAACAGGTATATGTTTCATTTTTTTAAGTTATTCCTGATTAATTTTAGTTGTTTTCGTATTTACAGTCTATATTTTATTACAGTATTTCACTGACCATTCATACTTTATTCTTGTATTTACTGACCAGTTAGTCCCTGAATATATATGAATAAACTCTGTAGATATGTCCAGATCTGGTTTATTATGCCTGTTGATTGGGATGCTGTTTGTGTGGCGTTTTGTAGGCTATTTTTGAAATCGGTGAGGCTTCCCTGGGCTTGTTGGGCGTTGGCCAATGAAGTGGCTATTTGCTGTGCTTGCTGTTCTGTGAGGTTTATGTTCATATTATTGGCTACGTTTATCACGATGGTTTGTATTTGGGTGGTGTCGGTTAAGTTTTTGTTCTGCACTTCGGTTTGCACTTTTTCGAAGAGGATGGCTATGGTATCGGCGCTTTGATTTGTCTGATTGGCTATATTGCTTTGGGTGTATATCTGCTGGGTTGCTGCTTTCTTAGCTTCATCGGGGATTGTTGTTCCTACTGCGTTTTCATATGACTTTAGAACACCTGCTAGTGCTGATTCCCCGGTTGCTGATACTGGTGAGGTTACAACCACGTATCCGTTGTTGATCCCAGTCGATTTAAGGGCGTTTTCATACATTTTAGGTGTGACCATGTATATTTTGCTGGTGTCAACCACTACTTTTATTCCGGGGGTGTAACTCAGGTCAACTAGGGCACAGGATACTATCTCACTCGGTTTGTAGGTTGTTCCACTTATGTTCTGGGATATTAGGTTCACTTCTGAGGCGGTGATAACCTTGGTGGTAGCATTGGTAATGTTTTTATCGGTTTTTGATTTAAAATAATTCATTACAGAATTTTTCCAAGCTGAATTGGCATCAGTAGCTTCTCCTAATGTTATTACAAATCCTGAAGCTGAGTAAATTGGACTTAAAGCCATAAATATGACTAAAATTCCGATTATTATTTTCTTCATATCCATCACCTTGAATATTTTTATTTATAATTCTTTATTTTTTTATATTATCTGATTTTAAATGTATTCTTAGCGAATAAAGTATATATAATCTTCTATTATCCGTATACTTTACAGATAAGTATTATTGTAATAAGTATGGGTGAGTAATAAAAATTAGTTGTTATCTCACTCCAGAAGAACCACTCGACTTTCTGAAGACTCGTTAACTATTTCTTTATGACAGAGATCAGCTATTGAAGCACTAAAATCACGAATATCTCTATTACGGGGCATATGTTCAAAATTTAGTCTTTTTCGGGAGTTTCCCACGTACATGTATGCTTTTATCTCCACGAAATCAGGGTTTGCTCTTTCAATGATCCGGGCGTATTCCTGGGGCAAAGTCATATTATAATCTTTCACGCAGGTCAATCGTATCACGGTTCTACAATCGAAGCTGGATAATAGTTCCAATGATTCATTTAAATTCTCCCATCCTTTTTTTATCTGGGGGTCGCATAGTTTTTTATATATTTCTGGCGTTGGAGCATCTAGGGAAAGATATAATTGTGTGGGTTCCACTTCTAAGTTCTTCAGGCGAGATGGGCTTATTCCATTACTTACTAGGAATGTGGTGAAGTTTCTTTTTTTAAATTCAAACAATAAATCCTTTATAAGCGGGTAGAGCATGGGTTCTCCTGCTAGGGAGATGGCTGCATTATTAGGATCTTTACATTCCTCTAATTTTTTAGGGTCTGATTGGGAGTTTCCGAAAAAACCACATAGAAGATTTCTTTGAACATCTATACAGCCATCTATAATATCTCCTGGTTCGTCATATTCTTCATTCCATTCTGATCTGGTTATGGAAGTATCTCTCCAGCAGAATAGACATTTATGGTGACAGAAAGATATGCTAGGGGACATTTGTAAACAACGATGGCTTTCTATGCCATAAAATTTCTCTTTATAGCATACTCCTTCATTTAAGATGCTTTTTTTCGTCCAATGGCATATTTTAGCTGCAGAATGTTTATTGGGACCTACAAAACGGTAACCTTTTTTTTCAAGGTCTTTATATTCATTTTCTGTTAGGGGCATTTATACTCCATTTAAGGTTTTTTTATTACAGGATCCTTTGTATAGTTCAATTAATGAAGTTACTTATAAATAATTTCATCATTTTGTTAGATAATAACAAATTGTTATAAATCTCTTTTTTTATATAAAAGAAAATAAACCATTTAAAAATTAATGTAACGGCTTTCAATCCAAGGTCTATGATAAAAATATTTTTTTTGCATATAGAAAAACCAAGTTTAACTAATTTAATTTGTATGTACTCTTTTTTGTCTGAATTTAATATGGATAATTGAGAAAATAACCGCAATATTTTTATGATCTTATCTTTAAAAAGAGATATATATTAGTGCATACTATTTTGGAGGATAATTAATGAAGGAAATCACCAGAACCCCCATTGTAATTCTAAATTTTAAAACCTACCTGGAATCCACCGGAGAAAAATCATTGCAACTGGCTAAAATTTCTGAAGAAGTGGCCCAGGAGACAGGAGTGAACATCATTGTGGCACCCCAACACGCAGACCTGTACCGTATATCCGGCCAAGTTGAAATACCAGTACTGGCACAGCATGTAGACGCGGTTGATGCTGGTGGACACACCGGAAGCGTGCTATTCGAATCAATTAAGGAAGCCGGAGCATATGGTTCGCTAATAAACCATTCTGAAATACGCATGAAACTGGCGGATATTCAAAATGTGGTGGAAAAGCTCAATGAAAATCAGATGGCTAGTGTTTTATGTACCAACAACATTCAAACCAGTGCAGCAGCAGCCACCCTTAAGCCTACATTTGTAGCTATTGAACCTCCGGAGCTTATAGGATCGGGTATTCCTGTGTCTCAGGCAGAACCAGAAGTGGTAGAAGGTACTGTGGAAGTAATTCACCAGATAAATCCTGATGTAAAGGTACTTTGCGGAGCAGGAATCAGCACAGGTGAGGACATGCAGGCTGCTCTGGATTTGGGTAGTGAAGGTGTTTTACTCGCTTCGGGAATTGTGCTGGCCGATGATCCAAAAAAGGCACTCTTAGACCTGGTAAGCAAATTATAATATCTTAGTGAAACTAGTTAATTCATAGAAAGGAATTTAATCTTAATAAGGATGTAAGCATTATGTCCCTGGACTTTTACACTATCGATGATCTAAAAATAAAGGATAAGACAGTTCTGGTGAGGGTGGATGTAAATTCACCTGTTGATCCAAATAGTGGTCTTCTTCTGGATGATACTCGAATTAGGCTGCACGCTGAAACTATAGCAGAGCTATCCTTTAAAGGTGCCAAGACGGTGGTACTGGCCCACCAAAGCAGGCCTGGAAAGGATGATTTTACCACCTTAAAACAACATGCAGAAGCCCTTTCTGCCATAGTAGACCGGCCTGTTAAGTATGTTGATGATATTTTCGGAAGTAACGCCCGAGAACACATATCTAAGTTGAAAAATGGGGATATTCTTCTTTTGGAGAATGTGCGTTTTTATTCAGAGGAAATACTGAAAAGAGATCCGAATCTACAGGCAGAAACTCATATGGTCCGTAAATTATCCCCTATGGTTGATTATTATATTAACGATGCTTTCGCAGCTGCACACCGATCTCAACCATCTCTGGTAGGTTTTGCGGTTAAATTACCATCTGCAGCTGGAAGGGTGATGGAAAGGGAGTTGAAAGCGTTATACAGTGCAGTTAATAATGTGGAAAGGCCATGTGTTTATGTTTTAGGAGGGGTGAAGGTTGATGATTCTATAACCATCACCGAAAATGTTCTTCAAAGTGGAAGTGCAGATTATGTACTTACCACAGGACTGGTGGCTAACATCTTCCTCTGGGGAGCAGGTATAAATATTAAAAAGTCCAACCAGGAATTCATTAAAAATAAAGATTACTGTGAATGTGTTAAGAAATGTAAAAGTTTATTAAAGGAATTTGTTGGACAGATAATAATTCCGAAGGATGTTGCAGTATCGGTTGCCAATGAGAGAAAGGAATTCTCTGTGAACAAAATACCAGATCAGCCTATATTTGATATTGGTACAGAAACCATTAAGGAATATGCTAAAATTATTAGAAGTGCACGAACACTTTTTGCCAACGGTCCTGCCGGTGTATTTGAACAGGAAGGTTTCAGTATAGGTACAGAAGATATTTTAAATGCCATAGCGTCTTCATCAGGATTTTCTATTATTGGAGGGGGACATTTAGCAGCAGCTGCCAATCAAATGGGATTATCTGGAATTAGTCACATCAGCAGCGGCGGCGGGGCTTCCATTAGTCTCCTGGCTGGAGAGAAGTTACCAGCTGTGGAGGTTTTAAGACAGGCTAAGGCTATCTACAAATTATAGTTTATAATATTTTCTCATTTAGAATCCACCAAAAACTATTTAAGCCAACATTTCCAATACCTAATATGCCTCGGTAGCTCAGTCTGGTGGAGCGCGAGACTTGTAATCTCGTGGTCGCGGGTTCAATTCCCGTCCGGGGCTCTAAAGCCGAGAAAAAATACAATTTAGAAACATTTAAGGGACCATAGGGTAGCTTGGTCGATCCTTTGGGCTTTGGGAGCCTGAGACTCCGGTTCAAATCCGGGTGGTCCCATTTGATCTTCCCGCCTTAGCTCAATTTGGCAGAGCGTCGGACTGTAGATCCGAATGTTGCTGGTTCAAGTCCGGCAGGCGGGATCCTACTTATTATTAGTTGAGAAGGAACTTATGTAAGATGAATAAAAAATTCATCCCCCACGAAACACAAGATTTATATATCATGACTGTAAAAACAAAAGTACTTATGCTGGCACAAGTATAATCAAGTTTACTCTCGTTCTAAAGAGCTGCCCTGGTGGTGTAGGGGCTATCATGCGGGCCTGTCGAGCCCGCGACTCGGGTTCAAATCCCGGCCAGGGCGTTGTGGGCCCGTAGCTCAGTCTGGCAGAGCGCTTGGCTTTTAACCAAGTGGCCGCGGGTTCAATTCCCGTCGGGCCCGTTCTTGATTTTTAAACTGGAGGATGGATTGTGAAAAAGGATATTTTAAAACACAAATTAGTTCCAGAACACGCTATTTTGTCAAAGACAGAAGCTAATAAAGTAATAAAACAATTAAACATTCATCAAGAGCAACTTCCCAAGATAAAGGTTGATGACCCGGTAGTAAAAGAAATTGATGCAAAATCGGGTGATATTTTAAAAATTACCAGGAGAAGTCATACTGCTGGAAAGTTCATTACTTATCGTCTGGTTCTTTAGGATTCTGAAAATTAAAATTTATTAGTTTAATTGTATGGATTTGTTCCAATAGAATTGATTTATACTGATTAAAAGTCATAATATATAATAATAAATGGATATGAATTATTAAAAATACAAGATTAATTATTAATATTTTTAGATTATTTATACAAAAACAGAAAAGCTATGATTTATTTTTTGGAGGAGTTTAATGGTAAAAAATGCATGGGAACTGGTTGATGCATTTTTTGATGAATACAATTTGGTAGATCATCACATCAAATCATATAATGACTTTGTAGACCACCGTATACAGGATATAATAGATATAACCGAACCAATAGTTCTCGAACAAGGAGAATATTCCATAAAAACAGGAAATTTAACAATTAAAAAACCTTTCATTAAGGAGGCAGACGGATCCAAGAGTAAGATATTTCCAACTCAAGCCCGTCTTAGAAACCTAACCTATTCGGCTCATATGTACCTGGAGATGTCTTTAATCAAGGGTGAAGAAGAGCAGGAAATGGAAAACGTATATATCGGTGAAATGCCGGTAATGCTTAAATCAAATATATGCCATCTAAATGGGCTTAATGAAAAGGAGCTGGATGATAATGGGGAAGATCCACAGGATCCGGGTGGTTATTTCATTGTCAACGGTTCAGAAAGGGCCATTGTAACCATGGAAGAAATAGCTCCTAATAAGATTATTCTGGAAAGAATTGGTGAAAAAGAAGATAGAAGAGCAAGAGCTATTGTTACATCTATAAAAAGTGGTTTCAGAGCTAGAATAACATTAGAATACAGAAAACCCCGTAAAAAAGGAGTTTTCCTCAGGATATCCTTCCCTTACGTCCCTGGAGAAATACCTCTGGTGGTATTACTACGGGCACTGGGCCTCGAGACAGATAAAGACCTAGTAAACAGCATATCAGAGGAAAATGATATACAATTCTTACTAATAGATGATATACAGACTTCAGAAATAACAAACAATTACGATGCCATCAAATACATAGGGAACAGAGTGGCCAAGGGAATGACTGAGGAATACCGAATAAAAAGGGCAGAAGACGTAATCGATCGATATTTACTGCCACATATTGGTGTAGAACCCGATAAAAGAGCAGAAAAAGCCACTTATCTTGCTGAAATGGCGGAAATGCTATTACAAGTAATTTTCGATAAAAGAGAACCACACGATAAAGACCACTACGCAAACAAGAGACTTAGAGTATCTGGAGATCTAATGGAAGATCTGTTCCGTGTGGCATTCACCAGTTTAACTAGAGATATGACATATCAGCTGGAAAGAAGCCTGGCAAGAGGAAAAGAACCCTCTGTAAAACAAGCTGTACGATCCGATGTCTTAACCGAGAACATCAAACACGCCATAGCTACCGGAAACTGGGTAGGAGGAAGAGCTGGTGTAAGCCAATTACTCGACAGAACCAGTTACATGGGAACTTTATCCCATCTAAAAAGAGTTGTATCGCCTTTATCACGAAGTCAACCGCACTTCGAGGCTCGTGATTTACACCCCACTCAATTCGGTAAGATATGCCCTAACGAAACTCCAGAGGGCCCAAACTGTGGACTGGTGAAAAACCTGGCCATATTAGCCAAAATATCAGAAGGCTCTGACCCACAGGAAATGGAAGACATAATCAAAAAAATGAAAATGGTAAATCCAATTTAAAATAAAATTAATCAAAATTTCTAAATTTGGGGGCAAATACTTGAAAAAATCCAAAATTTATATCAATGGTAAGTTAATTGGAACCTGCGATGATCCTTATGAATTTGTGGACCACATGCGGGAAAAGAGAAGAAACGGTGATATCTCCCATGAAATGAACATCACCTACTACGAAGATACAGATGAAATCTACATCTTCAATGATCCTGGTCGAACTAGAAGACCAGTTATAGTGGTTAAAGATGGAAAATCCGCATTAACCGATGAACATATAAATAAATTAGCCGATGGAGAACTTAGATGGGTGGATCTAATAGCCCAGGGAAAAATAGAATATTTAGACGCTGAAGAAGAAGAAAATACTTATATAGCTGTTTTTGATGAGGAATTGACACCAGAACACACCCATCTGGAGATAGATCCCTCCACCATGCTGGGAATCTGTGCTGGAATCATCCCCTATGCTAATCACAACTCATCACCCCGAAACACCATGGAAGCAGGTATGACCAAACAAGCACTGGGATTATATGTTTCTAACTACAATCTCCGAACCGATACCAGAGCACACCTACTACACCATCCCCAAGTCCCCATAGTTAAAACTAAGAGTATAGATGCTACACAATACGATAAAAGACCATCTGGACAGAATTTCGTAGTGGCAGTTATGTCCTATGAAGGTTACAACATGGAAGATGCTCTTATCCTAAATAAAGCATCCATAGAGAGAGGACTGGCAAGGTCATCATTTTTTAGATCATATGAAGCATCCGAGAGACGATACCCTGGAGGACAGGAAGATAAGTTCGAAGTACCAGAAAACATAGTAAGAGGATATCGTTCTGAGGAAGTTTACCGACATCTAGATGAAGATGGAATTGTAAATCCAGAGGTAAGCGTAAAATCAGGGGATGTTTTAATAGGAAAAACCTCACCACCCCGATTTTTAGAAGAAATAGACGAATTCGGAACCGTAGCTGAAAGAAGAAGAGAAACATCAGTCACCGTTAGACATGGAGAGCACGGAACCGTTGACGCGGTTATGCTCACAGAAACTGTGGAAGGTAGTAAATTAGCTAAAATAAGGGTTCGTGACCAAAGACAACCTGAATTTGGAGACAAATTCGCATCTAGACACGGACAAAAAGGTGTAGTGGGACTTATAGTATCACAAGAGAACATGCCCTTCACCGAAGATGGAATTAATCCTGATCTGATAATAAACCCCCACGCCATACCATCCAGGATGTCCGTGGGTCAGGTGTTGGAAATGCTGGCAGGTAAAGCCGGAACACTTATAGGAAAACGTATGGATGGAACACCGTTCAGTGGAGATCATGAACTGGAGATAATGGAATTATTAAAGGCTAACGGATTCGAAACAGCTGGAAGAGAATCTCTTTACAACGGAATTACTGGAGAGCGCATAGAAGCTGAAATATTTGTAGGAGTAGCTTACTATCAGAAATTACACCACATGACATCAGATAAAGTCTACGCGAGATCCAGAGGTCCAGTACAAGTATTAACCCGACAACCAACAGAAGGAAGAGCCAGAGAAGGTGGGCTGAGATTTGGAGAGATGGAAAGAGACTGTTTAATAGCACATGGGGCTGCTCTGGCCTTGAAAGAGCGACTTCTGGATGAATCTGATAAATACGAAGCCATAGTATGTGAATGTGGTATGATAGCCATTTATGACAGAATAAGAGATAAAAAATACTGCCCCATATGTGGGGATGTGGATACATTCCCTGTGGAAATATCATACGCCTTCAAACTACTACTGGATGAACTTAAGAGCCTTTGCATATTCCCCAAATTGGTCCTGGAGGATAAAGCTTAATTCCATGATTTAGATAAGAATACACTCATAAAATCATTTTAAAAGGGAGAAAATATATTTTAACAGTTTATAGGAGAGAATAACTTGCAAGGAATTTTAAAGAAAATTTCCCAAATAAATTTCGGTCTTCTGTCTCCTGAGAACATCAGAAAGATGTCGGTTACCAAGATCGTCACCCCAGACACCTATGATGAGGATGGTTACCCCATAGAAGCCGGATTAATGGACCCTAGATTAGGTGTTATTGACCCCGGTCTAAGATGCAGATCATGTGGATCTAAAGGTGGAGACTGTCAAGGACATTTCGGACATATAAACCTGGCCAGACCAGTAATACACGTTGGATTTGCTGATACCATTCATAAAATATTAAGATCCACCTGCAGTAGTTGCGGAAGAGTTCTGTTAACAGAAAGTGAAATAATAGATTATAAAGATAAATTAGATGCTAAATATAAAAACGAAGAAAGTATCACCGCTCTTATTAAGGAAATATATACAGTGGCCCGTAGGGATAAGTGCCCACACTGTGATGAAGAACAGGAAGAAGTCAAGATAGACAAACCAGTTTCCATTGTAGAAGGAAATTATAAACTCACCTCTTCAGAGGTAAGGGAAAGACTGGAAAAAATAGAGGAAGATGATTATATACTCATTGGAATTAATCCAGTGGTAGCTAAACCAGAATGGATGGTATTAACTGTATTACCAGTTCCACCGGTAACGGTAAGACCATCAATAACATTAGAGACTGGAGAGCGCTCTGAAGATGATCTTACTCATAAACTAGTGGATATACTCCGAATTAATCAGAGATTAAAGGAGAATATGGAGGCAGGAGCCCCTCAATTAATAGTAGAGGATTTATGGGAACTTCTACAGTACCACGTAACCACTTATTTTGATAATGAAGCATCAGGAGTACCGCCTGCCAGGCATCGTTCTGGAAGACCTTTAAAAACTTTAGCGCAGCGTTTAAAAGGTAAAGAAGGAAGATTTAGAAGTAATTTATCTGGTAAGCGAGTTAATTTCTCTGCTAGGACTGTTATTTCACCAGATCCCAACATCAGTATTAATGAAGTGGGAGTGCCAGAGATGATAGCCCGTGAGGTTACAGTACCGGTTTATGTAACTGACTGGAACATCGAGGACATGAGAAAACACATTGAAAACGGGCCTAAAATACATCCCGGAGCTAACTACGTTATAAGACCTGATGACCGGAAAATCAGAGTATATGAAGAAACGAAAGATTCTATACTCGAAAAATTAGAGCCGGGATATGTTGTTGAGAGACATTTGATGGATGGGGATATTGTACTGTTTAACAGACAGCCTTCATTACACAGGATGTCCATGATGGCCCATGAAGTGAAGGTGTTACCATATAAAACATTCCGCCTCAACCTGTGTGTATGTCCGCCTTACAACGCTGATTTTGACGGAGATGAAATGAACATGCATGTCTTCCAAACAGAAGAATCCCGTGCAGAAGCTAAATCTTTAATGAGGGTTCAAGAACATATACTTTCCCCCAGATTTGGAGGTCCAATTATTGGGGGGATACACGATCATATATCCGGTGCATATCTTTTAACCAGGGAAGGATCTGTTTTTGAAGAAGATCATGTTCTTCAAATGCTTAAGAAAGCTAGATTACCCCTGCCCAAGAGGAAAAATGAAGGATGGACCGGTAAAGAGGTTTTCAGCCTTCTCTTACCTGATGACCTTAACATGGTTTACCGGGCAGAGATATGCCGAAAATGTGATGAATGTCTCAGACAGGACTGTAAAAATGATGCGTATGTAGTTATAGAGGATGGTCAGCTTAAGACAGGTGCAATAGACGAAAAAGCCTATGGTGCATTTTCAGGAAAGATATTGGATTCCATAGTGAAGGATTACGGAACAGATAAAGCCCGTGAATTCTTGGATTCAGCAACCAAGCTGGCCATATCTGGTATAATGAAGAGAGGATTCACTACCAGTACAGCAGATGAGGAGATACCTCGAGAGGCCAAGGACCGTATAGAGGAATTACTAAGTATGGCTGAATTAAAGGTGGAACAACTGATTGACGCCTACCATAATGACGAATTGGAAGCCCTACCTGGCCGAAGCCTCCGTGAAACACTGGAAATGAAGATCATGCAAGTATTAGGAGAAGCAAGGGATAAATCAGGAGAAATAGCAGAAAGCTACTTTGGAATGGATAATCATGCAGTTATAATGGCCCTTACCGGTGCAAGAGGATCCATGCTGAACTTAACCCAAATAGCTGCATGTGTAGGACAGCAGTCAGTGAGAGGTGGACGAATAGAGAGAGGTTACAGTAAAAGAACACTGCCTCATTTCAAAGAAGGCGAACTGGGTGCTAAAGCCAGTGGATTCGTACACTCCAGTTATAAAAAAGGACTGGATCCCCTGGAATTCTTCTTCCATGCCATGGGAGGACGTGAAGGACTGGTGGACACAGCTATACGTACAGCTCAAAGTGGTTACATGCAGAGAAGACTGGTAAACGCACTGCAAGATTTAAGCGTACAACCCGACGGTACAGTTAGAGACAATAGGGGAATAGTAATCCAGAGTAAATACGGTGAAGACGGAGTAGATCCAGCAAAAAGTGATTATGGAAAAGTAGCTGACATAGACCGTATGATAGAAGAGATGAGAATAAAATCAAAAGCAGCTAAATAATTCAAACTAAGTAAAATTGGAGTAACCTTATATTTATAGATATGATGAAAGGCATTGGGTGGTTTTGTGGATATTAAGAAGGTAACAAGCGTTGTAAAGAAGAAAAAAGCCGATTTTCCTGAAAGTCTCATTCATGAGATTGCAGAAGCATCGGAAAGGCATAATTTAAAAGTTAAAGAACTGGAAAGCCTGGTAGATGAAATAAAAAAGGCCTATGAACGTGCTGGGGTGGAAAATGGAGAAGCTGTAGGTACTGTAGCCGCCCAATCAGTGGGAGAGCCAGGTACCCAGATGACCATGCGTACTTTTCACTATGCCGGAGTTGCTGAACTTAACGTAACTCTGGGTTTGCCCCGACTAATTGAGATCGTAGATGCCCGGAAAAAGATATCAACCCCCACCATGGCCATATACTTTGAAGAAGGATACGGTAATGATGAAGAATTTGTGCGTAAAATAGCCAATCAAATAGGTAAGATAGTCTTAAATGATATTTTAAAGGATTTCCATGTTAACTATGCTGAGATGAATATGAGTGTGGAGATCGATGAAGAAAAAGTTGAAGATAAAAGATTGGAACTTGACGTTATACTGGCCAAGATAGAAAAAGCTTTTAAAAGGGTAGAAATAAATAACAACCTACTAAGTTTTGAACCTACAATTTCTGAATCTAAACACGCCATAAGAGAACTTAGACTTTTAGCCGATAAGGTCCGCGATTTACAGATAAGCGGAGTTAAAAACATCGGAAAGGTTGTAATAAGCAAAGAGGAGTTGGAATGGGTTATTCATACCGAAGGTTCAAACCTTGGCGCTGTACTTAAGATGGAAGGCGTGGATAAAACCAGAACCACCACCAATGACATACATGAGATTGAGAAGGTTCTGGGAATAGAAGCCGCTAGAAATGCTATTATCCATGAGGCCCAGAGCACTATGGAAGAACAGGGTTTAACTGTGGATGTAAGGCATATCATGCTGGTGGCGGATATGATGACTTCTGATGGTTCTGTTAAATCCATTGGTAGACATGGAATAAGTGGTGAGAAAGCCAGTGTACTGGCCAGAGCATCATTTGAAGAGACAGGCAAACACCTTTTAAGGGCCAGCATCAGGGGAGAAATAGATCATCTCACAGGTATAATTGAAAATATTATAATAGGACAGCCAATACCACTTGGAACAGGTTCGGTTGGCGTTATTATGAAATCTAGAGATTAAGGAGGAAGTAAATGGACGTAGATAGAGGAATTAGAGTCGCAGTGGATACAGGAAATGTCACACTGGGATCTGTTAAATCAATACAGGGACTTAAACTGGGAAAGGGTAAACTGGTTATACTAGCCCAGAACTGTCCTGATGATATCCGGGAAGATGTAATGCATTATTCCATATTATCAGAAATCCCGGTTTACGATTATAAAGGCACCAGCGTAGAGCTAGGATCGGTATGTGGTAAGCCATTCACAGTGGCTACTTTAACCATAAAAGATCCCGGTGACTCCAATATATTAGAAGTGATGGGGTAGTTTACGTGAGCATAAAATTTACAACCAACGAAATAAGGTACATCGCCCTTTTTGAAAGCATGACTGGAGCAACCGTTAAAGATTGTCTGGTGGATGATGAACACGGAAAACTAACTTTCCTGGTGAAAAGAGGAGATATGGGATTGGCTATAGGAAAAAGAGGAAGTACTGTGGCTAAAGTCCAAAAAACAGTGGATAAAGGCGTGGAAGTAATAGAGCACTCCGAAGATCCAGTGGAATTTATATCAAATATCATGGCTCCTGCAAAGATCAGGAGTATCAGGATACTTCAGAAGGAGAACGGGGAGAAAATAGCTACCTTAGAAACTGATGCTCGTAATAAAAGAACCGCTATCGGTAAAGGCGGTCAAAATATCGAGAGAGCAAGAGTATTGGCTAAAAGGCAACATAGCATAAATAACATCGTTATAAAGTAATGATTAACACTTTTATAATATTAAGAGACTAATTTAGGTTGATAGATGTTATAATTTTTAAAATAATTTTTAAAAGATAATGTTTCATTAGGAGGAATTTTATTTGCCAGGATTATTCGCAGCAAAAAAGCTTAAAAAGAACAGACAAAACTTCAGGTGGAAAGACACCGAATATAAAAGAAGAAAATTAGGATTAGATATTAAAGCCGATCCACTGGTAGGTGCACCACAGGCAAGGGGAATAGTAATAGAAAAAGTGGGTATAGAGGCCAAACAGCCCAACTCAGCTATTCGTAAATGTGTAAGAGTGCAGCTTATAAAAAATGGTAAACAGATAACAGCATTCGCCCCAGGAGACGGTGCTATTGGATTTATAGATGAGCATGATGAAGTGATGATTGAGGGTATCGGCGGACCATCAGGAAGATCCATGGGAGATATTCCAGGGGTCAGATGGAAAGTTACCAAGGTAAATAATGTAGCTCTGGAAGAAATGGTTAAAGGTAAAATAGAAAAACCAGTAAGATAACCAAATTAACACTAAATTGATAATAAGAGGTAATTTCATGAGTTTTAAAGTCTTCGATAAATGGGATTTGGAAGAGGTGAAAATTGAGGATCTAGGTCTAGTTAATTATGTTTGTCTAGATGAAATACTGGTCCCACACACCCTAGGAAGACATGTTAAAAGACAGTTTGCAAAATCAAGAGTTTCTATAGTTGAAAGACTCATAAACAAAATTATGAGGACAGAAAGAAACTCAGGAAAGAAAAACAAGGCCTATAACATAGTCAAAGATTCCATGGACATCATAAACAAGAGATCAAAACAAAACCCTTTACAAGTCCTGGTTAAAGCAGTAGAAAACACTGCACCTCGAGAAGAAACCACCAGAATAAAATACGGTGGAATCGGATACCAGGTTGCAGTAGATATTGCGCCCCAGAGAAGAGTGGACTTATCACTTGGATTTTTAACCAAGGGAGCCCTACAATCTTCATTTAAAAGGAAAAGGACAGTAGAGGAATGTCTGGCTGATGAACTGCTCCTTGCAGCAGAATATGACACCAGAAGCTTCGCAATACAGAAAAAAGAAGAAAAGGAGAGAGTAGCCCGGTCCGCGCACTAATTATGCTAATTATTCATGAAGTGCAAAGTCCGTTAAACAATCTAAAAAAAAATTTCAGACTTATCAGGTGATTTTAGTGAGTAGACGTACTAAAATGATTAATAAAATTAAGGAGCTGATGTACGACCCCAAACACATCAGAAACATAGGTATAGTGGCCCATATAGACCATGGGAAAACCACATTATCAGATAACCTGCTGGCTGGTGCGGGTATGATATCAGCCGAACTAGCAGGAGATCAACTCTATCTGGACTTCGATGAACAGGAACAGGCAAGAGGTATAACCATAGATGCTGCTAACGTATCCATGGTACATAAATACAAAGACCATGAATATCTGATAAACCTTATAGATACTCCAGGACACGTGGACTTCGGTGGAGATGTAACCCGTGCAATGAGAGCAGTGGATGGATCAGTAGTAGTGGTATGTGCAGTTGAAGGGATCATGCCACAGACTGAAACAGTACTCAGACAGTCACTTAAAGAAAATGTAAGGCCTGTACTATTTATAAACAAAGTAGACCGTCTCTTAAACGAACTCAAACTTGATGCAGATGAACTTCAACAAAGATTCATTAAAATCATTGCCAATGCTAATAAACTGATAAAAAATATGGCCCCTAAAGAGTTTGAGAAAGAATGGTTGGCTCGAGTAGAAGATGGGAGTGTAGCATTTGGTTCTGCTTATCATAACTGGGCAATAAACGTCCCTATCATGCAGAAGACAGGAATAACCTTCAAAGATATTTATGACTACTGTAAAGCTGATAATCAAAAAGAATTAGCTCAAAAAGTGCCTTTAGCTGATGTTTTGCTGGGAATGGTTGTAGAACACCTGCCCAGCCCAGATCAAGCACAAAGATACAGGGTCCCTAACATCTGGTCCGGTGATATAGAATCAGAAGAAGGACAAGGAATGATCAATACCAGTCCTGATTCACCCCTAGCAGTGATGGTAACCAACGTAAGCATCGACAAGCACGCCGGTGAAATAGCAACCGGAAGAGTATACGGAGGAACCATAGAAAAGGGAAGTGAGATCTACTTCGTAGGATCCATGGGCAAAGCCAGAACCCAGCAGGTAGGTGTATACTTCGGCCCAGAACGAGTCAACACTGATAAAGTACCTGCAGGAAATATAGTAGCCATTACAGGGGCTAGAAACGCAGTGGCTGGGGAAACAATAACCAGTTACGGGAACAAGATCAGCCCATTTGAAAGCATTGAACACATTTCCGAACCAGTGGTAACCGTGGCTGTAGAAGCTAAAAACACTAAAGACCTGCCTAAGCTCATAGAAGTTTTAAGACAGGTAGGTAAAGAAGACCCCACAGTGCGAGTGGAGATCAACGAGGAAACTGGAGAACACCTCATATCGGGTATGGGCGAACTCCACCTGGAGATCATAGCCTATCGTATCAATGAGAAAGGGGTTGAAATCGAGACATCCGAACCAATAGTGGTTTACAGAGAAACCATAGCCGGAACAGCAGGACCAGTGGAAGGAAAATCACCTAACAAACACAACAGATTCTACATTGAAATCGAACCACTAGAAGATTCAGTATTCAAAGCCATCCAGGAAGGAGATATTAAAGAAGGACGGGTTAAAGGCAAAGAACTAGTACCAAAATTCCAAGAAGTTGGTCTTTCCAAAGAAGAAGCCCGTAAAGTATGGGATATTAATAAAAGATCCCTATTCATCAACATGACCCGTGGTATCCAATACTTAGATGAGATAAAAGAACTATTAATGGATGGATTTGAAAGCACATTAGATGACGGACCCATAGCCCGAGAGAAAGTAATGGGTATAAAAGTCCTCCTGAAAGATGCTAAAATCCACGAAGACGCTGTTCACCGTGGCCCAGCACAAGTATTACCGGCAATTAGAAAAGCAGTATACGGTGCCATTATGATGGCAAATCCCACCTTACTGGAACCCATGCAAAAAGTATTTATCAACGTACCTCAAGATTATATGGGTGCTGCAACCAGGGAGATACAGAACAGAAGAGGTCAAATCATAGATATGTCCCAAGAAGGAGATATGGCCACTGTACAATCCAAAGTCCCCGTTGCAGAGATGTTCGGATTCGCCGGAGACATCAGATCAGCTGCTGAAGGCCGATGTTTATGGTCAACTGAAAGCGCAGGATTTGAAAGACTACCTAATGAACTTCAGAAAACCATAATAAGGGAAATTAGACAGAGGAAAGGTTTAAGTCCCGAGCCATATGGGCCGGATCATTACTTAGGATAGATGATTTTAATTTCTTTAAATCAATTATACTAAAAAATTAACAAAAAGAGAAAAATTAAATAGATTAACCAAGAAATCAATTATGAATCAATGAATTCAATCTGCTAAAAATAATAGTGTAAATTTAAATGGAGGAATATTATATGGCCAAAGCAAAAGAACATATGAACTTAGCGTTTATTGGACACGTAGACCATGGTAAATCCACACTTGTCGGACACTTACTCCTTCAATCCGGAGTTATAGCTGAACAACAGTTATCAAAAGGAGAAGACAAATTCAGATTTGTTATGGACAAGCTCCAAGAAGAAAGAGAAAGAGGGGTTACCATCGACCTTGCCCACGCAAGATTCGACACACCCAAATACGAGTTCACCATCGTGGACTGCCCAGGACACCGTGATTTCGTTAAAAATATGATCACCGGAGCATCCCAAGCAGACGCCGCAGTATTAGTGGTAGCTATAGATGACGGTGTAATGCCCCAAACAAAAGAACACGCTTTCCTAGCAAGAACACTGGGAATCAACCAGTTAATCGTAGCCATTAACAAGATGGACCTGGTTAACTACAGTGAAGAAAAATACAATGCTCTGAAAGAAGACGTATCAAACCTGATAAAAACAGTAGCCTACAAGCCAGATGAAATAGACTTCATACCAATATCTGCCTTTGAAGGGGACAACATCACCAAAGCATCAGAAAACACCCCATGGTACAAAGGACCAGCACTTGTAGACTCACTTAACAAATTAAAAGCACCAGAAAAACCAACCAACCTACCACTACGAGTACCTGTACAGGATGTTTACTCCATCACTGGTGTGGGAACAGTACCAGTAGGAAGAGTGGAAACTGGAGTTATGAAAAAAGGTGACAACGTAATATTTGAACCACCAGGCGCCAGCGGTGAGGTTAAATCAATTGAAATGCACCATGAAATGCTTGATTCGGCAGAACCTGGTGATAACGTAGGTTTCAACGTGCGTGGTGTTGGTAAAAACGATATCAGAAGAGGAGATGTAGCTGGACACACCGACAAACCACCAGCAGTAGCTAAAGAATTCACCGCTCAGATAGTGGTACTGCAGCACCCTGGTGTTATCACCGTAGGATACACCCCTGTATTCCACTGTCACACCGCTCAGGTCGCTTGTACCTTCCTGGAACTCCAGAAGAAGATGAACCCCGCAACCGGTGCAGTGGAAGAAGAGAACCCAGACTTCCTTAAGACTGGTAACGCTGCTATAGTTAAAGTGAAACCAACCAAACCAATGGTAATCGAGAAGATCAAAGAAATTCCGCACATGGGAAGATTCGCTATCCGTGATATGGGTCAGACCGTGGCAGCTGGAATGTGTATCGATCTCCTGCCAGCAAAGTAAACCAATGAATGATAAAACCGGAAGGTAATGGTGGAAGGGTTCAATTTCTACCAGCTTCCTTTCATTTTTTTATGGAGGATCTAAATGCATAAAGCCAGAATAAAACTAACAGGCACAGACCCAAATAAACTTGCCTACGTATGCGACCAGCTCAAAAGAATAGCCGAGAGAACCGGCGTGGACCTATCAGGGCCCATACCTTTACCCACCAAGAAACTGGTGGTACCCACTCGCAAATCCCCTGACGGCGAGGGAAAAGCAACCTGGGAAAAATGGGAACTAAGGATCCACAAAAGACTGGTAGGAATAGAGGCCGATGAAAGAGCCATGCGCCAGGTCATGAAAGTAAACGTGCCTGACAACGTGAGCATAGAAATCGAACTCAAAAGCTAGATAATTTTTTTTAAAATACTGTTTTTAAAACGGGATAATATAATCCCACCCTTTCAACCTTTAGAAGGTTGAACAAATTACCATTTGTAACAGCCTTATAAAAAAAGGTTGATCAAAAAGTTAATCACCCATGCCGGGATAGCCTAGCCAGGTAAGGCGCGGGCCTTGAGAGCCCGTGGAGCTTTGCTCCTCCAGGGTTCAAATCCCTGTCCCGGCGTACTTTTTAACTTATTTTGCTTTTATTTTAAATTGCATGACATTATTAAAATCTTCAAATACATCATTGTCATGTATTTCAAAGATGCAAGGATTTGATTTCCCGACATTTTTGGTCTGCCGTATTTTTGCTTTTGTTTCTTCACTTATATCCATACTATAGAGATCTTCTATATACTTACCGGGAATGTATACTGTTGCTTGTATATAGCCTTTCCAGGCTGACATCCATACAATGGTTCTTCTTTTTTTCTGCACTTTACATAGAGTATCCTGGTTCTAAAGGTTTCTAATACCAGATGGCACTGTTTTTCAGGTTATTTCATATTTGAAAAAATCAGTTTGATCATCTCTAATGGATGATAAAGCTTCTTTTAAAAGATTAATTCTTCCAAAAAAGTTCTAAAAGATCCTTTTTAGAAACTGGAGAACAGAGGGGAATTATTTAATGATCGTTGGGGCATAGTAAGTTGACAATTAAACCCTAAAAACCCATACGAAAATATTCTATTTTAACCTTTTATTTAAATCAATTTCTTAATTTCTCTTTTTCCCAGGCATCCTCTATTTCTGGGTTGTGTTTTAAAAAATTTTCTCTGGTGGAAGTATCTACTATATTGAGGGGACAGGCAAAATTTATACAAATTCTACACATCTTATCACGCATTAGGTAAAAAACAAACGTGCTAAAAACGAAATATAGGATTATGAATACGTAATTTTGGGATAATATCATAAAAATAACAGGATATATCCATATAATTAATATACTCAGAATAAAAACTATTTTTTCAGCAGATGACATGGTAACGGGACGATACTTCCATATTTTGGGCGAACCATAATTAGCCCAGCATTTCAAGGTACTGGTTTCAGTTTCAGCGTAATGGGGACAATGGGAACACATAACTCGTATTTCAACCAAACCAAAGTATAATAAAAACATAACTATCCATGGAATTATAGTAAGGGGATTGTAATAATATAGGGCAATCCCACCAAATATTATCACCAGAGAAACATTCATGATAAATTGTATCAGCTGATGTAGGTTAAAATGGCAGTTTAATTCATTATTAACATTACAACCAGCACAGGACGTTTCCTGGCAAGTTTCTAATGGTTTTTCTGGATCTAAAAAGAATTTCAAAGCAAAAATCTCCTTAAGTACATTATGATATTAATTATTCATCATTAATTCCATATATCTTGAAATAATCTACCTTCACTCTTTTTTAGCTTTCCCTGACCTTCTTAATCCAAAGTATATCAGGATCACACATATTATAAGGCCTAAACTTGCCGGGGCTATGATAGATGTTCCGGACTCTCCCCCAAAGATCACGCTCCAAATAACTTTAACCACTGCTATTAAAACGATAACAGATATTCCAATGAGCAAGTTCCGTTTCCAAAAAGCAGCTCCTAATATTATAAAGGAAATAGGCACCAGTAAGGTCATCAGTATTTTAGCAAAACTCCAGTCACTGGTTAAATAATCCAATTCCATCTGGAGGAACTGTGCTGCTTCAGGGCTTATCGTCTCTGGTTTAGGGAACCAGAACATACTGGTTGCCAATAGAAAGATGGTAATTGATATACCAGCCCAGCTTCGTTTATAAGCGAAATAACAGAAAGGAATCAAGAATAACGGCCTAATATACCAGCTTAAAAAATTTTGATGTCGAGTGAATGCCCAGCTTAGAAATTCTTGATTGGTCAGAGCCAGAATAAGGGCCATTGTTAAAAGCCCGAAAACCAGGGCTAGGGGTTTATCATATTTCCTAATATCTAAATTCATTTAAAACCTCCATTTTTGTTTCTCCTCTTATTTAGTCCAATTTTTGGCCCCATGTATATCTGGGAATGATTAGGTCAATCCTAATATTCTAATTCACAATGATTATACTCATTTTTTATGAGAGATTTTATTCAGGTAATATTTAGAATATATTGCTCCTAGAGGATTATGGGCAAGTACTCTGTCTTTTACAACTAGGGTGGTTACCGGTGCCTGGGAATGTTCTGTAAATACTATGTCATGACCTATACAAAGACCTATTATAATGTTTAGATCAGTATTTTCCCGGTTAAGATATGATGCTTGACCAATAGGATTACACATGGCCTCATAACGGTTATCATCTATTTTATCTAGCTCAAACTCGGTTTTATCAATACCACAGATCTTACAACAGGTTGAGTATACCTTAAAATGTTCTTTGAAGATGGAAAATATCTCTTTAGATTCGTTTTCTAAGCCAAAGCAGAATGCCAAGCCTATTTTTTTATAATTCATACTTTCGGAAAATAGAATTATCTCCTCTATTCGGGTTTTTTTCATGTAATATTCTGCTTCTATATGGGCTGCTGTTTTGATTATGGAAATTTCATGCTCATTGTAAATGTTTTTTATTTCATCTCTATTTTTAAGGCAATCTTTTCCATTGTAACATTCTTTTTCGGTGCATAGAGCACAATTCAATACAATCATCCCCCTTTTTGTATTAATTCTATGTTTAAATCTATAATTCAACTAATATGGTTTTAAATCCAATCATAATGATGAGTAATCTATTCATTTTCAAATATCTGCATATAGAAATATTCTCCTACTTTAACCAGGGATGCAGGTTTCATTTTTATTAATTTTTCCATTTCCCCGGGAGAAACTCTCATGTTCATAGGGGGACCAATAGGTGTTTCTCTTTTTTCAATTTCAACCATAGCTAATCTTCCATTTGGTTTTAATATTCTTTCAACTTCTTTCCCGAAATCGTCTATCTTTTGAGAGGAAAAAATATGAAATACGGTTGAAAGATATATGAGGTCTATTGAAGATTCTTCTAGTTCTGTTCCGGTGGTTATGTCAGCTAATATTGGTGAAATGTTGGTTCCTTCGGTTTCTTTCTTAAGATGTTTTATTGCTTCTTTGGACTGATCTAAAGCATAAATTTTTCCGGATTTATTTATTTTGGAGAATTCTTTGGCCATATAACCATCACCACAACCTACATCGAGGATGGTTTCTCCTGGTAATATGTTAAGTTCACTGAGAATAATTTCTTTATTTAGTAATATTTCCGTTGAATTTCCTTTATGGTGTCCCTTATGACTATTTTTCATTTCTAATTCTCCTAATTTTATTATATAATATTTTTTTGGCCTTTTTGGTTTTGGTAATTTAAAATTTTATAATCTACTACGCCGGTATAATCTAATAATGCCTATTATGAAATTGGTTCTGGGCACTTCCTTCATGTATTCTTCATATTCTTCACCAAATTTCTCCACTTCATACTTATCAGCCCAAACAATATCGATATATAATAATGGGATTACAATCAGGCTCATGGCTGTAATTAGCCAGCTTTGCGATATTAGGACTAATGCCAAGCTTAGTAATATACCGGCGGTGTACTGGGGATGGCGGACAATGGAGTAGATGTTAGATTTAACCAAGATTATGGTATTAACATAGCTCTTCCCTTTCTCCACCCTTCCCTCTTTTTTAAGAACAATTATGGGTAAGAATCCAAAAATGACAGAAATTGCCCAGATAACCCATCCTAAATACATTACAGGATCAAGACCTGCTTCATTATAAACCCCTAATATAATAACCAGCACGAATTGGATTACTATTAAGGGGCTCCATATGCAGCACAGGATGTATTCTTTCCATTCCATATCTTATCAACTAGTTATTTTTTTATTGCGTGTATAATACAGTGAGTACCATTAACTTTGGCATTAATATCTCCCTTTTCGTCTTGGAAGAATTCTTTTTCTAGATCTTTTGAGTTCATAGTCCTAATCAGTCGTAAATTTCTATTATCTAAAAATGATTCAATTTTTCCTTCTTCTATTCCAAAAGACCAGGGTTCATTTTCCCTTTTTAATCTATCTAAAGCTTCAGATTCCCCATAATAAAGGTTTTCTTCTTTTATAACTGATGAATAGACATAATCAAAAATTACTTCACTACCATCCGCTGCAAATTGATTTATTATATTAAAAGTATTGTCAACAGCGTCAGAATTTAAATACATTGTTAATCCTTCCAATATGAATAAAGATTTTTTATTCTTTCTAAATCCAGATTCTAAGAGCTTATCTATAACAGATTCTTTATTAAAATTAATGGAAACAAAAATTATATTCGGATGTATTTTCACTCCCCTTTTTTTGAACTGATTTATTTTAGCTTCTTGAGTTACTGGTGCATCCAACTCAAATATCTTTGTTTTTTTGTTTGAATAAGCAAATCTAACTCCCCTTGAATCAAAACCAGCTCCAAAAATCAATATTTGATCAAATTCATCATATATTGCTTTTTGAAAAACCGAGTCAATGAATTTTGTTCGTGCAATTACGTATTCATACATACCGGGTGGAAAAAACATCTTTATAAAAAAATTTCTTAAAAGCCTAATTTTGATCACTGGAATGAAAAATTTTGGAACTAATACGGGCGCTATATAGTCATTGCTTTTATATAGGGGGGTTTTTTCATAAAACGAAGCAGATCTAATCATACAAGTGAATTCAGCTGTTCTTGAGATTTTTTCTTCAATTCTTTGTTCATTTTTTTCCATAATAATCCCTAAACAGGCTTTAATCATCTATTCTAATAATTATCTATTTATTTTAATTTAAATTTTAGCTAGTTATTGGTATGGGTTTTAAAAATAAGTGATATAAAGACTTTTTAGGAATATTTGATGGTTATTTTCTATCCTTCCATTTCCACCATTTTAACTTCTCTTGCTCGCGATCCTTCTCCTTGGTATTTGCATAATAAATCGCGCAACGGAACACGTAGAGTAAACATTTATCCTGGGTTTGGCCTTTAAATTGGTTGGATAGGTGGTATAGTTCTTCAGGATTTTTACTGATTAAGTCTTCAACCTTATTAATACCAATATTCTTAAGATCTTGAGCTATGGAGGGACCTACCCCCGGAATTTTTGTCAGATTATCTCGATTTTTCATTAAAAAATCCCTATGCTTTTTTACATCAAATGAATGATATTGAATCAATGAAATGAAATTATAGATTTTTTTACCAAATTCCAGGAAATAGCTTATATTTTACTTTATGGGTGTAATCTATATACCCTTCTAATTCTTTCTTTAGAGTTTCATCTTCTAAATAGGTTCTTATAAAGGTTAAAGCAACTGCAATTAATGCAGGTATTAATCCATAATATGAACCGAGAACTAATGGTGTGACAATGGTATAAAGAAACCCTCCTAAATATCCGGGATGTCTAACTAATTTATATGGGCCATCTTTACAGACTGTTTGATCCCTGTCCTTTTGGACTCGGACCACTGATGAAAAGAATTTATTTACTTTTTTTGCCCATAATATGATTATCTGTCCAATTATATACAATATAATTCCCATAATTATGGCGATGAAAGGAATTGGTGGTTCCCAATAAAAACGCCCTCCATCTAATGAGGAAATTATTAGAATTGCCAGATACACTGGTAAAGAAACTGTGAAAAATATTTTATCCCATTTTTTCATTCCTTCGTCGGGTTTTAATCTTTCCCGTATAAGTTCAGCAGGTAATATGAAAAAGGATAATAGAAGAAATATAATGTTCAAGCCATTATATGTCCATCCTTGCCAATAATCTATCCTACCAGCTGCAATAAAGGTTATGGCAATTATAATAACCATGTATAGAATGGATCTAAGGAGTATTTTCGCTCCTATTTCCCTTATTTTACTTTTTTGATTATTCATTTGAGTAATCTTCAAAAATCTTTTGTAGAATGATTATAAAAGAACTGGCCATTACAGCAGAAAACATACAATAAATCCTCTTTGGTCTTTATTGATTTCATTAGTTAGCTCTGAATCATCAGGATACTTATGCTTAAACTCTTTAATCATCTTATTTCCAGACAATCTCTTCTCTGGTAACATTATTTATTCAGACAAAGAGCAGAATTCAACATATAAACCCTCTCTTTAACTTTTTTCTTTTTCATTGATGATTTACATAACTTAATAAGTGACTAAAGTCAACTAATTTAAAAAGTTTGAGGTGCGTTGATGATTTCGCATATTAAAAATTTACCTTCATCTACTATTATAATATTTATAGTTGTTTTAACCATTCTATCCATCGCAATTTTAACTCCTATTTTGTCTATGATCCTTTTCGGAGCGATATTAGCTTACTATGTTCGTTATGTTTGTAGAAAAATCAGGCCAAAAGTTAAATATAACACCTTAGCCGTGTTATTGGGGATGATTATGCTTGCTGTTCCCATAATCCTGTTATTATATTTCACTTTAAGCCAGTTCATTAGTATAGCAGGTTTATTATTCGGTTCTCTGCAACAGGCGGCTACTGCTAGCAACTTTGATACCACTCAGTTAAGTCAAGCTATTCATAATCTAGGGTTTTCAAATGATATTACACAGAGTATTGTTGATTCTATTAAATCTTGGATTGCACAGTCAATCTCCTATATAGCAGGCTATACCATATCTTTAATAAGTTCAATTCCCGTATTAGCAGCACAAGTTCTTATTTTAATCTTTTCAGTGTTCTATTTCGCCCGGGATGGGGATAAAGTAATCCAATACATTAAAGACGTTGTTCCGGATGCGGATAAAGGTTTCTACCAAAGGGTTTTGGACAGTGCTGATGATGTATTGAAGAGTATTATTGTGGGTAATATTATTCCTGCAGTTATTCTAGGGGTATTATCTGGAATTGTTTACTATTTCTTAGGATACCATTATGTGATTTTATTAGCTATTGTAAGCGGAATAGCCATGTTCATACCTGTTATAGGGCCATGGATAGTTTACGGGGCTATCGGACTTTTTAGCATACTCACCGGTAACACTTTACAGGGGGTGCTGGTTATAGTCTTTGGATGGATAATAGAAACATCCACAGATTTCTATATCCGGCCCCGAATATCAGTACAGTACTCCGAAATTCATCCATTAATCTTCTTATTAGGATTTATCTATGGGGCAGTAACTATGGGCGTACCCGGACTTTTCATAGGTCCTATGATATTGGGAGTTACCTATGCGGCCTTCAAAGTTTATCGTGATGAGAAATTAAAAGAAGATGCAGAAAAATCATCAAAGATAGGCTAATAATATGGGTTTAATAAGATAGTTTGTAGTGTTTTGATTAAAAGATTGAATATCTTTTTAACTGGATTCACTCTTGAATGAAATCTTCCACTTTTCGGCGTAAACTAGTTTTATGGTTTTCAGATGAGTAACCGGCGCGAACTACCATCTCTGGCTGATTTTTAAGACCTAATTTATCTTTTATTTCATCCTTCCATGGGGTTTCCTCTAGGACTTGGGACATGGGATGTAAGGATACTTCCTTTTCAGTGAAATTTAGAGCCAGACTCTCCAGATCACGACCAACCTGGAGTAATTGGGATATAGAACCATTTTTGCTGGAAATGATAACAAAGCCTGCACAGTGTTCGGCCTGTTTACGGGCGTTATTTACCCCGGCATTTCGGAAAGAGTTAGACAATGCACTTTTTTTATTATATAAAGTATACCATAACAGCCTAACCACAGTGGGAAGTGCCAGCATCTCGGGGCTTAAACCATCAAGTTTATCTTTTACTTCTGAACGGGAGAAACGAAGCCAGTTTGATAATTCTTCCTGTTTAGCATCGTCCATGGCTTGTTTTTTATTTGATTTCACCAGACTCTCAACTAGCCATTCACCTATATCTTCATCTCTTCGGAAGAAGGAGTGTAAGGGATTTGATTCAATTTCTGATATTAATATGGGATCAAGGGGTTGTTTATCGTAGGGGTAGCGATTGAATGATCTCTTCTCTATTAATTCCAGATCATGCTCATTTTTATCTTCGCATGGGCTTAATTTGAAATTTAATATCTGGGAGTCTTGGGGTGTTTCAGCTAGGATTTTACTTTCCACTTGTAGCCCCATGGCCCGGGCAGATCTTTCCACGTTTTCCCAGAAAGCTCCCATAGTGATGAGTAGTTCTCGGTTTTCTGGATCTACTTGGTGTAGCCATCTATCTTTTTGGGATAATAAAACGAATTCGTGTTCAGATATTGGTTTTACTCCCCATGGTTGTGTATTATGGCCGCTGGGGGCCATGGATCCGTACTCCAGTACCTGTAAAACTTCTTTGGCTAATATATTTTTCATATTTTCATCCTCAATTAAGATAATTGTTCACAATAACTAATATTTATTACTATTATTTGTGATTATAATCACGATCATATGTGCAATTAATAATATTATTGAATAAAATAATTATATAACTAATAATATCTTAACACATTTCTAGGTGATTAAATGATGAAATCTTATGATAATTTCTTTTTAAAGACTAAAAACCTTAAAGAAAGTAGAGAATTCTATGAAAATATGTTAGGATTATCAATAAAGTTCAATTTCCAAGAAAAGGGAATGATTGCATTCAAAGTGGGAGATGAAGAACCAGCAATCATATTGAAAGATGTCAAAACTTTCCCTGATGTAAAACCTACCATATGGGTCGTGGTGGATGATGTTAAAGAGGAATATCAGAGGCTCAAACAAAAGGGTGTTGAATTCTTATCAGAGCCATTTGAAATACACACGGGGATGGCTGTGGAGTTTGAAGATCCATCAGGGAACAGATTGGGAATCACAGATTATAAATGAAACAAAAAGACCAGTTCAATTTAAAATTCTTAACAAAATCCTGCAATAAATCCCTCCCACCGGAGAGTACTGGAGCTTATGACAGTTAATATGAAAAAGGATAATAGAAGAAGTATAATGTTAAAGCTATTATATATCCATCCCTGCCCCAGTAATCTATACTACCAGCGTTATGAAAATTGTAAAAACAATGTATAGAATGGATCTAAGGAGTGTTTTAGTCCCTAACTTCTTCATCTTGCTGTTTGGCGTATTCATTGTTCATATCCTTTGAATGATAAATACAATGGAACTTGCTTTGGCAGCAGTGAAGTTCTCATCAATTTCCCCCTGGCATTTGTTAAGTTCATCTATAAGCTCTGTATCATAAGGATACTTATTTCTGAATTCTTTAATCAGCTTTTCTAAGGGAGAGTAGTATTCTTGCCACCATAGTTCATGTGGCAATTCAAATTTAGCTATGAGTTTATAATCATACTTTTTAATTAATTCAAGTTTTTTATTGATATCTCCGAGGTCATCATGAATTACCATGAATCCTTCAGGCTTTAAAAAGCGTTTCCATTCTTTTTCACTGTTCTCAAAGCCCATTACTGCCACAGATCCTTCTGCCCAGATAATATCAAAGTTTTCGTCAGGAAAGTCCATGGTAAATATTGAATCACAGATAACATGCACTTCTTTATCTAAATCCTGGGCTTTTATTTTCTTTTGGAGCATTTTCAATGATTTTAAATCACTATCAAGTGCTGTAATGTGTCCTCCGGATATTTCTGCTAGTTTGATGGTGGGAACTCCTGTTCCGCATCCCACGTCTAAAATACGGGGATTTTTAATTTTAGGTAGTAATTTAAAGGCCTTTTCGGTGTATTTATTCAGATTCTTTCGTATATTATCTTTTTCAACTTCATAACAATCTAAATTGTTCATAGATATCCTCTTTAAATTTGAGAAAATGATTTATTATTAATATTTCTATTTATAATAGTAAAAAATGTACGAATTAATTTAAAAAAAGGACTATATAATCCAATGACAATAATCAGAGTATATAATGGTGATATTTATGCAAAATTATGATAATTTCATCTTCGGAGTTAGGAATCTTGAAGAAAGCAGAAACGTTCTATGAAGATATATTAGGACTTTCATTGAAGTTTAATTTTCAGAATAAAGGTATGATGGCATTTAATGTGGGGGATGAAGATTCAGCCATTATTTTAAAAGATTTAAAGGTTTTTCCGGAGGTTAAACCAACGATATGGTTTATGGTGGATAATGTAAAAATTGAATATCAGAGACTTAAAGGTAAAGGGGTTGAGTTTCTTTCAGAACCATTTGAAATACATACCGGAATGGCGGTTGAGTTTGAAGATCCTGATGGAAACCGTCTGGGGATAACTGATTACTCCAAAGATCCCAAAAAATCGTGATTTAATGGTGAAAATTAAAGATTATCTATTATTTCTAGTTTTAACACTGTTATTGGGTTCCAACTATTTCCTTATGGAACAGCAACATATGCTACTTTATCTATTTCTACTTGTCTTTATTATCTTTAGTTTTATTTCTTTAATTGTATCCCATAAATCGGGTGCTAAGATACAGGGATGGGGGTCCATAATAACATATCGGGATTATACCTCTATTTTTATAAATTTAACCCAGTTAGGGATTATTTTTAACCTGTTTTTTTTGTTCCACTTGGGAAATTATGACCAGATCATGGTTCTGATTGGATTTATTATTATGTTAACTGGAATGGGGTTTAATCTATTGGTAAGGAGAGAATTAGGAAGAAATTGGGTTCCCTTGTCGAAAACAACCGAAGGTCAGGAACTGGTAATTACTGGGATATATTCTAAAATCAGGCATCCCTTTTACACTTCCATATTAATCTTATTTTTAGGGATTACAGTGATGGCTTGGAATCTTTATGCTTGGTTTTTTTATGTTTTATTTGTAATATCCGTAATAATTAGGTTTAAAAAAGAGGAAAAAGAATTAATTGCAAAATTCGGTGCAGAATATAGGATATATATGGAAGAAGTACCTGCTATATTTCCTAAAAGCAGATTAAAGGATTTTTTTAAATTAGTGTAATGAAGTACTTGTTCTATAATCTGTTAACAAAATCTTCCAACAGATGCCTAGCATCTGAGGTCACCGGCGCGGTATGTCCAGTTAAGATTACTTCAATATCATAATCAAGCAACCTCTTTATGGATTCCTCATATTTGGCTGGTTCCAGTATTAATTTTTCACCGGGACTTTGTAATTTACCCTTAGTGTATTGTAAATTATCTCCGACAAATATGGCCTTATTTTTTGGGTTATACAAACAAATACTTCCTGGTGAATGTCCGGGGGTGTGGATGACCTGATAATCGCCTATTAAATCACCTTCACTTAATAATATTTCCGGTTCAACTGGTTTGCTCTGGTATATTATTTTTAATAATTTAATCATAGCATTAGCGAATGCACCGCCGACGTGGTTTCCCTTACCTCGAATAAAATCAGCATCTGCGGGATGGATGGCTACTTTGGCTCCGGTGATTTCTTTTATTTTACTCAGACTTCCCACATGGTCGAAGTGATTATGAGTTATCACTATGGTGTTAATATCTTGAGGGCTTCTTTTTAAGGTGTTTTCAAGGTATTTGGTTATTTTAGATGAATTACCAGGTAGACCGGTGTCTATTAATATTATTTCATCATTATTTACTATCAGGTAACAGTTTACAATTCTACCTCTTAATTCATGAATTCCAGAAATGATTTCCATATATCTCACCTTTAGATAAGTTAAGTTTTTGTTCTGGGCCTTCTAGAAAGGCGATTACTTATAGTGATGAACAAGTCAAAGACTGGCATAATCACGGTTTTAGCGATTTTTAATTTGTATTTAAAGCCACGTCCTTCGAGTTCACGGGAAACATCACCTAATAATTCAGGTATTTCTAAATCCTGAGGGCAAGCTCTTACACATCTTTTGCATTTATTACAGAGTCCTGCATAGGCTTCTTGGCCGGAGAAAACTCCCCCTAACATGCCAAGGTAATCAAAAGAAGGACTTTTATTAAAAATGTACTTTTGATTGTAGAGGTTAAAGCAGAGTGGTATGTCAACTCCCTGGGGACAGGGCATACAGTAGCCACAACCAGTGCATTCAATTTTCATTGATTCTTTGTAGACTTCTTTGACCTGATCATACAATTTTAATTCATCTTCTGTTAAAGAATCTGGTAGAACTTCATCTGCAACCTTTAAATTTTCTTTAACTTGTTCTATGTCATTCATACCTGAAAAAATACTGGTAACTTCAGGGTGGTTTAATATCCATCGGAGTGCCCATTCTGCAGGACTTCTTCCAATGTTTGTTTCATTCCAAATTTTAAGAGCTTTATCCGGCACTTTATCCGCCAGAAGCCCGCCTTTTAAAGGTTCCATTATAAATATATTAACACCATTGGTGTATGCGTATTCTAATCCTTCTGTACCTGCCTGATGTTTATCATCCAAGAAGTTATACTGGATTAAACAAACATCCCAGTTGTAAGAGTCTATAATTTCTTTAAAAGAATCTATATTGGAATGGAATGAAAAACCGATGTTATTTATTTTCCCATTTGCTTTGGCATCTTCTAAAAACTTTATTAATCCCAGTTTTTTAAGCTTTTGGAAACGTAATTTTGTCAAATTATGAATTAAATAATAGTCAATGCAGTTAGTCTGTAGTTTTTCAAGTTGTATTTCCAGATATTTTTCCATATCTTCGTATTTTTTAATTGACCAGGAGGGCATTTTGGTACAAAGTTTTACTTTCTCCCGGTATCCATTTTTAAGGATTTCTCCCAAGAAAGATTCACTTGATCCGCCATGGTAAGGGTATGCTGTGTCAATAATGTTCACACCATGGTCTATCGCGTAATATATTATTTCCTTCGCCTTTTCTTTGTCTATTCTACCATTCTTAGTGGGTAATCTCATGGCCCCATATCCTAGAGTTGAGATTTCATCATCGGTTTGTTTTATTTTACGATATAACATCATTTATTCCTCTTTAGCCCTTTTTTAAGTTTTTAGTGTGAAATTTTATCTATTTGGAAATTCCATCCCAGAAGAGATCGAAGGCTTTTTCCAAGTTTTTTGCGGTGACTTTTTGGGGGTATTTATCGAAATAACTTACTGTTGATACTATATTGCCCCAAAAGAAATCCATTGCCATTTCGAATGATATTTCCTTCAATTTTTGTATTTCCATCCCCTTCTTATAGACTCCCATCATGTCCTCGGTTATGTATTCCAATTGTTCTTTGGTTAATGATGTTATGTATGGTGAGGTGTGGAAAGTTAGTATGAATTGAAATTTCTGCGGATTTTCAAAGGCATAATACACAAAATTAAACCATAATTCTTTTAAATTATCTTTTAAATTCTTTTCGTCATTATATTGGCATTCAATGTCGTTAAGCATACTTTCTTTGGAGTAGAGAAAAAGTTGGTTTATGAGTTCTTTCTTTGTTTTGAAATAATGAAATAATGTGCCAGTGGCTACTCCGGCGGTTTTTGCAATTTCCGTGGTTGATGTTCCATGAAATCCTCTTTCCACAAATAATTCCAAGGCTGATTCTAAAATTTTTTGTTTTTTTTCGTTCAAGATTACACCTGAAATAATACTTATTAGACTGATTAGTCAATCTAATATTTAAAGTTTCTCATCAGGTACTTGCAACTTTGTAGCGAAATTTCCAATGTTAATTAATGCAGCTTTTGCCGGGGATAAGAGTGAATAAAAAATTTGAAAACCATGAAACATCCCCTGCCAAACTTCCATCTCCACTTGAACATCTTTTTCAACGGCTAAATCTCTAAAACGCATTGTATCACATAGTAATAATTCAAGACCTCCTGTTTGTAGGAGTAATGGGGGGAAATCTTCCAGATCACCATATATAGGAGATATTAATGGGTTTTTAATATCCTGTCCTTGAAGATACATTTCACGAAAATTAGAAAGATAATCATAATCAATCCAATCCTTAACATCTTTTAAGTGCTTATAAGCAACGGGAAATCCCATATCAACCACGGGAGACATACATACCACCCCAAGAGGAATTATGTTCCTTTTTTTTAAAGCTAAAGTTGTTGAAAGGGCCAGATTTCCTCCATTTGAAATTCCAGCTATTAAAATATCATGACTAGAGAAACCTTCTTCCAGTAACCAAAAAAAAGAGCTTAAACAGTCTTCAACTGCAACGGGAAAGGGAGTTTCTCTTGAAATTCGATAATCAATGCTAAAAATAGTAAACCCAGTATGTTTAGCTAAGTTTTTACAGATATCCTCATGCCCTCTACTGGTTCCTCCATTTAAACCACCACCATGGAAGAATAGGATCACCTTATTGGGGTTGCTTTGGGGAGTAACAATCCAATCGGAAGGTACTGGGGTGTCTTCATCTCTTAATTTCTTAAATGGACCTTTTGATCGAAATGAAAGGTAAAAATCATCAAAGTCACTATTTAAATAGTTTAAATCAGGTCCTATCTCTTGAAATTTATTCCTAATAAGATCAAGTAATTCTTCAGTATCTTTCTCCATAATAAACCCGAAAAATATGATTATAAATAAAAATAATCATTTTATGTTATTATGTTGATGATATAATAAATAGATAATATCATTTTAAATAAAAAAATTGGTGATATCATCAATATCCTGGTTTCCTGATCGAATTTATGAATTTACGAATCGATCCTTAATTAGCTAATGATTCAGTATTAAGGTTATATAATAATAATGGGGTGTTATAAAGAGATACAACCCAATCCGGACTCAAAAAGGGCTATTTTCCTACATAATTCCATTTTACCTATTCCATCTATATTACAGAATACTTTATAACTCACCATTAACAATTTATTATAGAAGTGAATTCTATTCTCATTTCATCATATTCTAAATTCCTGTTTTTGAATTTGCACTTATTATTTCTGAATCAGGTAAAATATCCTTTTAGTGATTTGATTAATTTATTAGACTTACACCGTTATTTTACGGTTTTTAATGATGTGAATAAATATGAACTCTAAAAAAAAAGTATCAAAGGATGTAGATCAGCGTATATCTATGGTTACCGGAGATCCTAAACGGGCCATCCGTGTACTCTCGGTGCCTATGATAATATCCATGCTACTGATCATGGCATATAATCTGGCTGATAGCATATGGGTGGCTGGTCTGGGTCCTGATGCCCTGGCTGCTTTAGGTTTCATAACACCAATATTTATGATAGTAATTGGTCTGGGTAATGGATTAGGAGCAGGTGCAACCTCTCTAATTGCCCGATGCATTGGTGGGGAGGATAAGAAGAAGGCAGATAATGCTGCACTGCATTCGGTTATCCTTGCCATAGCTGTATCCTTGTTGTTAACCTTACTGGTTTTAATGTTTCTAACTAACATCCTCCTTGCAATGGGGGCGGGAGAGACAATAGGATTAGCCATAAAATACGGACAAGTTGTCTTTGGAGGTCTTATTTTCCTGATATTTTCCAGTGTTGCATCAGGTATTTTAAGGGCCGAAGGAGATGTAAAAAGACCCATGTACGCTATGGCAGCCACAGCTATCTTGAACATTATACTGGATCCCATATTCATCTACTATTTCGGTTGGGGTATAGCAGGGGCTGCCTGGGCTACCATATTTTCTTCTGGAATTGCATGTGCCTTAATGGTCTATTGGATGCTTTTTAAAGAAACTTATATATCGTTCTCTAGGAAAGTCTTTAAAGCTGATTGGGATGTGGTTTACGCTATTTTATCGGTGGGTTTACCTGCCAGTGCTGAATCATTCGTTATGTCCTTTTTGGGAATGTTTTTAAACCTGATCCTGGTCGTAACTGGAGGTGCTGCGGCGGTGGCTGTTTATACCGCGGGGTGGAGAGTGGTGATGATGGTCATGATTCTTCCGATAGGAATTGGAACTGCAGCTATAACCGTTGCAGGGGCTGCATTCGGAGCAAGAAAATATGATAAACTAAAAATAACACTAAATTACGCTTCTAAATTAGGTTTCAGTATAGCTATAGTTGTTGGGTTCTTATTATACATATTTTCCGGGTTTATAGCTACAATATTCACCTATTCTCCTCAGACAGCATATCTGGCCCCATCTATAGCTTCGTTCCTCCAGGTGATGTTTCTCTTCTATATACCCATACCATTAGGAATAACGGCCGGTGCGGTATTTCAGGGAGTGGGTAAAGGATTTACTTCACTTACACTGACTTTGCTAAGAGAATTAGCTTTCATAGCCCTATTTGCATATCTATTCGCTTTCATATATAATTTAGGTTCCCAGGGCGTATGGTGGGGCTTAGTAGTCGGGAGTGCCATAGGATGTGCAGTAGCTTATACTTGGGCAATTATGTTTGTAAATAGGCTTAACAGATATTCAAAATAGAATGGAGATTAATTCGATAGGCATAGTTTAAAAATAACCTTAAAAATAAAAAAATTAAAGGGGGATTAATGTGAAAACAGTTCCAGATTGGTTTTTTGAGGAAAAACAGATAGGAGTAGATTATTTAAATGAAAAAATAGCCGAAAAATATGATGATCAGCATCAAAGTTTCAGGAATTTTGAAGCTGAAGCTTCAGATGTACTGAATAAATTGAAGATAACTGAAAATGACATCATAATAGATTTCGGTTGTGGAACAGGTGCAATTGCCCTAAATATTGCGGAGCACTGTAAAAAAGTTATTGGTGTTGATATTTCACAGGTGATGCTTAATATACTAGAAAATGAAGCAGATAAGAGAAGTATAGAAAATATTGAAACATATTGCGCTGGTTTTCTATCATATAAACATGAAGGCGAACCTGTTGATAAAATTGTATCCAAGGTTGCTCTGCACCATCTACCTGACTTCTGGAAGTCGGTAGCACTTATAAACATAGCTAATAGTTTAAAAACAGGCGGTAAACTATACTTATTTGATATAATATTCAACTTCGACCCCAAAGCTTATGAAAAATCCATAAATAATTTATTTAAAACTTATCAGCAAATAGCAGGGGATAATATGGCAGCTGAAGCAATTATTCATGTTAAAGATGAATATAGCACATACGACTGGATTATGGAAGGATTACTGGAAAGAACAGGATTCAATGTAGATTTCAAGCAGATTGAAGCAGAAAATCATATAAATTATATCTGCACTAAAAAATAAGAGTAAAATTCTGTTGTTTTAGAATCTTTTAGGGGAATTTTAATTGGATACTTGGAAAACCAATAATTCAATTATTCATCATGTTTTAGTGGGTAGAAGCAATTCCTTCCGGGTTTCAAAGGAGGATAAACATCTACTCATCGATACAGTATGGAGGTATTCAAGGAAAAAACTAAATTCCAGACTGAATCACTTTTTAGGAAATGATAGTTTAGCAGGGCGCATCCTAACCCACCCATTTTGACCTTACAGAAAATGCAGCTTACTTAAAAGACAAATATAAATGCCAGATATACATCCATAAGAGCGAAGCTGATTATTTAAAGCAAGGAACAGGACAAATGATAAATAGCACCTTCCTTTTTGGGAAAATGATGTTTGAAATCTTGGGTAATCTAATTGTAAAAAATATTTCAGATATGATCCAGTAGAACCAGACTGTCTGCTGAATAAAAACCTTGATTTAAAATATTTAGGGATACCATTACATATCATCCATACTCCGAGTCATACAAAAGGTTCTATTAGCATTATAATTGATGATGAAATTGCCATTGTAGGTGATACAATGCATGGGGTGTTACCAAAATCCGCATTCCCCCCATTCGCTAAGGATACTGAAAAATTGATGAATAGTTGGGATGAACTGCTTAAAACCAATTCTAAAATATTTTTACCGGGACATGGTATGGAAATTTATAAACTAGTAAAGAAAGATTATGGGAAACATAAAGAAGGAATTATTGAAAATTAATTTAAATTATCTCCCCTGATATTGAAATTGTGTAATCTTTGATTATTATATTCTTATCTGCTTTTTCCAGAGCCCTCCGGACTATTACTTCTATACCGGAACAGCAGGGTACTTCCATGTGTACTATGGAAATGGATTTAATGTCCTGTTTAGTAAATAGCTGCGACAGTTTATCCACGTATTGATCTATCACTTTATCCAGCTTGGGGCAGAGAATTATCAATACTTTATCCTTCAGGAACCTCTGGTGAAAATTGGCATAGGCAAATGGCACGCAATCTGCTGCTATTAAAAGATCAGCATTTTTAAAGTAGGGTGCGTTTGGATTTATAAGTTGCAGTTGCACGGGCCAGTTTCCCAGTTTTGCACTGTAAATCTGGGCTTTTTCCTGACTTTCCATTCGTTGTTTTCCTAAGTCCTGTTGCATTGAACCGGGACTGCCGCAGGCTAAAGGTGCATCTTCTTCAAAATCAGGAACATCAATATTATTCTCTTTCAAATATTCTATAGCCTGATTAACGTATTCTGTCATTCCATGCTCACTTAAATGTTTGAGATGGGCTTTAATCACGTTAGGGCCGGCTTTAACTACATTTTCCATGACTTTTTTTTCATCATATGGCATTGCTTCTCTGGTTTCAATTTCAATTGCATCTTCTGGACACTCACCAATGCATGCTCCTAGACCATCACAGAACAGATCACTAATCAGCCGGGCCTTCCCATCTATCACCTGCAGCGCCCCTTCAGGACAGCCAATCATACAACCGCCGCATCCGGTGCATTTTTCTTCGTTAATTTTTATTATATCTCTTTTCATTTTATTCTCTCTGTAAAGTTAATAAAATTCCTAATTTTTTCAGATTTAATTTAAGGATTTATTTTGTTAGATTATTATATTTCAATAGGTGGGTCCTGCTTTTCATTGGAATTGTGTACCAAACTCTAACTCACTATTCATGCCTTAAACTTTTAATATCAGGATTCCAGTGTGGAGACTTTTATATCAGCCAGAATAGTCCATACGGTATGTGGATATGCGTTAATTTCGATTTTAACTTTAGCCACTACGGTGTTTTCATTAATACTAATTATTTTTCACACTACTTATTTATTTTTAAAAATTTTTATGATTAATATATATAAAAATAAATTCATAAAATTACCTATAATATTATTTAAATTTTTTAAAGCCTGTTCATATGGGGATTTGTAAATGAGCAATAAACTAGTTGGAGAGTTCAATAAGTTTCGATGGTCTTTAATAATTGTTTTTTTAATGGTTAATCTTCTGTTGATATTTACTTATAAAAACTCTAACTTGCTAGCTATTGATTCTTTCTTGGTCACTGCCCTTCTATTTATTCTTGCAGTCTTCCATGGAACCGAACGCTATGGTAAAAAGAATATAGTAATTTTTTTCTTGATTACATGGGCAGTAAGTTTTTCTTTTGAAAATCTGAGCATAGCTACAGGATTTCCCTTTGGTTTTTATCACTATTCACCAAGTCTAGGATTTTTAACTGTACCACTAATAATAATATTTGCTTATTTTTCAATAGGATACCTTTCCTGGATGCTATCACATGTATTAACCGGTCAATACAGCAGAAAACTAGAGGGAAAACAAATCTTCATCGTACCCTTTATAGCGGCGTTTATCATGGTGATGTGGGATTTGAGCGTAGATCCTATTTCTTCAACTTTACAAGGCCTCTGGGTCTGGACATATCCGGGAGCTTATTTCGGCGTGCCCATCTCTAACTTCTTCGGATGGTTTTTGGTGGTATACATTTTCTTCCAGATTTTCGCATTATATCTTTCTAGATATGATTCAGTTAGTGAAGAAAAAATGTCTGAAATCTATAATAAACCATACTGGAGTGAAGCAGCGGCTGTTTATGGCATTACCGGTCTTGGCACTATACTATCTATTTTTTACCAGTATAATAACATCACAATTGACATGGCGTTAATCACCGTGTTTACCATGATATTTGTGACTATATTGGCCTTAATTAACATCTGGAATAATAAAGACTTAATTTAGGTACTAAATGAGATATAATTTCCATATAGTGGGTTAACATGGCAGATAAGGATAAGGATCAAAAATTTATTTCTCAAATGGATAAGTTTACATCAAAATCCCGTGCGATAGGTAGAATAGTATTCGGTATATTTGCCTTCTTATTATGGTTTTTTCTAGGGGTACCTCCTACATTGATTTATAGTTCAGGTATTCAGACTTTCATAGGTACTGTTTCTTTTTTTATCAGAAATCCCGTGATATTCCTTTTAATAGCATTTATTAATGTTTTAATGGGTTTATTATCCTATTTATTAATTCAATTTTTATGGTATTCTGTATTCCATTTATTATGGTCAATCAGATGGTTTTATGGGTATTGGAAATACAGTCGTTTGAAGAAGAAAGATAAAACAAAGATTTATGTGAATAAATTAAATGAATAAAGATTTTGATGGTGCCGTTGATATTTATGCTAAATCATTCAATCATTGGAATGGTTTATAATTATTGCCCGTTTTTATAATTCTTTTTTGAGCATTACCATATGTTTGCATAATATGCCATTTTCATAGATTGGTTCTGGATAATTGTCGGTGAAAAAATTATAATGAATATCATAGATTCTATAACCCTCCTTTTGGTACAGATATAGTTGTTTAATAGCGGCATCACCAGTTCCAATAATAATTGTTTTAAATCCACTTTTCTGGGCCCTTTTAGTGGCATCTTTTAATAAGAATTTACCAATTCCTTTTCCCTGGAAGTTTTCATCAACTGCTATATATTTGATTTCATAAACGTTCTTATTTATAGGTTTAAGAACGTAAACTGCTATGATATCATTCTCATTTTCTAAAACATAGATTTCAGAATCATTAATATATTTGTCAATAGCTTCTTTCGTTTCTTCTGCAAGAAGTAACAGACTGTAAGGGATACTTTCTTCTTGTCTGAGTTTTCTTGTTGATCTATATTCCACACTATCAGAATTCATTTTATCCTTTTACCATTTAAGGAATTAGATTAGGTTAAATCCCTTTTTTGTTATCTAAAAAGGACCAAAAAGTCCATTAAATTAATATAAATTTATTATTAAATATAAATAACGCTTTTTTAATTATAATAATTATATTAGTTCAATCAGACTATTTTAAAAAATTTTTCTAATATTATTATAATTACTTTTCAAATGCTCCTGCACAACTGATATTAATTCATAAATAAAAAAATTAATCATAATACTTGGAAGTGAAATCATGAAAATAGAAATTAAAACCATACCATCCTATCTTGCGGCGTTCATACATCAGAAAGGTAGCTATGAAAAAATACCGGAAACTCTGGGAAAGCTGGTAGGTTGGTTAATGAATCAGAATGTGCAAATACAGATGCCTATCTATGGGATATATTACAACAGCCCCTTGGAAGTTCCTGAGGAAGAATTAGATTGGGAGATGGGAGCAGCATTTATTGGTGAATTGGAAGCTGAAGGTGAAATTCAGATAAAATCAGTAACCGAACACCAGGTTGTATCAACAATATTCAAAGGGCCATATGGTGATGCAGCATCCGTTTATGAAGATTTAATTGAATATGCCATAAAAGAGGGTTATCAGATAAATGGACCCATTATGGAAAGTTATCTGAACAGCCCAGATGAGGTAGATGAAAGTGAGCTATTAACTGAAGTCCAGTTTCCAGTGATTAGGAAATAAGCTATATTTAACCTTAGCTACCTATCTTAACCCGATCACGTATCCCCGGTACTTTAAACACAAGGATGTAGAACAGACCGGGAATTAGGATGATATTGATTAGTGATAATATGATTGATAAGGGGTCATTGGCCATGGCTGCTGTAGATTCGGTTGTGGTAAAGAATAATGACGGTGTGGTTAGTGCAGAGTTTTCATAGTTAGCTAATAGAGAGATGAAGAGGTTATTAGCAGCGTGACCTGCTATGGCAAGTTCCATAGAACCGCTTTTCAGTGTGATATAGGCCATGAAAAAGCCGAATACTAACCAATCAACTGCTGCAAAGGGGGTGGTTGCCATTTCAGGATTGCCTAAATGGGGAATCATGAATAGTATCCCATTTAATATTGCCAGAATAATGAAGTTCCTGGTCCATAATCCTGTTCCTTGTAGGATGTATCCTCTGAAAAAGAGTTCTTCTGAGGTTGTTTGTAGTGGTACAAATATTAGAAGGAAAGGTATGAAAATTAAAAAGCCCGACAAATCCGGATTTAATATAAGAGAATTAGGATCCATTATAAGATTGGGTAAGAATGATAGAAAGAACATCAAAGCAAAATAAATAACAAACCCAATAAAAATAGGACTCCATTTGACAGATTTTCCAGGAGTAATCAGCGATAAGAAGCTTCTTTTATGTAAAAAATTAATTACTAAAGCTATTGTCAGGATGTATAGGATATAAACAGAATCCTGGATGATGTAATTGACCAGTGGTCCCCATGCCATCACTTCTTCCGGGATAACTAAACTGTAACCATAAAAAACTGTCCAGATAATTATTATTCCCAGGATATAACGCCATAAGTTGTTCTTCCCTTTAAGGACCTGATCAAGAAAATCGCTCTTAGTAACCTTTTTCGTATTAGATAATTTTTTACCGCATTTCTGGCAAAAAGCAGCATTTTCCGGGTTTTTAGATCCACACTCAGGGCAGTTCATAACATTTAACTTTTGTTTTATAATATTATTAATTTTTTATCTTTAATAGTTTCAATTTAAAATTACAATTTTCCAGATTCCTTTGTTCTGGGCTTCCCAATCAATCAGAAGGGGCTTCAAGATTTAAATATTCATAATCATATTTATAATAAATATATTCTACAATGATTAATCATTATGTTTATTAACAAAAGGGTTTATATAATATAAAACTAATAAAATAGTTTGAAATTATACGAACTAATTTATAAGTGGTAAGAATGAAACCTGAAGAAATGAATCAGAAATGTCCAGAATGTGGTTCTTCTGATAAAAGGATCTCCCGAAGATGCAGTAGTAAAATAAATGATGCTCAATATATAGCACATTTACCACAAGGTGATGTAGGTTTAATTCGTTGCAGTCAATGTGGTTATATATTTGAATACTGCACTAACCCCCATCCTCCTTTGAAAGTAAATAAAATTGTTATTTAAATAAAATGTAATTATTTTATAAAAAGGTGAAACTCATGAAACCTCCATTTAAAAAAAGAAAATTGTTTAATAAAATCTTTATTCTATTTTAAACTAAAACATACTCATAATTGTAGGGATGTTTTCCTCTACTGATTCATTGGATAAAGGCCGATTTTTTACATAAATGTTCAGATGCGATTTTTAAATGACAAAGAGCTAATCCCAAAGTTTGTATTTTGGATTTTAAAAATAAAAAAACTGATACATTTAAGACACAAATATTAATTGTTTATTTTGAATTTAGAGCTTAGACATACATTTTTGTCCATAAAACTTTTATATTTCGTAGCTCAATTATTTTTATTGTTTGGCCGGGATAGTCTAGTCAGGTAAGGCGCAGGATTCGAAATCCTGTTGAGCGGCGCTCGTCCTGGGTTCAAATCCCAGTCCCGGCGCTTGAAAATTATTATGAATAAGTTTAATTTAGTGTTATCATATATTTTTATCAAATGAGTACTGAAATATTGGATAACATGATAAAGGACACTAAATGATTAATAAATGATAGAGGATTATATGGATATAAATTCAGATAGGATGGGTGAAATCCTTGTCATATCTCCTGAAATTAGATTAGATGCTTATGGGGCAAGTAAACTAGATGATTTTATAAAATCAAATTTAAAAGACGAGGACCATCTGGTTATTCTTAATCTCGAAGAAGTAACTTATCTGAGCAGTGGTGGGATTAGAACTTTCCTGGAATCTCATAGGATATTAACGGATAAAGGTGGGACTTTAATTCTTTGTAATGTGAAAAAATATCCAAGGGAAGTGCTGGAGATGGCTGGGTTTGACCAGGTATTCCCCCTATATAATAATCTAGATGAAGCTATGGATAGCTGTATAAAACCTCAGGAGTATTCTGTTTCTGATGAAGAGTATTTAATGAGATATGAAGATGATATCCTCTCCATAAAAACATTGAAAGTCACAAGTAAAGATAGTTCCCTTAAGGTATTAGGTGATGTTAAAAGCGTACTTACTGCCAGTATAACATCAAAAGACGTATATTCCCGTAAATTTTCTGAAACTGAATATTCTATTGGTCTGGGGGGATTAGGTGAATATATAACGGATTATATTGGTATCATGGGTGAGATGATGACCATAGGCGGGACCATGGTATGGCTTCCCACAGATGAACATGACACACCTGATTTCCTAATACCAGAAAAGGATACGGGAAAGATAACCATTCATACCGGGTTCAATGTAGCTTTAGATGGGGAATTTAATGATATAATTATGGTAGAAGCTAAAACTGATGCAGGCTTCAGTGTTGATAACTTATATGATTCTCTATTTAAAATATCCCAAAAGAAAACTTCCTTTAAAGGCATTATCAGTTTAGCAATGCAGGCAGATATAAAAGATTTTTACAGTTCCGGAGTAAATATTTCACCAATTGAAGATTTAGCACCGAAAAACCATGAAATGATCACTCATGAAGATAATATAGGGTCCTGGATGAATATCAACACCACAGGAAAATATCAGGGCGAAACAATGGTTAGTTTTGGTGTGGGAGTTGATTTAAATAGTGATTTATCCCTATTTGATGAAAATGCTCTGGGTTCACTTTTTTATCTACACCCGGCTAATATTGGGGATAAAACCATGCTCCTACATAATCATGCAGTTGTTTTCAAGCATTTACCTATATATGAAACATCAGATCTAGATGGCAGGATAAGGGAGATAGTTAATTCTGGAAATTTCCTGGACATGCGACATCTACTGGATAATACAAGGATAGAACGTGCTATTATTGGAATTTCATATATCCAGGATATAATATTTGAAGATGGTATCATCCTATGATCAAATATGATTTAAGATTCATTTCAGGTGGTTCAAGATTTATTTAAAATGATTAAAGATTTAAAGATCACTTACAATTCAAATTCGATAGTGATTTATAAAAAATCAAACATATCCATTAAATAAGTGTGTTTCTATGTGGAAAGTATCTAAATGGATTTATATTGTAACTATATTACCTTTTTTAGCTGTAGGGATAGGTTTCATTTTTTTTGGATTTATAGCACCTCCCGAAGCGCTTACGGATGATGGACATAATCTTAAATTCTTTTATTATATAATGGGTGTTTTATTCATATTCTTCCCATTAATTACCGCTTGGGGTGTGGTTTTGTTCTACAAGAGAATTAACGATAGGGAGACTTTTCTTATACAGGATGGTATTCATGGAGAAGCGGAGATCCTGCAACGTGAACAAACTGGTATCTATATAAATGAGCTTCCTCAGGTTAAATTTAGACTACTGTTAACTCTGCCGGATAGAGAGCCCTATGAAATGGAATATAAGGACGTGGTGAGTATGCTGGATATCGGTTCCATCACCGTAGGTAGCAAGTTACCAGTTTATGTTGATCCAAACAATGAAAAAAATATACTACTCAGGTACAGTTAATATAAAATGGTGGTTAGAATAAGCGATGATCAACCTGGAAGACCTTTTTCTCTTAAAATATTCCTTTTTATAGTTTTTGCCTTATCCTGGCCGATAATGATAATAAAGACCATTTGGAATCCTGGATTTTTTTGGACAGGTTATATCCTCTTATTGATTTCCATGTTCATGGTTGCAGTAGGTACTTTCATAGCGGGTAGATATGTTTTTAAAGACGGTTTTAAAGATGCTGGTTGGAGTTGGGGGAAACCAATCCATTATCTATTGATTATTGGTTTATCATTACTTCTTTATGTGATACCGGCTTTTATTGGTCTTTCTTTAGGTCTTTATATTATGAATCCTGCTGTTGGTTGGTTTAATTTCCTATTAATGATGATTGGGTTTTCTTTAATCTCACTTATCGGGGGTTTTGGTGAAGAATTTGGCTGGCGTGGATATATGTTACCTCACTTGGCTCAAAGATACAGTAATCGAAAAGCTGTAATTTATCATGGCATTATTTGGTGGTTTTGGCATACTCCTTATCAGATAACTCTTTATATTTCGGTTTTTGCAGGCTCTTCTGTGGGAATGCTATTTGTTTTTATGAATTTGATATTGAGTACTTTGTTTGCGGTTTCATTTGCTTATGTCTGGGTAAATAGTAAGAGTTTAGCTGTTACATCTGTTTATCACTCTACAGGCGATGCATTTGGACAGTCAGTACAGGATGCCTTTAGTTACACTCAATTTATGGGGTTAGGCTGGTGGACACCTATTGTTACGGGTTTAATTGGCGTAATTTTATTATGGAAAGGTAATTGGAGAAAACTCGATAAGTTCAGGAAAACTAGAGAATAAATCAGGGAGTTTTATATTTTTTATCAAATCTTCTCCATGATTTAGCTATATATGGTTCGCATTTATCTAGTTCAGTTAAAAGACAAGCTCTTATGGTTTCAGTTTCTAACTTCTCTTTTTTATCCAGTTTTTTATTTATATTGGTAAATACTTGATTAATTATTTCATTCTTCTCTTCAACACTATATCCTGCATCAATAGTTGCTTTTTGGAGTGAACCTTTGATTTTATTTGGATCATATGGTTCAAATCCACCTTTTCTTTTTATCACTTTAGTCAAAATAATCACCATTACATATTTTAAATTTTATGGAATCTATTAATTTACCACAAAGTATAAATATGAAATTAGGTAACATATTACCTAAACAGGTAATATATTACTTATTAATTGGAGAGAAGAAAATGAACAAAAAAATAGAATACATAAATTCGATTATAATAGCCCTATTAGCTGTTCTTGCTACACTTTCAGGGTTATTTTGGAAAGGTTTGTATTCAAATGATACAATATCCATAACCGCGCAAATGATGGGCCAGGATATGATTACATTAATAATAGGTATCCCTCTACTGCTAGCATCATTATTTTTAATCAAAAAAGGATCACTACGGGGAAAATTAATATGGATGGGAACCATATTTTACTTCCTATATACCTATGCATCCATGTCATTTGCAGCATCTTACAATTCTTTATTCCTGATTTATGTCTCATTATTTTCAATATCCTTATACACATTTCTCTATGGGATGCTTTCGCTGAACACAGCATCCATCAAGGACAGTATCATACCTGGAAAGACAACAAAAATAGCTGGTTTGTTTTTAATATTTTCAGGAGCCATATTGGCATTAATGTGGACAAAAATGATAATAGATTCCATATTTGTAGGAGCAGCTCCAACGGCACTGGAAAACTACACCACACTGGTTATTCAATCCCTGGATATTGGGGTAGTATTCCCAGTAACACTGATTGCAGGTATTTTGATATTAAAAAACAATGAATGGGGATACACATTAGTTCCCATACTATTAATAAAAGCAACACTCCTAGGAACAGCCATACTTTCTATGATATATTTCATGGCACAAAATGGAGTGGAAATAGCAATAGCACAAGCAATATTCTTCATCATAGTCACTCTCGTGGGAATAACCATTTCAGTAACATTTTACATGAAAATAAAAGAAAAAAAAGCTAATATGAAATAATAAATAAAATATAAGCAGCGGACGATAAAATGAAAGATCCAAATTTAAAACAACCAGGGAGAATAGAACACAAATTAATACAGAATCCCGGAAGACAAGAAATGGAACAATACACAATGGTATTTTTATTTATAATACAGCAGCGATGGAACTATTATATTGGAAAAAAACTTGCAAATGATAAAATAACAACTAAACAATGGTTGATGATGATAATCATAGAGAATGCCTTTAACCATGATCCCTCCATGCAGGAAGTAGCCGATGCTATGAGCACCACTCATCAAAACGTTAAACAATTAGCTGTCAGGTTAGAAACCAGGGGATTTATTAAAATAGAACGGGATCCGGAAAATAAAAGGATATTAAGATTAAAAACCACAGATGAATCACTTAAATACTGGGAAGAAAGGTCACCAGAGGATTTAAAGTCCATAGCAGCAATATTTTATGGCCTGAATGATGATGAAATGCGATCATTATTCCAGGTTATGATTAAACTGGAATATTTATCAGGAAATTTATACGAAAAAGCAAAAGGACTATAAAAATTATTCAAAAAAAAGCATAAATAAATAAGATTTATTGAAATTTAAAAAAAGAAATAATATATGGTGGAATGGAAAAATGAAAGCACTAGTGGTTTATGGTAGTAGATATGGTACAGCAGCAGAAATTGCCCAGGAAATAGCTAGGGTAATTGAAGAAGAAGGAGTTGATGTAGATTTAAAAGAAGATAAAAATGTTAAAAAATTAGATCCATATCCTTACGACTTAATCATAGTTGGTAGTGGAATTAAAATGGGAAAATGGACTAAAGATTCAATTAAATTCTTAAAAAAGAATAAAAATATACTTAAAGATAAAAAAGTAGCTTTATTTGTCAGCTGCGGCGCTGCCAATGAAGAAAAAAGCAGAGAAATGGGATGGAATGATTACCTAAAAAAAGTGGTCGATGAAAATTTAGAGGGTGAACCAGTGGACATGGGACTTTTTGGAAGCAAATATGATCCCCAAGCCAAACAAGGGCTCATGTATAAGATGACCATGAAATTCTGGAAAAAAGATCTGGAAGACAAAGGGTTTGATGCAGATAAAGCATATGATTTCCGTGATTGGGATGAAATAAGAGACTGGGCCAGGAACTTAGCCAAAATATAAATAAGATTACTAGAAAAAAATTAATATAAGAAAAAAGGGGGGATTTTATAAGCGAAAAAAATCAAATATCAAATAAAAATGCAATAAGGGCAGGATTAATATTTTTCTTAGCAGGATCAGTAATATTAATGGGTATAATAACAGCAGAAGCATTCTATCCTAATATGTATACATACACTACCCATAACAGTATGATCAGTGATTTGGGAGCGACAGAACCGCCAAACAGCATCATAACCCAACCATCCGCAACAATATTTAACCTGAGCATGATAATCACCGGAATTTTAATTCTTACAGGTACATACTTACTATTTAGAAAATATAACGATAAAATAGCTACAATTTTAATTGGATTATTGGGGTTGGGAGCTTTAGGTGTTGGTTTGTTTCCAGGGAACATTAATCCCCAGCATCCCATTTTCGCCATGATGACATTTATATGCGGTGGTTTAGCTGCAATTTATAGTTACAGGTTGATAAATTCACCACTTAAATATCTAGCCCTAATATTAGGTATTACTACGCTGGTTTTCCTGTTCACCTTCCAGATTTTCATACCCCTCCTCGGAGGAGGAGGAGTGGAAAGATGGGTGGCATATCCCATCGTGCTATGGCTACTGGGATTCGGCGGATATCTTACAGGATTCAATAATCAAATGAATTAATTTATTATTTTTTTATAAATCGAATTTAGGTTCAACAGAAACTGATTTAATCATTTTTTCAGCAGCTTCTACCTGATATGCACTTCCTTTAACCATCAACCACACTGAACCTTCCGCACCATTTACACCGCCACCTGCAATCAGTTCTGCCCTGGCACCGGTCAGGAGGTGAATCGCTTCAATTTCAGTAATAATATCTCCTGTTGTAGGCATCAAACGAGCACCATGGACTCCGGGAGTATTAAGAGCACGTGCCAGTTTATTAATATTCTCATTAACTCTTTTTTCAAGGCCAACAGGATGGATTAACCGTACTCGACGCCCCACCACAGCCTGCAATGCAGCTCCAATAGTACCGCCATGTGGATGGCCTATCAGAACCCCTGCCTGTCCATCTGAAATATTGAGGGCATTTGCACCTTTTAAAACAATATCTCCTTCTTTTAAATCGTCTACGACATCGAAAATGGTAAGTCCTTTTTGCCAAACACCATTTCTAATTATCACATCACCAGGAAACTTGCTTTCATCCACCAGACGACCGCTTTCAGTTAGGGGCTGTCCCGGTGGTAGAACAACACCTCTGAAAAATCGACTCCTGGAAAATCCTTCTAACTGATTTATATCAGATAAAATCTCTTCTGCAACATAACCATTGGTAGTACCGGCAATGATAACCAGGGTTTTAGTATCAATCGATTCTTTAATAATTTTATAAGAAGCTATAGCCTTTGCTATTAACCTTTTACCGGCGGCGGGGGTAATTATGAACTGTTTCATACTGTTATTCCTCTTTTTATGTGTTAGTCAATAATTTGATATTTATACAAATAAAAGATTATTAAATTAAGATAAAAAAATTATAAATAAATCAAAAAAAAATCATGTGATAATATGGAAATAACTGAAAAAAGGATAAAAGAAGAACGAGTCGCATATATACCCCATATGGGTAGTTATGATAAAATCCCAGAATTAATAGCTGAAGTTGGCCAGTGGCTCGCTGATAAAGGCTTTAAAATGACTGGACTTATATATGGAACTTATTTCAACACACCAGAACAGGTGAGTGAGGATAAGTTACAATACGAGATTGGTTTTGGATTTGAAGGGAAGATAACCACTATGCAAGAAGGAAAAATCGGTATAAAAGAAATACCAGAACACACAGTGCTGGCTGCCATGCACAGAGGACCTTATACAGAAGTAGGACCAGTAATACATGCTGTAGTAGATTATGCGATGAAAAAAGGATATGATATAGTAGGACCCATCAGCGAAGCCTATTTAAACAGTCCCCTGGAGACACCAGAGGAAGAATTACTAACTGAAGTAAGGATACCGGTTATTAAAATAAAATGAATTAGATTAGTTTAATTTGGAATGGCAAATTTAATCTCTATAAAATAAATTGATCAAATGAAAAAGCAACAAAATAGCACCCCTCACAGATCAGATGAATACGATGCTCAAATACAGGATATTATCCCATATTATACGAATTTCAATAATGAAATCATTGAATTTCTTAAATCACAATCAAATGAACCAAAAGTTTGGTTGGATACTGGCTGTGGAACAGGAACGCTAATAAAAAAGGCAATAAAAGTTTTTACCAGCACAAAATTCTTACTGATGGATCCTTCAAAGGAGATGATGGATCAGGCCCAGAAAAAATTAAGATATTTAGATGAAGAGAGAATAGTATTCCTGTACCAGTAGCCACCCAAGATTTCCCCGGAAAACTGGATGAAAAACCAGATATTATCACTGCCATACAGTGCCATCATTACCTCAAACCTTCAGATAGGATAAAAGCCATAAGGGCATGTTACAATCTATTAGAAGAGAATGGAACGTTCATTACATTTGAAAATATAAGATCATTTACCAATGAAGGAATAAGGGTTTTCAAACGATATTGGGGTGATTTTCAGTTGAAAAGGGGAAGAGATGATCAGATAGTTGATGATCATTTGGAAAGATTCGACGTGGAGTATTTCCCCATCAATATAGAAGAACATCTTGAACTACTTAGAAAAGCAGGTTTTCGTGTGGTAGAGTTATTCTGGGTCTCGTATATGCAGGCTGGATTTTACTGTAAGAAATAAATTAACAAAAAAAAATTAATTTAATCTCTTTCTCATTAAAAAGGGATAAAATAGTTATGTATCTAGTTTAAACAAAATTGTATCAATTGGACTAATTAATAAATAACAATTTTCATGTCCTGTTCATTATTTTTGATATTTTTCTACGATTTCCGTAAAAGCATTGATAATATAGTCCACCTGCTCCTGGCTGAAGCCGTAGGTACTGCATTTAAACCATTTGGTCTGTCCCCTTTTAATACCTACGATATTCCTATTTTTAAGTTCTTCATAGAGGAAAAAACCACGTCGGGGATGTTTACTTGCTATATCATCGAAGATTGGTGTTTCGAATCTTACCAGGTCATGTTCTTTAGGTTTAACCCCTAACTGTTTAATACCGCCAAATTCTTCCATTTTTTTTACAAATTCTCTAGTTTTATTTAACTCCTGATCCCAATTTTCCACCCTATCTATCACATGGGGAAGTGAGGCCATTAAAGTGGCCACTGGGGCTCCTCGGCTGGTACATCCTAACATTTCTATTTCCTTAACCGCGTGTCTTTTAGACTTCTTAAGAACTTGATCAGCGTATTCATCCTTTAAACCAAGCACACCTACTGGACCGGATGCTGCCATACTTTTATGACCACTACCCACGACAAAATCAGCATTAAGGGCTTTTGCATTTATTGGAAGACGTCCCATGGAGTAAGCACAGTTTAGCAGTAAGGGAATGCCGTGATCATGGGCAATTTTCCCCACGGCACGAGCATCAGTTAAATTACCGTAATCTCCATCAACATGGGTGAGTAACACCAAACTTATATCTGCACCTTTATCTAACTGGACATCCAGCACTTCTTTGAAACCATCGGGTTTGATACGATATTCCGGATAACCATCATTAGATACTTCCACTATATTCACCTGGTTACGCTCAGCCGCCAGGTGTGTGGTGTAATGAGCATTACCATCAACTACAATATTATCTCCTGGTTGGCACATGGCATGCATAACTGCAAATTTACCCTCCCGGGCCCCATGAACGGTGCGAGCATGATCAACACCAATGAAACTGGCCAGATCATCTAGAAAATGATTAATACCTGGTTTGGAGATCTTATCCAACCTCCCGGCACAGTAATCGCAGATGCTGTAACCGTCTGAAAATTCAATAAGGGCTTTTCTAGATTCCTTGGGTAATAAACCTCCTCTTTGAAGTGGGTTTAAATTTAAGTTATTTTTTTCACTGGTTCTTTTAAGTCCGTAATCCTGACATTCCATAATCCATCACTCATGATTAATTATTTTTAAATTAGTAGGGATCCCATTTTTTTATTGTTGTGTATTGGGGTGGTGGTCCTTGTTGGTATTTTTGGTGTAGTTTTCCCCAGTTTGTTTTTTGGAATTGTTTTATTTTCTTTTTCCCGGTGGTGGGGTACCATATTTTGTCATGGTAGAATTCTGAGGCGAAGATGAATGTTTTAAAGAGGGGTGAGTTGAACAGTAGTTGGTGTAGTGGTTTGATGTTCATGGTTTTTTTTCTGAGGTGCTGATCCCAGGTTATCACTGGGCTTTTTTTAGTCTGGAAGTGGAAGTTGAGTTTGTTAAATTCTTTTTTATCTATTCCTACTATGTCTATCTGTTCGGTGTCTCCTATTCCTAATCCTTTTTCATGGGCTAGTTTTATATATTCGATTTCTAGTGGTTGGAAGCCCATTATTTTAGCGGCTGTTGCGTCGATGGCTACCTGGTCTGTACTGGCCAGTATTATGTTTCCCAAGTAGGGGTTCATGGTTCGTGGTCCGGCACCATCTCCGCATACGCATCCGTCCATTACTGCGAATATGTTGTGGTGTATTTCTTGTTGGATGGTTAGTAGGTCTACTAGTACTTGGTGTATTTTTTTATGGGCATGGTGCCGGTATTTGGGTATCAGTCCACCGAAGGCGTTTTTCATTGCTCCGGTGGTGGTGGTGTGTCCATGGGTTTTCACTGTGGGGAAGTGGATTATGTTGGTGTTTTTGAACATTTGGGGTATTTGTATTTGGCCGAATATTTCATGCATGGCCAGCATATTGTTTTTTGGTTGATATTGTGTCCATTCTACGTTGGTGAGTGGTTCGAAGTCTACTTGGTAATTTTTTAGTAGGGGTAGCCATTTGTTCTGATGCGCTCCTTTCCAGGGGTGGGTGACTACTGTTTGGTTTTCCACAGCCACAACATCCTGGTATTCATCTTCTTCCAGTGTTTTAAGCACGCCTTCCAGTTGCCAGGGTGGTGTGGAGCAGGCGGGATAATATTGTGTCCAGGAGAGGTTTAGTTTTAGTATGGTTTTTTGTTTTTTGGGTAGGATTTTTTCATATTCGGTTAGGTGCATCAGTTTTTTATAGTCCTGGATGACTGTTTCTGGGGATGTTTTTAGTACTGCTACCAGGGACATGCTTGTTTTTCCTCAAATAAATTTATTAAATAAAAATATCTGGTTTTTTTAGAACCTTTTGATTGGTCTTCAATGATCTATTTTATTTTTTGGTTATTATGGTTTTGTTGAATGTTATATATATTAGGAATCCTAGGATTGCTCCGTACCATAGGGTTGCGAATCTCATGATGATGGCGGCTCCTACGGCTATGGTGGATGATAGGCCGAATATTACTAATAATCCTGATAGGGTGGCTTCGGCTACTCCTAATCCGCCGGGTATTAGGCTTACTGCCCCGGCGAGTGAAGCGAAGCTGAATACGAAGGTGGATAATACTATGCCTATGTTTTCACCGAATCCGTAGATTACTAGGAAGATGGCCAGGCATTCTGTGAACCAGGCTACGACGCTTATGATTGAGTTTCCCAGGAGATATTTCCAGTTGAGGCTTTTTTGGAAGTTTAGGTGCGTTTCTTTAATGTTGCTGGAGTATTTGCCGGTTCTTTTTTCTAAGATGCTCATGAGTTTTTGGCTTATTTTTTCTGATTTGATGACCAGGATGAAGATGCTGAATAGTACTATTACTATTAGTAGGATGTTCACTCCGCTTTTGTAGTAGAAAATTCCCAATAATGATAGTATGATCAGGCCGATGACATCGGTTATTCGGTCAACGATTACTACAGGTATGGTTTTACTCAGACTTTCACCGTTTATCTCTTTTATTAACCATCCTTTCCAGATCTCACCTGCCTTGGCGGGTGTGATGATCATGGACAGTCCACTGAAGAATACGAATAGATTTTCTTTAAGGGGCAGGTGAACATCCACATTTCGGAGGAAGAAGTTCCATTTTATGAATCTTATGAAATAGCCCAGGGTGACCAGTAACAGTATCACAGGTAAGTATATCCAGTTAAACTTCTCCAGTGCAACTAATAAATCGCTGAAGTTGGCATAAACACCCATAAACAAGTATACTACCACTGCGAAGAGTATTATCAACCATAACCTGTTTTTCGCCATATCTTCAACACCTTAGTCAAACCCAAATTAATAATATTAGATTTTTCACCGAAAAAAGTCATATTTCCTTGTAATAACAACTCTCTTAGTTCCTCTAAATGGTCAATAACCATATCAGTCTTTATTCCTGCTTTTCCAATTTCACCTGCAAAATGAGCATCACTACCTGCGCTGATCTGCAAATTATTGGTTACAGCAAAATCCCAAGCTTTATGATTAAACTTCTCCAGAAGACATCTGGAGTTATAAACCTCCACACAATCCACTGAAGGTACATCTTCCTCTGTTGGCATAATACCGTTACGCCTTATCGCATCGAATGGATGCGGGAGAATAACCACCCCATTTTGGTCCCTTATCTCCTGAACAACCTCCATGAAAACATCCGATTTAATCTCTTCATCTAAAAAAAGTCCAATCACTTCACCACGGTCAGTTGAAATCTCAGATCCTACAATAACCTGTATATTGTCTTTTTGGTACTTAAGAGTTTTTAATCCTCCCTTTATTGTATTATGATCAGTTATGGCTAAACCGTTAAGCCCTATCTTGCAAGCTTTCTTAACTATGGATTTAGGTTCCAAGTAGCCGTCTTTTGAATATTTTGAATGAACATGCAGGTCATATTTCAATTTACATACCCCCTATTAGATAAAAATAGATAAACTTCCTAAATCTGCCTTGAAGTACAATACACAGATAACTATCAGTGTCCATAGGATTATGCTCGCAAGCATTCCTTTGTCTTTAAATAACATCTCTGGTTCGCCGCCTACTTTTTCGGAGTGTATAAGGTACAGGTATCTAAAAATTCCGTAGAAAGCGAAGGGAATGGTTAACATTATTAATATATTACTGGAAAAGAAAGTGTAAAGGGAATAGGACATTATCAGGGTGCTGGTGGTGATTATGATCATCTGATCCAGGATATTGGTTGAGTATCCATCCAGACTTTGCCGATGTTTTTGGGCTTGATCTCCCAGTAATAATAATTCATGCCTTCTTTTACCCAGTGCTAAAAACAGAGCTAATAAAAAGGTGCAGATAATCAGCCAGGGAGAAACTAGAACACTTATGGCCAGAGCCCCAGCTATAGCCCTCATAACAAAGCCCGTGGAGATGGTTAGAATATCAACAATGATGTAATTCTTTAAAAAAAGTGAATAAACCATCATTAAGATGAAGAATGCCGTTGTTATGGCGAAAAAAGATAAATTAATATTATAAGACCAGAATAAGGATAATATGACAAATAGGATTGCAAATAAGATAGCCGAGCTTGTTTTAAGAGAACCTGATGCTATGGGTCTTTTACTCTTTTTAGGATGTTTCCTATCCTTCCCAATATCTAAAACATCATTTATAAGATAAATACTACCAGAAATAAGGCAGAATATTATAAAAGCAGATATAACGGTTATCCATAAATTAATATTTAATAAGTTTAAGGAAAATGCGATGCCAATGAATATGACCAGGTTTTTATACCACTGTTTAGGTCGCATGGAAATGAGAATTTCTTTTAACATTTAATCACTTTAATGATTTAGAATCATCCATATTTATATATAAAAGGTTTATTAAGAAATAATCTGGAAATTAGGTAGAAAAAAAGATGTTTTTTATCTTAAAAAAAAAGAAGTAGGAATAAAGAATTTATTTAATTTCTCTTATCCAATTATGCCCATGTTCTTATTAGTTTTAGCTATGGATTTATCTGCTTCAGATTCCAACTCCAGCATGGCCCTGATGACATCCACGTTTTCTGGTACCACATCAGACTCCTGGTGTATGGCTTGCATGTAGAAGAGTTCATTATCCACGATATTAAGGGATTCTTTCCAAACCGCAATCTCGAATAGATCACCTCGAGGCCTTCCAATATCACGTGCATATTCCATAACCTGTGCAGTTGAGCCCATTCCCTTTTCAGCTTCTAAAATAAGCACTCTTGAGGTATTTTCCAGTTTATCTATAATATCCTCTACTTGAACTGATTTATCAAGCTCCACCATGAGGTTGTGCTGGTGCATGATGGTTGTGGGAACCAGTAAAGCCATGGTGGTAATATTCAGACCATACATCACTGTTTGAACATCAGGTCCGTGGTGTGAAGGCACAGTGGGTGGATTAGGCACTATAGCATTTATAGGTCCGGATTTAATCTGTCCGGGGTCTGCTCCACGTCTGACCATAACTGCCCGGACTTTCTTCACACCAGCCAGGTCATCTATGGGTTTTAAAGTCCTGCATAGTCCGGTGGTGTTACAGGAAACTACCCGAACATAATCTGCACCTACAGAATCATCAAAATTGGCGAAGGAGTTGAAGGATTTACCGATCTGCTCATGTTTTTCACCACCCTGAAATACGGCTTTAATTCCCTTTTTCTCGTAAATATTATCTTTATTTTTAGCGCCTATTCCTCCAGGAGTGCAGTCTACTATGATGTCCAGCTGGTCGTATAGTTCATCAATGGTTCCGGATATTTCGATACCTGCTTCCTTAAACAATCCCTCTCTTTCAGGCGCGCTAATATATAAATCATAACCTTTTTCAACTGCCATTTTGGCTTCGAAATCTGGAGTTCGCTTGGTAACCCCTACAATTTTCATATCATCCTGGCAGGCTACGGCATCTGCCACTCTTTTACCTATAGTTCCATATCCATTAATTCCAACCGATTTCATAGTATGCCTCCATTTAAAATATTTTTCCAGATGATTCCCTCTAAGGAGATGTTTTTCAATCATAAAAACCCTAATAAGAGGGTATTCATTTAAAAAAGCATCTTCTAATTAATATTATCTATGAAAATATTTTTAATTCTTGAGATTATAAATTTTATGATTTCATTTTTGATTAATACTAGGATATAAAAAAATCTCAAATGAAAATGGAAAAAATAGACACTTTAAAATAAAAAAAGAAAGAAATAGGGGATGATCTGTTTAGATCAACCGTTATTAAAGGTGGTTTTACATTGCATCCAACTTCTCAGGTAAATAAGTGTCAACCACATATTCAAGCCCATATTTAGAGAAGGACTGCTGTTCTGCTTTTTTACCGATTTTCAGCATCTTCTTAATCTCCATCTTCCAGGCTTCATCCCTGTATCTGGGATCTTTAAGCAGCTCTTTAAGTCGGAGCACATCGATGTCCTTCAAAGGATCTGTAGGGAGGTCGTAGTTGATGATGTCGCTGGCTGTCACTCCCAAAAATTTAGCATCGGGAGTGGCCAGATCATGATTTACATGGGCCAGTTTAGCACTTCCCGAGATAATTACCATGGCAATATGGAATCCCCACGGATCTCCGTCATTACAGATATAAACTGGAATGTTTAATTCCTGATTAACCCTTCTCAAAAATCTACGGGTTGCACGTGCTGCCTGCCCCTTTAATCCCACAATAAGGCAGTTGAATTTTTTATAAGCTTCTTCCTGCACTAATCGGTGGAACATACCCATGGTCTCCACTGCAATCACCCTTTCCACATCATGATCAATGAATTTAACATCATCTATGGTGGGTGATATGGTGTAACCTGATTTACCTAATCTTAGGGCATTTATTTCTACATCATCTTCCTGCATGATCAGATTACCGTACACTGAGGCCCCGTCTTCTTCTGGCATTAATCCCAAGTCTTCCCGGGTCATACCTAAGGTAACTTCCAAGTCTTCGCCGACTATATTGGATTCCTGTTGATCACCGAAGTCCACATCCCAACCCTCGGAAACATAGTACATCTCCCTGAGAGTGGCTGTTTTACCTCTTCTTATCAAATCTTTGCAAAAGTTAGCTACGTAAACCATCTGGGCAATTTTTGGAATTTGTTTCACGTTACCCAGACTACGCTGGCCGTAGCGATCACCTAACACATAGTAACGTTTATCATCGTCGTAAATTATATTAGATGTGCCCCTGGAGGGTACTTTGATCGCAGGGATGTTATTTTGGTTGATTTCATCAATTATCCTCTCTCCAAGGCTTTTAAGTTTATTAATGGTGATGTTTTTTCTGTCAGTGATGTTTTCTCTACTCATCTTCACCCTCGCTTTCCAATTCTATATTCTCATATTTAGCTCTGCGTGTAACTTTAGCTAACACGGTATCATATTCTGGTACGTCAGTTTCTGCAAGAAGAGCTGATTCACGGATAATCACCGGTACCAGGTTTTCAAATATTTTAGAACGTAAAGCCTCCTCTTTTGCTGCTTTTTTAGCTCTTATATATTTTTGTAGGCTTCTGGCAATTTTCATGGTGGCCTGCCGTACTTCATGGAGTATCTCAGCTTCAGGGGCTATACTCTGTTTTCCAGTGGATAAATAAGGCACATTAGTCGAAACGATGTTTACGAAAACGGTAATAGGTGCATTGTCCAGGTCCCGGATACCATATCGTTTCCAGTCAATACTCTTTAAAGCTTCTGTTATGGCACAGCTACCCTGATCAAAGGTTAAAGGCACTCGATTGGCGAATCTCATTATCTCTGCTTTTTTCTGTTCCCCCACCAATCTTCCGGAGTCTCCTCCATAAGAAATACCTGCTTCTATAACAAAGGCCACGCCTCCACGATATGTTTTTGGTTTACGGGTAGTGGTAGCGGAAAATTCAGGATTTAAAATTTCTCTCATACCATTATCTATCTGCTCTTTACCTATGGGAATTAAACCGGAGGTGGGAGGTGCCATGAAATCCATCTGAGAGAAAAGGTCCACGATCTTCTCTGCTTCCTCCCATTTCATATCTTTGGGTCTTTTGTTTAGATCAATTCCTGTGGCTTCTTCAATCTCATTAACCCTTTTGGTGGACATACGGGACAGGGAACTGGTTAATAGACTTCTGAATCTTCTTTTATCAGTATGTTTGGCCATGAATATTAAGTCATCAGCGGTAACTCCCCTAGGATGGGGTAGTACTTCCTTGGGAAGTGGTGGTATGACATCGGTGGCTCGTTCGAATATGAATTTATGCCCCGTAGGGTCTCTGAATCTTATCTTCGCATGAGGATTGGCAATCATGGTCCTTCTAATGTATTCGAAAGCGCCCTGTTCACTCAAGGAATAGGAGACATCTTTGAAGTGTAATTCTAAGGAAACCCCTGTATTATTAACTTCCACTCCTTTACTACTCAGGATGAGGCCTTGATTTTTTTTAACATCCATTTTAAAGGTCATTTCTACGCCTTTAAGTTTCTCACCCTCATAATAACCAGAAACAACTTTAGCAGGTTTTCCTGTGGTCATCTGGGATAAGAGCACACATCCACTGCATCCCAATCCCTGTTGACCTCGGGACTGTATGTTCCTGAACTTTGATCCGGCGAACATGGTACAGTAAACTTTAGTTATAAATTTTTTAGGAATTCCGGGTCCATTATCAGTATGTTTTAGTATGTAATGATCTTTATCAACTCTTTTGAGGTCTATGGTTATTTCTGGTTGTATCCCTGCTTCTTCAGCAGCGTCAAGGCTATTGGTGATCAACTCATGAAATACCATGGTTAAGGATCTTATCTTACCAGAAAATCCCAGCATCTGCTTATTTCTTCTGAAAAACTCTGATGCTGTTAGTTCCTTGAATTCCTCAAATAGTTCTGCTGCTTCTCTCTCCAAATAAAGCCTCCTTAAAATTAATTTAAATATCCATTTGATAAATCTAAATGATAAAAACTACCTTAATAGAGATTTTTCGTCCTTTGCAATCTCTTTAAATTCTCTAATTTTCATTTCACGGCTTTTCTTCTCTAAAAACGCATAAACACTCTTATGTCTAGAACCGTGCAGGATCATATCCACTGCTTCCCGGGCTACCTGGATGTGTTCAAAACTCCCGATTAGGGCGACAGTCTTACCGTACACTGATAAATCAACACCAGTCATATCTGTGATTATATCCCGTGTTCTCCCGTCCTTACCGATTATTCTTCCTTTCTGTCTCAGAATGGCTTTTTTTGATTTCCCCACATAGTCAGGAAGGTTTATGATGTCCAGAATTACATCATCACTGATGAGTTTAATAGCCACTTCTGGATTAAAGCCCCTGCCAATGGCCTTTACCATATGCCGGGCCTTCCAAACAGATAATGGATCTTCTGTATCCGGGGTAGATTCTACCGAAACACTACCGGTTTCACTGTCAACATCTATTTTAGTTTGAGTTAACTTTTCAATCTCATCCTTACTAATCCCATGCTTTCCAATTAAAACCCCTACTCTTTCCCGGGGAATTTTCAGATATTCAGTATTGTTCAAATATGTGCACCTCAAAAGATAATCTATGATGTATAATAAATAGGGTATAGTACTATAGACCCATGATTATATTAAATATCCCCTATAATAAACTTTTCTATCCTCATAAATCCATAATTTTACTTTTTACCTCATCTTCAGATAGTTTAATACCTAATTTTTTAAAATCCTTTAAAAGATTAACAATATCTCTATTTAAAAGCTCCTCTGCTATGGGATGATCCACAACGACACCTTGAGAAATATCAATTATAACCGGTTCATCCCCGTTCATTAAAATATTAAAACCAGATAAATCGCCATGAACCAGTTTAGCATTATTATATAGAATCTTAATATAATTTAATAATTGATCAAAGGTTTTCTGTGGGTTAGTAATATTTGCGTCTTTTAATAAGGGTGCAGGATTTCCCTCTTCATCGCCTATAAATTCCATAATCAATATGTTGTTTTTGGCGATGATAGGACGAGGAACCCTAACTCCATATTCACATGATCTTTTAAGATTTCTGAATTCCTTATTAACCCATACGTTCACCATTTGGCGCTTGTTACTAGTATTAACCTTGAATCTGGGGTCTCCCTGGATGTAATCTTGCATCTTTTTAAAATCAGAGGTTGTAATCCTGTATATTTTGACAGCTACAAATTCATCTTCGTCAGTTATTCCTTTAAACACGTTAGCTTCTTTTCCTGTACTTATGGCGCCGTTTAATATCTTTAGATATCCCTGATTAGCCAGTTTGTAGAGTGTTTCCAGTGTCCTTTTATCAAACACCTCACTGCCCACTCTCCTATCAGCATCGCTTTTAATGCGTTTTTCTGATAGCATTTTTCTAAGATCTTCATCTGCCTTAGATATTTTTGACATCTTAACCACAAAAGAAGCAAAATTTAGCTATAATGCACTGATTAATAATTCCTATTATGGATTTACAGTTAAAATTAGATATTAGAATAATAAAGATAGGATAATCTATAGTTTAAGGTAACCTCGGCGTTCTAACCAGTTAGATTCAGTACGGGTGTATCTCCAGATGATATCTGCTTTTTCATCACTCTGAAATTCCCATGGTTTTATCAGAACCACGTCTCCTTCCCTGATCCATATCCTTTTTTTCATCTTTCCAGGTATCCGGCCCAGCCTTATTTTACCATCGGTACATCTAACCTTAAGCTTACCGTGACCCATAATTTGCTCAACAACACCAGGTATCTCCCCTTTCCTGGGAGTTCTGACCCTTCTTATTTCCTGAGTATCATGTCCATGACCTTTCCTCAAACACTCTCCTCCTATATATTTAACATCAATTTAGAAACCGTTTATCATCATAAAAATTTTTTAATACGAATACCAGCTTCTTATTTATATAGTATTTTAGTGTATATAAAAAAGAGTATTAATTCATCAGATATCTTTGTGAAGATCCAGTGGAATCCATATTAAGCATCATGTAATTTATACTTTTTAAGATAAATAATATTTTCAATGTGATCAACATGGGAAAGGAATTTCTAAAAATAAAAGACCCGGAAGATGCCCAAAAAATCATAGCAGAACTTCCAATAAACAAAAAAGTGGAAAAAGTACCATTAGATGAGGCCTATAAAAGGGTTCTTGCCGAGGACATATATGCATCAATTAATCTACCTCCTTTCAGACGGGCAGCTATGGATGGTTATGCATTACAGTCAAAAGACACCTTCCACGCATCAGAAGATGAACCAGTCACTTTAAAAAATATAGGCGGGGTGACGGCCGGTCAGATCCCCGGAGGTGAGGTTATCACTGGAACCTGTATGGAAGTAAGTACCGGTGCTCCCATCCCAGAAGGGGCCGATGCGGTGGTTATGATAGAATACACTGAAAAAAAGGGTGAGAATGTTCTGATATTTGAAGGTGTGGCTTTAAATGCTAATATAACTAATGAAGGCTCAGATATTATGGAGGGAGGACTATTACTCTCTCAGGGCGCCTTAATTACTTCGGACAAAATTGGAGTTTTAAGTGCCATCGGTCTTGAGGAAGTAGCGGTTTACACCCAACCACGGGTTGCAGTCATCTCTACTGGAAATGAGATTATAAAACACCACCAAAGTTTGGAATATGGGAAAATATACGATATCAATTCTTATACCATTTCTAATGCGGTGAAATCATGTGGCTGCATCCCCATTCATTCTGATATTGTTAAAGATGATTATGATTCATTAAAAAGTTCAATTGAAAAATATAAAGATGCAGATATTATTATAACATCAGGAGGGACTTCAGCTGGTACTGGTGATAATTTAAGAACGGTTTTAGATGAATTAGGGGAAGTTTTAATTCATGGAATAGCTGTAAAGCCAGGTAAACCAACCATAATCGGTTTAATAGAAGATGACGGTGAAGAAAAAATAATATTCGGTCTACCAGGGTACCCCGTATCTGCTTTAATGATATTTAGAGTTTTCATAACTCCCTTCCTTAGAAAAATAGCATCCCTACCTGATTTTGAAGAGGAGAGAAAATTAGCCACCTTAAAAATATCCAGAAGGTACATATCCGCCAGGGGAAGAAGGCAATACTTGCTGGTTAAAATCAAAAACAACGAAGCCCATCCTATCTTGAAGGATTCTGGTGCCATAACATCATTAGCAGAAGCAGATGGTTACATCCTGATCCCTAAAAATGTGGAGATCATAGAAGAGGGAAGTGAGGTGGATGTTTATTCATTAGAAATAGGATTATAAAGAAAATCAAAGGATAATTTTTTTAAATTTCTTTATTTAATCCTCTCTGATCATCGACTTAATTATTAGGGGCTAAATTATTAAACAAGATCAATCTAATTATGGAATATGGGCATTTTAGAAACCATAGCTAACTGGATATTTACCTGGGCCACTATACTGATCTGGATTATCATTCTTATAATTGTCATAGGATTTGCTATATATGGTATAGTTAAGCTTAAAAACCGCTTAAAGAAATCCAAATGATTAGTTTCCATAAAAATGAGTCAATTGACAATTCAATTAGATTTTAAAATTCCAGAAATAGAAATATATTTAAATCAAATTTTTTAATTAATAAACATCAAAAAGATCCCCTAAAACCACTTTTTCATCAGTTTTTATCAGATGGGGAATTTTACCAATTATGCCAGCTGATTCACCAACGATCACCATCACCCCCCGCAAATATTCACGGAAGTCATCAGCCCGGGAGAGACCGTTTCCCACTGCATCACTGTCCAAGGACCCTTTAGCTTCATTGGCTATTGATGTTGCCAATGCATCTGCTATACTGGCTTCATCTGCAAATATGGTGACTGAATTTGCTCTGCCGAAACTTACAGAGTGTCCCACGGTTCCGGAGGACGTGCAAACACCTAGGGGTGTCTTTTTATGATTTATCCGAAATCCTATCCTCCCCGAAAGTGATGATTCCCCTGCGTATAATCCAATATTCACATCTTTATTAGTTTTAAGGGCCACATCACCCCCATTATCTACTATGGCATTCTGGGCTCCTTCTCTTATGAGGAAACCCATAGAAAGCTGGGATATGGTACCGGCCACCGCAGCCATAGGGCCTACCTCAGCTTTTCTAGCGGCACGGGCCATTATCTTAACAATGAGAGGTGCATCCTCGATAATAAGTGGTTCGAAACTGATTAAAAAATCTCCATTTCTGGTTATATAATTTTTAAGCTCTTTGCGCTGTTTAAGAATATAATAGTATAATCTATTATTTTCCAGGTCAGTTTTCAAGGTGATGTTGGTCTCTTCAATGGAAATTTTTTCGGTGATCATCAATCTTTATTTGTTAAATTTCCTTATAATATACCTTATAATAAAAAAAGTTTTATAGGGTTCGAGTTAACCTAAGAACAATATTCCTGTTTAATAATAATAAAAATAATTAAGAAAAATTTAATCTGGAGATAAAAAAAATGGATGATGATAGAAGAGCTTCCTATATGGGTGAAAAAGTTTTATTTGAGACCCGGCCCAGATCCCCACTATATTTAGGATCAACCATTTTCAAGATCATCATCCTGTTCCTATTGCTCTATTTCTTTAGATCAATCCTGGCCTTAACTGCAACAGTACAGTATGAATTAGTAAATTATATACAGATCCCTCTGGTTACCTGGACAGCTTACTTCTTACTGTTGGTGTTATTTTTACTATTTCTGTGGATACTTTGGGAGATTGCTAACTGGAGAGCTACCCAATACATACTCACCACCCAGAGGGTAATGATTAAAAAGGGAATATTTAGGAAAAGAAAGATTTATATGCCCTATAATATGATTCAGGATATAAATATATCCCAGGGACTTCTGGAAAGGCTTTTTAAAGCGGGTGATATAGAAATATCCGGCGGACATGAACATACCCAGGTAGTGATAGAAGATACTCCCAATCCATCACGGATGGAAAATACCATAAATAGGCTGATGCAGGGAGAAGATATTGGTTTCAGGAAATATAAAAGAACAGAAGACCAGAGATCAGTAATTAAGGAATATGATAAGAAATTCAAATTATGATAATAAAAATTATGATTAATTTTATATTTTAGAAGGCAGTACTAAACTATTTAAACTGTTAATCATGATAATCTATGGGATAAGATGAAAATTACTGTAGGTAAAAGAGATCTTCTTTTAATATCCAACCCATTAGGCATTATAATGCAGGGAATAGGTGTAGTTGTTTTAACACCCCTAATCATAGCCCTTATTTATGGTGAACCAGATTATATCAGTTTTATTGGTTGCGGATTATTTTCCATTGCTTTAGGGTTTTTACTAAGAAAAGTACCCTTTGATGAAAGGAGATTAAGACTAAGACATGGGATGTTGATAGCTGGCCTGGCCTGGCTTTGGGCGGCGTTAATTGGTGGAATTTGTTTAATGTTCACTACCAATATTGACTTTTTAAATGCCTATTTTGAAAGCATGTCAGCCTGGAGTGGTAGTGGTTTAACTATATTTGCCGATGTAGAGATATTACCCAATTCTGTTTTATTTTTAAGAAGTATACAACAATGGGTAGGAGGATTAGGGGTGGTTATAATGGTTATTGGTATTTTAATAAGGCCTGGAACCACTGCTTCGCGTCTGTATAAATCGGAAGCACGTGAAGAGAAAATAAAACCCAGCATAACCAATACGGTGAAGACTATCTGGTGGATATATCTCTTGTACACCATCTTAGGAATAGTACTATATATACTGGCAGGTATGCCTCTTTTCGATGCTATAAATAATACATTCACCAATCTCTCCACAGGGGGTATGTCAATTAAAAATAACAATATTGGGGCCTATGGAAGCGACCTGATTACAATTATAACCATGGTTTTAATGATTTTAGGTGGTACAAGTTTTTTAGTCCATTATAAAGCATTGAAGGGTAAGTTCAGGGATGTTATTCGTGATGTGCAGTTACAAGCTATGATTATTATAGTAACCTTATTTTCCATACTTCTCATTGTATATGCAAATTTTACCAGTTTAAACGCTGTTTTTTATGTTGTTTCGGCCCTGAGTTGCACAGGTTCAAATACTCTGCCGGTTAGCTCTATGGAAGCCTGGATAGATTATGCTAAGGTGGTTTTGATCATCGCCATGATCATTGGAATGGCCGCTGGATCAACAACCGGTGCTTTGAAGCTTATAAGGGTTGTTACTTTAATTAAAGGGATATACTGGGAAATAAGAAGAATTCTTTCTCCTGAGGGATCAGTTATTTCCAGAAAAATTGGTGGGAAATCTGTAGGGGATATAGAGATTAGGGAAGCAGGAAGCTATACCTTTATATATTTATTATTTGTTTTTATCAGTTGGCTGGTTTTATTGCAGTATGGTTACGGTGGAGTAGACTCTCTTTTTGAAGTTGCATCAGCTCAGGGTAATGTGGGGCTTTCTATGGGTATAGTATCCTATGATATGCCTGATGTTGCTCAAATTTTCCTAATTTTCAATATGTGGATTGGAAGAATTGAAATCATACCTGCACTGCTTTTATTTATGATTTTTGCTGATCAGTTTAAGAGACTCAAAAGGTAAATAATTTAAGTCAAGAGTTCCTATTGTTGCTTAGAAATATTTTTGAGGTAACGTATTATGAACGTGATCATCATGGGTGGGGGAAGAGTAGGTCTTAATCTATCCTCATTTTTAATATCAGATGGTCATGATGTTACTTTAATTGAAAATGATGAAAATAAATGTGTTGAAATAGCTTCAGAGCTTGATGCTACAGTAATATGTGGTAATGGGACTGATATCCATACTCTGGAAGAATCCAATGTGGAAGATGCTGATGTATTTGTAGCTGCCACTGGATGTGATGAATCCAATCTCCTGGCATGTATTCTGGTTAATGATCTAGACATAACTAAGGTAATTTCTCGGGTGAGCGATCCTAATCATGCGGAAGCCTTTAAAAAGGTAGGTATAAATACAGTCATAAACCCTGAATTAACAGCAGCCAGTTATGTAGAAAGACTAATAATACAGCCAAAAATCGCAGATCTTGCAGTTTTAGGGAGGGGAGATGCGGAATTATTAGATTTTACCCTTGAAGAAGGAGATTTTACAGGTAAAAAAATTGGAGAAGTCAGTCCAACCGATAATTTCATAATAGTGGCTGTGTATTCTAATGGAAACATCACCATCCCCACACCAGATACTGTATTAAATCCTGGTGTTAAAATATCAGTTCTAGTCAAAACTAAATATGCACAGGAAGTTATGAAAAGATTCACCAAAGAATTACAAGTTTATGAGAATTATTACCAGACATTAAGATTCAACCGAACTTAAAAAAAATTACTATTTTTTTTATCCAGATTTATTTTTAGAATAATACCATTTTAGATATTTATTATATCAGCCCTTTCAGGAGAATAATAATTTCAATACCAAACAGTATAAGGGGGAAAATTAGATGACCGTATTTCCCAATTTTATCCCCTAAAATTCTGTTATCGACTAATTTGAAACTGAATAAACACCATAATCCAGTCATAACCAGGAATAAGAATATAACCTGCATAGTTTCAAGAAAACCCAACCCTGCAAATAATGGAGCATAAACTCCAATATTATCCCCGTCATTGGCAAAAGTCACCATGGCAACCTGTAAAAATTTATGATTGGTCTCATATTTTTTATCTGAGCCTTTAACTATGTTATTCATTCCTTTGGAATCTTTAGATTGATTTAATAGATTTCTAATCCCTGTAGTTATAGGTATTAAGCCGAGAAGACCTATTAAATAACCGGACAATATCAACTGTTAAAAATAGGCCAGAGAACTTATAAGAATCAATAAAATCATACCTACTGTCCTAGGACCACATGTCTGGTGGGGATGTCTTCCCGGCTAAAGAAGGCCATCAGTGCAAATAAATCATCGAGATTTGTGGATATGAATGCTGTTGAAGTAATGATGATCAAGAAGATTGTGTTCATATCATACCCTCTAAATTCAATGTTAAAATTATTATCCTATAAAATCACAATAAATTTTAAAGGAATATTTTAAGATAATACATCTAAAACATAAAAAATAGAATATGATAATATCATGTAACAATTAAGATAAGATATGTAGTAAATATTTAATTTTATATTAAATTTTAAGTTCCAAAAATTCTGTTTACTAAAAGCAGAGTTTAAAAAATAATTATTAACATATAAAAATATTTAAACACGATAAAATGACCTATGATATATTGATAGTGGGTGCTGGTCCGGTAGGTTCTACTTACGCCCGATATATGGCAGAAAAAGGTTATAAAGTAGGCATAATAGAGAAAAAGAGCAGGATAGGGGTTCCTCTTCAATGTGCGGGACTTCTGGGTAGGCAGATCAAGGAAGTCAATATTTTACCTTCTGAGCTTATAATAAACCCTTTTTATGGGGCATATCTCCATTCACCATCCGATAGGATACTAAAAGTAGCTAAAAATAATCCGGAAGCTTATGTTGTAGATAGAGTTGGATATGATCAATTTTTGGCAGAATTAGCCGTTGACGCTGGGGCTGAATTATTTTTAAAACACCAAGTGAAAGATATAAACCTTAAAAATGGAATGGTTTATATTAAAAATGGAAAAGAAGATTTCAGAGGCAGAATTATCGTTGGAGCAGATGGTTACAATTCAGTAGTTGCTTTAAAAATATCCAATAATGAACATAATCATTCATTACAAGCAGCACAATTTAAGGTCGATTTTGATAAGAATCTATTCGACATGGATTATGTTCATCTTTATGCAGACGCATCTATTTCCCCTGGTTTTATTTGGTTAATTCCCCTATCCTCATCAGAAGCCCGGGTGGGTTTATTTGGAAATTCTGACTATCACTCTTTGAACAAGTACTTAAAAGATTTCCTAAATAATAATCCTGCATTTGATAATTATTCACTGATGAAAAAGTATCAGGGAAGAATTCCAATATTCAATCCTAAAAAAAATATTGTAAAGGATAATGTGATATTATTGGGTGATGCAGCATCCCAGGTTAAACCAACCACCGGCGGCGGTCTTATTATGGGATTCAAATGTGCTCAAATCGCTGCTAATATCACGGGAAAAGCTTTAGAAAATGATGATAATACAATATTAAAGCAATACCAGTCACAGTATCGTAAAAAATTCAAAACTGAACTCAATACCCAATTAAGAGTGCAGAAAATCTTTAAATCACTCACAGATGAAGATCTTGATTTAATGTTCATAAAACTCAAAGAAGAGGGTGCGGAGGATATAATATCCGAATATGGTGAAATGGATGATCAGGCGCCCTTGGTTAAGGAATTATTTAAGAGAGGAATAATTTTCAAGATACTGCCAAAAATACTGGCCCGGGGGATATCTGCACTATGGAAATAGCCATTATATTATCCCTAGAACACCAAAACCTCCCTGAAGCAGAATTAAAGGCTGTTTTAAAGGCTGAAAATATACCATACATTTTTAAAAAAAAATTTGATGGATTTTTAGTTCTGGATATAGAAACATCTGAAGAATCATGGGATTTGATCGAAAAATCTTTAAGACGACTATCAATGGTCCATGAAATATTTCGAGTAAATATAAACACCCATAAAGATAATCTATTAGATAAAATCAATCAATATCCCTGGAAGGAAAATATAAAAGGGGAATATGCAGTCAGAGTAAAGAAGAGAGGCCCAGCAAATATAAACACCTTAGAATTGGAGCGAAGTATAGGTGCAATTATAAAAGATAAGACTGATGGTGAGTTTAAAGTAAACTTGGAAGATCCTCAAATATTCCTGAGAACAGTTCTAATAGATGATGAAGTATTCATGGGTCCCAGATTAATAAAGATCCCCAAAGAACATTTCTTCAAACTGAAACCTCATAAAAGACCATTCTTCTATCCGGGATCCATGAGTCCCAAACTGGCCCGTTGCATGGTGAATCTAACTGGAATAAAAAACGGGGGCTGCCTTCTTGATCCCTTCTGTGGAACGGGTGGTATCCTTATCGAGGCAGGAATCATAGGTTCCAGAGTGATAGGGACGGATGTTGATCCTAAAATGGTTAAAGGAACCATTGAAAATTTACGATACTGCGGGATCAGTGATTATGAAGTTTTCGAGGAGGATGTGAGAAAATTAAAACTTCCCAATAAAGTTGATGCAGTAACCACTGATCCACCCTACGGTATTTCTGCTTCAACTAAGGGTGAAGAAAGCCAGAGACTCTGTGAAGATGCACTTTTATCCCTGGAAAACCTGATAAAGGATGATGGACGGATCTGTATGGCCACACCTCATTATATGGACATGGATAGAATTCTTCATGGAACAAAATTTAAAATAACAGAACAGTACCATATAAGAATGCATAAGAGTTTAACCAGAGTCATCTCCGTATTGGAGAAGATAAAATAATCATATAAATTCAAATACATAAAAAGTTATAAGAAGGGGATTCCCTTGGATGTTAAAATATTAGATACCACACTTAGAGATGGTGAGCAAACACCAGGAGTAAGTCTAACTCCCGATGAGAAATTAAGAATAGCCATTAAACTAGATGAACTAGGAGTTAACATAATCGAAGCAGGATCAGCCATCACCTCAAAAGGAGAACGAGAGGGAATAAAAAAGGTGGTTGGAGAAGATTTATCTGCCGAGATATGCAGTTTTGCCAGGGCTGTTAAAGTAGATGTAGACGCTGCTCTGGAATGTGGTGTGGACAGTGTGCATCTGGTAGTACCTACCTCTGATTTACATATTGAACATAAATTACGCAGAACCAGAGAAGAAGTTAAAGAACAGGCCATAGAAACCATAGAATATGCGGTGGAAAATGGTTTACTGGTGGAATTATCTGCTGAAGACTCGACCAGAAGTGATTTGGAATTCTTAAAGCAACTTTTTAAAGAAGGCATCGATATAGGTGCAGATAGAATATGCGCCTGTGATACGGTGGGAATGTTAACCCCCGAGAAAGCCTCTAGTTTCTATGAAAGTTTAAAAAATCTGGGAAAACCATTGAGCGTGCACTGTCATAACGATTTTGGTCTGGCAGTGGCAAACACACTCTCTGCATTACAAGCGGGAGCCAGTCAGGCACATGTAACAGTGAATGGAATAGGAGAAAGGGCTGGCAACGCATCTTTAGAGGAGACGGTAGTGGCTTTATACTCCCTTTATAATATAGAGACAGATATCAATATTGAGATGCTCTATGAAGTATCCAGGATGGTATCCAGGATCACCGGTGTACATCTGCAACCTAATAAGGCAATTGTAGGGGAGAATGCATTTGCTCATGAATCCGGTATTCATGCCGATGGAGTAATCAAGAAGGCAGAAACCTATGAACCCATCACCCCAGAACTAGTGGGGCATAAAAGAAGATTTGTTATGGGTAAACACGTAGGATCCCACATCATCAAAAAACGCATCAAGGAGATGGGTTTAAGAGTTGATGATAGGCAGTTCCACCAGATATTCACCCGTATTAAGACATTAGGTGATAAAGGAAAATGCGTGACTGATGTGGATTTACAGGCCATCACCGAGGATGTTCTGGGCATAATGGCCGAAAAAATGGTGGAATTAGAGGAATTAACCATAGTATCGGGGAATACCGTAACTCCCACAGCATCATTAAGGCTTAATATAGATAATAAAGAAGTTCATGAAGCAGGAATAGGTATAGGACCAGTAGATGCGGCTATAGTTGCTGTGAAGAAGAGCATAAAAGATTTTGCAGATATAGAACTGGAAGAATACCATGTGGAAGCTATAACTGGCGGTACTGATGCTTTAATTGATGTGGTGGTTAAACTCAAACATGATGGAAACATAGTAACCGCTAGAAGTACCCAACCAGACATTATAATGGCCAGTGTAGAAGCATATCTGAGTGGAATAAACAAAATATTAAGCACTAATTATGTGAAAAAGGTTAAAGAAGGCGATTTATAAATATTTCACCTTTAAACATTCTTTTTTTTAGGAGAATAAAATGGATAATAACATTCAAATTTTAGGATTCACCTCAAGATTGGATGATATTCCTCTTTTAATGAGTAAATTAAATGATATCCGCCGAAAAAATTCTCCAGATTGTGTTGTTCAACTTTTAAATGCAGATGGTATCGCTGGGAGAAAGCACATTCTTCATGCTACAGTCCATGCTCTTAACGCTTTTAAAAGAGGGGATAATATTGCGAGGGACCTGGGACTTGAAATATGCGTACGTGCATCAGCTCAAAGGCAAATATCTAAGGCTCTCGATATTCTGGGATTGAAAAAAGGTAATAATAATATATGTGCAGTTATTGTAAATTGTAATCAAGATTTAAGTCAAGAATTAGAAATAATATTAGGAAAGAGAGAAGATAGGGTCCTAATGGGGGATAAGGCAATTTTAAGAGATATTTATCAGCTTAAAGATTATGAAGTGGAAACTGCTGGTGGAGTCTCCCGGGCTATGATGGAAAGAACCTCTCTGTTGATTCTGGAAAATTAACTGCCTAAATTTTATTTTTTGATTAGTTTAATAGCATTAGCCGCACCATTTCTAACATAAGGGTTTTCGTCTGAAAGAGATTCTTCTAAAGGTTTTAATGCAATGGGATTTCCGATTTCACCAAGAGCTAATGCGGCTTTCTCACGGACTTCAAATGAATCATTATTCAATGCTTCGATAAGGGGTTGTATTGCTTTTTCACCGAATTTACTCAATGAAATTGCTGTTTTTAATCTTACAATGGCATCATTATCATCAAGATTTTCAATTAGGGGGGATATTGCTCTTTCATCTCTAATATCTCCTAAAGCACAGGCAGCCCTTCTTCTTATATCCGGATCTTCATCGTCCATTTTATCAATTAAAGGTAATACTGCCGGTGAACCGATTTTTCTAAGAGCTTCTTTAGCTCTCCACTGAACACTGTGTTTTTCATCCTTCAATGCATTAATTAAAGGGATAACTGCCCTTTCATCTCCAATTTCCCCAAGTACTTCGGCTGATCTGTGCCTTATTTCTGGATTATCATCATTTAAATATTCTATGAGAATATCCACAGCTTCATCTTTTCCTATTTTATCTATAACTTCTTCTAATCTGTGCTGGGCGCTTTTATTTTTTTTGGTTCCTAGTTTTTTGACCTTAGGGGTGTCTTTACTTTCCCATTTTTTCAGGATACTACTGGCACGTGCCCTAACATCATCATCTTGATCGTTGATAATCTTATTTAAATATCTTATTCCTTCTTCATCACCATACTTACCTATTATTTCTGCTGCTTTTTCTCTAACATGCCAGTCTTCATCGTTCAATGCGTTAATAAAGGGTTCCAGCGTGCAATCATCTATTCTGCCTAATGATTGTAAACAGAGCTTACGTACATTCCATTTTTCATCATCAAATATTCTGATAAGGGGTATTATAGCTTTATCATTGGCTATTTCTCCCAAGGCATTTATGGCACTTAATTTCACATCATCGATCTCATCATCCAGTGCAAAGATCAATTCCTCAACCGAATTGGGATTGGAGATCTTTCCTATAGCTTCCACGGCCCTGATTCGTATGTTTTCATTTTCTTCGTTAATGGCCAATCTAATAAATTCTAAAGCATCCCTGCCACCTATCTCTCCCAGTGAATATATGGTAATCTCCCTTATCTCATCATCTTCATCCTCATAATTTGATATTAGGGGTATAATGGCTTTTTTATCTCCGATCTCTCCTAATGCATATATTACCATCTCTCGAACCGATGAGTCTTCATCTTTTAAGGCATTTATTAAATCATCTACTTCTGTACTTGTACCAATCTTTCCTAATGCTTCTGCAGCCTTATACCTTATGAAACTATCGGATTTATAATTAAGTGCTTTAACCAGCCCTTTCAAATCTTTCTTTTCAATTAGACGGCTTATATCATTTTCATTAAAATTAAATATCGCCATAAAAAAATCTCCTTATCCTATAATGAATAGTTTTGCTAATGATGAACTAATTACATTTTTTATATTTCGATATATATTATATTTTTACTAAAAATTTCCAGATTCCTGGACAGTTTTAATTATAATATCCAAGTTTTCAGGTGTTAAACAGTGTATATCTATATTTTTTATCTCTAAGGCAACAGCATCATCTAAAACCCTATTATAAAGAGGACATCTGGTAATCATACTTCCGCCATGAACTTTTAAGTCCGATCTTAATTTTCTGGCGAATTTTTTAGATTCATCTACTTTAATAATCACATTTACACCTCTTTTATCGGGGTGTATTACGTTAAATAATTCATTTTTTATATAATGGCATGATGAGATGGTTTTGGATAAAATATCAGTGGATTTAGTAATTTCAACGGATATACCGGCACAGGTGATGTGATCTGCTCTTAAAGTTTTAAGGATATGTTTATTTTCGAAAATATCAATATTATCACTGGATATAAATCCTCCATAACCCACGTTTACGATTTTAGGAGATCCAGTAGAAGCCACAATAACATGGGAATGTTTTCCATTGGCTAAACAGCTTTTTTCATCACCTAAAGCTCCGGACGCATCTTCCACCAGAACCACACCCTCTTCTTCACAAACATCAAATATTTCTTTCATAGGCTGTTCTGCAGTATAACCTGCGAAACTGGTTAAAAAAAGTGCCTCTGGTTGATATTTAAGAATTTTATCCTTTATTATGCTGGGATTAATCAATCCATAGTTGGTAGGTAGATGGATTAGTTCAAGCCCCAAAAATCGGGCTGTTTTAGTAAAACCAGACCAGCCACCCTGATCAGGAACCATTATTTTATCTTTAAATGAGCTCATAACAGCCAATATAGCTGAGTTACCACTATTTACAACTTTAGCATATTCATGGTTGGTGATATTACATATTTCTTCTTCTGCAGATTTGATTAAGTCATATTTATCTCCAGAAGCGTATTTATTGACAGCTTCAGCCATGGCCTTTATGGCTTCTGTGGATGGTTTTTTAGCATATAATTCCATATATATCGCCATGAATTAGAGGACAAATTAGTGGGGTTAGATTTTATTCCGATCTAAGAATGATTTTGAAAGTTCCTGTCTTTGCTTGGTTTCCTTAATTTTTTTTCTTAAGGTGTTATTTTCTTTATAAACATTTTCAATGGATTTGATATAGTTTTTTCCATCATCAGTAATTTTATATGTGCCGTGATGAATTTTTTCCACCAATTTTTTATTCTTTAAATCATTTAAGTGGTTAGCTAATGCTGATTTCTTCAGACTAGTTTTTTCTAGTAGTGATTGAAATTTTAAAGGATTTTCTATAAGTAGAATGAGTATTTCAAATCTTTTTTGATGGGCAATTGTTTTTAGAATTGAAACAATTTCTGGGGTGGAATTTAGGAGAAATTCTCTTGAAGAGTCTGAATCACTTTTTTTATCCATGTAATAATGTTTTTTCTTTTTGAATAAAAGTTTTTCTTATAATCAGTAGGGGAATATTTTATAGATTCAATCAAAGTTCATAAATTAACGGAGTAATATTCCATTTAATAGTAAACTTTTTATGGGAATAGAACAAATCAAATCATATCCACCAAATTAAGAGGTTTTCAAATGGAAATAAAAATAAAAACAGAGGAAGAGAAACCAGTAGCCAGTATATACCATATAGGCCCAGTAGAAGAAATAGGAGAAATAATAGGAGAATTAGCAGAATGGACAATGCAGAATCAACTACAGATTACTAATCCACCATTCGTAGTTTATTACACCAGCCAGGTCCAAGTAAAACCGGAAGAAATGGAATATGAGGTGGGAATACCATTTAAAGGATATGCAATCAGCGACAACCGGGTTCAAATAAAGATAATGCCCCAACATAAAGTCCTCTATACAGTTCATCAAGGCCCTTATGCTGAAATAGGTCCAATTTATGCTGAAATGATGCAGTATATTATGAAAGAAAAATTTGAAATGATCGGAGCACCAAGGGAAGCATATTTAAACAGCTCCAGCCAAGTTAAAGAGCAAGAACTCCAAATCGAAGTAATTTTTCCGGTTATAGATTTAGAAAGCTACGAAAATCAAGAAAACATCATAGAAACCGGAAATTGGGAGCCTGCAAACAGTGAAACTTCCTATAAAATTTCACCAATTGGAAATGTAAAACAGATTGGTATGCAAACATTATTAGAGATAAATAGCAGATATAGCCCTGGTTTAAAGGAATTAGATAAATTTAGTCATTTAATAGTATTATGGTGGGCAGATAAAATCGAAAACACTGAATATCGAAGTATACTACAAACATATCCTCCCTATTCATTGGATCGGCTGACCGGAGTATTCGCTACCCGTGCCGAATATCGTCCCAACCCTATAGCTGTGACCACTTGTAAAATTGAAAATATCAAAGAAAGTGAGGGAATAATAGAAGTATCGGGCATTGATGCATATGATGGAACTCCTATCATAGATTTAAAAGCATATATACCTGCATTTGATCGGGTAAGAAATCCTGAACTTCCAAAATGGCTCTCTTTCCTCTGGCCCAAGTGGGTGGCCGAACAGTAGATATTTTAAGGCCAAAGAGAAAATAATATGGTAGTTGTGATAAAGAATTTTAATACTACCTTTCTTTTTTGGCCGGATGTTGATACATTGAATAAATCACAGAAACCTAAGAAAATACAAATTACCGAAGAAAGATCATTGAAATTAATAGGATGTGTTTTTTACGGTGATCCATTCCATTCAAAAGAAGAATGGAGTATTGAAAATGAAATAGGGTTATTATGGAAAAGATTTTCCAGATTATGTGCAGAAAATAGGGAAATTTTCCAAAAAGAAATGGCTAACAACATGGCCTTTGAGGTTCATCTTCAACCTGATGACTATAAAGAAACCGGGAAATTTTTTGTGTATGTAGGATTTGAAGTGATAGAAATAGATGCAATGCCCCTGGAGATGTTCTGTAAAACTTTACCCACCACAAAATATGCTATATTTACATTTGAAGGGGAAGAAATGTTTAAAGGAGGCGAATACATCTGGAAAGAATGGTTACATGATTCAGATTATGAAGAAGCCTATCCTTATATGGCGTTAGCATATGATAAAGACAGATTTTTAGGATTAGATAACCCCAAATCACAGATAGATTTCTACGTGCCCATAAAAAACAAGAAAAAAAAATAATTTAATAAATGGGGGGATTATAATGGGTCTGGAATTACCAGAAATACTGAACTTATACAAGCAAATGGATAAAACCATAAAAGAAAAAGTTATAATAGAAATAAAATTAGGAAAACGTTGTAAAGGCATTATTAAACAGGGCATGTGTAATTTGGATAAGAGGAAGGATGAAATATTAAACAGCCCCCTAAAGTCCCTTAAAACCAGGGGTAAGTGGATTTTCTTAGAATTTGAAAATGAAAAGTTCTTATTATTAGGGGAGATCATAGGCAAATTCCAATACTATGAAGATGCAAACGAAATCCCAGATAATTATCATATCCTGTTCAAATTCAAAGATCAAACAGCATTGACCTTCCAATCTTCCTTATATGCATTTATAACAGTAGCAGACCCGGAAGAACTAAAAAATCATAAATACGCAGGAAATATAGGGCCATCACCATTAGATAAAGAATTTACATATGAATATTTTAAAAATATCTTAAATAACTATAAAAACAGGGGAATAAAAGGAGTCCTAAACATACAAAGCGAAATCGCAGGATTAGGCAATGCATATATCAATGATATCTTATTTCAGGCCAAAATACATCCCAAAGCAAAAGTATCCACATTAAACCATGCTAAAATTAAAGAATTATATGATATCATAATCAAAACAATGAAATCAGCAGTTCAAGCAGGAGGCAGTGTTAAAGAATACGATTTATATGAAAAAACAGGAGATTATGTAAGGATCACAGATCAACCAAAAAAAAATATGAAATGCACTCACTGCGGAGCAAATATGGTGAAAATGAACGTCTTAGGCTCATCCTCCTATTTATGCCCCCAATGCCAGAAAATATAAGTAAAATAGGGCTCAATAACATAAAAAGGAGTAAATTAAAATGTCCAAAGATGTCACTGAGGAAATTGAAATAATAACCCTGAATAATGAAAATATTGATACGGAACACATCTGTTGTGCCATTGGAGAAGATAAAAAGAATAAAAAAAGGGCCAGTTACAAAAAAGCCTGGTTAAAAGAAAGATTTCCAGAAGGACATACCTTTAAAAAGTTCGATATAAGAGGAAAAGTGTTCATTGAGTACACACCTGCTGAATACGCATGGTTCCCAATCGAAGCACCAGGATATAATTTAATACAATGTTTATGGGCTTCCGGACGATACAAAGGCAAAGGATTTGGATCCCGACTCTTGGAAGAATGTGAAAAAGACTCCAAAGAAAATGATAAAAATGGATTGGTCGCAGTCACCGGACGAAAAAAACTTCCATTTTCAGTTCCTAAAGGGTTCTACCTAAAAAATGGATTCGAAGTATGTGATGAAGCCCCCCCATATTTTATCATGCTGGTAAAGAAGTTTAAAGAAGACACACCAAATCCCCATTTCACAGAAAAAGCGAAAAAAGCAGAAATACCGGGAAAAAAAGGATTAACCTTCTTTTACACTGACATGTGCCCATTCAATGCTGACTATGTGGATATAATGATTGAAACTGCAGCTAAAAAAGGAATAGAGACCGAGAAAATCAAAGTGGAAAGTTTAAAACAGGCTAAGGATCTTCCAACTCCCTTTGGTATTTTCAGTGTCTTTTACAATGGAAATTTCTTAACCCATGAAGTGATGTCCGAGAAGAAATTCGACAAACTTTTAACTAAAACCATAAAATGAATAAAAATGATTTAGGAATTAAAATGCCAGTTTATATTAAATGGTTCCCACCCTCCTGGATCCAGATAAAATATGAAGAACATATCATCTACGTTGATCCGGCTTATCTGAAGACATATTATAATGATTATCCTCATAAAATCGAATTTTCAACCTGGCCGGATGAAATTGATGGACTGCCAGAGGAAGACTTGGAAAAGGCAGATATAATATTAGTAACACATCACCACAAAGACCACTGCAAACAAGTCACCATTAAACGGCTTAGGAATGATAATACACTAGTTTTAGCCCCTGAAATTTGTAACAAAGAACTGGATAAAGACTTTGAAGATGTAGAACCAGGAGATCAATTACAGTTGGAGGATATTAAGATAGAAGTAGTCCCTGCTTACAATACTCCTGAGGGTAATTCCACCAAAAAGTATCATAAAAAAGGAGTAGGTGTAGGTTATTTAATCAAAATAAAGGATAAAACAATCTATCATGCGGGAGATAGTGATTTTATACCTGAAATGAAGGAATTTGGTAAATTAGATGTTGCTTTTTTACCTATAGGAGGCACGTTCACCATGGATATGGATGAGGCTTTAGATGCTGTAATGTCCATTAAACCAAAAATTATGGTCCCCATGCATATGAAGGATGCGAATCCCACAGAATTTAAAAAATTAGTGGAAGAAAATTCAGATTTAAAAGTTGTGCTTTTGGAAATTGGTGGAGTTTATACTTTAAAAGATTAATCAAAAAATAAATGAACCAATCCACTAGAGATATGATTATTTCTTATTCAATGATTTAGAAAGCTGTCCAGGGTGGTCTGTCTGGATTGTAAAAGTTCTTTTAACAGATCACTCTGTTTTATGAATTTCTCCAGGGACAACTGTAGATTTTGGTCAATATATGCCAGGGCAGTTTTCATATCCTCAAATTCCCTGTAAGGTTTATTCATAGCATTCCGAATATTTTCTCTAACATTGAAAACTCCTAAGGGTATGTAACCCTCATAGGCTTCTCTTAAGATTATAGCCGCGGCTTGTTTCTTCTCCAAGGTCAGCTCTTCCAGGACAGCCATCTTGGAAGTGTAATAACAACCACCAACCCTGGAATAACCTTTTTTACCTCCGTTATTCTCATAATCAGAGAATATTAATTCTTCCCTTCCCATTACATGCAGGAATGCTTCCATCCATTCGAACTCCCATTCCTGGGGGAGTAAAAGCACTGCATAGTAGTTGTTAAGGCTGCTGTATTCATAGACCCGATGAGTTTCTATAATATCATGATTTCTAACATCTCTAAGCAAACGATTACCTATGGTGCTGTCACAGGCGGTGATGGACCATCTTGTTGGAACCATTCTCCTGTTTTTACCTATTCCCATGGTACCTACAGAAAAAGCTTTCTGTATACTGGAGAAAGGGATTTCCTTTCCATGCAAATGCATAACAGCATCAGCAGCTTTCAGATCACTATCATAAAATGTTTTCTCCAACTCACGGTCCCATTTCACACTTTCTATGTCAAACTTTTCAATGAGAGCACTGGGTCCATGGGGAGTGTGTTGTTCATTGAAGGACAGCCCCCGTGGTTTACTACCGAATTCTGCTTCGCTGTTTATGCTGGTGGAAGCCAATGATATCTCCTGTAATTTTTCCACGAAGGGGTTATCCAGATCTGTTACTCTATTGGTTAATTTACCCCGGACCAGATTCAGGCGGTAACTGATGATATCCTCCTGACTCTTATTACTCTGTATCCATGCCTCAGGGTTATCCATAATAGCGGTATCACCCTGTACTGGGGATATCATAGGGCCGGCATATACTTTTGGATAGTTCCAGCTGCCTATAAAAACAGAAGGTGGTGTGCTACCATCCAGTTCTCTGCCAACATCAACACTGGGTATTTGTATTTTAGAAGTGAGTCTTTTCAGGTAGGCGGCCTTTCCTTTAATCATGTGATTTTGATATGTAATTAATTAAATAAAAGTTTTTAGAGAGGAGATGATAAGTAATAGAATATTCAAGTTATTTTTCACCAGTTGATTATAGTTCGTCTCTTTTAATCAATTGTAAAGATGCGGAGTTCATGCAGTACCTTAGACCTGTAGGTTGAGGGCCATCATCGAACACATGACCCAGATGAGCTCCACAGCGAGCGCATAATGCTTCAGTTCTAACCATGAACAGGCTTTTATCAATGGAAGTCACGATATTTTCTGGGGCTATGGGTTCATAGAAGCTGGGCCACCCGGTCCCTGAATCAAACTTGGTTTTTGAATCAAACAGATCAGTATGGCAGCAAACACATTGATATATTCCATCTTCATGACAATCATGGTACTTGCCCGTAAAAGCCAGCTCAGTGCCTTTTTTCCGGGCAACATCAAATGATAGAGGATTTAATTCATCCTCCCATTCTTCTTCCGTCTTTTCAATTTGATCTACCAGTTCTATTTTATCAGTTTTTGCAGAGAAGATAGGGATTTTTTGATATTTAGACATGTATAATTATATTAAATTTAAAATTAATAAAATTTACTGGATATGAGGTTCAAGATTGATGCATAAAATACAGATATCCGGGAAATTAGGAGATATCATAATCATAGAGATGATAATATGGAATATCAAGTCGGAAAATCAGATAAAAAAGGTTATATTCGAGTAATGGAAGGGATTGAAAGAAAAACACTGGTTTATGGGCATAAAACCCTTTTAACTGAATATAAAATGTTAAAAGGGAAAAAATTGCCTGTGCACAACCATACTCATGAACAAACCGGTTATGTGATTTCAGGCCATATAATACTAACCATAAATGGAGAAAGTTATGATATGAGACCAGGAGATAGCTGGGCAATTCCGGGGAACATCAAACACGGTGCAGAAGTAATGGAAGACTCCATTCTAATTGATATTTTTTCTCCAGTAAGAGAGGAGTATATTCCTAAATAAGTTTTAATCACTTTCTTTTTCCAATGTAAAAGAATCCATTTGATCGATGGCCATTCATGGTATTGTAAACTGTTTCTTTAAATGATAACTCATTAAAATCTTTGGTTAATTTAAAAATATGGCTGGTGGTGTGATGTCTTAAAACAGCACCTTCTGGAAGTTCAAAAACACCATATACACCATATTTATTTTTATACTTCAAATATCGTTGTTTATTCCTCTCATCAGTGTTTATAAGAAAATCTGCCAAATACAAAATACCCTGATCTTTTAATAATCGGTCTATTTCAGATATAAGTTTTTCCTGTTTATCATCTTCAATATTGGAGGTTAATACACCAATTAAAATAACAGCATCGAATTCATCATGGGGAAATGGTAAATTATCTCCATTATTTTTTTTTAGATTTAAGTAGGGATATTGTCGTAATCCCCTATTTATCATGTTCTGTGCATAATCTATACCGATTAAGTTTCTAAAACCCTGATTATGGAGTTCATTTAAAGTTCTTCCATAGCCGCAGCCCACATCCAGTATTTTCATTTCTTTTGATGTGTATTTTAAGAATTCATCTAGTTTAAAGGGGGTTGGGAATTCTTTTTCTTCTGCAACTTTATTCCAGTATTCTTCTTGTTTATTCACTCAAAGAAATATTATTTTGATAATAATAAATAAAGATATTCAGCGTAAAATTAAATCCTTAATCTTTATTAGGGGATGATGGTAATACCTGTTTATGTCCTCATTTTTAATATGAATGGCTTGTTTAGGGCACCACTGAATACATGCCTGGCAGAATTCACACTTCTGATTCCAAACAGGTTTATCATCGATTATATCGATATTATTGCTGGGGCATATTCGCTGGCAGTTTAAACACTGATTACATTTTTCATCGCTCCAGAAGTTACCCATGGTATTAATCCTGCTCATACCTCCCTTGTAAACAAATTTGCCAAATATATTTAGTACTTTGGAGCTTGTCTCAGGTAGGTGTACTTTTTTATTTTTTAATGTTTTCATTATTTCTTCCAATCTCTCATTACCAGATGTTTTTATTTTTTCATCAGGTTCGATAAGTTGAGCGATTTTTATAAATATATTGTCTTTTTGAATGGTGTTGGGTGCTTCTCTAACTGCAAAGCCAGCATGTAGATCTGAACCTTTTTCTTTAAGCATTCTTTTTAACTGTAATAGTGTTTCGCCGGGCATACCTGCACAAGTTGTTACCGCGAAAACATACTGATCTTCAGTTAAACTTATTTTAGCCACGAATTCCACCACCATATGGGGCATTCCCCACATATATACCGGGAAAACCAGACCAACAAAGGTGGTATCTGATTTTATTTCTCCATTTATAACTGCAGGAATAGAAATCAACTCCGTATCATTTAATTCATCTGCTATTTCCTTTGCTACTGCCAAAGAATTCCCGGTTCCCGTAAAATAAAATATTTTTCCATTCATATTAATCGCCTTTTTTTTCCTCTTGTTTGGTATAAAAATTATTTATATCTTCGATACAACTTTCAGCCCATTTAATCAGGGTTTTAATGGTCATATGACCTCTTTTGATGGTTAGTTGCCAGAAGAGTACTTCTTTAGCTTCAGATTCAACAGAAAATTTACTGCTACAAACATCAAATTCATCCTCAATATTTTCAAGTAAACTTAAATATTGATCCATTTGAACAATAAAACGCTTAAGTTCATTTATTACTTGTTTATGGTCCAACCTTGAACCAAAAAATATTCTTAGCATGAATTCATCCCGATTGGGAGTTAACATTTTTTCTGGAAAATGACCCAGCCAACCTATAAATGCAGCTTTCCCGGTTTCTGTTAAGCTATAAATTTTTTTATTGGGTCTATCACTCTGTTTTTCAATATTTGAAGATAAATATCCTTTTTTTTCTAAAGCAGATAATTCTCTATAAATCTGACTTAAACTAGCCGCCCAAACATGTGATATAGACTCATCAAATACTTTTTTCAACTGGTAACCGGTCATCGGGCCGTAAGTTAGAAGACCTAAAAGGGCATAGGATAGTGACATAAAACACCTCATATATAACATGTGTAATAATATATAATTTATAGAATATTATAGAACATGTTATATATAAAATTTCCTATGGAACTAGAGAAAATTACGAAAATATCAAAGAACTGGACAAAATTAAATATATGAACAGAGCTTTACTGGTTATAGACGTGCAAATGAATATTGACCCTTAAATTACCTTTACTTATCCAAAAGACAGTTTCAGAAATATTATAAAGAAAATAAACAATTCAAATAAAACAAGAATACCGGTGATCCTGATCCAACATACCAATCTGGATGAAAATGTTCACACCTTTAAAAAAGGAACAACTGGATGGAATTTACATGAAGAAGTACTAGGAAAAGATTATCAAAGAATAATAGAGAAAAATCTACAAGGAAGCTTTACCGGGACCGAGTTAGGACAATATCTGAAAAAACTTAAAATAGATACTGTTACTATCTGCGGATACATGACCCAAATGTGCTGCGACACCACAGCCAGACAGGCCATGCACCAGGGCTACAATGTGGAATTTCTAAGCGATGCCAACGGAACACTGGATATATCAAACTCAGCTGGAGAAATAAGTGCTCAAGAACTTCATAAAGCCATTTTAATAACCCAAGCTATGAAATTCAGTAAGGTAATAAACACTGAAGATTGGATAGGTGGAGTTAGAAAGCTAAATATGAGGTAAAAAAAATCATATCTTATAATGGGGATTTGTAAATATGGAAACAGCAGATTCTAATTGGAAAACTTTGTATAAAATAGGAGGAATAGCCGCTATTTCCTCAGCACTGTTGCTTCTAATCGAAATAATCATATGGGCAGTCTGGCCCCAGCCCAATACTGTGATGGATTATTTTACATTACTCCAGACTAATAAGCTCATTGGATTGATTGATTTTTATTTATTAGAATATATTGCATATGTACTCTTTTTACCAATGTTTCTTGCATTATATGTTGCCTTAAGAAGAATAAATGAAAGTTATATGCTAATTGCGATTTCCCTTGCTATCCTGGGGATAGCTATTTTCTTAGCAACTAATAACTCTTTTTCCATGCTTTCTTTAAGCAACCAATACTTGGCAGCAACAAATGAGGCCCAAAAATCCATTATATTGGCAGCAGGACAGGCTCTGATGGTTAATACAGGTCAACGTGCTGTTGGGGGTTTTAACATGGGATTACTCCTAATTTCATTTGCGGGGATTATCATGTCAACTATAATGTTAAAAAGCAATAATTTCGGCAATAAAACAGCTTATCTGGGAATTTTAACCTTTATAATATCTTTGGCAGAATATTTAAGAATGATTCTGATACCCTCTGAACTTACTCTGCTTCTAATCATAGCTATCCTATCTGGTATACTTTTGTTAATATGGCTGATTATGGTTGGTCGAAGTTTGATAAAGCTTATCAATCTATAAATGGTGTTTTACATTCTTTGAAATGTTATTATTTTTTTCTTATAATGAAATAGCCATAAATCGAGACAAAACAAAGAATAGCATATATCAGGAAGGGGATCCTACAGCTTTCAATGAAAGCCCTTGTATTTTCCGGAGTTAATGTGGAAGTACCCATGAAAAGCGCCAATACTGCCATGGTGATTCCCATTCCCATCATCTGACCCACCACTCGCATGGTGTTGAGTGAAGCACTGGAGATCCCGTAAAATCTCTTTTCCACATATTTCAAGGATATTTCAGTGCTGGAAGCGGCTGATAGTCCATATCCAAATCCAATGATGGCTAAACCGCAGATGATATACGGGAAAGTAGTGTTAATGTCTAAAAAGATGAAGAAAGTTAATCCAACAGCGGTAAGTGCCATACCCAAGGCTGCAATATATCTAGGTCGAGTATAGTCCCTTAACCTGCCCACTAAAGCCGATGAAATAGCTATAAACACAGATTGGACACATAATAAGATTCCGGCCTGGTCAGGACTTAGACCACGGTAATTCTGTAGATAAAGACTCAAAAGGAAAATGGAAAAAATTCCCGGCCCATAGTTAACCAGGGATGTGAGGTTGTTGATAATATAAATCCGATTGAAAAGTAATCTAGGATGAATTAATGGATTTGGAACTTTTTTCTGGAGCCATATAAAGACAAAGCATCCGATTAAACCGATTATGGTGAGTATAAATCCTAAAATTTTCGTGATAACTGATAAACCATACATCAAAGCTATTAGAGATAGGGCGAAGATGGAAATGATGGTGACATTGAATCCACCAACGTCCTTCTCCAACCATTCTCCTTTTAATTTAAAAATAAACATCAAAACCAGGATACCCAAGGGAATAGCAAATATGAATATGCTTCTCCATCCGAAAAATTGGGTAAGAAACCCTCCCAGTACAGGCCCAATGGAAAGTCCTACATATGCTGCTGCCACACTGATGGCCAGTGGATTTCCCTTTTCACCTTCCTGATAAACTGATGCAATTAGAGAATAAACATTACCTATGATCATGGCACTTCCTATGGCTATTATAATCCTTGAAATTAACAGCATAGTCCCAGAGATAGAGAAGGCTGATATTAAATTGGCTAATATAAATATGATAACCCCATAGGTAATTATACGTTTTCTACCGTACATATCAGCCAGTTTACCAAAGGGTATCAGCAGGATAGCGGAGAAAAGTAAATAAGCAGAAGCAATCCAGCCCAGAAATATAGAATCCAGATTAAAAGACTGGGCAATGTAGGGTAAAGCAACGTTAATAGCGGAGCTTACGTAAGCCACTTGAAAACTGACGATAACACTTAAAATCAGGGCGATTTTTCCAAAATTTTTCTTTTCCTTCATTTTAACCTAATAATTTATTAATTTTTTTACCTCTATCTATTTTTTTCCACAAAATATTTATACCATGAACCACTTACTATCGAATAGTCGATATCGGTAACTTGATATTTCTATATAAAATCGGGTTTAATACCCATCTAAATAAAAAAAATAGTATCAATTTAACGATATTTATCGGACATTTGAGTATACATGAGGTGCAACCTAAAATGTGGGATACATTTAAAAACCTACACAGAGACTTCCATGAGAGAATGGAGCAAATGCAAAAATTCGGCGGACTAAGGATATTAATACTCCATGTACTGGACGAACACGGACCGAGAAACGGAGTGGAAATAATGGATGCCATCCAGGCGCACCAGGAATCCTGTAAAATGTCTCACAAACGATATAAAACTCCCAGACCATCGCCTGGTTCATTATATCCCATGCTTAAAAAAATGGTTGATGAAGGATTAGTCACTAAAGGAGAGGATGGAAAATACAGTTTAACCGAAAAGGGACAGAAGATAATAGATAAACTCTCCGGCCATCTAGGATATCACCATAAAATGGACCGGGGGGAGTATTCCATCAGAAAAGCTTTGAATGAAATAGAAGGCTATATCTCTTATCTGGAGGATATTAAAGAAGAAAAATTAGCATCTCATGAAGAAATAATAGGAGAACTCGCGGAAAGATTATACGCTGTTAAAAAATCGTTGAAAAAAGATGAATGATTCTAATTCCAAAATAGGAAAATAATTACAGATTCATCTATTTTAGAATAATTTTAATGTAAATATCATGCTTAGCTAGGGCTATGTTGAGATATGGGAGATTCAAGGATTAAAAGGAACATAAAAAATGGGGGAGAGAAAATGTTGGAAAATGTAATTAGAAGAACTATTGAATCAAAGTCTGAGGATTATTTTTTAGGAATTGTGGACTTATCCCATGTGAAAAATTCTCTAATAGAAAAATACGCATCTTTAATAGCTGAATATCCACGGGCCATATCTGTGGGGTTAACCCTACCCCAGTTGATCCTTGATGAATTAGCGATATATTCTATCTATAATGAAACATACTGTAATTTGAAACATATCACCTCACATTTAAGCACTTTATTAATGCAGAATGGATATAAAGCAATTTCTATGCCTAGATCTAAAGAAAACCAGGATAATTATAATATCTCCTTCCATGAGGTGGTGGCTAATCTGGCAGAAATGGGTGAAATTGAAAAAAACGCGCTGGTCACATCAGAAGTAGGTTCAAGGGTTAAATGGGGCACTATTCTTACTGATGCGCCTATTAAAAAATTTATATAAACAAATATGGTGTAGATAGAATGTTAACTGAGTTAAAATTAAATATGTTGAATAAGGAAGCAGTATCCCCAGAAAATAAGCCATATGAAATTATAGAAAATCTAAATATCAAGGAAGGGATGATAGTAGGGGATATAGGTTCTGGTGGTGGATTCTTCGTTCAAGAATTTTCAAAAGAAGTAGGGGATAAAGGTCTGGCCTATGCCATAGATGTGAATCAAAGATCTCTGGATTATATTAAGAAAAATTTTAAAAATGAAGCTATTGAAAATGTTAAAACATTCAAAGCTAATCCTGATAATATAGATTTACCAGAAAAAAGTTTTGACCTGTTATTTCTGCGAAATGTATTCCATCACCTCCCCCCGCAAGTAAAATATTTTAAAAACCTTAAAAAATTACTTAAAGAAAACGGAAAAATAGCCATAATAGAGTATAATAGGAGAAAATTAAGTTTCACCGGACTATTCGGACATTACACTCAAAATAAGGTTCTCCTGGATATTATGGATGAAGCTGGTTTTTATCCTCTGGAAAAATATGATTTTCTACCTGACCAGTTATTCATGGTTTTTACAAAAAATAGGGATGATTTCAGATGTCCATAACGGCGGTAATTAGAAATCATTTCACTAACAACCCAATAAGGGCGCATTGGGATTATTTCATCCAAGATAACAGAGGATATTATCAGTCTGAACAGTTTAATAAGGATAATGAGTTGAATGTGAGAAGATTTAACTGGACTGACCTGGAAGTATGCGCTGAATTGTTTAAGAGAGTTTTTTCTGCAGATCCCTGGTATGATAACTGGATATCTCTTGATCAAGTCCAATACTATTTAAATGAACTCATACAAAACCCGGTTTTTGAAGGATTCGTTGCATTTGAAGGCTCTGACTTAGTAGCTGTTTGTCTGGGGCATAGAAGATCCTTTTGGATGGGAAAAGAATTCTTTATAGATGAGTACTTCGTGGAAAATAATAAACAGGGAAATGGAATAGGCACCAGAACATTGGATATCATAACAGAAAACCTTAATCTGTTAGGATACACCCGTTTAACCTTGTTAACCAATAAAGGAATACCAGCAGAAAGTTTCTACCTGAAAAATGGGTTCTATAATAATATGAAACGAACCGTTATGGTCAGAGAAATTCAATAATATTAGACTTTGTTCATTGGGAATTAATAAAAATTTAGAATATAATACATTTAGAACTTCAATAAAAGTCTTAAATAAATATTTCATAAAAAAATTAATTTTTACCTTGAAATTACCAGTAATTAATATCAGGCGAATTCAATGGTACTGGGGGGTTTGTCACTGACACTAAGAGCTACATGGGTTACTTCTGGTATCTCGGCAGTTATGCGTTGAGATATTATCTTGATCATGTTCCAGGGTAACTCCGGCACATGGGCGGTCATAGCATCTAATGACTCCACCATCCGCAGAACCACCAAATATCCATAGTCCCTAATATCTCCTTTCACCCCGGTAACCTTTGTATCGGTTAAGACTGCAAAGTACTGCCATAGAGAATCATGCAAACCTTCCTTGATCACTTCTTCTTCCACAATGGCGTTAGCTTTTCTGCAGATATTGATTTTCTCCGGTGAGAGTACACCCACCACACGCACCGCCAGTCCCGGGCCAGGGAAGGGCTGTCTGTTTATCATCTCACCAGGAAGACCTAGTTCCGATCCTATAATTCGTACTTCGTCCTTATAGAGCTCCCTTATGGGTTCAACTATCTCTAAAACCAGTCCATGGGGCAGTGCCAGATTATGATGGGATTTAATCTGGCCCTGGCTTTCAATCCAGTCCGGGGCTATGGTTCCCTGAACTAAGAATTCAGCACCAACTTCCTCAGCAACTCTCTCAAAGACGTTGATGAACACTTCACCAATGATCTTACGTTTATCTTCTGGATCACTTACACCCTCCAGTCTATGAAGAAATTCTCGACTGGCATCAACTGATCGGAAATTTAACCTGTCCTTAAAAGTTTCCTCAACATATTCTGCTTCACCTTCTCTTACCAGGCCATGATCAACAAAAACCGCCACCAGATTATCTTCAATAGCTTTTGAAGCCAGTACAGATGAAACTGAACTATCAACACCACCAGACAATGCAATGATGGCTTTTTTATCTCCTATAATATTTTTCATTTCTTCAATGGATTCTTTTATAAAATCAGATGGATCAAGCATTTTCATTACCTTTTTTTTATAATTATTTGGGATATAAAGAAATTATAATATAATTCATACCTTAAAATAATCTTTAGATATAATTTTATTTATAATTTTCAAAGTTAATATAACAAATTTTAAAACATTAAATTAATAAGGACCATTTTTAAAGAAATATGATATGAGATTAGCCCAGTAATTTCTTTAATACCTAATTTTAATTATATAAATTCTAAAATAAAACTTAACATTCCCCAACATAAGAGGATCATTATATGAAAAACTATCTATCACTGTTATTTAAAAAAAGCACGGATAAAACATCAATCCAGTTTTTACGTTACATCTTCGTAGGTGGAGTTGCATTTATAGTTGACTTCGGCTCATTATACATTCTAACCGATTTCTTTACTATATACTACCTAATTTCAGCAGCAATAGCCTTTACCTTAGGATTAATAACCAATTACCTCCTGAGCATAAGCTGGGTTTTCAACAGACGGACTTTTGATAATAAAAAATTTGAATTCGGAGTGTTCGCCATCATAGGCATAATAGGACTGATCTTAAATGAAGTATTCATCTGGTTTTTCACTGCAGAATTAGGATTTTACTACTTAATATCCAAGATTTTATCGGCAATAATAATCCTCTTCTGGAATTTCTTTGCCAGAAAATTCACCTTATTTAGATAGGCCATAATCATGAATCAAAAAGAGAAAATAGCCATTATAATAGGCGCCGGTCCGGCAGGTTTAACCGCCGCCTACCAATTACTGGATAAGACCGATATAAAACCGATCATATTCGAGATGACCGATGATATTGGTGGTATATCAAAAACAGTGGCTCATAATGGTAACCGTATTGATATTGGAGGTCATAGGTTCTTCTCAAAATCAGATCAGGTCATGGAATGGTGGAAGAACATCCTACCACTACAGGGCGCACCTGCCATGGATGACCGATTATTAGGGCGGAAAATACCATTATCAACTGAATCAACTATAAAAAAGTTAGGATCTAAAAAAATAAAGAAATATGATGCTCCCGATCCAGAAAAAGCAGATAAAGTGATGTTGATCCGCAACCGAATATCCCGTATACTTTTCCTGCGAAAATTCTTCGATTATCCCATCTCTTTAAATATTAAAACTTTAAACAATTTAGGCTTATTAAGAACTTTAAAAATAGGTTTAAGTTATATAAAAATCTCCATCAAACCAATTAAGGATGAGAAATCCCTGGAACACTTTTTCATAAATCGGTTTGGCCGAGAATTATACGAGACATTCTTTAAAGATTACACAGAAAAGGTTTGGGGTGTTTCATGCAGTGAAATAGGTTCTGATTGGGGTTCGCAGAGAATAAAAGGATTATCCATATTAAAAACCATCAGCCATAGTTTAAAAAAAATATTAAAACCTGATTCATCCATTTCCCAGAAGAAGGTGGAGACCAGCCTGATAGAACAATTTTACTATCCTAAATATGGTCCGGGGCAGATGTGGGAGGAAGTTGCCAGTTTAATAACAGAAAATGGTGGAAAATTACGTCTTAAACAACGGGTAGTGGAAGTAAAAAATGAAAGTAATAAGGTAACCGGGGTGAAAGTTAGGGATGAAAAGACTGGAGAACTGGTCTTTTACCCTGCAGATTATCTCTTCTCAACAATGCCGGTTAAGGATCTGATAGCATCCATAGAGGATGTACCTGTAGAAGTACAGGAGATAGCTCAGGGTTTGATCTACCGTGATTTCATGACCGTGGGCATCCTATTAGACCAGTTGAAAATAAAAAACAAATCCAAAATAAAAACCCTAAATGACCTGATCCCGGATAACTGGATATACGTCCAGGAGAAGGATGTTAAAATGGGAAGAATCCAGATATTCAACAACTGGAGCCCCTATATGGTACGGAACCCGGAAACTGTACTGATAGGATTGGAGTATTTTGTAAATGAAGGAGATGATTATTGGAATATGGATGATGAGGAATTCACTGAATTCGCCATAAAAGAGCTTTCCAGAATCAAATTCGCTGATAAAGAAGATATACTGGATAGTTTCGTGATAAGAGTGCCCAAAACATACCCTGCCTATTTCGGAACATTTAATCGTTTTGATGAAATTCGAAATTTTACTGATAAAATAGAAAATCTCTTCTTAATCGGTAGAAATGGCATGCACCGTTACAATAACATGGATCATTCCATGCTCACCGCCATGGAGGCAGTAGATAACATAATCAACCATGTAACCAGTAAAGATAACCTATGGGCGGTTAATGCTGAAAAAGAGTATCATGAAGAAGCATAAAAGTAAAAATTTTGATTATAATGTTCTTAAAAAGTAAATTTAGGATAGATACCAGACTAGCCCTTATTCTGTTATTCTATCTGGTATTAGGTTTCCTATTACTGGGTTACTATCAGTACCAGGTAAACCCGGATGGGGTGGGTTATATACAGACCGCTTTAAAGTATCTTAGCGGGGATTTCTACGAGGCGGTGAATGCTTATTGGGGGCCCCTTTTATCCTGGCTTCTTTTACCCTTTCTATATTTCAACCAGACACCAACCTATACACTTTATTCTGCTAAAATATTATCCCTCGTAGTGGGGTTTTTCACAATAATTGGCATATGGTGGCTTTCCCTTCGATTTAGGATGGAAGAGACTGTGAGGATAATCTCATTGTTGATATCGGTTCCGATCATACTTTACTTCTCTTTAAGTGTTATAACTCCTGATTTACTGATTGTTTGTTTCATGGTTTATTATTTAGCCCTGATTTTTAATCCTGATTATCCCAATAAAGTTTCATATGCTTTATTATGTGGCTTTTTAGGTGCTGTTGCTTTTATGGGTAAAAGTTTCATTTTACCATTCTTCATAGTCCAATTCCTGATTATTAATCTGTTACATTATTATTATCAAAGAGATCTTAAGATCAAAATCTCTCGGAATTTAATCTTAGGGTTTATAACATTTTTATTGGTAAGTGGGTTTTGGATAGGTCTGATCAGTGCTAAAGAGGAGAGGTTGACCTTCGGTACCTCGGGAGAGTATAATCATGCCCTGGTAGGTCCTGATTCAGTTGGATTTCCCCAGTTTTCCCAGGGACTTTCCGGGCCAGGAGAGATAAACCAGGAAAAAGCAGTGAAGAATTGGAGTCCCTTTGAGTCTTGGAGTAATTTCATGTTCCAAATGAAGTTGATCTGGGATAATATTATACAAACCCTCTCAATTTATCAGTATTTCTCATTTCTATCTATATTAATAATTATAGGGAGCTTAATATTGTTCATACCATCTTTTAAACGGTTTACAGGAGTGGATGATCGTAGAACAGTTTTATTTTCACTGGTGACTATTCTGATTTATTCTGGGGGATATCTGCCTGTTTTGGTGGAAGAAAGGTATTTATGGCTGGTTTATATTCTTCTGATACTGCTAGGTGGTTTATTGATTAGTTTATTATTTAAAAAGATTTTAATCAGCAAATTTAGTTATAAGAACCTGTTAAAATGGTTGGTGCTTATTATCTTTACAGTTTCATTCATTTATATGCCTATAACTTCTCTTTATACTAATTTAAACACTGGGAAGGATATTTATACTCTGAGTAACATTTTAAAAACAGAATATGGTGTAGAGGGGAATATAGCCACTGATAACCACCTGATAGACACCCAATACCTATCATTTTATTTAAACACCACTAGTTATGGACAGTCCAAAAAGGATATATCCTCTGCAGATTTACAGTCACAACTGGATAAGTATGAAATCAATTATTACCTGGTATGGGGTAATTCCACGCAGTATCTGATTGGTTACACAGAGATAACCGGTGGAAAAATAAAGAATTTGAGGATTTATAAAAGAAATTAATAAAAAAATTACTTATTTTTTATATTCCTGACATATCCTGTAAAAGTTTTCAAATATCAGATGTCCCTGGGCGGTGTGATGCACTTCCGGGTGGAATTGGATGCCGTAAACTGGTTTGGTCTCATGTTTCATGGCTTCAATATCACAGAGTTTTGAAGTGGCTAATAATTTGAATCCTGGGGGTAAAGTTCTGACTTCGTCCTTATGGGATGTCCATACGTCCATAGTCTCTCCCAGGCCCTGGAATATGTCGTTTTTATCCAGGATGGTTATGGTGTTTTTGGCGTAGCTTTCTGCACCTGCACTTCCGATCTCCCCACCATAGGTTTGTGCGATTATCTGATGGCCCAGACAGATTCCCAGTATAGGATAATCAAGTTCTTCCACATATTTTTGGGAGTTACCGGATCTCTCTATGGTAGGACCGCCACCCAGGATAAGTCCTAGGGGATCTTTTTCCACTATCTCTTCTATAGTGGTGGTGTTGGGAATTATCTCTGCAGGATATTTTAGATAATGTAGGCTACGGTAAATACGATGATTGTACTGTCCATGATTGTTGATAACTAATATTTTCATTTATTATACTCCTTTAGCTATTATTTGGAATTTCCATGTATAAAGATTATAATTTTGTCTTGAGTACTTTTAATTAAAAAAATATAAAAACTACTACAGCATAAATATTGGGTTATGGAGTTACAAGACATTTTATTCATAATAGTGGCTATAATACTGGCTGTGATCGTGTTTTATCTGATTATATGGTTGTTGCCTATTGTAATCATAATCATAATAGCCTATATTATCTATATTTTCCTTAGGGGTTCATAAATAGGTGGATATTTAAAATTATTTATCTTTATATGCCTTTGAGAATTTAATTTATTTTAAATATAATCTTAATAAGATAAAAGATGATTTAATTTAAATTAATCATATTAAATTTATTCATGGCGTGTTATTATGTTGGATCTTAAATCAGTGGGTATGAGTAAGGGAATGTTGTATGAGACCATTATAACCACCACTAATCCGGATAAGACACCCAATGCAGCACCTATAGGTGTGATATGTAAGAGTTTAAATGAAATTGTGGTTTATCTTCATGAAGGATCCCATACAATAAAAAATATAAAGAATAACGGCGAATTCCTGGTTAATATTCTTAAAGATCCCCTAATTTTCGTAGAATCAACCATGGGAGATCTTCCTACTGAAGATTTCATCAAGTATCATGATAATTATTCAATAAGAGATGCAGATGCGTTTGTCCTGGCTAAAGTGAAAGATCTTAAGGACGTGGAGAGAGAAGACCAATTCGGCATCTCCAGAACCAGTATAGTACGGGCTAATGTAAAGGAAATTATTATAAATAATGAATGCGTGGAACCCTTAAACAGAGCCATCTACGGAGTGCTGGAATCACTAGTCTATCTCAGCCGTAAAGAAATAGTAAGCGGAAAAACAGAGGAACTCTACAATATGCGTATGAAGGAAATATCCAGGATAGTGAATAAAGTAGGCTCTGCTGAACATAAACAAGCTGTTAAAAAGGTGATGAAGGCCTGGGATGATGAATAATATCATTTTATGAGTCCGTTAAAACTTTTTTCAAATACTTTTTTCAAATAATTTATTATTCAGTTTTCACAACTACTCTAAATAAAACTCCTTACGCCTGGCCTCCAGGAGATTTGGTTTTTTACCTATAAGTTCTGATGCTACTTTGATCTGGGTTTTTGTATTTTCCTGAACTGATTTAATGAAATCAAAGCCCCTGAAATCCCGGAGCAGATGATGATCCACCACCACCTGAGGTATTTCCCTGCAGATTTCGGTAAGATTAGTCCTGGACTTTTCGATATCCTCATGGGAAAAGGCGAAACCAAGTAAATACAGGGGAGGGCCGCTTAAAATCAAAGTATCCGGGTCCTGTTTTAGAATATAATCTTTAGTCTTATCATGGATGGGTCCCTGCACATCAGAGGCATGCATCACGGTTTCATTTTTATGACGGATGGTTAACGCAACCACATAGCCCAGTTTACTTCCCTCTGGACCATGGGGCAGTGGAATGGAAAATATGAATTCGGTATCTCCGACCTGGTAAGAATTACCATCACAAAAACTGATATCCGGGCTTATATCCTTCAAATCTTTTAAAAGCTTCTTTGATCTCTGCTGTTGGCTCTTATTTATCTTTGATTTCGGGTTTTTAATTAACAACTTCTTATCCTGGTAGATCTCTCGGGCATACTGGGGATTGGAATCAAGAAACCTGTCCAGAGCAAAGGGGGTGTAATGGTCATGGTGGTAGTGGCTGATGGTAATTATATCCGCTAGCCTGGCATGTTCCTGTATATCAGTCCGGGTCTGGTAGAGAGCGTCGAATTCGGTTTTCCAGGGAGGTAAACCGAACCTCTTAGGACCCAGAGACGTACCTGGGTCTACTAATATCTTCTGATCGGTCTCGATATAGGTGGCCATGGACCTGACGCCTAGGCTTTCAAAGGCTAAAGGTGTGATTTTCAAGGGGACTCTTTCTCCTAAATTTTTAATATGATCTTAACTTTTATTGGAAATATTTTATTTTAAAACATAGCATGTGATAAATCATGGTACTTTATTTGTTCCTTGATCATATTTTTATTAAGTTCGTTACACTTGAAACTAATCTTCATAATAATAAATCCCTATTTTAATAATACCATTATTCGGACAACTTAGCGAAAAGTATAAATAGAATGAATTACTATGTTAAAAGTAACATATGTTAAAAATATCATATGTTAAAATTAACTCAAGTGAAAAGATGACCAATTCAGAACTTATCATATTAGGAATGATATATTTCAATCCCAGCCATGGATATGCCCTTAAAAAGAATGTTAAAACCTATTTCGGAAATCCACACTACAAATTAAACAACAACATCCTATATTCCACCCTGCAAAAACTGGAAAAACAAGGTTACATAATAGGAAAAGAAACATTCACAGAAAAAATAAATAAAAAGGTCTATCAAATCACAGAAACTGGTAAAAAATATTTATTAGAGCTAGTAGCTGCTCCGGCAGAGCCTGATATTGAAGAATTCGACTTCAAGGTCAAAGCTGTCTTTTTTGATCTCATTCCAAAGGAAAAACGTATCAAAGCGATCAAACCACTATATGAAGCTAAATTGAAAATGTACCAGGAAAACATGAAAAAGAAGGAACAATTAGCTCACCAAATGCCCCCTGTTTCATTAACCGTACTGGAATATGGTATCAAAGAATTGGAGATTTCACTGGAGTTTTATGAAGAATTAATGAAGATAGATTAAATATAATGGAGTTGAAAAAAATGGATAAATTACAGATCATAGGCATAGGAATATTATTAGTAATCATGGGAACATTATTCTCCCTACTTGGAAGCATAGGAAACATAATAAGCTTCATCATAGCAATGGTGGTTGTAGGTTACATAATTAAGTCCATAAGAGATGAAAAAACCAATATTAGTAACGTATAATTTTCTATTTGCTAATTTAATTTAAATTATTTTTTCACTAAATCTACGAACTGGAATTTCTCCCCATCAAAAAGTCCTAAATCGCTGATTTTAAGCTGAGGGATCACCAGAAGAGCCATAAATGATAAGGTCATGAAAGGGGATTGTAATGTACATCCCATGACTTTAACCTTCTCTAATAAGGATGTTAATTGAACAGATACATCTTCAGCTCTTTCATCACTCATCAAGCCCGCGATAGGAAGTTTTAAAGAACTGAAATTACCATTTGAAAGAGCAAGGAGACCACCACCATTTTCAACCAATCGGTTAACGGAATCAGCCATATCCTGGGTATTGGTACCAACTACTATGATGTTATGGCTGTCATGGGCCACGCTAGATGCAATAGCACCATCTTTTAAACCGAATCCATGGACAAATCCATTAGAAATCCGATTATGACCGTATCTTTCAACCACACTGATCTTTAAAATATCATTGTTAAGATCTGACATTATCTTTCCATGGGCCACCATTAATTCTGCTTCTGTTTCCCCGGTAATCAGCTGTCCCTCATTAACCTTGATCACCCTCACTTTTTTGGTAACATCTTCAGAAGGTATTTCAAAATCTTCAGGTGTTTTAGGTGTTAATTTAAAGGTAGTCCCTAGTTTCAGAGGTTTTACGGGAAAAAATGAATTACCATTCTGTGCTACCACTTCACCATTAATTATAACCTTTTTAACATTTAATTTCTCCAGATCATCAACTACTACCATATCCGCTGCTCTGCCAGGTCCGATAAACCCGTTGTTCAGGTTATAATGGGTGGCAGGATTAATGGTTACCATTTTAACCGCTTTCATGGGGTCCAGTCCGTATTCAGTAGCTTCTCTTATCATCTGGTCAATATGGCCATTTAGCAGATCTTCTGGATGTTTATCATCGGATACGATGAATTCACCACCAGCACCTATTAAATCCTCTAAATTCTTTGCAGAGGATCCCTGTCTGAGCATAACCTTCATTCCCATCTTTCTTTTCTCTATAACTTCCTCTTTTATTGTGCATTCATGGTCAGTGGATATTCCTGCGGATATGTATTTGCAGAGATCATCTCCAGATAAAAGGGGCGCATGACCATCTACAGGTTTCCTATGTCTTTTAGCAGCAGCTATCTTAGCCAGGACCTCCTCATCCTCAGATAAGACTCCGGGAAAGTTCATCATCTCCCCCAATGCCACTACATCATCCATTTCGAGCAATCTATCTATCTCTTCTGAATCAACTATAGCTCCGGAGGTTTCAAAAACTGTTGCCGGGACGCAGGATGGGGCGGTGAAGTAAACCTTCAAAGGAACCGAGGCGGCATCTTTCATCATGTAATCTATCCCTGCAAGTCCCATTACATTGGCTATCTCATGGGGATCCGCCACAATAGCAGTGGTTCCGTGAGGAACCACTACTTCTGCGAATCTGCTGGGTGTTAACATGGAGCTTTCGATGTGGATATGGGCGTCGATAAAGCCGGGTAAAATAAGATCTTTAAACTCCTCTTTTACTGCTTTAACACATTTAATAAGACCATTTTCTGCAGATATTTCTGCTGGATAAATATCTTCTGTAATAACGTTTAGAAGGTTTCCTTTAATCTTCAAGTATTATTCTCCTTAATATTAATAAAATATTCATGATTTATGATGATTCTGATTTTCTATAAATTCTATCTTTATTAGGATCTATTTTTTCATAAATTATTTTCTTTTTAACAACTAAAATTTTTTTATAGGTATATTAAATTATTAATTAGTTTAAGGGGGGAAAATTTTGGTAAAAGAGACTGAAAATATAGATAAGAATACTAATGAAAGAATCCTTCAAGCGGCTACTGAAGTTTTTGCCCTTAATGGTTATTATGCTGCGGGAGTAGATGAAATAGCTAGGTAAGCAAATGTATCTAAACCTTTAATTTATTATTAAAAGTAATTCAAGTTTAGATTAGTAAATATAATTTATTAGGTTTATGTTATTATTAATTAAAATAATAAAATTTGAATACAGAATATTTTTCATTATCTAAATAATCAGGATTATTCTAAAACAACCTTTTTTGGTAGGAATTATATAAATGGAAATAAGTCGAGGAGTTTTTTTTAGTTTAGGCGTAACATTTTTAGGAATTGGTATAATAGGGATAGTTATTCCCATATTACCTACAACTCCTTTTATTCTGGTATCTGCTTTTTGTTTTGGTAAAAGTTCCAAAAGAATTGAAAAATGGATTTCCAGTAACCGCTACTTTGGAAGTTACATTGAAAATTATAAAGCCAATAAAGGTGTTCCTTTAGATGTAAAACTTAAGAGTATAGGTTTTTTATGGATAACCTTAATTATATCTGCTCTTATTTTTTCAAACAATATATACCTTCTTATATTGTTAATCATAGTGGGAATAGCTGTTACAGCGCATATATTGTTACTTAAAACTAGAATTTAATGTTTTTCCATATTTTAAGGCTTTTATTTACAATTTTTTTTTTAAACTTCTTCTGCCAAAAAAATAAAGCTTTTAAAACCATATTTACTCTACACTAAAATCATATCTTCCTTTTATAAGGCTTTAAGTCTCTTTATCCTTAGCTCAAATGTATCAAAGCTTAAAGCCATTCACATTCTTATTTTTTAAGTTCCTGATAAAGCATGGGCAGGAAAGCCCCCACATCAGTTACGATACCGATTACCTGGGCGCTGCCGCGGTCGCTGAGTTTGGTTACTGTACTTGGGCTTATGTCCACGCAGATGCTTTTAACCTCGGAGGGCAGGATGTTTCCCACGGCGATGGAATGGAGCATGGTAGCGATCATGATCACCATATCCACTTCCTGTACGTACTTCCGCATCTCATCCTGTGCTTCTAATATATCAGTTATAACATCAGGAAGTGGTCCGTCATCCCTTATTGATCCGGCCAGTACAAAGGGAACCTTATTCTTAACACATTCATACATTATACCTTCATTTAAGATTCCTTGATCAACTGCTTCTTTTATTGATCCAGACTGGTTAATCTGGTTGATGGCGTATATGTGGTGTCTGTGTCCTCTGGTCACTGTTTCACCGGTTTTAATACTCACACCCAGTGAGGTGCCGTATAGGGCGTTTTCTATATCATGGGTTGCCAGGGCGTTACCAGCAAAAAGAACATCGATTATACCCTCTCTGATCATCTGGGCCAGAATCGGTGCTGAACCAGTATGCACTATAGCAGGACCACCGACCAGGGCTATTTTACCCCCTTTATCCTTTATTCTCCTGATTTCCTGGGCAGTTTTACTCATAATGGATTTGAAAGGTTTTTCAGTGGATGCATCACTAGACATGAACTCAAAAACACCTAATTTACCCCGGGGCCTTTCTGGGGGAATTACTTTAATACCTTCCCTCCCTACAACCACCATTTCTCCCTTCTTGATATGGACCATGGGTTTACAGTAAGCCCGATTATTTTCACTATCCACTACAATGGCGCAGTCCATTTCTATCTCTTCAACATTGATCCACTTATTATCATAGCGGATATAGGTGGGATGGTTGGTTGTGGAGTAGAATTCATTAGGAAAGGTTTTAGCCTTAGGTGATGGTTCCAATTCAACTTCATGTATCTCCACCACTAAAGCCCCTATCTCTGAAAGCTCATCCAAAATTTCTCCAAGATGTTCTTCGCTTTTTCCTTTAACTTCTATTTTAGCATAGCTAATATCCTTTTTACGTTTTCCAACCTGGAATTCATGTATATTGAAGTCCCCTCCCATGTCCATTATAAGGTCCAGGGCTTTAGGAATGATCAGGGAATCTATGATGTGGCCAGTTAGTTCAATTTCTCTTGAATACATTTTTCCACCTGTAAATTCTTCTAGATAATCGTTTTTAAATTATTAGACTTAAATTTATCAGTTATTTTATTTTCTATTCTATTTAAAACCAATTCTTAAATTTTAGATCTTACATACCTGTTCTGGAATTTCTCTTAAGGAGAATATAATTTTAATAATACATAGTAGGGTTAATATGGCCAGGACAACCCACCCTGCAACTAATGTTCCTAAAAATCCCGTACAGATAACTAGTATGATTATCAGGTAATAAGGGGCTCTGAATTTTACTAAAAATTTACTTAAACAGGTTTTCAAGTCAAATGATGATAAGAAAATACCGCTTAAAGATATTAAAGCAATTCCTAATGAAAAACAGAGTAGCCATACTTCATTACGGGGGAGTGGAAGATTGGAATTAAGGAAGATCAAATGTTTAATCCCTGCTGCAACTCCCACTATACCCAATAGTAAGGGGAAATGGGAATACATCCATAACTGATAATTTTTAACATCTTCTTCAGATTCCTGTACTCGGCCCTCAGCACCCTTTGCTTCTTCAAAATAACCCCACCATATAGTAAATGCAATAATTAGGCCAAGTAAACCCACAATATCAGTATATAAGTTAAGACCAGCATTGCTAATTGCAAATACAATACTGATAATGGCTTCACCAATTAATATAATGGTGAACAGGCCGAATCTTTCAGGCAGATGTGTGGGATGGGGAGGGAGTTCTAATTGTAAATTTCTGGCTGTTAATGGAGTTAACAAATCGATGATGATAGCCACACCCCATAATACGAAACGCCAGGGAGCAGGTATAAATGCAGATATAAGCCATATTAATGCTGCGATAGAAAAACCAATACTGTAATGGATGCTGAGAGATTTAGCCTGGGGATTATTTCTTCCAACTATCAAATATTCAAATACTAATATGAACCTTAAAATAGCATAACATATAGCAAAACCTGATCCACCGGTTCCTAAGGCATTTTTAGCATTAATAGTTAGGAAAGCGACCACGATCATCTGAATCATGGTTAGAAAACGGTTAAAGAAGTCATCAGTACCGAAACGACTTAAATAGAAAGTATGACCCACCCAGCCCCACCAGATCACGAAGAAAATAGGTATTAACAGGATGAAGGATAGAAAATCATAGCTGTAGCTGAGGTTTAAAGCAAGCTGGGATACTGCCGCTACAAAGATCAGATCAAAGAGGAGCTCCGTCCAGTTTGCGTGTCTCTCAGCTTTATCGTCATTGAGATAAGGTCCTGAGCTGATTATTAGATCTTTTCTAAACTTCATTTTTATCTATTTATTAATCAATTATTACAGTTATTTTTTGAAATAAAAACAGTTAGAACATTTTATAGATTAATAATAGGCAGATTATTGATTATTTGCCATGAAATTAATTAATTCATCAATCATTTTCAAATATATATCCTTTAACTTCTTTAAAACGGCCTGATTCATCATTAATAGCTACTAAATTGGCGATTATAATAATTTCTTCACCATCTGGTTTTTGGTGGGTGGTTTGATGTCCTTTTATTTTTTCCTCCGTTTTAAGTCGGTATATAATTTCTGCCCAGTCCTTTGGATTAAAATTTGATATATTAGACTTTTTTGCATCTTCAATATTTTCAAAGCCATATATCTCAGCAAATGAAGGATTACACTCAATAATTTCTCCACCGATGGTTGCTATGAAATCTCCAGTTAGATCATCATTGAAAAGACGACGATATTTCTCTTCACTCTTTTTAAGAGCTTTATCCGCCATTTTCTGTTTTGTTATATCTCTTTCTATGGTGGAAGCACCTACTATCTTATCTTCAGAGGCTTTAATAGGGGATATGGTTACAGAAACATCTACTAAATCACCATTCTTTCTCTTTCTAACAGTTTCGAAATTATTGATCAGTTTATCCTCACTTATTTTTCCCTGGATACACTTCAGTTCATTAGCCCTATCCGGAGGGCATAAAATGGAAATATTTTTTCCAATTGCTTCTTCTGTTCCATATCCATACATTTTTTTAGCGCCTTTATTCCAGCTTAGAATGGTCCCGTCATTATCTGTTCCAATAATAGCATCATCAGAGTACTGGACAATGGCGGCCATGTTTCCCACCATAAACGAAACATAATCATCATCTTGACGAATTCTTTCAATCAAATCCTCAAGTAAAATGATAAAATTATCCTTATTTTCTTCTTCCAAATTTAGAACCCCTTTATTAGTTATCTAATCAGTATATATGGCTTTGATTTTTATTTATATTTATCTTCTAATTTAGATCTTGAAATTTTCTAATTACACACATAACGTAACGCAGCATTTTCAGGCCAAAAAATATTCGAAGGACCTATATCATCACAAAGGATAAGAAAACAGTTTATTATGTAATGCTAACCATTCGCCGCACCTCTGGGGATGAGAAGTACATGGTATTTCAAAATATTGCAGATTAAGTTATAATTAAATAGAATTAAGCAGATTAAAAAGAAAAATAAATAAAAGAAGGGTATTTAACCCTTAAAATGGTGTTATGCTGGGGTGTTCATCGTATAATCCTTCATTACCATAGATTGGTCTGGGTTCTGTGCTGGACCAGTCACTCCAGTAGTTTCCTACGGTTCCCTGGTAGAACATATTCCCGAATCCATTTTGAGCTAGTACTTGTAATGGGTTGTTGGTGAAGTTGTTCTGATAGACTGTGTTGTTGGTTACTCCGTCGAGTACTAATCCTGCCCATGTATTGTTCTGTAGAGTATTATAGTATATGGTGTTACCGATTGAGGTGTTTACTACATATATTCCCATCTGACAGCCGCTGATAGTGTTGGCTCCGGTTATGAAGTTACTATCGGCGTTGTCCAGGGCGATACCGGTGAAATTGTTCCCGTTTATAGTGTTCCAGTTGATGTTGTTGGAGTTGGCGTTTCTGAGGAGTATTCCGATAACTCCGTTGTAGGATATGGCTATGTTGCTGGATATTTGGTTTCCTGTAGATCCGTCGATGTATATTCCGGTGTCCTGATTTTCATGTATGTTATTATTGTTTATGGCGTTGTTGTTGGAATTATTTACGATGTATAGTCCTTCTAGGTTGCCTGATATGTTGTTATCGTTGTTTATGATGTTTCCGGTGGCGTTATCAAAGCATATTCCCACCCAACTATTACCTAGGATATTGTTTCCTGAGGCGGTGTTGGTGCCTGAATCTCTCAGGTATACTCCTATGGTTCCGTTATAGGATATGTTTACGTTCGAACTGATTATGTTATCATTTGAACCGTTTATTATGCTTATTCCGATATTGCTGCTGCCAGTTATGGTGTTTCCGCTTATGTTGTTGCCTATGGAATGCATTAGGTTTAATCCTTCCTGGTTACCTGATATGATATTAGCTCCGTTTATGGTGTTTCCATCAGCGTTATCCAGGGCTATTCCTGCCCAGCCATTATTTGCTATGGAATTGCCAGAGATGGTGTTGGTTTCTGAGTCACGGATTAGTATTCCTATTACACCATTGCCTAGTATTGCCAGGTTGTTGCTGATAGTATTACCGTTTGAACCGCTCAGTAAGTTTATTCCTGCGTCGAAGTTATGGTGTATGTTATTTCCGGTTATGTTGTTCCCGTTTGAAGTGTTTACTATGTAGATTCCTTCTCCGTTACCATTGATTTCGTTTCCGAAATCTATGGTGTTGTTATCGGAATTATCGAGGCCTATTCCCAGCCAACCATTACTTTGGATGGTGTTTCCTGAAATGGTGTTAGTATTGGAGTTCTGGATGAATAAGCCTATAATGCTGTTGTTGGATATATTGCTGGAAACTATCATGTTTTCATTCGAGTTCTGGATGTGTATTCCATATGCTGTGGTGTTTATTGTAAATGAGTCTATGAATGTTTCGTTACTGTTGTTGTAGATTGCTACTCCTATATTGCTTCCGGTGATGGTGTTGGGCTGCATAGCGGTGTTTGGCGAGTTATCCAGGAGTATTCCATAGTTTGAGTTGTTTGTTATTATATTGGGGCCTCTTTGGCCTAATAAGTTGTTATCTGAGTTGATAATATTAATTCCTGTGTTGTTGTTGTTTATTGTATTCTCATCTATGTGGTTATTGGTAGATGGCGTTGTTTCTCCGGTTTCATCGTTTATATCTGCTTCTATTAGAATACCGTAAGTTGCGTTATCATGAATGTTGTTGTTATCTACATCGTTGTCATGGGATGCACTGATTTTTATCCCGGCGTTGGCGTTGCTGTAAACTTGATTACTGGTTATTTTGTTTTGGTAGGAGGTTCCTTCAATGGTTATGCCGTTATAGTTGTTGTGTACATCGTTATTTTGAACTGTATTATTAAATGACGAACCATCTATATGCACGCCGTCCAGACTGTTGTTGTTGAGATTGTTGTTACTTATTAGGTTGTCATGGGAGTTTGAATCTATTCTAATCCCGTTTCTGGCGTTGGTGATGGTGTTTTGAGTTAATATGTTTGCGTTACTATTGATGAGGTAAATTCCAACAGTATTATCGTTGATGGTATTATTTTGTATCAAACAGTAATCTGCAGATTCTAAAAGGATACCTTGTGAAAATGAAACACCCGGACCAGCAATGGTGAAACCCTGAATAGTTGAACCACTACCCAAAATGTCTAGTAGAAAAACAGGTTGGTCGGCATTTGCTCCTCGGAGGGTAATTGTACCATCATTAGCGGTTTTTATTATAAGCGGTTTGTTTACTATAAGATTCTCATTATAAGTCGCGGGATTTCCGCTATCACCATGTATTAAAATGGTGTCACCGTTGGAGGCTATATCAATTATGTTTTGGATAATCTGGCCGGGATATACATTGTATATGGTTCCGGTGCCTATTAGTGGTAGGTTGTCCTGTCCACCGGTGAAGGTGTATGGTACATTTCCGAATCCATCTCCTCTGTCTTGTCCTGTGTAATCAGACCAGTAATTTCCTCCGATTGGGGCGTCCAAGTTGAATGTGTTGCCCGTGCTGGTCCCGGTTACGGAGATTTGGTCTGTGTTGGCCACAAACTGGTTACGGTAGACTGTGTTGTTTGAAGAATTTTCTAACAGTATTCCGCAGTTGTTACTTTTTAGATTATTATTTCTAACAGTATTATTGGTTGAACTATACAGTCCAATACCAGGACCCGGATTCATAATGTCAAATCCGTTATTTGTTATAATATTATCTTCAATGATGTTATCTGAACCATAGAGGTTTATTCCGCAACGAGAGTTGTTAACTATGATATTCTCACTGATAGTGTTTCCATTACTACCAAATACACCATCAATCCCATATACACATTGGTGTATGTTGTTTCCCTTGATTTCATTTTGATTGCTGTTTTCTAATGATATTCCCCATGCAGCACCTCCCCAATTGGGATTGGAAATATCATTGTTGATTATATGGTTGTTATCTGAATTTTGAGCTCTTATATTGTACCAGTTATCGATTAATGTGTTCCCGGTTATGGTATTATCGTCGGATGCATCTAGAAGGATTCCTGCTGAATAGTCCATTCCACTTAAATCATTGAGTATTGTAAAGCCCTGTATAGTGGATCCGCTACCCGCTGTGTTAATAGTGAATACTGGTAGGGATGAGTCAGCTGCTTGAACTATGGTGCTTGTTACACTTCCTGTGGCAATTATGGTTAGTTGATGGTTTACTATAATATTCTCCGTGTAGGTACCCGGGTCTACTTCAATGGTGTCTCCGTCTTGTGCATGGTTTATAGCATCCTGAATTGTAGTAGATGTATAAACCACACCACCACCTCTAACTACCCGGGGATCAGGAATACCGGTATTGGTTATTAAATTTTGATCAACTTCCTGTATGCCTATATCATCCGCTGATGAATCATCACCGGAAATTGTTGCTGCAGCTGTTCCAGAGATAATTATCGCGAATAAAAAGACAAAAAAAAGCATTAATATTCTATATTTTATATTATATTCCCCCTTTTTGTTTATTTATAATGATCAAAAATAGTTCAAGGATAATAAAACTCATTACTAAAAAGATCAAAAAGAAAAACTTATTACTAATAAACAGTTTTATGTGAAAAACATCACAATAAGATAAGAAATAATAGGCAAATCATGCTATTTTCAAGATATTATAAGAATAACTATTTTTAATTCTATTTAAAGAATTTTTTAGTTTCTCTTAAGATTCAATGCAGTGTTAAAAAGGTTATATAGTTGCAAAAAATAAATTATATAACCAATTTCTAATTGAACACTTGAAAAAATTGTAGTGATTTTTAAATGTCATTAAATCATATTAATCGAAAAACCAAATCATATCCACTTAGAAATATTATGCATTATTTAATTAATGATAAATTATCCTATTCATCTGAGTTGGAGCGGTTTCTAAGTGTATTGACCATTAAATTTACTCAAAATTTGTTAGACTGAATCAAATAAAGATGGTTATCATGGATAAATCAACCATATACCTTAAATGTCCACAATGTCGGGAGAATGGACTGCTAATTGAGAGACAGGGCAAATATTTCTGTGCCAACTGCATGTACGACTATACCCCGTTGAAAGAAGACACAAATAAATTGGATGAGGTATTACTAGAAAATCTGAAAGAGGGTGGTTTCGGACCCTTATTTGCCTCAGCCCTTTATGAAAGGGTTAAACTGGTCCCTCCCAGGGAAGCAACAGAATATGTTCATAGATTAGCCGAAGAAAATGGGATAGACCTAAAAATAAGTAAATCGAAGATAATAAAAAGTTTACTCCCACTGATCATACTTCTGGTAGTAGTAGTGGTAATTATAATCGTTACCTTCCTATTTATAACCAGTTAGGGTTAAGTTATTTTATAATATCTTCGGCAAATATCTCCATAGCACAAATATTCCTGCAATACCTGTTATCATTGCTACTAAATATAATAAAAGCATGGTTCCTACAGTTTCCAATGACTGTAAGGTCTGCGCATAGAGGTAGCATGCTACGGCCACAATCAGCAATATTGCACCTATTACTACTTTAATTTTATCATTCACTATAAATCACTCCTTTTAATTAGATTTTTTTAAGTAAGAAAATCCAATAATCATTACTACTGCTCCAATTATGGTAATGATCAGATTATTACCAAATACAAGAAGGCTAATCAGAAAAATTATAATTCCCACAAATAATAGTATAAAACCTAATGTGCTTTTATTACCTGCTTTTTTCTTTTTATCTATGACTGAATCTGCCATAAAAAAATACCTCCACAAAAATGGATATAAATATAATGATAAATTGATTATTTATTATTTAAATTTATCTTTTAAGGTTAAATCCAAAAATGACATATATGGGGGTTTTGGTAAACATTTACCATAATTATCATTTTATAAGTTAGTAATATTAATGAGATGGTATTTAATATGATTAACAAAGAAATAATTTGTCCTTATTGCGGATCCCGTACACCTAATTTTAATTTCTGTGCAAACTGCGGACAATCTCTACAAGATATTGATAAAGAAAAACCTGAAAATTCAGAATATTGTGAGGAAATCATAAAAGCTGCACTTACCGTATCTGAAACATCTAAAAGTAGATGGGGTGGTCAGACTAAAAACATTTTTTTCACCACCAATTATATTTTAGAGGATAAAGGGGCCTCTACGGGATTTTTCGGCGCTACCATGAGCATGGAAGAGAATGGTGTGGAATTTTTAGATGAGGAGATAAATGAAAAAATCGATATCAACCAAATACAGCAAGAACATCATGATTTAAAGTTAATTCCCTACAGCGAAATTGAAAAAGCCGAATTCTATATAACCCGCTGGAACACTTATTTAAAAATAAAAACCCCATTTTATTCGCCTCAATACTTGCTTGGAGCAAAAAAATACAGTGAAGCATTTTTAAAAAAGATTATAAGTCTTCTGGAACCAAAAATAGGGGATAAATTCCATATTAAATAAAAAAATCAATCATAAAATATTTATGAATTCATATTTTTAATCCCTTTTACAAACAAACAAAATCATAAACAAGCTGTGCCGCGCTCACTGATGTTATATCCCCAAAACAACGTGAGGTAACTTCAACCACATCAAAACCAATTACATCTTTACCTTTAAGGCAGTAAATCAGCTTCTGCAACTCCTGAGGATTTAAACCTCCGGGACAGGGAGTGCCCACGGATGGGGCGTATGCTGGGTCTAATACATCCATATCTACAGTTACATATATTGGTCCTTTAAGGGACGATATTAGCTTTCTTAATTCATCAAAATCATCTTTAACCCTTGTTGCAGTATAATATTTTATATCTACGTCCCTTGCGAATTCCAATTCCGCCTCACAAACGGATCTGATCCCTAATGATATTATCTCACCCGGTTCTATGTCATGAATTCTTCTCATCACCGTGGCGTGGGTGTATTTCTCTCCCTGGTATTCATCTCGAAGATCCAAGTGTGCGTCGAAGTGTAGGATGGTAGCTTCTTGGAGGTCTAAAGCTTTACAAATACTGTAGCTTATAGTATGTTCTCCACCCAGAACTACCGGAGTTAATTTAAGCTTTTTAAGTTCTCTTATGGTTGATTCCAGTTTCATACTGGTCTTCTGGAAGTTCCCTGGTACTATTTCCAGGTTTCCCAGGTCATAAATGGGGGTTTCCAGTTTCTTACCAGCGGATATGTTATAATTTTCCAGGTTATAGGATGCTTCCCTTATAACGTTAGGACCGTACCTGCCTCCCGGTTTATAGGTGGTGGTACCGTCGAAAGGTACACCTAAAATCCCATATCCTGGAGCATCCTTAATTTCTATTTTATCTTTAGAAAAAGCAAATCTTAAAGGATCTTCCGTGTATAAAAGCATCATTTCCTCTAATTATAGAAAATTTATTTTATTCTCATCAGTTTCTTGTTACCCATGGCAACTATGTAACCTACTTCGGCCCCTTCTATGAGGTCATTTCTCAGTTCATCGGGTATGGGCACTTCGAATGTTTCATAGTCTTCCATATCCATCAATTGCACATCACTACCCATTAGAGCGAGAACTTGGGCGGTTCTTTTATCGATAATAGGGACATCTATTTTTGCATCCACCGGTTTGACGATGCCTCTTTTTTGTCCGTCAAAAATTCCCACAGCATCCACCCTTGCCTTGGCTGCTCCGTGTTTTCCTGGTGATGATGTTTGAATATTAACAATTTTGGATGCTTCTCCGTCTAATATGACATATTTACCTACTTTTAATGTTTTTACTTCCACTACTTTTTTTGACATTTATAATTACCTCCCATTAAAAAGTGTATTAAAATTAAACCCTGAAAAAATTATACATCAATATAATAGTAAATACAGGGCAAAGATTAAGACATCTTCTATGAAATTTATATATAGATTGGCTATATTTTTTTCAATATTTAAACTTTGAGTGGTAAGATGAAAGTATCAATAACTTCCGGAGAAGCAGAAGGCCCCACCAAACTCAATGCATTTGACAACGCCCTCTTGGATGCCGGAATAGGTGATGTTAACCTTATTAAAGTTTCAAGCATAATACCTGCCGATGCAGAGCTGGTAGAGCTTCCAAAGATCCCTGCAGGAGAAATGGTGAACACCGTTCTCTCTTATGTTTCATCTGATCAGGAAGGTGATGATTTATGCGCGGTAATAGCAGTGGCCCTATCAGATGATCTGGGATGTGTGGTGGAGCATTCTGGGGTGAATCAGGATCCGGAGAAGGTTAAAGGGGAAGCAGTGGATATGGTGAAGTATATGATGCGGATACGGGGTAAGAAAATTAATGATCTAATGATCGAATGCCAGCAACACCATGTTAAGAGTTTGGGAGCAGCTGTAGCGGCCGTGGTTTATCTAGGGAGAGAATAATTATGGATGATATAAAATTTTGGAGCAAGATATCCGCTGAGATAATGGATGAAGTCCATGAAACAATCAGTCCATTGGTAGGGGAGAAAAAGTCTGGTGAAATAGTTAAAATGGGTGCCGACGGCACACCTACTAAATTAATAGATCTGGTAGCTGAAGAAAAAGTCGTTGAAGTATTAGAAAGTGCTGAAAGGCCTTTAACCTTGGTTAGTGAAGAGATTGGCCGAATAGATATTGGGGGAAGCCCATCTGAGGTTATATTCGTGGTTGACCCCCTTGACGGAACTTTTAATGCGGTTAAAAATATACCTGCCTTTGGAATATCCTTAGCAGTAGCAGAGATCACAGATCCGGATAGATCAATGACCATGGATGATATTGAGCTGGGATTCGTTAAGAACTTCGCCACAGGAGATATTTACCAGGCAGCTAAAGGTGCTGGAGCTAGTTTGAATGGTAATAAAATATTTAATTCCATAGAAAACGATGTAACCCATTCCTCCATAGGTGCCTATATTTACCGGGGTGATATGGAAATGGTGGATAACCTGTGCAAGTTGGTTAGGCGTATGAGAATACTGGGTTCGGTGGCTATCGAGCTTTGTTATGTGGCCGACGGAACATATGATGCTTTTCTCGACGTGAGGGGTAATCTGCGTATTGTGGATGTTTCAGCTGCTAAACTAATAGCAGAGGAAGCCGGGGGACTGGTTACCGATGAATACAACCAGAACTTAAATGGGAAACTAAGTGTTCTGGAGAGAACTTCCATAGTAGCTTCCGGGAATGAAAATATTCATAAAGAGTTGTTGAAGATTTTAGGGGGTAATTAAAATGAAGATAGGTATCGTAAGCCGTCTTGACGTGGAAGAATCCATTCAATTAACTGATAAAATAGTTGAATTTCTTCTAAAGAGAGATATTAAGATTTTATTGGAAAATGATGTCGTAGATAGGTTAAATAAGTATAAAAAACTATCCTGTCCCTTAGAAGAGATGAAAGCTGACATTATAATAGCTGTGGGGGGGGATGGAACCATCCTCAGGACACAGAGATTCATCAGCTCCAAAAAAATACCATTGCTGGGAATAAACATGGGTACCGTTGGATTTCTAACAGAAATAGATCCAGAAAACACCTTCAAATCTTTAGAACAAGTATTGGATAAAGATTATATCAAGGAAACAAGAACCCAGCTTCAGATAGAACATAACCAAAAACAACACACCGCCCTTAACGAAGTGGTTATTATGACTCGAAAACCGGCTAAAATGTTACACATCGAGATAAGTGTGGATGAGGAGGTGGTTGAAGAGTTAAGGGCTGATGGACTAATAATCGCCACACCCAGCGGTTCAACAGCATACTCCATGTCGGCAGGAGGCCCCATAGTTGACCCCCGGGTAGGAGGATTTGTAATAGTCCCCATATGCCCCTTCAAATTAGGATCCAGGCCTAACGTAGTCCCAGATAACAGTAAAATTAAAGTTAAACTATTAAGAGAAGGTAAGAAGGCCATGGCGGTTATCGACGGCCAGTCTGAAGAGGAGATAAACTATATGGATGAGATCATCTTCACCAAATCAGATGACCATGCCATATTCGTAAGGTTAACAAAAGATTTCTACCGCAGAGTACGTGAAAAACTTATTAAAGGCGGAATATGCTAAAAGTTTTAGTAGTTGATATGACCCATGGCGGGGTTAAAATTGCCAACGAATTTAGTAAACTAGATGAATATGATGTATTCGCCTGGGACATCTATAACACCTTAAAAGAAGAGCAAAAAGAAATATTAGAAAACAATAAGGTAAAACTAGTAGATAAAAGATTCCTACAGGATGAAAAAGACTTAACTGTAATAGCACCAATTCACTGCCAATTAAATCATCCGATAGACATGACCCATCATGAAGCAGTGGCCCTTTTAATATCCAAACATATAATAATACCAATTATAGAGGTGACCGGTGTAAAAGGAAAAACCAGCGTCATCCACATGCTAAAGGAAATCTTCCAAGAATATAATCCCCTTATACTAAGCAGTTTAGGCGTGGAAATACTGGAAAAAGATGAATGGAAGTTATTAGAGCAGGATATAAGCATAACCCCCGCCAACATAATAACCGCCTGGCAACTGGGACAAAAATACCAACCAGGAATCTTTATAGTGGAAACATCCCTGGGAGGGACTGGACTGGCCCGGGTAGGAGTTATAACCAACATTGCCGAAGATTACAATATAGCCACTGGTACTATGAAAGCCAGCCAAGCCAAGGCCCAGATATTCAAAAACAAGTTAATAGTCTGTGATTACCAGTCTTACCATAAATTTTACACTAAACATAAGGAAAAAACAAACACATTCGGATTAAACCAGGAAGCCAATGTAAAAGCTTCCCAAATATTATACGGACTGGAAGAAACAGTTTTTAAAGTTGAAGTGGAGGGGCTTAAAACCATAAAAAGAGAAACCATAGCTGACCAATTTAAAATCATCACCTTCGCACCAGCACCCCACCATGTAGAGAATGTTCTCTCCAGCATATGCACCGCATTAACCTGTGGAATATCATCAAAGACAATAAAAAATGGATTAAAAAATTACAAAGGAATAAAAGGTAGAACATCCCTACGATATCAGGGAGAATCCTGTATAATAGAAGAGATAAACCCCGGCATAAATGTTACAGCGGTTAAAAGAGCTATAAAGATGATAGAAGATCTCCCCAGAACCGCGGTAGTTTTCGGGGGAAAATACGGTGTAACCTGTGAAGAAATAGATGAAGAATCAGTATCAAAAGTATTGGACCGATTAGATGAGAATATAAAATTAATCCTCACAGACCAACTCGGCGGGCAGATTAAAGAAAAACTAAAAAGAAGCTACCAATACTATGAAAACTACACCCCTGCAGTGGAACACGCATTGGAAAAGCAATACCACCACATACTACTGATCTACCGGTCAAATTATCCCGACCTAAACCATAGATAAAAAAAATAAATTAAAAGATTATAAGTAACCAACCATCTAATTAATTATAATATTATATAAAAAATCTAAATTTGAACTTTTTATGAAATTTATGATTTAATAGATCAATTAATATCCCAGACTAATTACCGATATTAATTGTATTTTTCTAATAATTAGGGGAGATGATTTTAATTGAAAGTAGGTACCAGAGGAAGTAGACTAGCAATGGTACAAACCAAACATATCATTAGCGAATTATCAAATATAACCGATGAAAAAGTGGAAATAGAGATAATAAAAACCACCGGAGATAAAATAAAAGACTCACAACTATATCAGATGGATGTTAAGGGAATATTCACCAAAGAACTGGACAAAGCAGTAATAGAAGGTAGTGTGGATTTTGCAGTACACAGCCTCAAGGATCTTCCCACAGAACCGGCAGAAGGCCTGGAAGTAGTGGCAGTCCCCCTGAGAGAATCACCACGAGAAGCCCTAGTATCCCCCTATGCCTGGGATGAGATCCCCGAAGGAGCCACCATAGGCACCAGCAGTCTGAGAAGAGAAGCTTTTATTAACCATCATAAAAAAAATGTAAATATAAAATCAATCAGAGGAAATGTAGAAACCCGCATAAACAAAGTAATAAGCGGAGAATACCAAGGAGCAATACTAGCCGAAGCAGGTATAAAAAGACTAAAGCTAGAAAAACATATAAAACAAGTATTCCCCACAAAATATTTCACACCCGCAGCAGGCCAGGGTGCACTAGCCATCGTGGCTGGAGAAGACAACGATTATAAAGAAATATTAAATAAATTAAATCATAAACCATCAGCACAGGAAGCTAAAGCTGAAAAAACCGTCTTAGAAGAATTAGGAGGGGGTTGTCAATGGCCCCTGGGAGCTAATGCATGTGCAGATGGTGAAAAGCTACAATTATATGCAATTTTACTCAGTCGAGAAGGAAAAGTAATCTCTAAGGCCCATACCAGTGGAAAACTGGATGAAGCCTGGGAAATAGGTAGCAAAGCGGCTAAAATTATTAAGGAGGATAACATTTGAAGAGTATTAACGTAGGCGTAATTGGGGTGGGTGCCATGGGCCAGAATCACGTGCGTGTCTATTCCAAGATAAAAAACGCCAACCTCCTGGCCATATCTGACCTGATGAAAGGAACCTTGGCTGAGGTCTCCAAAGAATACAACACCGTAGGATATGTTGATTATGGAAATATACTAGAAATGCAAGAAATAGACGCAGTAAGCGTATGCGTACCAACCACCTACCATTTTGAGGTGGTTATGGGAGCCATAGAACAGGGAAAACACGTGCTGGTAGAAAAACCAATAGCATTCACCCTGGACGAAGCCAAGGAAATGGTAGACGCAGCCAGAGATGCAGGAGTAAAACTGGCAACCGGTCACGTAGAAAGATTCAACCCCGCAGTAATAGAGGCAAAAAGGCTTATAGATGAGGGAGTAATCGGGGAAATAGTATCCGCATCAGCCAAAAGAGTAGGGCCCTTCCCTCCCCGGATAAAAGATGTGGGAGTGACCATAGACCTGGCCATCCACGAAGTAGACATCATGTTCCACCTCTTCGACAGTCCAGTATCAAATGTTTACGCGAACATGGGAAGCAGACTAGAGAAATGCGAATTCGAAGACCATGCAGAGCTGATGATGAAATTCGAAAACGGGACCGTGGGAGTACTGGAGACCAACTGGCTAACACCCTATAAAAAAAGACAATTAGAGATAATCGGCGTAGACGGGATAATATCCATCGATTACATCGACCAGGAAGTGGAAGTATACGGGAAAAACGCCCAAAAAGTAAATGTAGAACACAAAGAACCACTCAAAGAAGAATTAGACTCATTCTTATCAGCGATAATCAACGATGAAGAACCCAGAATCACCGGAGAAGACGGGATACACGCCCTTAAAGTGGTCTTAGCCGCTATGAAATCCGCAAAATCAAAAAATCCCATCAATATGAATGAAGTATAAAAAAAATAATTGAATAGGATGTGTAAAAAGTGAATGAAGAACTCATAAAAGAGGCACATGAACTTAGAAGCCGAGGCTTCACCACAGGGGAAATCGCAGATGAATTAAACGTATCCAAAGACACAGCCAGATGGCTGATACTCCAATTAACCGAAAAAAAAACCGGAGAAAAAAGAGAGAAAGCTCCCCTCGACTTCGCCATAAACTGGCAAAGTCTGGGCGGCAGCTCAGTAAGAATGAAATACGTATCCGCAGCCCTCACCGACATGGCCCTGGAACACGGAGAACCCGAAGTAATAGTAGGCATAACCGTAAGCGGAATACCCTTCGCCACCATGATGGCCGATATAATAGAATCAGACATATCCGTATTCCACCCCATAAAACACCGTAAAGAAAAAGACGCAAAAGGCGCAGTAAGCAGCAACTTCGCCCCAGTAAAAGGCCGACGCGTAGTAATCGTAGACGACGTGATAACCAGTGGAAAAACCATAAGCGAAGCCATAAAAGTATACAAAGACCTGGGAGCCGAACCAATCGCCGCCGTTGTACTGATCGATAAAAAAGGAATAGAACAATTAGAAGGAGTACCCGTCGAATCACTGATCAGAGTAAGTAGATTAGGGTAGATATTTTTTTATAGATTTTCTTCTGAGATATAATCATAATAAGCTAACAATCCTAAAATTAAACCAAATAATGCTGAAAAAATGAATACTATTATTTCAAATATATTCGTTTTTAGAAAAATAGCCCATAAAAAAACAACAAATAATAAAATAATACTTAAAATAATTCCAATCAGTGCTTTATGGTTAATAACCCCAGTAACAATCAAATATATTGCTAAGATAATTTCAAAAACAAAAAGTAAAGAGTTTTTAGAGATAGAATAGAATGATATTATTAATATGAAGATCCCCAGAAAGATCATTAATATATTCCAAGTTTTTTCTCTAATAATATCACTCTTTTTAAATTATGAATTTTTTTCTTGAATTTCGAATTTATTATCCCTTATTTTTAAAATGAAGTCAGTAACATAAATTATCACGTAAAATATATAACCTATGATATAAATGTACAAATTAGACTCCCTTAAACCGTTCAATAAATAGGTATAGGTCAAAATTAATCCCTGCAAAATAAAGATTAAAAAAAGCATAATATAATATGAATTGCTAAAATAACCTCTTTTAATGTACAAACCAGTTAAAATAAAGATTAATAAAAGAAGACTCATAAATACGTCTAAAGGAGAATGGGAAATAAAAAAAACAAATATGGTTCCCACTAAAAATATTATCCCAAAAAAGATAATCACATTTCCACGTGTTTCATTTTTCATTTGACCATCTTTAATTCTTTATTTTTTCTTATTTTATTGTTTGTCCCTGTTTTGAAATATAAAGTAGATTACGGCAATTACTAATAAAATATAACCTGATATAGAGATTTTAAATTGAGTTTCAAAAACATATTGGGGAGTAAATAAATAAGTAATTATAAATATTGCTCCTTGGAAAAGAATAACCACTAAAATTAACAAATTAAACTTTTTCTTAAATAAATCCTCTTTTTTTATAAAACTGAAGATTAATAAAACCATTCCAAATGAAATAACAAGTAGATCTAAGGGAAATTTAGAAAAAAGAAATTCAAACAAACCAACAAATAAATAAAAAATTCCTAGGCCTATTAATATGTATCTTAAACCTTTTTTTTCCATTATTTCCACGTTTCTATTAAAAAAATAGTTAATGATTCAATCCTGTTTATTAATTATAAAGCTAACTAATATCTTTAAAATTACTTTTTAAATATCCTAAATGAGATAAAGTTCCTAATATAATACAAATTATAGAGAAAATTAATATTGAAATAATTTCAATAAATGAAGTATTATAAAGAGCAGTCCAAATTAAAAGAAAAATTAATAAAATAACTCCTAATACTATTGCAGAGAATTCTTTATGATTAAAAATTCCAATTATAATTAAAAACATTGAAAATAAAATCTGAGCACTGAGAATAATCGTTGATTTAGATAAATAAAATATGGAAATAATTAATAAAAATATTCCTATTAACACTAAAAATAATGAATTAGTTCTATTTTTTATTATTATCATTAAATCACTCCCAAATAAATAATAGGTTGATTATTTAATTTTTAGGGTTTATCCAACCCTGTGATCCAACTTTATCTAGATTCTGAGCATATTCATTCAAACCATCCCAAATGAGATATATAGAGCCAGGGCCCGAAATACTGCCTAATAGAATTCTACCTCCACCATAATAAATTCGATCTTGTACAACACTAAATCCCCTCCATTCATATGCGAGTTGGATGTGTGGTATGTCATTTGAATCTAGACGTATTTCCGTTGTATAATATGTCACATAGTAGCCGGGTACGTAATGTATTTGTGGCATCCAGAAGCCGCAGCTTACATGATACCATCCTAGTCGGAGTTCATAGTGTCCGGGTATGGGGATTACTCCCCAGAGATAATATCCTGGTACGTATTCCAAGTAGAGGTAGGGTAACCAGAAACTGGTGTCTATCCATTCGTAAGTCCAATACCAGTAGCCTGGTACATAATATGAGTGTGCGATTGTTTCATAATGCCACATTGCTTTGATGTTGCGCATTTCGTCATTGGTTAATTGGATGGTTCCTGGTGGTAAACTGTCATTTATGATTAGGGCTATTCCGGTGTATAGTTCATTGAATTTGTCTAGGCTCATTTCTATGATGCCTAGGTTAGGATCGAAGAGGATTATGTTGTTTTCGGTTATATTTTGTACTACTTCAATGTGATTTCGGCCATTTATGGATAATACGACTATATAGTTTGTTTCAAGTTGATCTGTTGTTAACTGGCATCCGAATGCAGTTACTCCTTTGGATTGTGCTGCTATTTTTAAACCATAAAGGCTGGTTCCTGTTTCGTCTGTACTTGCTATTTCGGCTATTTCGGCTTCGGTTGTGAAGATTCCTATGCTTTTTAGGATTGTGGCCAATGCTGCAGGTCCGCAGGAATATATGGTGGTGGCCATTACCAGTTCGCCTGAGTCAATTACTGATGTATCTGTAAGCCAGTTATCTGAAAAACTATTTTCTGATAAAATAGTACCTATGGAGTTGTAATAAGTGATTCCGGCACCATTTTTGGTAATATCATTATCAGTTATGCTGTTATTGTTAGTGTCGTGGAGGTATATGCCCACCCAATTAGTTTCAATGTTGTTGTTTGATAGATTGTTGTTGTTTGAATGATATAGGTTTATTCCATACCAATTTTCTTTGATAGTGCACTCTTTTATCTGGTTATTGTTTGAATCATATAGATATATGCTGGTTTCATTATTTTTCACCGTATTTTCTGATATTATATTATCAGTAGATTTGTATAGTGCTATTCCATAATAATTGTCTTCTAAGATGTTTTTATTAAGAATGTTATGACCTGATAAATATAAGTATACTCCTTTACTACTATTTAATATTATGTTATTATTTAATGTTATGTTATAGGCATGGCTTAAAGCAATACCATATGAATCAGTGGAACCTAAGATTTTTAAATTTTGTATGGTTGAACCGCTTCCATCGTTATCAATTACAAATACACTTTTATCTGCCTTATCTGCTTTAACTGTTACATTTGAACCATTAAATGGTTTGATTATGAGTTTTTTGTTGATTATGATGTTTTCGGTGTATGTTCCTTCCGCGAGGGTTATTGTATCTCCGTTAATCGTATCAACATCATCTACGGCTTCTTGTATAGTTGCGAAACTTTTCTGAGTTCTGGTGTTATATACGCCCAGAGTATTCACACTTGTTATAGTCAGTTGATGAGTAACTGTTTGATTATATAATGTTGCTGAGACAACAGCTGCACCTGCTGTATTGATAATGATCTTAACTTCTGCTTTGCCTTTTTTAGTTAGAGCTGAGCTGTTAATGTTTCCCAAGCTTGTTTGGAAATTGATTGGTATGTTATCTGGAATGTTTCCATTTGATGAAGTATCAGTACCTTGGTTGTTATGGGTCAGGTCTGCGGTTATTAAATAATTATAGTAAGCCCCTTCACGGTCTGAACGGTCAGTTGAGCTATTTAAGGAAAGAATTAACCATGGATTATAATTCACTGTTCCCCCAACAGAATAAATATCACTTGAGAAACTCGGGGAGATAATGGGGTTATTTGAACCCCACCAATTATTTGTAGAATCTATTATGCTGTTTCCCTCATTATAGAGTCCATATTTGCGATTTCCTGTTATTATATTATGGTGAATCTCGGTAGATGAATTTATTAGATGTATTCCTATGAGGCGATTGTTGTTAATTTTGTTGCTGTAAATGCCGTTATTATTAGAATTTTGGATAAATATTCCAGTTTCTGTTTCGGTTATGGAATTGCTAGAGATTTCATTGTCCGATCCATTATTTATTAGAATACCATATGAGAATGAGTTGGATATTTCATTTCCAGAAATAACATTATCTTTAGAATTATACAAACTTATACCATCATTAAACCCTGTTATTTCATTTCCCAGGATAAGATTATCATTGGAGTTGTTAATGTAAATCCCTGCTTCTGATGATCCTTTTATTATCAGGTCTTTTATGGTTGAGCCATTACCCCCACTAATGATAGTGAAGGCTGGCTGGGAACTTAAAGCATTGATATTTACATCAATATCTGGAAGAGGTCTTATGATTATCTTTTTATTGATAATAACGCTTTCTGAATAGTTTAGTTTACCTAGCCAAATTGTATCTCCGTTAATTGTATCCGTATCGTCTATAGCTGCTTGTATATTATTGAAAACTTCCTGTGTTCTGAAATTAAAAGTTTTATCTGGATTTGACAGGGCTAACCATGGTATTATTGATACGTTATCAGGGGAGTGTTCGGAAGGGTTATAGGAAATAAGAATCTTTGAAAACATGTAAATCAGTGATTCATACCTTATAGTGTCCCCTAAACTCGTGTCCGATATATTATTTGGTGCTCGTCCATTCGTGTTTATGTATGATATTATTTCATCAGCCATTTCCATAAATTCACTATTGAGTATAACTCCATAAGTTATGTTTTCATATGGATTGTTTGGAGTTCCCACGGTTTCTAAAATTACAGAAGTGTTTAAATAATTACCAATATTTAGAACTGACTGAGCAGAAAGCTTTAAAAACTGGGGCATAGTTATTTGATGTCCAGAGATAGTAATTGTATTGGGCAATTGATGATTGTTATCCACATATGCTTTTATAGTTTCTGCCGCGGTTCTTATCTGATTTAGAGATAAAAATATGGTATTTTGATTAGTTACAGTATTCCATGGGTTTATTGTGATAGATTGGGGTAAAGTATCAGTTGCGTTATTGGAGTTTAAAATTTGGCTGAACATATAAATTAGGGTTTGATATTGTATATTACCGTGGGAACTCGCTTTGTAGTTAGGTGCTCTTCCATTAATATACATGAAGGTGATTACATCGTTTGCAAGACTTATATAATCCTTTTTGCTGAAAGTTCTATTGGTAATGTCTTCAGAGGGATTGGGGGGTGAATTATAAGTACCAAGAACGAAAGAGGTTAATGAAATCTCTTCAATATTTAATATAGCAGATGCTGCTAATTGTAAAAACTGAGGCATGGTTACAGCAATTCCAGAAATGTTCACGTTGTTTGGAATAGCATGATTAACTTCTATATAAGATTGAACAGTAGCTGCTGCACTTTTTATTTGGTCCAGAGAGAAGAAGGGTTTATTTGTATTAGAAATCAGTGACCATTTGTTCACAGTGATATTGGGTGTTAAGTTTCCTTCTGTACTATAATAGTCCATTATTTGTGAAAACATGAAGACTAATGATTCAAATCTAATATTTCCCATGGTAATCGTTTGATAGTTGGGGGCTCTCCCATTAGTATCCATGAAGGATATAATACTATTAGAGAGGCTTAAATAGTCTTTAATACTAATATTTCCTCCAGTCATAGTCTCTGATGGAGATGAAGCGGAATTATAATTTTGTAATACGATTGAGCTATTTAATTTCCCATTCACATTGATCGTAGCGGTAGTTATTAGCTTCAGGAAATTAGGCATATTTACAGAAGAACCAGCTATGTTCACAGTAGAGGGGAGGGTGTGATTTGTTTCTACATAATTTTTTACAGTTTTTGCTGCTGTTTCAATTTGATCTAGGGTAATGAATTTAGTGGTTGAGTTTGATATGACAGACCATGGCCTTATTGTTATGATTTCTGGTAAAATATAGTTATTTGCTTTGTAAGAGCTTAATATCTGGCTGAACATATAAACTAATGATTGATATTTGATATTACCCAGACTAGATGTTTGATAGTTGGGTGCTCTTCCATTAGCAATCATAAAGTTATCAACGTCTTTTGCAAGGTTTAGATAATCAATTTGGTTAAGATATCCGCCAGTAATGGTTTCCGAAGTACTTCCTGGTGTTCCATAGTTTCCTAATGTAATTTGTCCATATGAATTACCATTTATGTATGATAGGGTTGTTAATGCAAGTTTCAGGAATTGAGACATACTAACAGTGGTTCCTGAGATGTTTATATTATTTGGAAGAGAGTGATTGGTTTCGATGTAAGATATAACTGTTTCTGCACCATCTATGATTTGGCATTGGTTGAAATTTACAGTATTTGGGTTTATAACAACTGACCAGGGGTTAACTGTAATGTAAGGGGGGAGAGTATTATGTGCATTGTAATAGTTCAGAAGTTGTGCATACATGTATACTAAGGATTCAAAACGCATATTTCCCAAATTACAGGATTGATAGTCCGGTGCTCGTTCATTTGAATTCATGTATAATCTGATGTTTTCTGCTACGTTCATATAGTTCTCATAATTAATCTTGCCACTGGTGATGTTTTCTGTAGGATTAAGAGCGTTATTATAATTTTTTAGTATTATGGACTGATCTAAACCTGCGTATATGTTTTTTATTGAAGTAATTTCGAGTTTTAGGAATTGGGCCATAGTAATTTGCCTTCCGCCTATTGTTATAGAACTTGGAAGGGAATGATTTATTTCGACATATGATTTAACAGTCGCAGCTGCTGTATTAATTTGATCCATTGTTAAAAACACTGTATTACTATTGGTAACTGTTGTCCACGGCACTACTGTTATATAATTAGGTAAAACTAGATTCCTGCCTGCTGAATTTAATAATATGGCATACATATAAACTAATGATTCATAACGTATGTTTCCTCTTATGGTCGTTTTACCATTCGGTGCTCTACCATTGTTATCCATAAAAGTGATGATATCTGCTGCAGCACTTAAATAATCAATTTTTTCTAGATTTCCTCCGGTAATGGTTTCAGATGGGTTGGGGGCAGTTCCATAATTTAAGAGAGGGATGGACTGGTATAGATTACCATTACCATTTATTATGCAATGGGTTTCAAGTTTTAGAAATTGAGGCATATTTACTGTGGATCCTGCAATTGTTACATGTTCAGGAAGCTGATGATTGGTTTCAACATAGATTTGAACTGTATCTGCAGCAGTTTTTATTTGGCCCATGCTTATGAATGTTGTATTGTTATTTGTAACCATTATCCAAGGTCTAACTACAATAAAGTCAGGAAGAACGTTTGCTACACGATAAGAATTTAAAATCTCAGCAAAAGTATAAACTAAGTTTTCATATCTCATATTTCCAAGGGCTGTTGTTTGGTAGTTGGGTGCTCGTCCATTGGAGTTCATGAAGGATATTATGTTATTATTAAGGGTGAGATAGTTTGCTTTTGTCAGGTTTCCGGTGGTGGTTATTGTTTCTGATGGGTTATTTGCTGTGTTGAAGTTTCCAAGAGTAATTTCAGTGGTGATATTGTTATTTATGTTGTATATTGCTGTTGTTTCTAGTTTAAGGAATTTTGGCATATCCAATGTTGTTCCGGAGATTGTTATATTATTTGGTAGCTGATGATTGGTTTCTACATATGTCTGGATAGAACTTGATGCATTTGTTACTTCCTCTATGCTAAATGTGGTATTTGTTGCGGATACGCTGCTTATATTTAAAAATAAGACTAATAAAACTATTAGCAGCGTATTATAAAGATATTTATCCTTCACCATATCACTTCCTACTTTTTATATTTTTAGTAATACTATTTCATAAATTCAATATGATAGTATTTAAATCTTACTAAAAAATATTAAAGTAATACTTTTAAATAAATAAAAATTCAAATACTTCTCACCCGCTCTTGGCTAAACCTCACTAATATTAAAGTCAATAAATTCACTCCCGGAGGGATGTAATATGACCAGTATAAAACAACAAAAAAAATCAGGCATTAAAAAGCCCAGAAGCAATGAATTGCTTATAATCCCTACTGAAAAACTTTTAAACTGGTATAAATATGAGAAGGAGGTGTGAAGCATGGAAACACAATGTTTAGCATGCGGACATAAAAAAACAAATTACAAAACAGTGATAGTAGGATTATACTTCATTTGCGCATGGATATTTGCAATCGAAGTACTGATGATGTTTTTACAGAACAGATTGATCTAAGGATGTTTGATCCTACTCAGCTATCAAACATTTCTTGATTTATTCCTAAGAAAATGATCTATAAAAGAAAGTATAGGCCCAGAATCCTTGAGATAACATTAGAACTCAAAAATAAACACCAAAGGGAAATAGTGGAAGAGGCCTGGAAACTATTTAACTGGGCAAAGAATGAGAATTTGAAGAAACAGGTGAAATTAGAAGATTATTGATTATTATTTGCTTTTAATTTGAAAACTATCAATAATTTGATTCATTGTCCTATCAAAAACTACAGAACCAGCGGGGTATATAAACATAAGCTCGTATATTTCGTCATTTTTTTTTAAAAAGATTATTTTATGCTCATTTTCGATACTTTTACCTGTAACGGTAATTTCATTTGCTGATTGTCCGTTTATTGAGATGTTTTTTTCATTTTCAATTTTATTATCAGTATAATTTATTTTCTTATAATCTTCTATTGTTAAATTTGAAGGATGTTTATAGATATAAAAATACAGGATTTCTTCACTAGCTCCATAATATCCCGAACTAGAGCCTCTTACAATTTCATTTTGGGTATATGTTGGGGGATGTTTACCTTCGAATCCATTTAAGCTTTTTGTGGTATTTCCTTTATAAATAAGAATTTTTTCATCATTATAAGTAAAGGATATGTCTGAATCTTCATATGTTGCCTTAGATTGTGGCTGGAAGGAATCTATGAAATTTTCAACATAAGGAAAAGAGATATATCCTCCAATCGCGATTAAAATACCAAAAAATATAAATAAATAAGCATAATTTTCAGAACTCATCTTATCTCCACTATTATGTATATTATCAAACTTGATTATAAAGTTTGAATAATAATAAAAAAACTAAAATTTATTATTTAAAATAATTAATTTGTCCATATTATTATCATAGAATTATTTAAAATTTTTTAAGTCTTTTGAATCTTTAAAAGCACTAGTAATGTCCCTTAATTTTTCTAATTCTTTTTCACGTTCATTTTCAATCTTTTTAATATGTTCAATACCTCCTTGATTTTTTAGATCAATCAATTCATTCAAATGATGTTTTATATTTTTTGTTTTCGGGTGATCGGTTCCAAGGATTTCTTTAAAAACAATCAAAGCCCTTTTAAGGAGTTTTTCCGCTGTTTTAAAATCTTTTTTTGAATGGAATAATACTGCTCTGCTTTTTATAGTCAAAGCAAGATTAAAAGTGATAGTTGCTGTTTGTAAGTCTTTTGGCCCGAGTACCTTCTCGGTTATGTTTAATGATTCCCAGTAGAGTTGTTCTGCAGTTTCTCTATCTTGAATTGATGGTTTACTTGCCAGTAATAATGCCAAGTTTTGCTTAGTAGTGACTGTGTATATATGATAGGCTCCTAACTTTTCTTCATATATTTTCAATGAACACCGGAATAATTGCTCTGCGCTGGGATATTTTCCTTTATGATCCCTCAATGCGGGGTTATTGTAGTTCATTGACCTATTATTAATTAAAACAGCTAAATTGTTAAGACTTGTAGCTGTGTCCACATGGGTTGGTCCTTTAATTTTTTCAGTTAAATCTAATACTTTTATATATAAAGATTCAGCATCTTTATAATCTTTTTTTGTATTATATAATTCTGCGAGACTAGAAATATATTTAAGAGTATCGAAATTATCAGTTCCATAAATTTTTTCATTTAAATGTATTGTTTTCAAGTAAAGTTTTTCAGCGTAATTATATTTAGCTTTGAGAAACATGAAAGATGCTAATTGATAATATACAGGTATTAATAATTTCTCATCTGGATTTCTAATTTTGAAATTTTTAATTGATTCTTGATAGTTTTTGACCATATCAAATTCATGATCCAGATTATTCCAGTATTGAGTTAATTCATATATTCTATTTTCAGCAGACATTTTCAGAAAAATTTCAATATTACATACAAATTCCTTAAGCTCTAGCCAGGATTTTGAAAAATTCAGTTGCCAAGGTACTTCATCTAATTTCCTATCATTAAGTTTTTTTAAATTAAAATAATCTGCTATTTTTATATGGAACTTTTCATAGTGTTCATAGCTAAGATATTCCTCTTTTACCACGTTCTCAATCTTCCGATGATAAAAAGTCATTAGAAAATCGTCTTTTACTCTGCGTTCAATTAAGTATGGTTCTAAATCAAAATAAAATCTGGACCATATCACAACAGGAAGTTTTTTAGTTTTAGGTGATCTAGGGGAACGCATTCTAAAATCAGATAAAACATCTTCATCTTTAGAAAGTAAATCTAAAATTTCATCCTCAGATAACCCATATCTAGAAGCTGATAAATAACTAAGGCATTTAGAAACAAAAACTTTTCCATGTTGAGAGTCAGAGGATAATTCACTGAAATAACTCTGAATTATTCCATTTATATTGTCGCTTAAAGAATTTTCTTCATCTTTATTGTATGATTTCCAACTTTTAATTTGTTCAAAGACTAGTTTAAGATATAATGGTAATCTTTCATTCGAAACTAATTTTAAAACATAATTTTCCTGATCCGGCTGGAGTGTTCTATTGGTTTTTTCTAACCATAATTCCATAATTTTTTTTACTTCTTCAGGGAGAAGTTTATCTAATTCTATATTGCTTTCTAAAGATTCAAAACTTTCAAGTACTTCAATAGATTCTTTATTAGTGGTTGAACAGATTATGTACGTGTTTTCAGGGATATAATTAGGAAGCCATGATATATTCCTATTTTTTTCAAAATCAGAGAGTTGATCAAGTGCATCTAAAAATATAATTAATGGTTGTCCAGGTTTGGATAAATTGAGTCTCATGGGAAATTCTTTAACCAGGTCTTCATAGTTTTTTGGAATATTTTCTTTATCTGCTCCGTATATCTCTGAAATTTCATGGCATAAACTCAATAATAAAAATTTGATATCTGAAGAGTTGGGAGTGGCTCCAATAAATCTACAAATTACATTTGAATCTTGGAAGTTTTTTCCTGTTTTTTGAGCAGCAAATGCCATTAAAGCTGTTTTACCCGAGCCTGAAATACCATGTATGATTAATGGTTTATCACTCCTATTTTTCAGATAATTATCTATAGATTCCAAGATTTTTGTTCTTCCAATGAAATTTTTTGAAAATTCTCTTCCAAAATCCTGATGATCTTCTATTTCTTTATAAATAGGGTCAATAGTTTTAAATTGCTTAATTTGCCTTAAAATGATAGTAGAGAGTGAATAATATACTTCTTCACAGAGTTTATCCAAATGTGTGACTGTTATGTTTTCTTCTAGCCATTCAGCTGAATATTTTCTAATATTTTCATCTGGCAATCGATTGGTTAGTTTCTTTTTTAGTTGTTTAAGCAATTCTGCGGATTCTTGATCTAGCAATCCATCTTCATCGACATCTATAAAATCTTTTGTACTAATATCAGGATACAGGTTATTTATTTCCCGGAAGAAACAATAAACATGGTCTTGGGCATCTTGGACTTCAAAAGCACCATTTTCTATTTCCTGTTCAGTGGCTGATGTGAAATATTTCTTTAAACTTTTTTCTTCTAAGCCCAGCTTTTCAACCGATTTACGTAAAATATGATTTAGACGAATTTCCGTATGGTTCCAAGTTTCATAGTCTTCATATATGTCTTTTCGTGGTTGCAAGTCATAAACTGGTGGTACTGAGTTATCATCCCTTATAAACCATTCATTTAATAATTTTTTATCTTCATCATCCTCTAAAAATTTATATATCCCTTCAAACTCATCAGCAGGGATTTCGTAAGGCACTGGCCTCCAACCGTACCGGTTTCCTAATAGAATAATAAAATTAGGCTTTGGACTAACTTTTTGACTGCGTTCTATCTCCTCAAAACAGATCTTCATGGTCTGCTGATCCAGACTAGCCTCTTCTGAAACGCCCCACCGGAGATCTATGGCTTGGAAGCGGAAACCATGTTCCATGCAGAGTTTACGTAGTTTGGGGAATACTCTCTCCTGTAATGCATTTCTTTCCTCTATTAAGTCGGAAAAAGTGGAACTTACGAAAACTCGGAATGTTTTACTGGAGAGTACCATTATTAACACCAGAAGGATGTCATTAGATGTGTAATATTCAAAAATTAAAATCATTAAACTTTTTGGTTTACAAATTATAAAAAGAGATAATTGATCTATATAAATAATAAAAAATGTTGCATAAACCCTTCAACATATTAATCTCTCAAATATTAAGGGCCAAATTTTTAATTTCTTTTTTTATATATGGAAGCCTTTTTTAGATTCTTCAATGGTTTTATCAATATCTTTTGATGTATTTACCATTTCATCTGTTAATTCATCAACAGTCATCAATAACCACTTATTTTCCTTATCTTTTACAAATACTACCTGATCCCCTTGTTTAATATTTAAGTCCTTCCTTACTTCTAAGGGGATAGTAACTTGGTACTTCTTAGAAACAATAACCATTTCATCGCTTTACCATTTTATTATGTTGTAATAATTAAGCAGAAAGAGCTGATAATGTTTTAAAAGTTTCATTTACTATATATTATTTATTTCCTACATATAATTTTCCTTATTAACAGTTCTTTTTCTTTCAGTGACTGATATAATAAGTTATATGCGTGAATATTGTCTTCTATCTCTTTATTTGTATATTTTCGCTTTAATTTTTTTTGGATGTCATCTTTTTGTAGGTGTTTGATTATTTCCTTATTATATCTGGCATAGTTTTCATCTTCTGAATCGATTGATACTAGCTTAAATCCTGCTTGGTGGATAATATTTTTATAGTCCTCTTCGGTATTGGCAAAAAGGGTTAGATCATCTAATCTCATCATTTCCACTAATTTCTCTCCCCAATGACCATTAACCGGACTTAGCCAGTCCAATATTATAAAGTGGCTATCTTCTTTTAAAACTCTGTAGATTTCTTTAAATAATATCAGTTTATCTTCCAAGTCTAAGTGAAGAAAAACCTCTTTACTAAAAGCTAAGTCAAAAAATTTGTCTTTAAATGGCAGATGTTCTATATCATCATAGAATAAGAATTTAACTTTATTTTTCAGGTTTTCAGGCAATCTATGGTTAGATTCATCAACCATCATCTGATTGATTTCAATGCCTGTAATAATTGCATTGTATTTTTTCGCAAAATGTATTGCTGCACCACCCAATCCAGACCCTATATCTAATATTTTTTTATTAGCCAATTGAAAATCTTTTACTAAATTATCTATAGCTTCACTTCCTCCTTCAGACAAAAATCCCGGACCATAGGCTATCTCCAAAAAGCTGCAAAAATCCTCTGAATATTCTTGTTGCGCCTGTTCTAAACCGCTCATAATCATAATTCCTTCATAATATTATATTACTGAATTTATATTAAAATGATTATTTGAGTTCTATCAAGAAAGATATAAAGCATAATTATATTAAAAAAAATAAGGTTTAGTTGGTTTTTAAAACCAACTTTTATTGTACTTTTGTTTTCAAACTTGTTTTTTTTCTAGGATATCTCTAGATTATCCTATAAAGTTACCAAGTGATGTAGGCCATTGTCCTATTCCTGCTGTTATGGTGGTGGTTACGGTGTTGGTTGTTGTGTTGATAACTGAAACATTATGACTAGATTGGTTTGTTACGTATACATTACTTCCATCTGGGGTTATTGCTACACCAAGAGGATAAGATCCTACGTTTATGTTGTTGGTTACGGTGTTGGTTGCTGTGTTGATAACTGAAACTGTATTGCTATATGCATTGGCTACGTATGCTGTGCTTCCATTTGGGGTTATTACAATACCAATAGGTGTATCTCCTACGTTTATGTTGTTGGTTACGGTGTTGGTTGCTGTATCGATAACCGAGACTGTATCGCTATAAGCGTTCGCTACGTATGCTTTGCTTCCATCTGGTGTGAATGCAATGCCAATAGGATAAGATCCTACGTTTATGGTGTTGGTTATGGTGTTGGTTGCTGTATCGATCACCGAAACATTATTGCTGAAAGCATTTGCTATGTATGCTTTGCTTCCATCTGGGGATACTGCAACATAATTTGGATAAGATCCTACGGGTGTGGTGTTGGTTACTGTGTTGGTTGCTGTGTTGATAACTGATACGGTATTGCTAGTACTGTTCGTTACGTATAATTTACTTCCATCTGGAGATACCGCTATACCTTCAGGTACAGATCCTACGGGTATGGTGGCTATTACTGTGTTGGTTGATGTGTTAATAACCGAAACATTATTGCTATAAACGTTTGTGATGTATGCTCTACTTCCAATTGATGATACAGCTACACCAATAGGACCATTTCCTACTCCAAAGGTAGTTATCACTGTGTTGGTTGTTGTATCAATAACTGAAACAGTATTATCAAGTAAATTGGTGATGTATGCATTTGGTCCGGTTGTTTTGAATGTGGCGTTTATGGTGTGATTTGCTATTACATTGTTGAATGTGTAGCTGGTTATTGCTCCTTGTGAAATTCCATCTACCAGTACGTCATCTATAATGTATCCTGTGTCTGGTGTTATTGTGAAAGTCTGATCGTCCAGTTCGTTCACGGTTACTGAACCACCAGGGTTTATATTGCCTCCGGTTCCTGCTGTTGCGGTGATGGTGTGTGTTATGTGGCTGAAGTTGGCGTTTATGGTATGATTTGTTGTTACGTCGTTGAATGTGTAACTATTTATTGCTCCTTGTGAGATTCCGTCTACTTGTACGTCGTCTAGTTTCATTCCCGCATTTGGTGTGATGGTGAAGCTTTGTGAGTTTCCTTTGTATACATTGACGTTTCCATTGGGTTGGATGGTTCCTCCGCCGTTTGTGGTGGCGGTGATGGTGTATGATGATTGGGTGGTGTAGCTTTGATAGTTGTTAATTCGTATGAGGTCTCGGGTGGTGCTGGATACTTCTGCTTTATTTATTAATGTTGTGCCGGTGACGTCTGCTTTAAATTGGATTAAAAGGGATGTGCCTGCGGTGATGGTTCCCAGGTTTATGTAGTTCTTGTTCCAGTCCTGCCAGGCTCCGTTGTTGATACTGTACTGGGAGGATGATACATCCACACCGGCCATTTTATCCTGTAAAACTACGTTTTTAGCGGTGCTTGGACCGTTGTTAGTTACGGTTAGGCTGAAATCCGCGGTCTCTCCATCACTGGACACTATGCAGTTGGAACCCGAAACTTGTAAATCCGCGTACTCCGCAGCGGAGACAGCGCCGCAGAAAATGAAACAAAAAATGAATAAGATGCTGAGTAAGATTATTTGGTTTTTTATCTTTTCACCTCCCTTTCCAATTTGTAATGAACAATTTTATGAGTATATTAATATCACATTTCATAAATACGTAAATCACAAAAGATATAAATCAATAATAATAACGTGACATTTATCACTAACTAATTTGCTATATTAGAGAGCTTCTTATAACTAAAAAAAAGATTTAAAGACCTGATTTTTTTTAAAAAATAAGGATTTAATGTTTAAATTGAGAAAGGTACATCAAATTCTCATTTACATAATAGTTTTTTTATTAATATCCCTATCAATTGAAAAACAATATCCAAACCAGATAAGGATTAGTTCAGGCACTTATGTTAGTATAACTTTTTTTTTTAACCATATCGCCTAAAATAGGAAATTTTTAAAATCAGTATGAATATAATATTAATAACAAGTAGATGTAAAAAAATGAATCTTGCTTAATTTTTAGAAAAATGAAGTAGATGATTCGGGTATGGTGATGTATGTAGTAACTTGAGACTTTTAAAAAATATTAATTGAATCTGGATTAGATTTAAAAGATTAAATGGGGGTTTTTCATGGATAATAAAATGAATGGAATAATAATGATAATAGTAGGTGTTTTACTAGCTATAATTTATCTTGCTTTACCAACGTTCTTGATCTATACCTACTGGCTTGCGATAGTAATCTTCATCATATATGGAATATACCTATACCAGAAAAAAAACTAAATCAAATTTAATTCAATTTTTTTATTTTCTCCCGGTTTGGTGTTTTATTCATCTAGTGGGTGCCTTCAAATTTAAAGCCTAAGCTTTCAATCCAATCACTGATACCATCATCACATTATTGGGGTTTCGTAACCTAATATTAAAATACTATTCCTGAACTTTCATAGAACATATTATAGGAAATAAAATAGGGAAAAAATGCATTATATCCAATTATAGCTTATTGTATGTGGATCTAGATGGTTATGGAAATATATTATGGGGTATTTAGTTAAATTCTTTCTTTGTATTTGAGTTCTTTGAATCGTATGGTGTATTTGGTTCCTTGGCTTATCTCCTGTTCTATTGTACCGTTTATTTGATTTACCAATGATATTACAAGTTTTAGACCTAAAGATGATTCAATGTTTCTAAAGTCAAGATCCTCTGGAAATCCTATACCATTATCTTTTATTATCAGCTCATGATGGTCATTTTTATTTTTGAGCGATATGGTTAGCTTACCTGGTTTTTTATTGGGGAATGCGTATTTCAGGCAGTTGGAGACTAATTCACTGGTTATTAATCCTAGTGGGATAGAAGTTTCCATATTTAGATGAGTTTCATCTACATTAAAAATAGATTGAACATTATATACTCCATAGCTTATGTAAAGATTAGAAATTAGGTTTCTTAGATAGGAAGAGAAATTGATGGAACTAAGATCCTCAGATTGATAAAGCATCTCATGGATCATGGCCATAGATAAAACCCTATTCTGACTCTCTATCAAAACATTAACCGCAGCAGGATCATCTTTTACATAGTCTACTTGTAAGTCCAATAAGCTGGAGATGATCTGTAAATTATTCTTCACCCGGTGGTGGATTTCTTTTAGAAGATTTTCTTTTTCTTTGAGGGATTCTTTTATCTTTTTTTCGGCTATTTTTAATTCTGTAATGTCCTCTGAAATTCCTAATAAATATTCTGGATTACCTTCTTTGTCAAGTAGAGGGATTTTTTTGGTATGTAAGAGTCTTGGACCTAATATTTTGGTTTCGATTGTTTCTTCTGGAATATCTAATAGTTTCTTGCTTTGAAGAACTTCCCTATCTTTCTGTGTGAAAAAGTCCGCTTCATCCTTGGGGAAGAAATCATAGTCACTTTTACCAACTAATTCATCACTCGAATGTCCAAAATAAATCTCCCCTATCCGGTTAACTTTTTTAAAACTAAGATCTTCTGCATTTTTCACAAAAATCATATTCGGAATATTTTCCACTATATCATCCAGAAACTCTTTACTTTCTTTTAATGCTTCATCCACTTTCTTAAGTTCAGTAATATCACGAACAACAGCTACAGCACCACAAATGATTTTTTTCTCATTATAGATAGGTGCAGATGATACCTGACGGTATTGTTTAGTTTTGTCAGGGAAGATAACAATTTCTTCTAGATCTGTTAGAATTTCACCATTTAGTGAACGGAGCAGGGGAGAACCTTCATGAGGTCGGGGATTTCCATCTGCATCTAATACTTCAACAACATCTATAAGACCATCTATGTTTTTGGAAGTCTCCTTTATTTTCGCATCGAATTTCTGTGCTGCTGCATTGGTAAGTAATATATTGCCTTTTTTATCACAAAACCAGACTTCATCTACAATATTATCAATCAAAGTCTGTAATTCATCCTTGGATCTTTGTATTTCCAGAATTAATTTATTTTTTTCCCTTAGAGATTCTTTTATTTCCTTTTCACTTTTTTTACGTTCCATAATATCTCTAATTATTACTAAATCAGCTTTTTGTCCTTTCCATATAGTTTGAGAGGCTGTAAGTTCAATGGGCACTGCTTTTTTGTCTTTCCGCAATATAATTGTTTCATAAGTTGATGGTTCGCTTTTTTCTTCCAATCTTCTCTTAAAAGCTTTAATCAATTTCTGAAGTTCTTCGGGATGGGCTAAATCACTTATTTTTGTTTTCAATAGCTCAGGGATAGGGTAACCAGTTATTTCACTTACTTTTTTGTTAGCATATACATGATTTCCGTCCGCTGTTGCTATCAATATACCATCATTAGCGTTCTCAGCTATAGCTTTAAAATTTGCTTCGCTTTCATTTAAGGAATCTTCCGTTTTTTTATGTTCTGTTATATCTGAAAGTACACTTAACCATACCTCACCATATTCAGCATGTTTAAATGTTGAAACATTTGCATAGCACCAGAAATATGTGCCATCTTTCTTTTTATTATATATTTCCCCGGACCAGACTCTGTTCTTCCTTAAATTGCTTATTATATTATTTGCCACTTCTTCAGGACTCATATCGGTGGGTGCGTTTATTTTTGCAACGTTCATGCCTAATAATTCATCCTTTCCATAGCCGAACATCTCTTCGAATTTGGGATTTGCATAGACAATAACCGAGTCGCTAATTCGGACAAGAACTACGCCTTCATTAATATTTTCACAAATCTCGTGATGAAAACGCAACTCATCTTCAGATTTTTTCCTTGATGTAATGTCCCTATTACTAACTCTTCTGCCTAAAAACTCCCCTTTATCACTATAAACTGGTTGGCATCCGTGTCCAATCCATCTTTCATCTCCTTGTTTATTTATTATGCGGAACTCAATTATCTCAGTGGACTCTTCAGTATTTGAAATCTCGTTGAGATGTTCTCCTACCTTCTCAACATCCTGAGGATGTATAATTTCTTCGAGTAAACCTGGATCCTGTATAAATTCTTCTGGTTTGTAACCTGTGATGCGTTCACAAGAAGGAGAAACATATAATAATTTCCCATCAGGTCCAACCCAATACTCCCAATCATAAGTAAACTCACTAACAGTTCTAAAACGTTCTTCACTTTCTTTCAGGGATTTTTCAGCTTTTTTTTGTTCATTTATGTCTTGGAAGATGCAATGTGTCTGTTTAAATCTGCCTTCATCATCATATCCTATTCTTCCATCAAAAGTAACAAATATGGTCGATCCATTTTTTTTAACCATTTCAAACTCAACATCGTGTATTTCACCGATGGATTTGAATTTCGGGAAATTCTCCTTGAAATGTTCCACATAATCAGGACTAAGGAATTCACCAAACCATTTTCCGACAACATCTTCCCGAGAATAGCCTAAAATGTCCAGCCAAGCGGGATTAACATCGATGAAACATCCATTTTTATTTAAAGATTGATAGGGGAGAGGCGCATCTAAATAAAGCATCCTATATCTTTCCTCACTTTCCTTCATTGCTTCTTCTGCTTGTTTAGATTTAGTAACATCATCATATACTGAGACAATTTCACCGGAAGGTAATTTATAAACGAAATTATCTCTCCAACCAGTAATTCTTTTATCCATATATTGGGTGATAGGATGATGTTCAGGACTTCCAGTTTTATATACTCTCTGAAAGACTTCAAACAACCCGAAATCTTTAACTCCAGGGAATGCATCGGTCACTTTTTTTCCAATAACTTCTTCCTTTTTAATAGATTCTATATTCTCCGCTGATTCATTAAAATCGATGATAATAAAGTCTTCTCCATTATTAAAAGCAGTATAAACTGCCACACCACTACTCATATAGTTAAAAAGGCTTCTATAACGATTTTCATTGTATTTCAGTTCGTTTTCCATCTTATGTTTATAAAGCGCTATCTCAATGGTGTTTTTTAATTCAGTTTTACTAACTGGTTTTATTAAATAACCATAAGGAGATGTGAGTTTAGCTCGTTTAACAGCACTTTCTTCAGGATGGGCAGTTAAATATATCACAGGTATATCAAATTCATCTTTAACCTTTGAAGCAACTTCTATACCGTTCATTTGTTCCTTCAAGATAATATCCATCAAAATAAGGTCAGGTTTAAGTTCAGCTACTTTTTTTAAAGCATCTTCTCCAGTTGAAGCAATACCCACTACATCATAGCCAAAAGAAGTTAAGGATTGTTCAAAATTCATAGCCTCAATCATTTCATCTTCCACAATCAAAATCCTAGATTTCAAATCTAAGCACCTAAAGATAATATGTTTTTCATGATAAATATTTACTCTGTAAATGGGTTCTCCATGAAATATCTGTTTTATTCAAACAGATTACAATCTATTATTCTTATTTAATTCCTAAAGGCATTTATAATAGCTTATTTTAACTAATAAATTGATGGTAACGCTATTTTTAAATAACATTCCTAAAAATAATCCGTTCTCCATACATATTACTAATAAATAAAAGAGTAGGTTCTGGTTTGTATAATAAGTTCACCGATTTATTCATTCATTCATTCATTCGTCCTGGGACATCATCACGGTGTAGAAACCACCTTGTCCTGTGTAGTTGAAGCTTTCTGGATGTAATATCCATTCTTGTCCTTCATATGCTGCTATCTCAATTATCAGCTGTTTTCTGGATTCTGCTTTAAGTATCATCCATCTAACCATTAAATTTCACCTCCTATTAATTCTGAATATTTAAAATGATTTAAAGCTTATTCGGGTGTTATGGGGATTTATTATCCTTATAACGTAGATATCTTTTGAATGTCTCCCCAATTATCAGCAGAAAAATCCCTGGGAGGAGACATATGCCCCACTGGTATGCATCGAGTGATACAGTTCCGAAGAGTTCATTGAATAATCTGGTTTCGGTTATGAGCATGGTGCCCAGTATTATCCAGAGGTAAGCATATAATAGCTTGATATTGGAATAGGTCGCGCTTTGAAATGCGGTGTCACTGGGAAACCGTAAATTTAAAGCTAGGAAGATGTTCATTAGCGAGATAGATACCAGTCCCATAGTCTGACCAGCCTCTATAGAGCCGTAAGATACATTTCCTATATGATAAGCCAGGAGTGATGTGGCGGCCATGAATATCCCCACCATGAACAACCTCACGTACATGCCTTTAGAAATAATATCTTCATCATGTTTTCGCGGTCTGCGAGTCATGATCCCTGGTGATGCCATATCCAGTCCGAACATAATTCCGATGGGCGCAACTACCAGCATATGAACCCATAAAACTTGACCTGGAGTGTAAAGAGCTGTGCCTATCATGGAAAATATTGAAGCACCGAGGAATGCTATGATAAACATGAACATGTTAGCAATCTGGATCCGGAGGAATTTCTGCAAGTTATCATAGATCTTCCTTCCCTCTTCTATGGCGGTCACAATGGTTGCGAAGTTATCATCGACTAGTATCATCTTGGCAGCCCCCTTAGCCACATCAGTACCGGTAATACCCATGGCAATTCCAATATCTGCTGTTTTAATGGATGGGGCATCGTTTACACCATCACCGGTCATAGCTACTATGTTGCCTTTCTTCTTAAGTGTTTTAACTAATCTTACCTTATGTTCTGGCGCTACACGGGCTAAAACTCCTATCTCATCTATCTCATTCTGGGCTTCTTCATCGCTTAGTGATGCAAATTCAGCTCCGGTAACTGTTTTACCATCAATACCCAGCTCTCTTCCTATGGCCTCGGCTGTGACGGCATGGTCACCAGTGATCATCCTTACCTGAACACCAGCGAGTTTCGCCTTTTTAATTGCTTCTTTTGCCTCGGCACGTGGCGGGTCGACTTCACCAATAAGCGCGGTCATCATCAGATCCTGCATGTATTGCATCAGATCTGCTTTGGGATCGAATGATTCCAGGTCAATATCTTTCTGGGCCAGGGCCAGAACCCTTAATCCTTCCTTTGCTATAATTTCGTTTTCATCCTCAATCTTCTTCCCGTCATCGGCACTTAGATCCCGTATTGATCCGTCGCTCATCAAACCATAAGTGGATCGTTCAAGGATGACATCAGGAGCTCCTTTGACATATGCCCGAATCACTGGTTTTCCAGTTCCCGTTTTCATATTATGGAATGTGGCCATGAATTTGTAATCAGAATCAAAGGGGATACTGGCTACACGGGGATTATTATTACGGAACTCCCGGACATTAACACCGCCTTTTTCAGCGAGAACATAAAGAGCGGCTTCGGTGGGATCTCCTATGACCTCCCCATCCTTGATATCTGTGTCAATACAGAGGGCGCATGGAAAGAGGATATGATCGAGGTTTTCTTTCGGTCCTCCTTCGATTCTCTGTATCTTCCCATCGAAGCTATAGCCCTCTCCAGAGACTGTATATCTGTGTATGATTGTTGAAATAACTTTTACGGTCATCTGGTTCATGGTGAGTGTCCCGGTCTTATCTGAGTTGATGGCTGAAGTGGACCCGAGAGTTTCGACCGCAGGCATATTCTTGATGATGGCGTTCTTCTTTGCCATAGCCATCATTCCCATGGCTAAGATGGTGGTTACCACGGCAGGTAGGGCGTCGGGAATGGAACCGATGGCCAGAGATATACCGATGTTAAATAAGTCCTTGAAGGAACCTCCCTGGGAAAGTCCGATTATAACAATAGCTAGAAATGCCAGTACAGCCATCCCTATGATGAATAGGGTGACCCGGTCGATTTGCTGCATGAGTGGTGTTTTTTCAGCCTTGTGTTCTTTAAGCATACTGGCGATATGACCCACTTCTGAGCTCATACCAGTATGGGTGACTAAGATTTCTCCATGACCTCTGGTTACGCTGGTGTTCATGAAAGCCATATTTAAACGGTCGCCGATGGCTGTATTATGTTCAATAATTATGTCACTATTCTTATCAACAGGCATGCTCTCGCCGGTTAGGGCTGCCTCTTCGATTTGTAGATTGGATGAGACTAGCACCCTACCATCAGCTGGCACGCGGTCTCCGGCATCTAGGATCACGATATCGCCGGGGACAATTTTTTCAGCTTCAACTTGGTTTATGACACCATCTCGCCGTACTTTGGCAACTACCTTCATCATCTTGTTGAGTGCTGCCACGCTTCGGGAAGCCTTAGCCTCCTGGCGATATCCGAGATTAGCTATAAACACTGTTAAGATGATTAGGAGTAAAAAAGTCCTGAATTCACCGATTAAAAGACTTACAATCGCTGCGATGACTAGAACAATCTGCATGTATGCTTTATACTGTTCTAACCATTTTCTCCATGCTGGTTTTTCTTTTTCTTCTTCAAGAACGTTTGGTCCGTAGTTTTTCAAGCGATTAGCAGCTTCGACAGAGCTGAGTCCTTCCGTTGGAGATACTCCTAATTTTTTGGAGACTTCGTCTTTGCTTTGTATGTACCAGGCATCTTTCGTACTTTCTGTAACTGCAGATGGTGGATTAGACATAAATTTTTTCTCCTATCAAGGAAATCTAGAAAACATCTGGTTCAGAACTTGTGCTTTGCATAACATTTTTCTTGTGGATATAAAAAATAATCAATAAAATCTTTCCAAAAGAGGTTTTTTATAGTTATATCTTTAATCAACAAATGATAAATAATTTATTATAATTAAAAGCACCATCAAACACATCAGAAGTCATAGATGATCATTATGATTTAAATGTAGTAAATTAGTTAAAATAATGGTTTTATTTACTAATTAGGGTTAGATAAATCAAAATTTGGCTTTTTAACCTGTTTTTTGCTGTTAAATTTTAATTTTGGTATAATTGATGCATAATTTTGGTAAAAAAATATATATTATTTTTAATTTATTAATTGATAGGGATGTAAGAGTTAACAGTTATATTTTCTACCTCCATAGAAAAATATTCATATTATAATTGGGAAAATATTCTTACTTCCCTGCCACCCCTTTTTTTTAAATATTTATATTTAAAATCTTAGAAATTTTATTGAAATTTTTTTACTTCTAAAACCTTAATTTGGACTTTTAATAGATTTTACAATCAAATTATCTTTCAAAGATATCAAATACTTCCCCGGCGAATATAAAGTCCCATTCAGTTAATCCGTCCCGGTCGTGGGTGAATATTATTATCTCCACTCGGCCCCAGGATAAATTAATTTCAGGGTGGTGGTTCATCTTATCTGCGACTGCACCTACTTTAACTGTGAATTCAAGAGCCTCTTTAAAGTCTTTGAATTTAAAAACACCCACCAGATGATGGTCATCTATCAACTTCCAAATCCTGAGTTCAGATGCTCTTTGGTGAACTTCATCTTCACTTAACAACGGCGGTAAATTCATGTTCATATACCTCTTTTTAATCTTTATGCTAGTATATGGATGATAAACATCTTAAATTTATCCTTTTATAAAAAAAATCATGGTTCGGCCTGTTATTATTAATATAAGTTCCATACAAAAAAAAAATAATATATGGCTATTTTATTATTAAGATCATAAAAAAAGATAAAATCCCTTAAATTGGAAATGATCATAATGGAAATAAACTCTCAGGCCACCTGGCTCACCTTGATCATAATGGCTGTGGCTTCATTTATAACTACTTTTGACACCACTTTCATGAATGTGGCCATCATAAACCTGGTGCAGGATCTGAACACCACGGTGGGTACTGTACAGGCCATCATAACTATCTATGCTCTGACTATGGGATGTTTAATGCTTTTAGGGGCTAAGATCCAGGATATCATCGGCAGGAGAAAGACTTTCATCATCGGCTCGGTGTTTTATGGTGTAGGGGCTCTTATAGCCACTTTCAGTTTCAATGATATCATGTTACTACTGGGATGGTCCATATTGGAGGGTGTTGGGGCTGCTTTGATGATGCCAGCTACTCTATCTCTTATAACTGGCACATATCAGGGTAACAGAAGAACCTTGGCAATCGGTCTTATTGGTGGTGTTTCATCAGTTGCTGGTGCTATCGGACCCATATTAGGCGGATTTTTAACCACTTTCCTTAGTTGGAGGTATGGTTTTGGTATGGAGTTTATCATGGTGGTGCTTATGTTAATAGCCGCACCTCGAATACTGGAATTCCCACCCACCATATACTGGGCTGATCTGGATATTTGGGGAGTGGTATTATCTGCTACGGGATTATTCCTGGTTGTTCTGGGCATTCTCCAACTTAATAATGTAAATAACTGGTATTTAGTACCATACCTAATAATAATAGGCATATTATTGCTAGTGGTATTTTATTTATGGCAGAACAGAAGGATAAAGCAGAAAAAAACCCCATTAATTGATATAAATCTTTTAAAAAATAGGATATTCTCTGCCGGAGGTTTTATCCGCATTATAGGGAGTGTGGGTATGGCGGGTGTTATATTTATCATCCCTGTATTTATAGGGACTGTGGTAGATGGAAACGCATTCATAATAGGCCTTTCACTGTTACCGCTGACTATGAGCATGTTAATATTCGCGTTACTGGCCAACAGATTAAATAATTATATTAAAACCCCCTATCTGATAAGTTTAGGGTTATTAATGGCTATTATAGGATGTTTTTTGCTGAACAACACTTTCACATTGGAGACCAGTCTATGGGACCTAGTTCCGGGAACATCTCTTATCGGAGCCGGATGTGGATTGAGCTTCATATTAAGCATAGATATAATGATGGTTCAAGCAGGAGAGAAACAGTCCGATGCCTCAGGATTAGTGAACACCATGGTGATGGTTGGATGGGCAGTGGGAACAGCACTGATAGGTATAATTCTAATCATAGGAGTATACACAGGATTAGCCAATGCAGTGGAGGACCAGTTCCCGGGTAAATATAGTAAAATAGAGGTCCAGGAAAACCTGCATGCATGGGTTCAGAAATATGAAACCACCGATCTTAAGGTATTTAAAAATGATCAGAGCCAAGTGGCAAGGACGGTTGATGAAACCATCGCCAATGCCATGAACACCACCTTCGATGCCCTGGCTGTAATGTTCATTTTAGGATTGATTGGATCCCTGTTTCTGTGGCGAGGACCGAGAGAAACCGGTTGAATTGCGCTGATTATATCATATAATATGATATAATTTTTAGGGATTATGTTTAATGTCTTAGGATAAATATTAATTAACATGTCAATTGAAACTGTGGGTTTACTGGCTAGTTTCTTCGCCTTAGTGATGTTTATAAGCCCAATAGCCCAGATAAGGAGTATTAGGAAAATAGGAAAATCTGATGAGGTTTCTCCTATGATGTACATGGCTATGGTGGTGAACTGTTCATTATGGACAATTTATGGGTTGGGAATCAGCAACTGGTATATCTTAACTCCCAATGCCATAGGGATAGTGCTGGGGATATTAACTTTAACTGTAATCTACCGTTATCGTTAATATTAAGAATGTAAATTTATTTTTCTCGGTGAAATCTTCCTTTTTCAGTAAATTTTATCTTGTATATTCAATAATTAATAATCATGAAAACTTTAGTAGTTTATTATTCGAGAACTGGTAAAACCGGTATGATAGCTGAGGAAATTGCCAATACTCTGGGATGTGATATTGAAGAGATCATTGACACTAAGAGCAGATCTGGTATTTTAGGATGGTTACGCTCAGGAAACGATGCTAGGAATAAGTCTCTAACTGTTTTAAATGACCTGGTTAATGATCCAGCGGATTATGATCTGGTGGTTATTGGTACTCCCGTCTGGGCTGGACATGTATCCGCACCGGTTAGGACTTACATAAGCCAGAAACAGGCTTATTTCAATAACGTAGCCTTTTTCTGCACGGCTGGTGGGAATAATTTTGCCGGTGTATTTATGGATATGACTGATCTGGCTGGAACTTCACCTACTGGAACTTTAGGAATCAGTGGAAAGGATATTAAAAGTGGAACTTATCAGTCTAAAATCCAGGATTTCGCGAAAGTAATTCAAATGTAATACTTGGATTCCATTTAGGAGTTTTAAGTGAAACTTAATCAGATTGGGGTTATAAAATCTCCCTATAAAAATATTATAAACACTCCCCGTCAGGGACGATATTCTGATGAATTAAGTGAAATAATCATCTATGATGAATATGTTGACGGATTAGATTCACTGGAGAATCATAAGCATTTAATAGTTCTCTACTGGCTGGATAAGGCGGATAGAAATACTCTTAAGGCAATCCCTCCTGGTGCGAAGGAAGAGAAGGGAGTTTTTAGTATAAGATCACCCAGCCGGCCTAATCCCATAGCTTTATGCCTGGTTGAATTGATTAAAATAGAAGAAAATATTCTAAAGGTTAAATGGTTAGACGCCCTTGACGGATCTCCCCTACTGGATATTAAGCCGTATATAGCTGATCTGGATTGTATATGATATTTTTTTATATTTAGGATAAATTTTCAGTATAATAAATGAATTATTTTTTTTAATTTAAAACAAAGCTTTTCAAATCTGATTATCTTTTAAAAACAACTAAATATTGACTAATTTTGAAAATAAAAAGAAAAAAAGTTTAAAAATTAGAATGGTGTGGTTTTAGGGTATCGATCAAACAGGCCTTCATTCCCGGCTATAGGGCGCTGTGCGGTGGATGGCCAGTCGCTCCAGTAGTTTCCACTGGATAACCTGTAGAATGCATTGCCTGATCCGTTATCAGCCTGGGCCTGTAGGGGGTTGTTATAGAAATTGTTACTGTAGACTTTGGTGTTGGTGGCCTGGTCCAGTACTAAACCGGCAACTATGTTGTTTTGTATGTTGTTCAGGGTCACCGTGTTCAGGTTAGAGGTGTTGGTGATATAAATTCCCATGGCACTGCCGCTTATGGTGTTCTTTCCGTTGATGTTGTTACTGTCAGAGTTGTCCAGGGCTATTCCCACCCAAGTGTTTGCGTCAATGGTATTCCCTGATATGGTGTTGGAGTTGGCGTTTCTTAGGAATATTCCTATAACACCATTATGGGATATGGTTGTGTTGCTGGTGATATTGTTTCCTGTGCAGTTTTCAATGTATATTCCGGTGTCGTTATTATATTGTATATTGTTACCGGTGATGGTGTTTCCGTTGGACCCATTTACTAAGTATAATCCTTCCAGATTACCGGATATGGTGTTGGAACCGTTGATGTTGGTGTTGTCGGCGTTGTCTAGGCAGATACCTAACCAGCCATTATTCTGTATGTAATTTCCAGATAAAGTGTTGGTTGTGGAATTTCGGATGAAGACACCTATAAGTCCATTATTGGATATGCCGGAGTTATTTGTGATATAATTACTGTTAGAATTGTTTATTAGGCTTATACCTATATTGGCATTGCCGGTGATGTTATTACCAGTGATTGTATTGTTTAAGGAGTTGGATATGTTTATACCTTCCTGGTTACCGCTTATATAATTGTATCCGTTGATCTGATTACCATCGGCGTTGTCCAGGGCTATTCCTGCCCAGCCATTATTTTGTATTTCATTTCCGGAGAGGGTGTTGCTATTTGAATCTCTGATTAAAACTCCAATTACTCCATTATTTGAAATCACATTATCCTCAATCAGATTTCCTGTGGAGTTGGATAATATGTCCACACCATTACCTGAGTTGAATTCTATGTCGTTATTGGAAATGGAGTTGCCAGTTGAACCGTTGGTGATATACACTCCTTCCTGGTTAAAACCGATTCCGTTGTTTTTAATGGTGTTTCCACTAGTATTATCCAGGCAAACACCAGTCCAACCACCAATAATGATGAATCCATCTACAATGGAACCACTGCCACCATTATTGATGAAAACTACTGGCTGACCAACATTAGCCGCTTCAATTATTACAGCCCCATCATCCGCACTGATAATTGTAAGAGGATGATTTATTACTAGATTTTCAATATATGTCCAAGAAGAACCGTTATCTCCATGTACGATTATGGTTCCTCCATCCGATGCAATATTTATGGCGTTCTGTATGCTTTCTTCGGGATATACATTGAGCACTAATTCGCCGATTTCCATGAAGATATCCCGATAGGTACCGGTACCACCCGGACCCAGATTATTAGCTGATGAACTGTAGGAGATTATGTTTCCATAGTAATTCAGTGAAGGGGTGTAACTGTTTCCATTGGCCGGGCCATAGTTAGGATTTTTAGTTACCCATACCATGTTTGCGTTATTAATACCTTTTAGCTCATCTTCATCATTTAATTTAAAGATTTCCTTAACATCTCTATATATGAATATGTCTTTTCTAAGATTTCCGTAATAATTGATACCGGGCATGTTGCTACCATAAGGTTGGGATGGGTCAATTCCTAAATTATTTGCATAAGTTTCAAACGCTATATAATTACCATCTCCACTGAGTGATGGGTTACTACTACTGCCGTTTGCTGATCCTCCTGTTGCAGTTTGCGTGATTAACATATTTTGGGCACTATTCATATTGTAAACATATATATTCTCATTTACCGTACCTGTATATCCAAATAATGCATTTAAATAATCATATACGGCATTCAAATAAGAGGATGATGTATTACCTCCAGTTCCATTTTCTAATTCATAATATGTATGTAAAATATTTCCTGATTCAAATGCTAATAAAGTCCCATCTTCACTAATTGAAGGATTTATTCCACCAATAGGTGCTTGTATTATTTTGTAAATTTCAACTGCACGGTTTGAATAATTACCGTCATCACTTATTCCGTAGAATCGTAGTGTTAAAGATTCAGTGATTATAATGGGACCACTATAAATAATGTAAGATCCACCTATAGAATAGTAGATGTTACCAGGTATATCCATATTTAATATCACTTCAACCGCATTATAGTATGTTCCAGCTGAGGGACTAGCCCAAACAGTTGGTTGATCACTTAAAGACAAAACATACGTTTCAGATGTTATTTTCGATTTTCTGCCATCTAATGTTTCTCCGTAGAAGTAAACATGGGTAGTTGTTGTAATATGTGGTTTATTTAAATTAGAATAAATATGATCATCGACAAATTCGCCATTTATCATTTCTTTGTTAAAAGACCAATGAATAATGCCTGATTCATTCATAAACAAATCCAAATCAAATGGATCAGTAAAAGGCCCTCCTAATGGGATGGCCCATACATCTGGTGGACTGATAGTGATCCAGTTCATAGTCCCTAGAACCTGATCATATACAAAAATATCCCTGATACTGTTTCCACTTCCAAATTTAATATAAGGATTTGGCCCCAGATTAGTTGCAACCGTTTCAAAAGCGATGTATCGTCCGTCTCCACTGATGGTGGGGTCCATGCTGCTGCCGTTAGCGGTTTTTCCTTCGGAGGTTTGGGTTATCCATTCCAGTGTGCCGGTCACCCGGTGGTATAAGTAGATATCTGAAACATAATAGGAGCTTCCTCCGGGCCCCAGATTCTTAGCTGTTGATTGGAATGCTATGGTGGATCCATCGGCGCTGATCACTGGATTAACACTGCTTGCACTTGCTGATCCGCCGCTTGGTGAATGGGTGATCCAGGTCATGACATCTGTCACCCGGTCGTATAAGTAAATATCTTTTATTCCACCTCCACTTCCTCCTGGTCCTAAATTAGTGGCTGAGGAGGCGAAAGTTACGTATCTTCCATCAGCACTTATGGTGGGTAAATAACTATTACCATTTGCTGCCCCGCCGCTGGGTGTATGGGTGATCCATTCGATGGTGTCGGTTTGGCTGTCATATACATAGATATCCTGGACTCCACCTCCACTACTACCCGGGCCCAGATTGGTGGCGTAGGACTCGAATGCCACATAACGTCCATCTGCACTGGTTGATGGATTGGTGCTTTGCGAGTTCGCAGGTCCTCCACTGGTAGATTGGGTTACCCATATTTTAGTGGGGTCTTCAGCTGAAACACAGTTAGTAAGTAAAAAAGCAAAAACAAAACATATAAGGAATATTAATATTGATCTTTTCAGTTTAATGTTAACTCCCCCGATTATTTAAAGCAAATTAATAATATGATCTATTACTAATATTAAGTTTATCCATCGAGTGAGTATTTTTTAAGATGAATATTTTCAATTTTTTAAAAAAATAGTAAAAATATTAAATAGAAAATAGTAACCACAGAGAATCTTCAGGTTCTATACCTTAAAATAGCAGCTATCCCACCGAAGGCCTTTAACAATTGCATACCTTCCTCGGTTTCTGTGGATATAATTTCTACTTCAGATCCTACTTCTTCAGCCATATCCACAAAATCATCTATTAAATCCCGGCCTTCATCATGTTTCATCTTCTCACCACAACTAGGACAGATTATATCTTCTGCATCTGCTTCTTTATTAATGGTTTTATCTGTTTTTGCCTGGCAGGATGGGCAGTGGTATATCAATCTTTTCTTCTTAAGGTTCTCAGATAATAGCAGGATTTCCACAGCACCGATGCTCAGATTATGTCTGACATCTGCTTCTCCATATGATGCGAGTCCATGTTCATCCACCAGTTCATGCAGAAACTTCTGAACCAGCTTCTTCTCTCGCATGACATCTATTTCGGTTAGTACGTCCATGGATTTATCCATAACTTCTCTGATCCCGAATTCTCCAGTGTAGGATGTGTCTACGGTGGTTATTATCTGCTGTTTGATCTCATGGTGTAGGTAGTCTCCCTCAACGAACTCCTCTTTGGTATGGCCGGGTCCTCCTACAATAACCCCTTTAAGGTCGGGTATGGCTAAAAATGCATCGTTCATATGGTCCCCGATCCGTTTTTTAAACTCATGTGCAGCCAGATCTATCAGGCGGTCGAACCTCCTCTGGGACTGACCACCTGCTTTATGCTTACCAGGCACGCCACTGGTAAGGTGCTTGACGATATCGATTCTTTTACCCCTTAATATGGCTATGGTCGCTTCTTTACGGTCTATAACTGCTAATCCGTATATGTCCTTCTCTTCTAATATTTCCTGTAATGGTTCTAAAAAGAATTCTGAGTTACAGTGATAAACGTAGGTCTGAACTGGTTCTGGAGGTTCGAATACGTAGGTCTCCATCTTCTCGGTCCCAGGACCACCTTTAGGTATCATCCCCACGAATAGGACCAGACCCTTCTCCGGAGGTTTGGAAAATAGCTTCATACGTTGCATTATAACTTCAATAGCGGATTGGACGTTCTTTTTTGTCTGTTTGCTTTTGATGTTTGCGCTTTGACTTAACTCCTCCCTCATATGCTTTACTACATCGCTGATCTGCCTATCTGGAGGTATATAAACTGAAACGAGCTCGGTTCCCCGCCCACGTTTCTGGGAAAGTTCTTCCAGGGTCCTTTTAACCTCGTATATTTCCTTTGATGATACCTCTGACATTTTAAAAACCACTCCTTGAATGAATTAGAATAAAATTTTAATTGTGATATTTAATTAAATTAAGTTGGAGAATGTATAATTATATAATAATTGATATTTAAATATCTGGATAGATGGAAGATAAATTTTAATTATGGTGATGATATGAAAATAGTGGTTACCATCGGTGGCTCTGTACTGATTAAAAATAGTGATTATAAAAAATTTAAAGAATACGTGGATGTATTGCTGGAGATGAAAGCGGAAAATGAGCTTTTCGTGGTGGTGGGCGGCGGCAAACCAGCCCGTAATTACATTAAAATTGCCCGGGCCTTAGGCGCTTCTGAAGCACTCTGTGATGATGTGGGTATTGAAGTAACCCGGATGAATGCAAGGTTACTGATCATAGCTCTGGGCGACGCAGCCTATCCTAAAGTGCCCCATAACTTTTCAGAAGCCCTGGAGTTCTCTTCATCAGGTAAACTGGTGGTTATGGGTGGCACTGAACCGGCACATAGTACGGATGCTGTGGGAAGTATACTTGCTGAGTTCATCGATGCAGACCTGCTTATTAATGCCACTTCGGTTGATGGTCTTTATGATAAGGATCCTGAAATATATGATGATGCGGTGATGTTTGAGGAGATTAAAGCCTCTGATATGATGGATATGTTATCTAGTAAGGATATTATAGCTGGGACCTATGAATTCTTCGATCAGACGGCTATAGGGATCATTAAAAGGTCACAGATTAAGACGGTAATTTTAAATGGTGATAATCCCCGAAACATTATAAGAGCTACCTTTGAGAAAATAGGAACCACAATCCTACCTGAATAAGAGGATTGCACTGCAGTTGATAGCTAATGATTTTATTTAGTCATCATAAAAGTGTGTTTAACTGCATTTTTTAATTTCTGGTTCATTGCTAAAATATTATCGATATTCATGAACAATATATTCTATCATTGCTGTAGGAAATTATTTTTTATACACAAAAATAAATATAATGAATCTAAAAGAAAGTTTAAAATAATAATAAAATTATAAACCCCTTAGCTATCCAAGTTAGTAAAAAATGATATAATCAGGGGTTTTGTTCCATTTTTTTATTATTATAACTGATTAAATATAAAAACAATTAAAAGGGAGTTTTAAATATGATCGAACCACATAAACACTGCCCTGCTTGTGGTACGCCCATGCCTATGACTGAGCGTTATTGTTCACCCAAGTGTCAGCAGGCATTAGAAGAAAACCGGAAGAAGGTAAGAAGAACTAGAAACTTTTTATACATCATATTCGCAGTTTTCATCCTGGTATGGCTTTATTTCATGTTAAGGGGAAGGATTTTCTAATTTTATTCTGAATTATTTTTCTTTTTTTTTAGAGATTAAGGTGTAGTTATATCTTCCAGTCCTTTTCTCATTTGTTCCCTTTTTTCTTCGTTTTTCTTCTGTCTTTCCCTCCATTCCTTAAGGAATTCCAGACCAAGCTCACTTAATTCTCCTATGGCTCTATTTAATGGTTCCTGCGATTTTAATGTAACTACTTGGATTTGTTCAGAAGCTTCCGCTTTTTTATCCACCACTACGAAGGCAATAGGCTCCACGGCTGCTCCTCCACCCGCTCCAACACCTTCGTTTTTTCCAGCTCCAAAACCCAATCCGACTCGTGTTATGGGGATTAAAGTTTTTCCTTCACTTTCAATAGGCTTTCCAATAACATTATCCATATTTAAAACCTTTAAAAGCCCTTCTAAAGTTGTTTTTGTAGGATCTTCGCTCATGATGTTATTCCTCCCTGCCCAGATGTAAATTGGGATGTTAGTATATTATTATGGAGGTAACTAACATAAAAAGAATGATATTTTTTGTGAATAATTTAAATTAAAAAAAAATATTTAGAGGCCTTATAAATTAGGCCTGTTTTATAAGGTTACTCCCATGTCCAGCTGTTCGGTGAGTTCCTTGTATCGGTTTCTGATGGTTACTTCAGTAACTCCTGCTATGTCTGCCACGTCTCTCTGGGTTTTTCTCTCACCAAGAAGTACTGATGCAATGTATAATGCTGCTGCTGCTACGCCTGTAGGCCCTCTTCCGGAGGTGAGTCCTTTTTCCATGGCCTTTTCTATTATTTCGATTGCTTTGGATTGAACTTCGCCGGATAGGTTTAACTCACTGGCGAATCGTGGTACGTAGTCCACTGGTGATGTGGGGGGTAGTTTTATGTTTAGTTCTCTGGTTAAAAATCGGTATGTTCTTCCTACTTCTTTTTTGCTTACCCTGGATACTTCTGCAATCTCATCTAGAGTTCGGGGTACGTTGCATCTCCTGCAGGCGGCGTATAATGATGCGGCCACTACTCCTTCTATGCTTCTTCCCCTTATTAGCTTATTTTCCACTGCGTTTCGGTATACTACTGAGGCAGCTTCTCTTACGCTTCGGGGTAGGCCGAGTCTGGATGAGTCTCTGTCCAGTTCGCTTAAAGCAAAGGCTAAGTTTCTTTCTGTTGCTCCTGATATTCGGATTTTTCTCTGCCATTTCCTCAGACGATACCACTGGGCTCTGTTTCTGGCGGGTATGTCTCTTCCATAGATGTCCTTGTTTCGCCAGTCTATCATGGTGGATAGCCCTTTGTCGTGTATGGTGTAGGTTATTGGTGCCCCTACTCTGGTTCTTTTATCTCTCTGCTCATGGTCAAAGGCCCTCCACTCGGGACCCATGTCCACTAAATTATCATCTATTACCAGACCACATGCTCCGCAGACGATTTCGCCACGTTCATGGTCATTTATAAGTTTTTCAGAATTACATTCCGGACATTTGGTTTCAATTTTTTCTATTTCTGAAACTTCCTGTCTCATTTGTTCTTTTTCTGAGACTTCTGGCTTGATTTGTTCTTTATCAACAACATCCTGCTTTATTTCTTCCTTCGTTTCCGTCGCCCCCATTTTTTTTTGGTTTTGGATGACACATAAAGAGTCTCTCCAACTCGATATTCAAAATTTTTAGAATTTTTTGCATGAACTTTTATGGATATATATGGTTCTTTGGTAGGGCCAAATACATCACTGATGTTACCAATTTTCTTCTTATTTTTCAAAAAAACAGACATTCCGAAACCAGGGGTTAGATTTGATCTCACGATCAGGCGGCCCCGATTGGATATGTGGGAGATATTTCCTATCTTCTTCATGCATTCAAACCGAAACTTTTATATACTATTATTCATGATGAGGTGGTATATAAATCTTTCGATAAAATTAAATATTATAGATTAATATTAATATAGGTTTGGGTTAGTTTATGTTGTTGATTTACTAATCTCTTTGATACGTTTTCCATAATATAAAGCTGCAAAAGCCCCAATTATAGTAGGTAATATATAACTGACAAACCGGTCAATTAAGCTGGCTGATATAACCACATCACCGGAAACACCTACCACAGCAAAAAGACCAACAATAATTGCTTCACGTATACCCCAAGCACCAGGAAGAATAGGCGCTAGCATAACTAAAATACCAATGGTATAAATGATTATAAGAGGTATTAAAGGAGGATATACTCCAATAGTAACAAAACATATATAAAAACGCACAATGTCTAATCCCCACATAAAGAAAGAGAGAAAAAATCCAATTATGAAGATTTTCTTGTCCTTAACTACTTGTAAAAATCCCTGTGAAAAACGGTTAATATAATGGATAATTTTTTCGTTCAATTCAGTAAGAGAATGATCAACATTAGTTAATTTTACAAAAAAAGGATATATTGACTTAACAATTCTAATTATAACTCTTTGTGCAATTTCCTTCCGATATACTGCGTATAATATAATGGCAAAGAAAAATATGGAAATAAATATCATTACAAATACGATAATCCTGGTAATGATGGGTATCTCCCAACTAAGTATGAAAAAAGCAGCGAAAATAGAAATTAATACAAAAGGAAAGAATTCAAAAACCCTATCTGCAGTGGAAGAAGCAAATCCAATCTCAAATGGAGTATTTTTAGTGGCACTTAATAGATAAGCACGTAATGGTTCTCCTCCCGCAGCTCCCGGAGTCACACTGTTTCCAAAATCACTGGCTAATAACATCACCAAAAGACTGCGAAAGCGGATTTTCTGATTTACCCCATGTAAGATCAACTTCCAACGATATGTCCAAATCAGATATATGCCCGCTTCCAGTATAATATTAAATAGAATAAAATACCAGTTAGCATGGCTTAAAATTTCAATAGTATCCCCCAGACCAACCGCAACGGTAATGGCAAAGATAATAAAAAATGCTAAAGCAAATGATAGAATTATCTTCCATTTATGTTTCCGGATGGTCTCGTATGTATCTTCCATAAACTTCAATTCCCCTAATTAGATAATAATATTCAATTAAAAAAGATTTAAATAATTACTTAGGGTTAATGATACTGGATAAGGAATAACCACTATCTATTTTGTTTATTATTTCCTGTTCATCTTTTTTTATCAGCAGAGCACGGTTTAAAGCTTCAGAAAAAATTGCTCCAGGCACTACCACCACCCCACAATCATCTCCCACAACCATATCATAGGGATTAACTATAACATCCCCACATTTAAGTGGTACATTAACTTCACCTTCAGCCAGAGGAGCTCCTGCATTGGGTACTATGGCCTTGCTGAAGACAGGGTAATTTAATTTTCGAATGGCATTAACATCTCGCACTGCACCGAACACTACTGTGCCGGCCAGGCCTTTTCTCTGAGCGGATTTTGAGGTTAACTCACCCCAAACAGCGCTATCATCACTGTCAGCACTGATAAATAACACATCTCCCTCATCAGCCAGGTCCATGGCATTTAGAGCCGTTCCCCAATCATCTGCAGAAGTTTCAGCGGTTATGGCTTTTCCTAAAATTTTAAAATCTTCCTTAAGAGGTTTAACCCCCTGAATTACAGGGACGTAGTTGATTAAATTTTTAAGAGCATCGGTTAACTGGGGGGTGCTCAGTTTAATCAACTCTCTTTTAAAATCAGTTTGATGTGAAAATCTCTTTAACAGGCCTTCTGGTGAGATTTCCATCTTTTCATCCATTTAATCAATCCTGGGGAGTGGTAACTTCTTCTACCATTGTTTTACCGGCGACCACTTCATCTATACTGTGAATTGAACCACCGTACTCTTCTATGGCCTGAGTTATTTCCTGGTAGTTCAGATCACTACCCTGCATGGTAACCTTGATATTTTCGGTTTCCTTATCTATCTCCATTAAAGTTACATTTACTCCTTCAACACCGCTTAATTTGCTTAAATATGTTGCGAAATGGGGTAAGGTTGGTTCGTGTGGTTTTAATATGTCTAATACTATTCTAATTAGGCCCTTTGCCACTTTGATTTCCTCCAATATTTTTAGAATTATCTATTGACTTAAATTTTTTTAATCTATTTATTTGTTTTTCTTTGATTTAGATTTTTTATCTATTTGTTTTTAGAATAATATCAAATTAATTATTAACTGTTAGAATTTATATTTTTCATTACTTCTCATGATCATTGTGTTTGATTAGATCATATAAAAGTTATTCAAATAAATCATATTTCGTCAACTGGATAGGTAGATTTGAAATAGAGGCATTTAAAGAATTAGAACTGATTATTCATAGGATATGCATATTTATTGTCTGTTAAAGGATATATTGAGTTAGAAAATTGGAAATTGGTACTTTGAAAACATCATCAATTTATATAAAAGATGAATTATATAGAATTAGTAGATACTAATTCGACATCATATCGGACTTTACAATGAGTTTTAGAAAATTGTTATCTATCATGGAAGAACTCCATGACTGTGCAGAAAAGGGAATGCCCATTCTAATCGAGGGTAAAAAAGACGAAGAAGCTTTAAGAAATCTGGGAATAAATGGTAATTTCATCAAAGTCTCCGGATCTCCTCTTAAACTCTTTGAAATTGCAGAAATCGCTGCACTATCATCTTCCAAAATTATTATATTAACTGACTTCGACAAAAAAGGCAACCAGCTTGCCAGAAAACTTTCAGAAGATATTCAAAGACTAGGTTCTAACCCAGATCTTCAACTGAGAAGGAAGATCATGGCCATTACCCGCAGATATATCAAAGATATAGAGAGTCTTCCCAGACACCTCCATCAACTGGAACTTGAAGAATGCCCCTATGGTGTCTCTGGTCAATACTACCATCCTGATTATGGTACAGAGGCCAGATAACAGTGATATAAACCCATATTACCAGTATCTAAACAATAAGGAGGCCCATATAATGGGAAAAGAAGAAATAAGTACAACTAAATATCTCATTCATGCTCAAATTAATGCTAATGGAATTGTGGAAAAACCCGATGTGGTAGGAGCTATTTTTGGCCAAACCGAGGGACTTTTAAGCAATGATCTAGATTTAAGAGAATTACAGAAAACAGGACGAATAGGTAGAATAAAAGTAAACATCAACTCCAAAGCCGGTAAATCCAAAGGAGAAATCATAATACCATCCAGTCTGGACAGGGTGGAAACCGCCATATTGGCAGCTTCCCTGGAGACCATCAACAGAGTAGGACCCTGCGAAGCCTACATACAGGTTTCCAAAGTAGAAGATGTAAGAGCAGTAAAACGAAGGAAAGTGGTGGACCGAGCTAAAGAATTATATAAAGGAATGATGGAAGAAGTGACTCCTGAAAGCCTCAAGATGATCGAAGAGGTTAAAGAAGCCATGAGAATCCATGAAATCACAGAATACGGTGATGAAAAGCTTCCCGCAGGTCCTAATGTCATATCATCCGATGCCATCCTGGTGGTGGAAGGAAGAGCCGATGTTTTAAACCTATTACGCTACGGTGTTAAAAACGCCATAGCAGTAGAAGGTGTCAGTGTACCTAAACCAGTAGCTGAACTAACTAAAAATAAAACAGTAACCGCATTTTTAGATGGAGATAGGGGTGGAGAACTAATACTAAAAGAACTTCTTCAGGTTGGAGAAGTAGATTACGTCACCAGAGCCCCTAAAGGTAAAGAAGTAGAAGACCTAAGTAAAGATGAGGTTATGGTTGCTTTAAGGGATAAAATACCCGTGGAACAGATATATCATGACATGGGAATTAAAACCAAAAAGATACCAGAACCCAATAAAAGCGAAGACAAGATAAAGGTCTTAAAAGGTATCTTAAAAGATCTGGAAGGTTCAGGAAACGCAGAGATATTAGACGATGCTTTAAACATCCTAAAAGAAGTTAAAGTAGAAAATCTTTACGATGAACTTAAAAAAGTAAACAACAACGTTTATGCTGTTGTCTTCGACGGAGTAATCAGTCAGAGACTGATAGATATCTCCAAAGAAAAGGGTCTTAAACATATAGTGGCTGTAAGAATAAGTGAAGTAGTGAAAAAACCCAGCCAGATTAAAGTAATAACCAGATAAATATTATAATCCTAAAAATAAATTAGGATTTTTTTATTTTTTTTAAAAATTCAAAGGGGGTATCCTTGGTGTATGTGAATATGGATAAAGAATTCTTAAAGGATATAGAGACTACACAGGATATTTTAATACCTAAAGATCCCCTAGAGAGAGTAATAGGCCATGATGACATCATAGAATTCGTTAAAATAGCTGCAAAACAACGTAGGAATCTGCTTCTAGTGGGCCCACCAGGTATTGGAAAATCACTCATCGCCCAAGCAATATCATTCCATCTGGGAAAATGTAATGAGGAAATAAACGTTGTACATAACCCAGAAAGACCTGAAAGACCTTTTGTAGAGATTAAAACCAGAAAAGAAATAGAGAATGAAATAAGGGATCTGCAAATGGCAGAAGGTGAAATCGTTGATCCCACAGACGTTCCAGTAGCAGTAGCCGAACGATTAGGTTTCCGATGTGTTCACTGCGGAAGCTACAACAACGCATACCATAGCATATGCTCAAAATGCGGAGGGGACAAATACTCCCACATAAACGCCCGAAGAAAACACCTAGGCGACCTGTTGGGAATGTTTGAAATGAATGAGGATCAAGTGGACTTTCCCCAGGAAAGAGTCACCACTACCCGCGTATTAAATGACCGGGAAGAAGTGGTGATATATGAAAGGGTGGATGGAGAAAACATCAAAGTACTGGATCAGCATGCCTTGGAGAAAAGAAGGGAGATCGTTGAGGAGAAACCTAAAAACGTGATAATACCGCTGGAAAGGAAGATGTTCATCCAGGCCACAGGCGCCAGTGAAACGGAACTCTTGGGAGATGTACGGCATGACCCATACGGCGGACATCCCGAACTGGGCACGCATCCCTATGAAAGAGTCATACCCGGAGCCGTTCATGAAGCACATGAAGGAGTTCTTTTCATAGATGAAATAGTACACATAGCAAATCTACAAAGATACATCCTCAGTGCAATGCAAGATAAATATTTCCCCATAGTGGGAAGAAACCCCCAGAGCGCAGGAAGCTCAGTTAAAATTGAAGACGTTCCCTGTGATTTCATCTTTGTAGGGGCGTGTAATATTAGGGATATCAAGTACATATTACCTCCACTACGCTCCAGGATACAGGGTGAGGGATATGAAATACTAATGAAAACCACCATGCCCGATACAGAAGAAAATCAGGCAAAAATCGCCCAATTCGTAGCACAGGAAATTAAATTAGACGGTAAAATACCACATGCCACCATATCTGCTGTAAAAATACTATTAGATGAAGCCAGACGCAGAGCAAAAGTAGTAGATGAACAGAGAAATGCCCTAACCCTGAGACTGAGAGATCTGGGGGGTGTGATCAGGATGGCAGGGGATATAGCTGTAATGGAGGATAATGCACTTATAGAAGATAAACAAATGTTATTTGCTATTAAAAATGCTAAATCAGTGGAAGATCAAATATTAAGCCGTTATAATTCCTTTGAAAAAGCAATGCAACGAGATTTCGCCAGTTCACAAAATCCCAGCAAAGGAGAAAATGAGTACCCCAATGAGAATGTGGATAGGAGTTACATGTAGTTTAAATTTTTTAATCTGGAAATTGGATAGAATTTATAAAGAATCCAAGGACAAAATTTCTTCTTTAGCTTTTTTAGCCGGTTCATAATCCGGATCTATATTTAAAGCTTTATTATAACATGTAATTGCTTTATCATATTTTTTAAGTTCTTTATAAGCATTTCCTTTATTAATCCATGCTTGAATCTGATTTGGATTTAACTCTACTGTTTTATCAAAGTATTCTAAAGATTCTTCAAATCTTCCCAAATTGATAAGTGTCGTTCCTTTATTGAACCATATAGATGGGAGTGATTGGTTTAATTTAAGAGCTTTATCAAAACAATTTAATGCAGTTTCATAATCCTTTAAGTCAATCAGTAAAGTTCCTTTATTATACCAAATCATAAAATCAAGTGGTTCAAGCTTTAAAATTTTATCAAAACATTTTAAAGCATCTTCAGTGTAACCTAGATCTGCGAGTGCATTGCATTTTTCATCCCAATAATTAGTATTATTTGGCTCTATTTCCAGAGCTTTATCAAAACATTTTAAAGCATCATCGAATTTTCCTAAACTATTAAGAGTGCTCCCCTTATTAAACCAAACCGCAGCATCAGTCGATCCATGCTCTAAAGCTTTATCAAAACATTCTAATGCTTCCTCATATTTTTTCATCACAGCTAAAACAATTCCTTTAATATACCAAGCATCAAAATAGTTCTGATCTAATTTTAAAGTTTTATCACAACATTCTAAAGCTTCAACGTATTTTTCAAGGGCATACAAAGATGTTGCTTTATCAACCAATGCAGAAATACAATTAGGATAATTTTCCAAAACTTTATCAAAACATTCAATAGCTTCTACATATTTTCGTTCTTTGGCGAAATTTAGGCCTTTTTGGAGAAGCATTTCATATTTATTCTTTTTAAATAGCTTTTTAAACAATCTAATCCCCCTTTCATCCTTGATTTTCTACCAAATTTTTAATATTGGAAAAAGCAGTTTGAATGTATCTATTCATTGGTTCATACTCTTTGGAGACAATATATAAAATAGCTATCGCAACAGCAATTTTAGTTAATGCAGGGGAAGGGTTTCCACTTCCTACGTTCAGATTTATTCCAGGATTCCTTTTTTTAAAGTAGTCATCTACATTTTGCTGAGCAATTACTTTTTTATCTCTTTTTAGTCTTGGATCATAATTTTCATCAGAATATATTTTACCTAATTCAATAATTTCATTTAGTATATTTGTTGAGTAGTCTTCTGCTAATAAAATTAATAGATTAAAAGATCCCCAATATGCATAATCTACATCTTCAAGAGTTGGTGTTTGTTCATCGTTCAAGAACACGATTATTGTACCTAATAGTAATGAAAAAGGTGTTTCTAATATGTCCTGACATTGTTCTGATGGAAGCCATCCATACTGATCACACAAATAATTCAATCCAGCAGCCAATACCAGACCCCCTGCAACCATCCAACCAACACCTGGAACTTCAGCCGATGCAGCGCCTAATTCAACAAGAGATGAACCTGCACCTATACTGATACTGCCAATAATACCTAACCTTGTGGGAGGATATCAGGATTTATTTCTTCTGCTCGTTGGATTATATTATCGGTGATCTGGTCATGGAAGCAATAGGCTCTATGAAAACCATTCTCTGTATTAATATCACGCATAATACCTGTCTCCGGATCATACAACAATATTAAATCATTGCGACCTACTAGTTTCATAACCGTGTGACCATTATATATGAATAACTCTATATCTGAATCAGTCAAGAAGGCATAAAACATATCCCGTGCCACAGACCCCATAAAATCCATGGAAACAGTTTCATACTGGGAAATAAATCCAAATTTCGCATAATCCCCTATTCAATAGTGGAAATCGGGGAAGAACACGCCGAGTTGAAGAGTATAGTGTTTTTGACTGATCCAAGCGACTGTGATTAACATATTATGATGACATTCAAATTTTAGGTAAGTTTTGATATATCACCATCATTTAAAACTATAATATGTCTTGGAACCTATGTCAAATACATTTCAATTCTATTTAGTGCTTTTACAAGATTATATGTCATTATTCAAATCAGTCGCTTTGATTCGTATGCTTCAACTCTGACCCTTTTTGAAGCTTTTTTCTCTTAATATGCATAAGTAATAATAATATAAGGATCAATGCTCCTAGTTGAGTATAAAATTCTATTGATAGATCAAAAGGCGAATATAGATATGATAATATCCATATTACTATTTGAAGCGCGATTATGCATATACATGCCGTGAAAAATCTTTTAGATGAATAAATCTTATTTATGAATACTCCTGCTACAATTATGAATAATGGAAGGAAAAGAAAGAGATCTAAATAGGATTTAGTGCTTAAAAATCTGAATAAGAAATTTAAAAGCAATGTTAACCCAATAATAACCATGATAATTTGGATTAAATATATATTAACTTTTTTTTCATATTTTTTCAACTTTATTCACTCCTATCTAAATTACATATTTAACATTTTTACAATTTGGGCAGTTAGATTATTCTGGAATCCAAGCAGGATTATTCCAATAATCTTGAATCTCTTGCATACCTCCAATAAATAAGTGGTAATAGCCTCCAACCAAGACACCTGCAGCACCGTATGGTCCACTAAAAGTTCCCATAACAACTGATGCCCACAAATATATTCCAATCTTCCCAGCACCAATAGCTATATGTTGTTCATTTTCCCAGTTATATAGCATTCCTGGAGGGTTGAGCCATCGGCTGAAATCTTCAACAATTTCATTTACCCAGTCTCTATAATCAGACGTATTGTTTTTAACTCCGGCAAAGAAATCATAAGACAACTCCGTAATCTGGTCATGGAAGCAGTACGCACCGTAAAAACCATTGAACGTGTTAATATCCCTCATAATACCCGTTTCCGGGTCATATAGTAATATCAGATCGTCACGACCTATAAGTTTTATAACAGTCCAACCGTTATGTGAGAATAACTCCATATCTGTCCCGATCCAGAATGCATAAAACATATCCTGCGCAACAGATCCCATTACGTCCATGGAAACCGTGCTATATTGATAAATGAAATCTAAGTTTCGCATGATCCCATATTCAATGGTGGATATTTGGGAGGAACATGTCGAGTTGAAGAGTATTGTATTTTTAAGTGATCCTATAACTGTCATTCCCATACTATGGTCACATTCTAGGGTCAGGTAGGTTTGATAGGCATCATCACTTACTGAAACAGCTGCAGGATGTGTTCTCGTCCAAGTAACATCAAACTCACTTGTTGCTGTATCCGCCAAGATATCATGGCAGTAAATCATCATCAGGGCTGTGAAGAAAGTTCCGTAAGCAGCTTTCATCCCACCCACAGGGTAGACATTTTTTTGTTCAGCCCAGTACTGGGCAATGTTATCATTAACTTTGCTGGTGGCAATAGCGAAACTTTTAACACCCTCATAACCTGCGGATAAGCCATCCAGATACATGATAGGGCTTGTCCGGTGTACAGTATTTCCTGTGAAGTTAAGAGGTATTGTATTGTTGGTTTCGGGATCAGTAACTGTCATAGCTGGTGCATCTGCACCAGGATAGGATAAGTTAACTGTTAGGTTGTCGATGAATTCTAGTCGGTGGTTCTTGATGAACTGGAGTTCTGCGCTGGTTAAACTGTATAATGATTTTAGGTCGTTCCAGAAGCTTGCTGGTATTGCTTCAGGGTCCATTCCATCCTGTAGTATGTAGTTGTTTGCATATATAATTGCTCTGAAAACATCACTACGATAGCTGTTCTTCCAGGTTTTATAGGCAGGGTTAATATACTCTGTATTGTTTACTACATTTCCGTTTACTATTATTTGCAGTTCACCGTTGAATATGTTGGTGTTCCTCCAGAGGACACTGATCCAGGTTACTGAACTATTTAAGGACGTATTATATGTTATATTGATAGGCTGATTAGTGGTACTATTCAGGGCTTTGCTGGTGATGTTCAGTGCTGCTGTACCAGAGGCTATAACCAGCTGCCTGGACACGGTCTGATTATCCAGAGAAGCAGAAACAGTGACCGTCCGAGATTCTGTAGTGCCTAGATTCAAGATAGCTTCAGCCTGCCCATTAAAGGTAAGGGCCGAACTGGTAATCGTCCCATAATTTGTACTGAAAGTTATAGGTATGCCTTTTATAACATGCCCCAGAGATGAAGTATCCTCTCCCAGATTATTATGGGTTAAATCAGCGTTTATGCTGGCATTTCCACCAGAATTAACCGAAACAGGATCAACACCCAATATAAGCCATGGATTATAATCCACGTATCCATTATTCAGTAAAATTTCACCTAAATTCATTGGATTACTATTTGACCCCCACCAGTTATTTGTCGCATCTACATTTCCATACTCATTAATAAGCTCATAATTAATGTTTGAAGCGATTCTGTTAAAATTGATGTCGGCTGATGAGTAATCAGCGTATATTCCAACGATACCTTGAGTTATTAGGTTCCCGTAAACTGTACAATTATCGCAATAGTCAATATATAATCCATACATATTTCCCGGGATGAGATTATTCTGAATTATTGTGTTGTTTGAACCTGAAATTAAAATTCCAGAACTATCATTGCCCGGACTATTATTGTCCATTATCAGGTTGGTATGAATAATACAGTTGTTTGAATCAAAGAGAGTTATCCCGCCATATCCATTATAGGTGATGGTGTTCCCATAAATCACACAATTATCACTGTTCCAAGTACCCAATCCCAGCATTTGATTAAGGGTTATATTATTGTTTATTATAGTATTATTCTCGGTTTTGATAGTATTAGTAAGGATTCCGAAATAATTATTGGTTATGGTGTTACTATTGATGGTGCAGTTTGAACATCCATTCAAAAGTATTCCATAGCTATTAACAGCTCCGGTAATAACAAAACCCTGTATCAGAGATTCACTACCACCAGCAAGAATAGTAAAAACCGGACTTGAAGAATTAACAGCATGAATCGTAACCGTATCTGCAGAAGACGCTGTTTTAATAGTTAATTTTTTGTTTATTATCATATTCTCATTGTATGTACCACCTATTACTTCTATGGTATGCCCATCCAGGGTTGAAGAATCATTTATGGCGCTTTGAATATTAGAATAACCCCTGCCGGTATCGATGTTTCCCACTGGTGAGAAAATATAGTATACCGTCTGTATGGGGGATTGGTTGCCCGCTGCATCTACTGCTATGAATTTCAAAGTTTTAGTGGTGGAAATATTAAACGGCACGGTATATTTGGCACTGGAAGTGGTGGGTGTGGCACCGTTAAGAGTATAATAAACAATTGGTTGAATATCCAGATTATCATAAACAGTTAAAGTAATACTTTGCGCAGAACTATACACACCCGAACCACAACTCACATCCACATAAGGAGCGGTGGTATCAATAGTATAGCTTCTACTTTGAGTAGCAGCAACATTACCCAATGCATCATGGGCGTAGAATTTTAAATTCGTCACACCCTGACTAAGATTCAAAGTAACAGCATTAACCATATTACTCCACAAGGAACCATTATCCAAACTATAATGAATCAGCGGATTGGGATCCGCATTATCAGTGGCTGTTATTGTCACAGTTTTGATGGTGTTGTAACAGCCACTGGCCAGATCAACGGTTACTGTGGGAGGTGTGCTATCTTGTGGTTGAATTACTACTCCTCCAGTGCTGATTCCCACTATATTAGTCACAGTTACGTAATTGGGTAGTCTGTCATTTGTTTTGTAAAAATCCATAATCTTAGTGTACATGTAAAATAGGGATTCATATCGGATATTACCAATGGAGCTGGAGGCATAGTTAGGAACTCGGCCGTTGGAGGTTATAAATGTTTTAATATTGTTAGCGATGCTGATATATTCGGATTTGTACATGGTGCCTGTGGCTGAACCAGAAGGATTGGTGGGTGGATTTACATTGCTGATATTAATGGGGTTATTATTGTTTTGGTTAACCTGGACCACGGTTTTGGTTAGTGTGTTTAAAAATGAGGATGTGGTGCTGTTTTTACCATTTACTGTAACATAGGACGGTATTTTATTTGTTGTATCAGTGTAATTTTTGACTCCTAAGGAACCAGCACTAACTTCATCTACAGTTATGTTAGTTGCAGAAACACCATTCAACAATATTAAAACCATTAGAATAGAGAAAATAAACATAATAATCTTTTTATAATTAAACAGGTTATTTATACCATTCATTTAATTCAACCCTCTGAATTTGTTTACTAATTTTTTCTAATATCTGGCACACTAGTTAGTTATCAATAACCCATATATAATACTTTCTATTAAATAATTATTACTTAATTAACCAGAACCAATAAAAACGTAGTTTATTAGGAAATCTAACTGCTTTTAAATATATGAAAAATTATTTTGTTTATTTTTTTTATTAAGTTCATCAAAATACCAGAATATAAATATAAGTCTAGTAATAAATATTTTAGAGAGACTTAATTCCTAAACAATAAGGAAGCACTCAATCATTAGGGGAGAATAGAGTTTGCAAAATATAATAGCCGGTGAAGAACACATCAACCGGAAAAACATCCTAGATGTTTATGACTTTCCAGAGATGTTAGAGGACTATCTTTTTGAATTAGAAATAAGAAATTACTCCCTAAATACAATTAAGACCTATAAATCCATAATAAATAACTTCTATAAATTCTTAAAAGAAGAAAAAGAAATCCACGATGAAAGAATGATTCTAAGATCATTTAAGAAATACATAGGATTTCTTAAAAGGGATAAAAAAGTATCACAGAATTATATTTACCTGGTCACAGTAGTATTGAAGAAATTCTTCGAATTCGCCAGTATAGGGGTTCTTAAAGAGGTTAAAACTCCTAAAAGAACAAAAACTCTGCCTAAATCATTAAATGAAGATGAAGTTCAACGTTTGATAAATGCATTGGATGATTATCAGACCATAGGCCCGCCTAAGGCGTATGCAGAATTTTTAAGGAGACGTAATAAATTAATTCTAGCTCTACTATATTCATCAGGCTTAAGAGTCTCTGAACTGGTCACCCTACAGATCGATAGTGTGGATCTACATGAAAGAACCATAAGGATCCGGGGAAAAGGAGAAAAAGACAGGTTAGTCCTGTTCGATGGTAACACCAAAGTACTCATCGAGGATTATCTGGCCCAACGAGACGATGATAGTGAATATCTCTTCATCAACCGATACCATAAACACCTTACACCCCGTTACGTGCAGATGATGATCAAAGACTACGCCCGGGTGGCGGGTATCAAGAAGAAGGTAACTCCACATATACTAAGACATTCATTTGCCACCCACCTCTTAAAAAATGGTGTTGATATCAGGGCCATACAACAACTTCTAGGACATTCCAACCTATCAACAACCCAAATATACACCAGTGTGGATATGAAAACCCTTAAAAATGTTTATGATAAGGCCAAATTAGGCTGAATATGTTTTAAAATCAACCAAAATTTTTTCTTATCCATTTTAAGCATAAACTAAGTGAAATTATATCTTTGATAAATTTTTTCCATCTAATAACATTCTAGTCCTCCCAGTTTTAATTCAAAAAAAATAATCATGCAGAGGTAGTTCTAGATTGAGACAATTCGAAAAACCCATAATCGTCAGTAGTAAATGCATTGAATTTGAGCCTTGCCGTTATAATGCGTTGATCATCAGTAGTAAAGTAGTGGAGAATCTAAAGGAATATGCTATATTCCGTCCGGTATGCCCTGAGGTGGAGATTGGTTTGGGAATCCCCAGGGATCCGGTGAGATTGGTAAGGGATAAGGAGAATACAAGTCTCTTACAACCATCCACCGGGTCAGATCTCACCAGTAAAATGAATGATTTTTCAAATGAATTTCTTACAAATTTAAAGGATGTTGACGGTTTCATTCTTAAAAACAGATCACCTTCTTGCGGTATTAAAAATGTTAAACGCTATTATGGGTTGGAGAACGCTGGTGCAGTAAGGGATGGTGTGGGTCTTTTTGCCCAGATGGTAATAAATAAATTCCCATATCTTCCCTTGGAAGATGAGGGGAGGCTTAGAAATCTGATAATCAGGGAGAATTTTTTAACCAAGATATTTACCCTGGCTGATTTTCGTAAAATAAAAATTGAAGGTTCTTTTCATGATATGATAGAATTCCATACCAGAAATAAGCTGTTACTACTTGCTTTCAACCAGGAAATCGCTAGAAAGATGGGTAAATTACTTTCTGATGGTAAATTATCACTGGATGGTGTTAAGAATGATTATGGTAAATTATTGGTTCATTTACTTTCTAAGGATCCTCATGTTTCTTCAAATATCAATGTTTTAATGCATGCCCTGGGATATTTTTCCAAGAAATTGTCCTCTGCTGAAAAATCATTCTTTTTAGATAATCTTGAAAAATATAGGGAAGGACGTATACCTCTACTGGTTAATATAAACTTAATCAAATCCTGGATTCTACGATTCGATGTGGAATATCTGGATAAACAAACCTTTTTCCAGCCTTATCCCGAGAATTTGATGCAAATCACATTCATATATGATAAGATGGGGTAAATAAAGGTTTCAAATAGGTATTTGATTTTATAAAATGATTTTTAATTTTTTCATGTGGGGTGAAATGTATATAATATAAATAATATCTGAACCTAATAAATAAAGGAACTAATAAAAAGTATTTTCATTGATTAAAAAGCTTTTTTCATTCAAATAAAATTATTAAAACGGTTAGATATGATAAAAATTGTAATGCAAGCTAAATTCAAAGAATTTGATTGGATAGGAGGGATTATAAATGGAAATAACCATTAATAACTATTTTGAAAAAAGGGAAAATTTATTCAAATGGCGTTCTAACACTTCTCTTATAAATAAAGTTGTCTTAGCATTTTTAGTAGCATGTTTCACTGGTATTATGGCTCAAATTATAATAACACTACCCTGGACTCCTGTACCGGTTACTGGACAAACCTTCGCGGTTTTAATGGCAGGTATATTATTGGGAAGGTACTGGGGTGGTATTAGCCAAGCATTATATTTATTTGTGGGTTTATTGGGTGTTCCATGGTTTGCTGGAATGACTGGTGGATTCATGGTTCTATTCACTGCGAACGCAGGATATCTAATTGGATTTATATTGGCGGCACTTTTTTTAGGATACTTCACTGATAAGTATTTAGAGTCCCGGAAATTCATTCCCATGACTGGGTTAATGCTATTTGCCAATTTTATACTGATATATATACCTGGTTTAATTATGCTGGGAATCTGGATCCAATCAGTAACAGGAACCACACCAGGAATTTGGGATCTGCTAATAATGGGTTTTATACCATTTATAGTTGGTGATCTGTTTAAGATTGGCGGTGCAGCTGCTTTAACAAAAGCCATAACTCCGAAAAAAGACATTAATGGGGAAGAAATTGGAAAATCACGGTACTGGATATTCTGAAGTAATCAAAATCAGAGCTCACCATCTTTTATGCATACAAGGGTTTCAGGGTTACGGTTACAGTCGTAAATTTCTGATTAACCTGGAAAATGTCATTAAATTTTTAAAAAACCATCCTTATTCCTGTCTCGAAGTAGTGGCAGAGGCAGATGTAATATGTGAAAGGTGCCCTCATTTAGAGGGAGGATGCTGTAATCGATATTTACATTCCAATTCCATAAAGAGCATGGATATCCAAGTCCTAAAAAAAATGGGTATAGCCGATGGCCATATTGGACAGGTTAAAAATTTATTCTCCCAAGTAAAAGAAGTAATAAACACGATTGAAGATGTGGAGGACATCTGTGGCCGATGTTCCTGGAAAGATAGATGTTCCTGGTATTTAAACTTGGAGGTCTAGGAATTTGTTCGGGGGTTAAGTTAAATTTTAGGTATGATATAATATTGATAGGATTTAAATAAATTTTCACAATGAGTATATTATATTTAAACTAAACTTCATTACGGTTGTATTATGAGTAAAAAATTAATAATTCTGGTATTCATTATTTTTTTAATTTCAGTCACCTTCATCTGGGTTGAATATACCAAAAATCAGACAATAAAATTGGACGCAGTTGAAGTAAGGGAATATCAGGGACAAAAACTCTCATCAGTTAATGATTTCCGTGAAAATTCTATTAAAGGTCCTCAATACATAAATTCTACAAATTACCGTCTTGAAGTAACGGGAATGGTTCAAAATCCCCGTAATTACACTTATTATGAGATTGTTAACCGACAGAATTATGAAAAAGTAGTTACATTACATTGTGTGGAGGGGTGGGATGCAACAATCCTCTGGAAGGGAATATTGATCTATGATTTAATTAAGGATTCCAAACCACTTAACGGTTCTAATACTGTGATTTTTTATGCTTATGATAATTATACCACATCAGTTCCCCTGGAATATCTTCAGAATAACCAAATACTCCTGGCCTTTAAAATGAACAATGCTACTCTGCCTCCTGAACGCGGATACCCTTTCCAATTAGTTGCAGAGAGTAAGTGGGGATATAAATGGATTAAATGGATAATAAAAATAGAGATCACCAACAACAGCAGTTATCAAGGTTATTGGGAGAGCAGAGGGTTCTCAGACAGCGGAGATTTAAATCAAAATTATCTAAAATAATGATCTAAAATGGATAAAAAAACTTTAAAAAAAACGGTGCATTTAATCCTTATTATCCTGGTTGCTATGGTCATTGTCTCAGGACTGGGCATTTCCTATTATCAGATAATCAATACAATTACTATTGGCTTTTTAAGTAAGGATTTAGCATTTAGAATCCATACACTTATATTTGTCCCTTTTTTAATAGTTTTATTGATTCATTCTTTTATGTCCCGGATTTTAGATAAATAAAACATTAAATAGAATGATTAGAGTAATTTTTATAAATTTTCCAGACACTCATCTCTTAATATTTTAGCATCCTCATTGGTAGGGTTAATCATCAAAGCTTTTCGAAAACATTCCATGGCCTCTTTGAAACATCCCATTTCAATATAAGCCACTCCTTTATTACTTAAAATTATATCATTACCTGGATCGAGTGCTGATGCTTTTTTGTAACAATCAGCGGCTTCATCGAATCTTGATAACTCCATTAAAGCATTACCTTTACGGTTCCAGGTGGATGCATCCATAGCTTCATCCAGACAGAGTTCCAGGCTACGATCATAAGATTCTAATGCTTCATCCGCCCGGTCCATTTCGGTTAAAATGTTTCCCCGGGCATTCCATACATCAGGGTCATCAGGATTTATTTCCAGTATCTTATCATAACAGGACAGTGCCTGATTGAACCTTCCCAACATTTCCAGTATAAAACCCCTCCAGTAAAGTATAATTAGGTTTTCGGGATTCAAAACAAGTGCTTTGTCACTGGCTTTTAAGGCTTCCTTTGCTTTATTAGAATTTAAAAGAGCTATGGCCTTATTATTCCAAATAAAAGCATTATCCGGATCATTTTTAAGCGCATTATCGTAACACTCCAGGGCATCCTTGAAACGTCCTAATCTTGATAGGTTATCCCCTTTACGGTTCAAGAGGTAGACATCATCAGGATCAAAACGAAGGGCAGCAGAATAACATCGTACTGAATCTTCAAATTTACCTACATCGAATAATATGTCTGCCCTTTTTGTAACCATTGCTTTTTCATCTATCTTTTTACCTTCCCATTTCTCAAGAGGAAGTTTACGGAATCTTATAACTTGAAACTGGGTATCATCATATAATTGGGGGTATATTCTTTTAAATTCCTTTTGAAGCTCTTCAACATCTTTATAACCCTCTTCACGTGCCAGTTCTTTATTTTTGATAAGATCTTTATACTCCACTACCTCTACTTCGGTGATCTCCGCTTCAAATAATTTTTTTCTCTCTTTAGAAACCAGATTCCAGTAGCAATGCAGTCTGTCTCCTACATTAAGGGGTTTTTTCCATAATTTCCTTATGGTAGTGGTTTTTTCGCCAGTTATCAGATCTATATGATTGCTTCCGAATAATAGAATAGGTATAGAGACCCTCCAGATAAATTCTCTTTTATTATAGTTATTTTACAATTTCATTTCCAAATTCACTGGTTTTAATCATCAACTTATCCACATAGTTTTTAGCCAGCTGTGCTAACTCCATTAATTCCTTTCTTGTCGGATTATTTGTTTGCTTTAATTTATCATCTAAAACAACTCGATTTCTGAATTGTTGGATGGTATATAAATTACAGGTGATATTTTTAGAAATATTCAGTATATCCTCTTTATTTAGAAGTCCCGGTACATAGGTGGTTCTGCACTCTAAGAATGTGTTAGGGGAATTATAAGCTATTTTCATGCTTTTTTTCACATCCTCCCCTATAGGTGCTCCTATTATTTTTTCATACGAATTGAAGGGAGCTTTAACATCCAGAGCAACGTAATCTACATATTTAATGATTTTCTTTAGTCTTTCTGGATAACATCCGTTGGTGTCGAGTTTAAACTTTAACTTGGATACTTTTGCATGCTTAATAATTTTTTCAAGTTCATCATACTGGATTAATGGCTCTCCTCCGGTTAAAACCAGGCTATCTATGAATTCCTGTGAATCATCGATCTCCTCTTTAATTTCCCGCAAATTAACCTGCTCTCCACCCGTTATAAGTTCCGGATTATGGCAATAGGGACATCTTAGAAGACATCCTCCTGTAAAAATCACCATAGATATATAACCAGGATATTCTACCGTAGAAACCAGCATGCCACCGATGATCATACTATTCTCATCCAATTATCTGTTTTAAAACACTTATAAACTTCTCATCCTCTTTTAAAGTACCCACGCTAACCCTGATCCAGTAATCATCCAGACCACGGAACGATCGGCAGTCCCTAACTATAATTCCTCTTTCTAATAACTTTTCACATATTAATGTGGAATCCATACCTGTCCTGCGAATGTCCACCAGTAAATAATTTGCCTTTGACTCGTATACGTCTAATTGGGGTATTTTAGATAATTCTCGATATAGATAGTCACGACTTTCAATTGAAACACGGGTCGATTCGCTGATGTAATCTTTATCATCTAGAGTTGCCTTTGCTGCGATTTGAGATGGTCTGGTGAGACTGAAAACCGGTTTAACTCGTTTCATATATCCAATTAATCTGGAGTTACCCAGACCATAGCCGATTCTCATACCCGCTAATCCCATAACTTTGGAGAAAGTACGCAGTATAAATACATTATCATAATCATTTATCAGGTCTGAGTTATTTTCTCCGGAAAATTCAAAGTACGCTTCATCAACCACCACCAGAGAATCTGTACTTTCTAATATCTTTTTTATATCCTCTTTTTCAATTATTCCCCCGGTCGGGTTGTTAGGGGTGCATAAGAAGATAATTTTTGTCCTGGAATTGATTGAATCCAGTATAGAATCTATATTAACCTTATTTTCGGGCATGTCCCATTTTGCATATACTGGAACTGCTCCATGGATTTTAAGGGTGAATTCATAGTAGGTGTATGTGGGAAGGGTTATGATGAATTCATCTCCTGGTTCAATAAGAGTCTTCCCCAGAACATCTAGTATCTCATCAGCACCATCACCCCCTAAAATAACCTGTTCTGAAGATACCCCAGAATATGAAGCAACTGAATTAGTTAATTCTTTTAAATCAGATTCAGGATATCTATACATTAATTTAAGCTCATTAGCTACAGCATCCACAGCTTTAGAAGATGTTCCTAATGGATTTTCATTAGAACCAAGTTTAATTATCTCATCCGGATATAAATCATAATCTCTGGCTATCTCTTTTATGGATCTGCCGGGGATGTAGGGATCGAGTTCGAGAACCTCTTTTTTCATTTTCATAATTATCATCAACTATAACATTTTTTTTAATCTTTGCTGGATTTGGCCAGTTCAGCATAGCGGATAGAATTATCTTTGATTGATTCTATTTCATGGAGTTTTAATTGGCGGATAAGTTTTCCAGGCATCCCCAATATCAAACTTCCTTCAGTATACTTCTTACCTTCCGTGATCACAGTACCAGCCCCTACTATGCTGTTTTTACCGATATAACTGCCATTCAATAGGGTGGAATTCATCCCGATGAGGCAGTTGTCCTCTATAATAGTTCCATGTAACACGGCAGCATGTCCTACAGAAACATAACTACCAATATCAATGGGAAAACCTTTGGAAGTATGTAATACGCAGTTGTCTTGAATGTTTGAATATTCTCCTATGGATATAGATTCAATATCTCCCCTTATAATAGCATTATGCCATACGGATGAATTTTGACCTATATCTACTTTACCAATTATCCTAGCACCATTGAATATTCTAACTTGTGGATGAATCATTTTTCCTGTTTCAAATAAAAATATTGGTTATTTTTCATTATTTAGAATTATTTGCTGCTGTTCAGGTATTATAATCTTATGGGATGGTATATCTTTACTGATTATGGCACCAGCACCTATCCTGGAATTTAAACCTACCTTTACACCGGGGTTGAAGCTGGTATTGATACCTGTTTTAACACCATCGGCGAAGATCACACCTAATTTCCTCCTTCCAGAATCGATCCTGTTCCCTTTAACTGTTAATTTGATATTTCCATCATCAAATCTTAGATTAGCGATGTTGGTCCCGGCTGCAATATTACAGTTGGCACCTATTATGGAGTCTCCTACATAGGAAAGATGGTTGATGTTGGTACCGTCCATTACGATGGAATTTTTAATTTCAACTGCATTTCCCACCCTTACCTCATCACCGAGGCAGGTGTGTTTTCTTAGAAACGAATTTGGACCTATGTCACAATCATCACCAATACGTACCGGGCCCATGATATAGGAGCCGCTTCTGATGATGCTGTTTTTCCCTAGGAAAATAGGACCGTTTATAGTTACTCCTTCCTCCACTTCTCCCTGGATTTCAGATTCCATCAGTTCTAGGTAATGCTGGTTAACATCCAGGATTTCCCAGGGCCGACCAATATCAACCCATCGGTCCTTGGACTCTAGACCTAATACGGTTTCATTATGGGTTATTTGGATTTTAATGGAGTCAGTTATTTCATATTCTCCACGAGTCGATTTATCCGTCTTTCCAATCGCCCAGAAGATGTTATCATCAAAGAGGTATATACCTGCGTTTATCAGGTTACTGGGAGCCTGCCCAGGGTCCGGTTTTTCCACTAAATTTATTATTTTATCTCCATCCAGTTCCACAACTCCGAAGTTTGTAGGATCATCTACTTTGGTTAGAGTTAATATTGTACGAGCATCTTCTCTTCTGTGTTTAGTAATAAGGTCTTTAATTAACTGTGAATCTACTATTATATCTCCATTTAAAATTATAAATGCGCCTTTAAATGTTCCTTCCAGTTTTCCTATCGCATGGGCAGTTCCTAATCTTTCATTCTGGGTTATGTAACTAATATTAACTCCAAAATCCGTCCCATCCTTGAAGAAATCCTTTATGATCTCTTCATGGTAACCTACGATCATGGTTATATCTTCGATTCCTGCTTCCTTCAAAGCATCTACATTATACTGCAGAATAGGCTTACCCCCCACAGCAACCATGGTTTTAGGTCTACTTAATGTAAGGGGACGCATTCTGGTACCCTCACCAGCGGTTAATATAACTCCCTTCATATTAACTCTCCTAAGAATTTCTTGGACTTATCCATAATTTCCTGAGCTTCTTCAGTGGTCCTGCCGCCTAGAGTAATTCTTATATATGATTCTGTACCGGAAGGTCTTATTAAAACCCAACCACCATTTTCCAGAGATAACCTAACTCCATCTTTTAGATTAGACTCTGATACATCTGAAAAAAGATGAGGGAAATCTTCTTTAGTTTTCTCCATAATATCAGTTTTCTGTGATTCCTGACAATTTATAACTTCTCGCATAGTGGGAAAACTGGGTATATCTTCTAAAAGCTTGGATAACGGTCCTTTATTCTTAACTAAGGCTATTAACTTAAGAGCAGATAATATACCATCTGGACACATGCAGAAATCAGGGTGTATCCAAGTTCCTGACGGTTCTCCACCAAAAGAAGCATTATATTTTTCAATAGCATCTGCAACGTGTACATCACCAACCTTAGTTCGTATTACCTTTCCTTTACCTTCAAGAGCCATATCTATGGAGCTTGATGCATCTACAGTAGTAACTACACATCCTCCTATTTCACTCGCAATTAAGGATAGTAATTTATCAAAATCAGCGAATTCACCATTTTCATCTACCGCTACCATTCTATCAGCATCACCATCATGGGCGATTCCCATATCGGCATTGGTTGCCTTCACCATTCTCATCAAATCCTGCAGATTGGCAGCTGATGGCTCGGGCATCCTGCCCGGGAAAAAACCATCAGGCTGAGAGTTGAGTGTTATAACATCACAACCTGCCTTTCTAAGTAAAAATGGCGATAAATAGGATGCCGCACCATTGGCACAATCCACTACTACCTTTAAACCTGGCTCTATCTTCACAAAATTAAGTAAATCATTGACATATTCCTTTGATATATGTCTAATGTCTTCTACTTTCCCTATGCTATCCCATGGGGCAAGGGAGAATTTTCCATTGAATACTATCTCTTCAAGAGCTTCTTCCTGATGGGGACGATAAGCCATTCCATCACTATTCCAAACCTTCAGACCGTTGTCCTGGGGAGGATTATGGGATGCAGTGATCATCACCCCAGCATCGGCACCCAATTTCTTCGTGGCATAGCCCACCAGAGGAGTAGGTGCCAATCCCAGAAGCAGTACATCACACCCTCCTTCTAATATACCTGCAGATAACGCCCTTTCCAGCATATGATTGGAAGTCCTACTATCATAGCCCACCACCACCTTACATCCTGGTCCAAGTAGAGTAGATAATGCTCGGCCCATCTTTAGCGCCAGTTCACTGGTTATGGCATGGCCTATTTTCCCACGGATACCGGAAGTTCCGAAAAGTCTTTGTTTTTTATCATCATGGGAATCCATATGGATCATGCTCCAAATTTAGTTGATTTATTCATAAGGTCCATAAGTACATTCATAATATCTGATCCTCTGATTCTACAAAGACCACCATTAGTTGCAGATCTTTCATTGAAAGTCTTCACATCATCGACTCTGATTTCAGGGCCACTGATTACTAGGGGTACAGGATCACCAGTATGGTCCTTCACAGATATGGGGGTTGAATGATCAGCAGTCAGTATAAAATAGAAATCATCCAATTCACTGAGCTTACCCACAACTTCATCTGCTTTTTCGATGAATTCTAACTTGTCTCGAGCGTTACCATCATGGCCAGCCTCATCTGCACCGTCTATATTAATTAAAAGGAATTCATAATCTTTATATGAAGTATCCAGGATGCCCTGAGCTATATTATCTAGATTGGTGTCAATACCACCAGTTGCACCCTCTATGTCGATGATGTCCATCCCTACGATTTTCCCAATACCTTTTATAAGGCCTGTTTCAGCTATACATGCAGCTTTTAAACCGTATTTTTCTGAAAAGGCCTGAACATGCGGCACTGCACCCGCACCACGTGGTAATATGATATTAGCTGGGTTCTCACCGTTTTTTATCCTTTCCTGGTTAAGGGGATGGTTTTTCAGTAGATGATAAGATTTTTCCACTACCTCATTTAATATACCTGCAGTTTTTGTTGCCTGCGGTGAATCATCAAGAGCCTGGACTCTGGTCCATTTCTTCCCATCATATTTAGGATCAGCAGCGCTCACCTGATCTGATAAACCCTCGCCCCTTAAAACCAAAACAGCCCTATGTCCCGTTGATTCTTTGAATATTATCTTTGTTGTATCATCTTCTAGAGTTATGGAATTTATGGCATCGGCTAGCTCATCTGTTCCTTCCCTGATGCGGCCTGCACGCCGGTCAATAATAATCCCCTCATCATCAGCAGTTGAGAAATTACATCGAAAGGCTATGTCTCCTTCTAGAACGTCTACACCAACACCTGCTGCTTCAAACGGTCCGCGACCGGTATATACCTTGTACGGGTCATACCCCAAAATTGATATATGGGAAGTGTCACTTCCTGCACGAATCCCTGGTTTAATAGGATCCATTATTCCGCAAATTCCTTCATCCGCTAATTTATCCATATTAGGCGTTTCAGCGGCTTCAAGTGGTGTTTTATATCCTAATTCTTTCAAAGGCCGATCTGCCATTCCATCAATTACCATTATCATTCCTTTCAATTAAATCAACCCCAAACCAATGCCTATAAAAGCCCCGCATACGGTGGCTATTAGATTAACATGTTCATTTGTAAGATATTCCTTGGATTCCAGAACCGCTCCTAAAATACTATCCACAAAACAACCCACCGTACCTGATATAACGGCAATCTCCAGTGTTTTAAAGATTTCAGGATAAATACCTAAAAGATAAGCTGAAACACCTATTAAACCAGCGCCTATGATGCCTGCTGCAGTTCCGGGGATGGATATTCCCCCGTCAGTTCCAGGGGGAACTTTTTTTAAGGTTGTTATCAATCGTGGTGTGGTGGTCACTCCCACCTCACTGGCCATAGTATCGGCAGTAGCAGTGGCTATGGAACCGATAAATCCCCCGTAATTTCCGAAGGCAGCCATTATGAAGGGGACAACACCATTGGAAACCACGTTTTTAATGGTCCTGGTGCCTTCATAAACCTTTATTTCTTTTTTGTACTGGTGTTTATATCTGGTGAATACCAGTCCCAAGATTAAAAATATGAATATCAAAAAGAGCCAGTTCACACCCGCACCAGGGGCGAAAATTATGATCACACCCATGATGATCATAAAAACGGATCCTAGTAGATCAATGGCTTTCCTGGCATAAACCATCATTCCAATTACTACTAGGAGTACCACATAGGGTGCTACATATTCCAGGTTGTACATTTAATCCCAGATCATGTTTTTTCTTCTACTACTCGGGTTTTAACTATTTCCACCCTTTTCAACGGATAGATCTTTTTGGATTCATGATACACTTGTGATGCTAATTTGCCGGTTATAATTTCCTCCACCAGTTCCCGGAAGGTTTTATCGGCAGCTGCTTCGGTCACTAACCTTTCCATGGTCTCTCTGATGAACTTCTGCTGTGAAGATTTGGCTCTTTTGATGGTAATGGCCAGAACATGTATTTTCATATTCTTACCATCCTTAGTAGTCACCCTAGTAATTGCATCTATTCGGCTGGTTCCTCTTCTTATCATACTCCTAACATAATCGGAGGTTACCTGATGCCCTACGAAGTTAGTATTAGCTGTATCTCCAGCTACGTCTTTTATCTGGAAGTATAATTTAATGTACTGTTTACTAAAATCCCCGGAAAGCTCCCTGAGAGAACTTTCCACCCTTCTTTTCAACAACATATTGGGATCTCGGGCAGGGGTGGTTCCTATCTCTGCATCACCAAATTCCTGAGGAGTCATAATCTTATACCATTGCTTTTCTTTCCATGTATCTCTTACTCTTCTACGTCTTGCTTTCGCCATAATATCACCTTAATCTGTTTAAAAGATTATTCATTCAATATAAATTCTTTAAGTTCTTTAAAAGATGAAAAATTATATTAATAATTCTCCATTCCTAGTTTATAAATATTGTCTGATCCGAATCCTTCAGAATAATAAATTTTAACATAATCTATTAATCTCGTTTGGATCCTTACTGAGATAAGTCAAACAATTTAAAAAAAGTTTTCTTATTAAAAAGTTATTAAACCGCCAGGTATGTTGATAGGAAATATTTAGAATTTCATGATATAAAGGTTTTTATATTGACATTGATTAGTTTTTTAAAAATTGAAAACTTGTGTTGATAAAGGGCATTATCCTTTTAAAACCTAATATCTTTAATTGGTTTTATCGGTAGTTTTTTAAGAAATTTAACATAATATTCGGGTAAATTATGTTCTAAAGCTCCTTTAATTACTATTTCTTTATAATCATCATATGCTCGCTTATCTTCAGTTATATAGTTCGACATATAGGTTAAAGCTTTAACTGAAGTTGATTTACTTATCTTAACGACAACAATCTGGCTATGATAATTACCCTCAATACTATCCAGATATAGTTTAAACCCCGAAGCAATACGATAGAGCACTCCCCAGACAATTTCATCATTATTCTTTACGATATTTGCTTTAGCCGAACCATCAAAACTTTTTTTATTCATCAAAAATTTCATATTTTCAATAAAACCAATATCATACATCTCAAATCTTATTCTACGTTCTTTCAACCTTTCCTCACTCATATTAGAACCATAAGCAAAATATAGGAAATAATCATCACTTTTAAGGTTATTATCGTAATCTATTTTGTTGTTGTGATCCATTTTCTTCCCAGAATTCAATTTAAGAACACTATTTTTATTATTACTTACTTATTTTAAATATTGCTAGAATTACTGTGCTTTTCTCAGTAATGTGTGTTTGATTATTTATATTAATTATTTTTTACAACTAAGATCATGAATAAAAAAATTAACATACCAACGGATATTGAATTCATCCGCATCATTTGGTGTGATAATGCAAATATAATAAGGGCAAAGGCACTCTATAAGGACTCTTTAAAGAATTCTGATTATTACGTGGGTATTTCGGAGGCCCAACAGGCAATATCATCCAGGGGAACCGTAGTTAAAGAAAGCGGACTCAGCCCAGTAGGTGAAGTACAACTAATGGGAGATCCTACAAGCTTTACACCAATACCATATTCACCAGGGCAGGGAAGAATGATAGGGAACATGATAAAGGAAGGTGAAAATTGGGAATACTGCCCCAGAGGATTTCTATCAAATATAATTAAAGAAACATCCCAGGAAGGCTTTGAAGTTAAAGCCGCATTTGAAAACGAATTCTACCTCTTAAAAAGAGATGAATCAGGATTAATCTACACCGACAACACACCCTTCGCCTCAGATTATGCTATGGACATTCACAGGGAAATCATATCAGAAATAGTAAAATCACTCCACAACCAGGGAATGGAGGTCCAGCAGTACTACCCCGAGTCCGGGCCGGGACAGCAGGAGATCACCATCAAATACACAGATGCTAAGAAAGCCTGTGATAATCAGATAGCCTATAGAGAAACAGTAAAAGCCATAGCATACAAAAATGGAATGATAGCCAGTTTCCTGCCTAAGATATTCCCAGAACAAACAGGAAGCGGATGCCACCTACACCTGAGCCTACATAAAGAAAGGAAGAATATATTAACAGAACCGGAAGGTGAATATGGTATATCGAAGCAGGGAGAACAATTCATTGCCGGAATCTTAAACCATATCCCCGCATTAATGGCCATAACCACACCCATACCCAATTCTTATAGGAGAATCATCCCCCACGCATGGTCTGGAGCATATCAGTGCTGGGGAATGGATAATAGAGAAGCAGCCATCAGGGTGGTCAAAGATCCGGACGGATTAATCAGAAACTTTGAACTAAAAACAGTGGATGCTGCATCCAACCCCTACCTGGCATTAGGGACAGTAATAGCAGCAGGACTAGACGGGATAAGACGGAAAATGACACTCCCTGAGCCATTACAAGAAGACCCAGCAGATATTCCCTACTCAAAACTAGAAAAACAACAAATAAAGAAACTACCATCCAACCTGAGAGAGGCAATTGGAGATCTCGAAGAAGATAAGGTATTATTATCCGCCCTGGGCGAAAAACTAGCCAAAGCATACCTCGCAATTAAAAAAGCAGATATTAAAGAATTAGACGGATTATCATTAGAAGAAGAAGTCGAACTCTTATTAGAGACTTACTAAATAATATCTAAAGATTAGGAATTACTTTAGATACTTTTTCAAAACTTAAGAGGCCGGTTCATGAACTTATAATGTTCAACATAACGTTCTAGAACCTCCGAAACGGTTCCTTCATCTTCCACCACGGTTTTACCCATCTTTTTCAGTCCGGGCTTGGCATTTATACCTATTTGAACGCATATAACTACATCAGAATCCTTTATTACCTTAACTGATTTTCCCCATTGATGTTTCTCATCAGGTTCTTTAGGAGATTCTCTTGTTTCTATAAATTCCATATTTTCCCCATCAAATTCATATATCAGGAATTTCTGAGCTTTACCAAAATGTTCCACGTATTTTTCATCATCTGAGGCAGCGACAGCTAATTTCATATTATACATCTCGAGATTTTTTATTTTAAAGTAATTATTAACAGTTTAAAGTTTAATTGGTTACATTAATTTATGTTTATTAGTTTTAGATTTATTTAACCGTCAAATTTACTTTATAGTTATTTAACTGCTACGAATATGGGTCTTTCACCGGAGAGTATATTCCATTCGTCTTTATTGAAATCGGAGTATATGAAGTTCTGGAATCCGATTTTTATCAGGGAATTGATCACTTCTTCAATGTGGAAAACACCCAGTTTATGCTGGTCTATGTCAAAATCTAATTTTCCATTTTCTTTTACTAAGAAAACGAAGTTAGCATTGAATATTCCATTTTCCAGGTGGGATTGACATATTCGGGCCAGTTTAACCTCATCATTAATCACAGTATCCACGCTGACCAGGCCTTCTATCCAGTTTTCCTGATTAATTCCCAAATCGAAAATTAAAACTCCACCTGCATGCAGATGATTGTAAAAATTTTCAATGGTTTTTTCAAACTCCTCCCGGGTATGGTTGTAGTTCATAGCGCTGAACATGCAAATTATAACATCAAATTCCCTTTTTAAATCTAAATCTTTCATATCAGCCTCTATAAACTCCACATCCGATAGTTTTTCCCTGGCGATTTTTAACATATCCTGGTTAATATCCGCTCCCAGAATTTCAAAGCTATCTTTAAGCATAGAAGAGTGTCTACCTGTTCCACAGGCCATATCCAGGAGTTCATTTCCTGTGCTGGTTTTATGCTTTAAAACAGCCCATTTTATAAAATCTGATTCCTTTTCAAGATCCATTTTTTCATAGATCAGGTCGTAATAGTGGGCATATTTCCTGTAAAGCTGTTGTTTGGTCATGTAAATCATTAAAAGAATTATAGATTAGATATAATAATATTTTTCTAATCATCATTAATTTTTTTTATCAAAGTTGCTACGTTATAAGCGAAGCGGCGTATGGTTTCCATACCTTCATCATCATTTTTAGCTTCTCCAGGGGCCATTCCAAATACCATATTCCAGTAGGTAGAGCCAGGAACTATCATATCGCTGATGAAGAAGAACATCAACATTTGTTGAAGTGTGGCGGTGTGCCCTCCTCTGCGAGCAACAGCGATTGGCCCTCCTACTTTCCATGATAGGAAGTTATCATTTGCTCTGGAAACCATCCCGATTCTCTGCAATGCTGACATCATATCGCCTCGGGCAGTTCCGAAATATACTGGAGAGCCTATTATAAGACCTTCAGCATCCCTAATTATATCTATTATGGGGTTTAGATCATCTTTAAGGCTGCATCGTCCTAATTCTCCGCATCTTCCACATGCGATGCAGGAATCAATTTTTTTACCTGCAAATGGAATCATCTCCACTTCCAAGCCTTCATCTTCTATTACAGACGCGCATTCTTCCATTACTTGGTAGGTGTTTCCACTGGGACGGGGACTGGCGCATAATAAGACAACTTTTTTCATTACATATCTCCTCTCAATAATTTTTAAATATTTATATGAGAATTTTTTCATTGATTTATTATAATTTAGATGGATCAGGTGTTAATCATTTTACATTGACATATCGTTTAATCATTTCATTGTTTTTATGGTTTAATTAGATTGAAATATTGTTTTCATTTAATGGGGTTATTATTAAGAATTTTAGATGGGGGTTATGGTTTTAATGCGGTATCTCTTAATCAAGGGTATTTATTAATATACCATTCTATAAGCTCACCAGCAATGCTCATTTTATGGGGTATTCTGGGCAGATCACTACGAGTGAACCATTGAGCTTCTATTATTTCTTTTCCATCAACCTGAATTTCCCCAGTATCATATTCAGCGGTATATGCTATCATCAATGAATTGGGGAAAGGCCAGGGCTGGCTTCCGAAATATTTGATATTTTTAACTTTTATACCCACTTCTTCCAATGTTTCTCTTACCACAGCATCTTCAATGGTTTCTCCAGGTTCCACAAACCCAGCGATAAGACCATAGGGGTTACCGGTGGCACGTGAATGTTTAGCCATTAATATTTTACCATCCTTTATTATGGCGGTTATCACAGCAGGTGAAAGGCGGGTGTGGCTGGTGAATCCGCATTCTGGGCAGATTTTGGCTGTTTCATCTTTGATATTTTCTGTGGGGTTGCCGCATCTGCCGCAGTACTGATGATTTTTATCCCAATTCACTATTTGAATTGCCTTACCAGCTAGAAGAAAGATGTCTTCTTCCAGATCATCATATAAAGATCTTAAATCTTTAAACTCCATCCCCTCTGGTGTATTTGTTTTAAAACCGACTTCGGCGGAGTAACAAGGATTATCTTTTAATTTGCCTAGGAATTGGGTTCTGATGGGTGAAATATTAAGTTCTTCTAATTTATTATTATAGGGAATCCGAACGTCATTATCCCTAATTTCCACCAGCAATTCATTACTTCTGAATATGAACCAGTAAGCTGCAATGTTATATGTATTTAAAGGCGTGTTTGAAGGTTCATAACGGTTATAAATACCTTTTCGGGATACTTTTCTTTCTCTACTCATACTTACTAACTTCACAAAATCTTTAATAAATTATTAATTTTTTCAGTATCTAATCCAAATGCACTATATAATTTATGTATTTTATTGTTAAGGGTTCTTGCAGTGCCTTTCATGTATAAGTTGTTATCTTCTAGGAGTAAGAACAATGCAACTAAAGTCATTGGTGCCTGTTGGGGTAATGATAAACCAGTGTCTGTTTCAATGCCACTGAGCTACTATCTACCACCATTCTATCGATGAACTTCATCTTATCTGTTCCAGACATACACATCCATACTCTGGTTTAACATTTTTCGATCATCAAACTTTGGAAGGCTATCAAATCATCAATCAGGTTTTTTTCATGCAGAGCGATTACTCCTAATCTCCAACCATTGCAACCCAGATGCTTTGAAAAGGAATAAACGTAGATAGTATTATGGGGGATTTCAGTCATTAATGACTGGAAATTATCCACAAAAGTCATTTTTACTTTTTTTGGTAATATTATGATAATTAGACATACACTTCAAGTGTATTTTAGAACACAAAATGTATACAGGTCATAGAAAATAAAAGAAACTAAAGTAACTATTTTTTATAAAAAAGCTCCCATATAATGTTTTAATCTATATTCAAAGCCATCCGAGCGGCATTCTGTTCGGCTTCCTTTTTACTTCCTCCAACACCTGTGCCTGAGTTTTTTCCATTGATCAAAACAGTCATGGTGAATTTTTTATTATGGGGGGGTCCTTCTTCATTTATAAGCTCATATATAATAGTTATACCTTCTCCATCGCATATTTGCTTTAATTCGGATTTATAATCATAAAAGAAGATATCTTCATTTTCTATATGGGGTATGACAGTCCGGTAAAGGAATTCTTTAACCCCATCAAGACCTAAGTCCAGGTATAATGCACCGATAAAAGATTCAAATACATCGCTTGTAATGGAATTCACTTCTCTGGAGGTTAATTCCACGCCTTCACCTAGTTTTATATATTTATCCAATCCTAATTCAATTGAATAAGTATAAAGGGCTTTTTTACACACATAATTGGCACGTATACGGGTTAATTGGCCTTCAGTTAACTCGGAATTCAAATTGTATAAATATTCAGAAACCACCAGGTCCAGGACGGCGTCTCCTAAAAATTCTAATCTTTCATAGCAATCACTGAGGTTATTTTCATTGGAATATGATTGGTGAAGAAAGGCCAATTTGTAGAGATCCTGATTAAATGGTTTTATTTTTAATTCACTCAACAGTTTCATGTTACTTAAAGTTTGTGGTGGGGAGGTTATAATTTTTATGGGCTATGATAGTTTATAGGGGTTACAATTAAATCGTTTTATTATTTTTATTGAGTTTCGATACTGTATCTAAACAGATAGTAAAACACATATAACATAATGTAAAGTACTATTTACATGGACATCTTTAAGATTAATTTGAAAATAGTATTTGTCATATACTTCCTTTTAGATACATTTTTTGTGGGAATTGGGATGGGTGTTCCCATATTCAGCATATTGTTGGGATTTCCTGTTGGCTGGTATGTTATTAAACGAACCAGTCTCTCAGTGAGAGATCTAAAGGATATTTTAACTATAAGCTTAAAATTCGCTTTATATACATCTCTAATTACCTTTATCTGGATGTTATTGATATGGGGACCTATTAGCAATATGCTGCTAAATCCTTATGGTGATTTCGTTAATTTTGGAATCCCCATGATTCTCTATGATCCTAAAATTAGTTTTATTGGATGGATAGTTCTTATGGTATTTATTTCCCCATTTCTACAGTTATTAACAACTGTTTTCACTGCACAATTAACTTTATGGCGGGGATTAAAATAAAAAAGAAATATGATGATACTTTCTGTTGGTGAGAAAATTAAATGATAATTTATAAAGGTGTTTGATTATGGAAACAAAAGATGGAATAATTTTAAAGATACTTTCCATTTTTGAATCAGGTCTATTTATAAAGATTTTATCGGTGTTTATTACAGGGTTATGGATCGTAGGTATAATTTTAGAAAACGTCTACGTGATTATTCTGGCACTAATACTTTTAACTGCATTAAGTATGGTGCTATACATACATCGTGATAACTTAATGGAAATCTTCCAGGGTGATGGCAGTGTGATTGTGGAAGATGAAAGAACACAACTGATAAATGAAAAAGCCGCCACCATGACATTGGGAATTCTAACTGCAGTTATAATATGGGTGGCAATTGTAATTATTGCCCTAAGAAATAGTTATCCCCGATTTGTATTCATGGGTTATACCTTATTTACAGTAGCAATATTCTGTTTCATATTATATTTCTCAGCCCGTACTTATTACAGCCGAAAATATTAATTCAATACTATAAAAAGGATAATATGAAGAACAAACTGAAGGTTTACCGGGCTATGGAAGATTTAACCCAGGAAGAACTGGCTAATGAGCTGGGTGTAACCAGACAGACCATCATAGCCATTGAAAGAGATAAGTATGATCCTTCCTTAGCTTTGGCATTTAAAATTGCAGCTTTTTTTAAAGTGAAGGTCGAAGATATATTTCATCCCTGAATTAAAAATTAAATTAATATTAATTCGTGTTTTCAACAAATTAAAATAAAAGAATTAGATTTTAGGATTTAGGAAAACCAAATACCTAAAAAATAACAGATTCTTCAGAGTGTTTTTTTACGATGAGTTTCTGTACTACAGTCCAGTTTCATTGGGTTGTCTTCTGGTTGAATGGCTCCCATCTTCTCCAGTACTGCCCGAGAATCGACTTTAGTGTTGACACACCCATCACGAAGCAGAGGTACTCCCTGTACTGAGAATTTAGAAACCTTCATCATACACAGGTTAAGATCCTGATAGCAGGCCACTCCCAGAATGGCTTTAAATTTATTCTGTTCCACAATTTTCTTGAGGAATTGTGATCCTGGTATTATGAAGACTTTATAACCCATGTCTTCTCCTTTGCTTTTTAAGACACCAATAACGCATTTATTGCAATTTTGACAAACTATTCCTGATGTATCCAGGTTGGCTTGGCAATCAGCGTGTCTTAAGCAATGAGGAAGTACTAGAATTTTATCTTCATGTTTTATTTTCCTGAATAGCTTTTCGTTAACTTTATTACGTACTTCTACGCCGATCTGGTCTACTATTTTCCCATCTACTCCTACATTTTCTGCGAACTTTTTAAATAACCCGTAAAAAACATCGACTGTAAAAAGTAATAGTTTGGGAAATATGAGTCTGTTTTCTTTAATTTGTAATCTGCCTAAAATTAGGGTGGTAGATAATAAACCTAGAAGTAATAATCCTAGTATAAATACTATCTGTCCGAATATTTGATAAAAATCATAAATTGACATGTATTAACCTTTATTTGAATTATGAATCTATTTTGAATTTTATTTATTTTTTTCTTTAATGAATTTTTTTCTAAGTAATGGTGATCATAGTTTTTTAACTAAAAAATCTGGGTTTCCAATGATTTCTACTGCACCTTTATCAGCATGGATTTCAACACCACTGAGATCTTCACAAGCACAGAGAATATCCTGTTCTGGATGTGTTCCTGGTTGTATATTACAGTCCAGTTTTATAAAATCCCCACAAGATACTACCATCTTCAGTCTTCGGGATGTAGGATGGTTTTTGGGTAATACGATAATTGGTGACCCCTGTTCACGAAGAAGATGAATCATACATTTAATACCTTTTTCTGCTTTTTCACCAGTGTTAAATGCAGAAACAGCTATTAGATCTTCGCTCTGGAGAAACTGCACAACTTCATCGCCTTCAGGTGTTCCTATAAATATGTTAATATCTTTCGCTGCCTTAACAACGCCAAGTTCTCCAGAACTTCCCTTTAAAAATAAAATTTCATCAGGATTTAACTTAACTCTTCTACGTTCTCTGACTGACATGAAGGACAAACAACTCTTTTTCCAATACCTTTAAACTCATTTTCACAATCCCGGCATCGGTACCTTTTAGTTTTCAGTTTCTTCATTTTGATGTCCGCCATGGGACCTCCAACAGTGCACATATTATATCACCATTGAGGTATTTGTGATTGAGGTTATTTATCTTTTGTGTTGATACAACATAATTAATATGATGAAAAAATTTCCAAGGGATCATTTATACAATATATTTTTATTTCATTAACTATCATATAATATCCTACATTCCAATTATTAAGAAATTAATTAAAAAAGAAAATAAATGTACATTTAATTTCTATTGAATGGTGAGACGATTGAAAAACCTTATTTTTCCATTTACTGCTATTGTAGGTCAAGAAAACATAAAAAAATCCCTAATATTAAATGCCATTAATCCGAGCATCGGAGGTGTGCTGATCAAAGGTGATAAGGGGACTGGTAAAACCACTGCGGTCAGGGCTTTAGCTGACTTATTACCTCCTATTGCTGTAGTCAAGGGTTGTCCTTTTAACTGCGACCCCCAGGATAAAGAATCACTATGTGAATACTGTAAATCTGGTGAAATACAACTGGAAGATAAGAAAATGCGAGTGGTCGAATTACCACTAGGATCCACTGAAGACCGGGTTGTTGGCTCTATTAATATTGAAAAAGCCCTTAAAGAAGGTATAAAGGCTTTAGAACCGGGTATACTTGCTGAAGCAAATAGAAACATATTATACGTGGATGAGATCAATTTATTGGATGATAATCTGGTTGATGTGTTGTTGGACGCAGCTGCTTATGGGATGAATATAGTAGAAAGAGAGGGAGTTTCTTTAACACATCCATCAAATTTTATTCTGGTAGGTACCATGAACCCTGCTGAAGGAGAACTACGCCCCCAATTATCCGATAGAATAGGTCTTCATATCACAGTAAGCAGCATTATGGATCTGGAAGAAAGGGTAAAAATCATGGAAAGAAGGGAAGAATTTGAAGAAGATCCCCAAACCTTTAGAAAGAAATACGACGATACCCAGAAGAAAGTCCAGGAAAGGATCATTAAAGCCCGTAGGATCTTGAAGGATGTAACTGTTTCACGTGAATTGATGGAGATAATTGCGCAGATATGTATGGATATGGGTGTGGATGGACATCGGGCGGATATTGCAATTTTAAAAACCGCTAAAACCATAGCAGCATACCATAATCAGATCAACGTAAACGAGGAACATGTATCAGAAGCTGCCCTGCTGGTTTTGGGAGAGAGGTTCCAAAAAAAATCCTTAGACCAGGATAAAATAAAAAATAAGATGGAAAAAGCGAAATCCGAGCTTTCTCAAAAAAATGAAGAAGATAACAAAAAAAAACTTCCACCAGCGGGCGGAGATAAAAAAAGGGGTATGAAGCTTAAAACCAAGGAAAAAGAGGATACATCAGTTGAAGAAGAGCAATACGATTTGGATGTTAAGAAACTTCTCAAAATGAAGGGAAAGAAGAAAAAAAAATTCTATGGCAAAAGAGTTGATTCTAAGACGATAAAAGGTCGTTATATAAAAAGTAAACTACCAGAAAAGGTTTCCGGAGATGTAGCAATAGATGCCACCCTAAGAGCAGCTGCTTTAGGATCAAAGGGCAGTATAAAAGTAGAAAGTCAGGACATCCGTCATAAAGTCAGAAAACACGGTGCAAAAGCATCCATAGTATTAGTAGTTGATATAAGTGGATCCATGTTCTCCGAAAGGAAAGCCAACAGGATCAAAGGAATTCTTAATAGTCTGGTGGAGGATATCAACCGACATCAGGATAAAATCAGCGTGGTGGGATTCAAAGGAGAAGAAGCACAGATAATCATCCCCACCACCCGCAGGGCATCATCATTCCAGGAACAGATAGATAACATAAGGGTGGGAGGTACCACACCACTCGCATCTGGACTGAAGAAAGGTTATGAAATCCTTAAACAGGAAAAACTACGGGATGAATATGTCCCTATGATGATCATACTCACCGATGGAATGCCTAACATAGCCATAGATGAAGGCCCAGTTCAGGATGCCCTGAAGATCGCTGCTGATCTAAAGGAAAAAGAAATATCTACCATAGTAATAAACTTTGAAAAAGCAGTGAAATTTGGACATGAATTTAACATGGATCTGGCACTTGCTGCTGCTGGCCGTTATTACGATGTAGAGGAAATAAAAAATCCCGGAGCTGCAGTTACTAAAATACTGGAATATGAACGGTCCAATAGTTGATAGAATAATTAGAAAAAAGAAACATGATATCATGAAAAAAGTAAAAATGGGAACCAGAATCTTTCCAATCATGCCCATGTCCATTTTAGGAGCTAAAGTGGATGGTAAAGCTAATTTCATGGCATTAGGATGGTTAAGTAGAGTTAACGCTAACCCACCACTAATAGGGGTGGCGGTGAACAAATCTCATTACAGCATAGCCGGAATAAAAGAAAATAAGACCTTCAGTATAAATATTCCCACTAAGAAAATGATGAAAGAAACAGATTATTGTGGATTGACATCAGGAAAAAACACCGATAAATCCGAGATATTCAACGTATTCTATGGTAAATTACTCACAGCACCTATGATAGATGAATGTCCCCTATGTATTGAGTGTAAATTGGTGGAAACTGTGGAGATGCCCACCAATGAACTTTTCATAGGAGAAATCATAGAAACACATATAGAACCTCAATATTTAACCGATGATATACCAGACATTAAGAAAATAGATCCAATATTCCTGACCATGCCGGATAACAATTACTGGACCTTAGGAGAAAAAATAGGCAAAGCATGGAGTGCAGGTAAAGAATTGAAGAAATAAAGCCCCTAATATTATTTTAAAAATAATTTTCGATATCATATATTATTTAAGATTCGATTTATCTGAAACAAAAAATCCCCTATTCTGGTAACAGATATGAAAGCTGTAATATTCCATGCAGAAGAGTGCGATCGTCGTAAATGCACTACCATCCGTCTGGCCCGGGGGGGAAAGGTTAAAGTAGTAAATAAACTTAACATGTTACCTACCGGTGCCATCATACTGGATCCCTTCGCTGAGAAAGCACTATCTCCCGAAGACCGGGAAACCATAAAAGAAAAAGGAATCAGCGCATTGGATTGTTCATGGAAGAGGATTAACCGGTCTTCAGTCATGTTTAAGGGTCGTAAAAACCATCGTTCCCTACCATTCCTGGTGGCTGCTAATCCAACCAATTATGGGAAGCCCTGCATCCTTTCCACTGCAGAGGCTATTGCAGCAACCTTTTATATAGTGGGGTTTAAAGATATTGCTATCGATATTATGTCCCAATTCAAGTGGGGACCTCATTTTCTGGAGCTTAATCACGAGCTTTTAGAAGCTTACTCACATGCTAAAACAAGCATGGAAGTTGTAAATATTCAAAATGATTATATAGGAGGATAAATAATGGCTAGATTCGAAGAAGCAGAAAATAGATTATTCAAGATCAAGATTTGTCTCAAATGTAACGCAAGAAACCCGCCAACCGCTAAGACATGCAGAAAATGCGGATATAAAGGCTTGAGATACAAGGCCAAAGAGCCGAGAGGATGATTTTTGGGTTATAAATACCCAATACTTTTTTATTTATAATGATTTATTTTTACACTATTTATTACCGTGATTATGATGAATGTGGAAAATTATATCGTCCAAAGGCTTAAAAACAGGAAGTTGCATCTAACACTATTAGATCCAGAGGAGCAAAGTCCAGATAGGGCTGTTGAAATGGCTAAAGAGGCCATCGCTGGCGGTACAGATGGTGTAATGTTGGGAGGATCCACAACAGATTCTTTTGACCTTGATTTAACTGCTAAGGCTCTTAATGAAAACATAGATGTGCCCATAATACTATTTCCAGGAAACACCAGTGGTGTTTGCAAATATGCAGATGCTATATTTTTTATGAGTCTACTAAATTCCAGTAATCCCTACTGGATAATAGGGGCACAAGCCCTCGGCGCACCTATGATAAAAAAGATAGGTATAGAAACACTATCCATGGGATACTTGGTTGTAGAGCCCGGCGGAACCGTCGGATGGGTAGGAGATGCTAAGATGATACCCCGTACCAAACCAGATATAGCTGTGGCATATGCTATGGCTGCCGAGCTCTTTGGTATGAAAATGCTTTATTTAGAGGCAGGATCAGGAGCAGATCAACATGTGCCTGAAGAAATGATAGCCAAAGTTAAAAGAACAACAGATTTAATCCTGGTGGTGGGGGGAGGAATAAGAGATGGTGAAACCGCCCGTAGAATAGCTAATGCTGGAGCGGACATTATAGTAACCGGTACTGTGGTAGAAAACAGTACAAAAGTGAAAGATAAAATCCAGGAACTAGTGAAAGGGATCAACCCAGAATAATTCTTTTTTCTGAATTATTATATTAAAAATTAATTTTATTTTCTATTTTTTTTATTCTACTCCAAAAAAGACAAAATCTAAATGTTATTTTTAATTTAAAAAATTTATTATCCAATAAGAATAAAATGATTCTCAACTGTTAAATAATTTGATAAATAAATAAAAAATTGGTGAATAAAAATGACAGATATTTCTTGTGATGTAAATGGTTATGATATGATTTCTAGGGAGATCAAGGAAAACTTAGGTTTAACTAAATCTCCAGTGGCTGTGAAATTTGTTTTAAGACCTGAAGATATCCCAGAAGATATAAAAAAATTTGAAGGAAGTGCCCGGCACTGTGAACTGGTACAAAAAGCTAGTCATGGCAGTATTTTCTATGCAACCGGTGAGGAGCAGGCTTGTAAAGGAGGTGCTGCTGCATTGGGGTTGATCGAGGCTCCGGAAAAGGTGAAAACTGGTGAGATGTACCAAAGTCTAGGAAGATTTTCCAGCCTTGGATCGGCTAAGAGGACCATGGATGAAATTCCAAAAATAGAGAAAATGATGTATGCTTTAATTTACGCACCTCTAGAGAAGGCAACTTTTGATCCGGATGTTATAGTATTGATATGCACCCCTACACAGGCAATGAAATTGGCCCAGGCCCTGGTTTACACTTTAGGCGGTAGAGTAGAAGCTGACTTTGCTGGTATTCAGTCCATCTGTGCCGATGCAGTAGCCGGTCCATTCACCAGGAAAAGACCAAACATTACCTTAGGTTGCAGTGGCTCCCGTAAATATGCAGACATACAACCTGATGAAGTAATAGTTGGTTTGAATGGTGAAAACATCGGTTGTGTGGTAAATGCTTTAATCAGTATGGAATAGAAAATTAAAGGATTTCAAAATTTTCTCTTTTTTTTTATTTAAAAAAAATTTACAAATGAACTGATTTTTTATGAATTAAATTTTATCCAAGTATCCTCTGATATTCTAAAAACGCTTTCATCTGTTTCCTGGCTACTTCTATACTATCGGCTGATGCGGTGCCGTCTGGTGATTCTGCTTCGCAGATTATGGTGGGGATGTTATTGGTATTACATACTGTAATCAACGTTCCAGGATTTATGATGTGGGTTAGCAGTCTTGAATTTGATTTTTTATTTACAAATACGGCTATACTGGCGCTATTAATACTGGTATAGTAGATCACTGAATCTTCCGCTGGATGGGTGAAGGTACTGTGAAAATCTCCCAGGGATCTGATACCCTGTTTTTGAGCATATTTAAAGACATTGTTAGTTACACTTTCTGGTAAATCTGCTACCAAATTCAGATTTTCACCATTAAAAAGTTTAGTGTTTTCTGCAGTTGCCCGGGGGGCGATGAAGGGTATTATATAGATGGTTCCATTTAATTCAGTCTTTTTTAACTCTTTAATTATTTTAATGGCAGCGATTTGAGGAGGTAGTTCATTTCCATGAACTCCGGCGGTGATCATTACTCTGGGCTGGGATCCATCCCCCAGCCTAATCACGGGAGTTCCCTTTTTTGCATAATCGATGATTTCATGTGTTAATGAGTTATCAGGTAGATAATGCATGATTTCTGTGTTTTGTGAGATATCTCCGCCAGTTGATGAGTTTATAATTTTTATATTTAAATCATTACTTTTTCTCTCTTTATTAGATTTGGAATGGAATTTTTTAGTTATTGATTTAATAAAATAATTAATTTTTCCCATTTTAGTGTAATAATGTATTTCCCAAGGACCAGGCATTCTACCTTCAATTGGCAACTTTTGTTTATTCATAGTGGATCATTATCTCACTGATTTTAGTATTTGCTGGTAATCATTCCAGCGGTTTATGTTAATTAGTTCCAGTTCATCCTGGGGAGGTACACCATAGAAGAGTATACCGTCATTTATCATTTCACCCAGGATGGGGTTTAGATTATCATTTTTGCCGGGTAAATATTTCTTCAAAAGCTCTGAATGACATACAAATGGCATTCCCAGACCTTTAGTCGAATTTAAAGGTCCAGTTTCTTCTCGAGCTAGAATTGAAACCATATTATCATTAGGATTCTTAAGACATACATTCAAAAGATTTTTCATGGTCAAAGTGGATACTGTGGGCTGATCAGCAGCCACGCACAAGCACAATCCCTTTTTAATATTATTAACACCATTAAGTAGTGTCTGTGAAAGTTGAATATTTTTTTCCTGATTATATATTATTTTCAGATGCTTATAAGAAAATTCAGGGATAATATTTTCTATTTCATTACCAAAATGTCCAAGAACGAGTACGGATTCATTTACACCTGTTTTTATCACATTATCCAGTGTTTTAAGTATTATTGGTTTCCCCTGTAAGTCCAGGAGAAGTTTGTTCTGGATTGTTAAACCTAGTTTTTTCTGATCTGCTTCCATTCTCCTATTTCTGCCAGCTGCTGTTATAATTGCTGAAATCATATGAACCAGATATTTTTATAATAAAATAATAAAAAAAGATATGAATAGTTTTTAATATTATTAAGGTCTTAATGCAATTACTTTGGCGTAAATAGAGGTCATTCCCTCTCCGTTGGTACCGCCATCACTCCATATAATTATCTTTATAGGGAAATCATTTGGATTTTCCACTATTATGCCTCTGATTAGATCTGCTTCGTTATCAATTGTATCGGTGTAATCCATGGTCATACCAGTTGGTAAGGGGGATCCTGCACCCATTACAGCATCTCTTAAAGCCCTTCCTGGAGGGCAAGTTCCATGAGCTGCCCATTTAGTGGTGGCGTTGGGGTCGGAGTCATATACTGCGGTGAAAAAAACATCATTACTTCCATGGGCTCTGGTATGTGGTGGTATGATGGTGTTATTCCAGGCTTTAATGAATTGGTCGGCATTAGCAGCTCTTAGTATGTTACTGGTGGTTGCGTAGTAGTTCATCGCCGTGGAGGTTTCACTGATCACTTCCTGAGTTTGAGCTCCGTTGTAGGCCATTATTGGCTGGTCAGAGGGATGGGTTTGCATATCTTTTAAAACACCTTCACCGAAGTAGGTGGCTATTTTATCTGCGGGGACCATATTTCTGCCGTCGTTGAAGTTAGACAGACTATAATCCAGGTTTGTAGTATTTCCTACTGGAACGTTTTTAAACCAGCTTAGAAATTCATCCAGGGTCATGTACTGACGGGGAATGGTGTCGTTGTTGAAATCTTTTTCTGCTACGGATCTTAAAGTGGTATCGCCTTGTTTTATATCTATTCCTGTTTCGGTTTTAACTGCTATAGTATTAGGTACTTTATATCCCCATACAAAAGTGGGATTAGTTACCATTAACTTATTATCCTGCACAGTCAGCATTCCTGCTCCTTTAATTCCTTCGGCAGATCCGTTATTTGATATGCCGCTGCCGGTGATGTTTTTTATGGGTGTAGGAGCAGCACCAGTGGTTAAACTCGTGAAGATTTCCAGATATTTTTGTTTTTTATAATAATCCATCAAGTATTCTGGATAATAGATAACAGGAGCTTTCCTTATTTTATTATTATCCACTACAGTAGTACCATTAAGGACGGTTTCCCCTATGGGAACAGCACTGATCTCCTCCGGATTCTGGGGTGGGATGTTTTTCCCTACAACAGCTCCTAAGGGGTACATTGCAGCACCGATCACGATCAATATAACCATGATTATTATGGGGTGTTTTATTATGAAGGACAAAATACCACCATCCTTAAATTATTGGTTTTTAATTTCATAATTTCAATTAAATGGGATTTGTTATCTTTGATGGACATCATAAAACAGCCTGTTATTTCCTAGTTTTTATAATCTTTTGATTAGTTTTAATATTATTAAGCATATTCGATTTATTTTTATTTAAATTTATGGTAAGATCATAATGGGTTACCGAATTTCACAATTTTTCTAACTTCAAACTGTGAAATGATATATTAATTTTTAGGGTCATTCAGAATCAGGCCATTTCTTCAAAACACTTTTTAATTTCCATTATCTTGGCCTGTCCATTTCCACCAATGAAAATATTCTGGTAATTTTCATTTTGTCCGGTTATGAAATCTATAACCTCTTTTTGGTTATTAAATATTTTAATAGGGCCATTGTAACCTTCTTCTCTTAATAATTTCTCAGCTTTTTCGGTTGTATCACCCAGTCCAGGGAATACACCTATTAATTGGGGGTTATGATGAGTTATTTCCTTGAGAATATCGAATCTCCAGTATTCATGTTCCCGGGGTGTTCCTAATATTGCGATGTCTATTTTTATTTCATTTAATACAGCATTGAGAGCTGAGACATTATCTGTTTTCCCGATAATGATATTAAATTTTCCAAATTCAAATTCTGTTATTCTACCTGAGACTGGTTCAAATGATGAGAGAGAATCTTTTACAATATTTTCAGATATATCCAGTATTTCACCTACTTTAGCCGCAGCGGCAGCGTTTTGGCGGTTGAAATTACCGAATAACTCTAATTCTCCAAGATAGGTGTCAAAGTAATGGGTTTTTATGGGGTAATCTTTTAATTCAGTTAATCTATTATCGTTTAAATTAAGAATGGCCTTCTTATTATGGAGGAATTCCTTTAATTTTTCCTGATAATTTTCTATGGAACCATGTACGTTGATATGGTCATAACCCAGATTGGTGACCACCATTAAATCAAAATCAAAATTGTAGGAGCAGAAATCCAGTGTCATATCACAGACTTCCACTATTAAATAATCATAATCATTTTCTGAGGCTTCTAACATGATTGCAGTGTATCCATCGAAGCCTCCGCCAGCATTTCCGCCGATTAGGACTTTATAACCTGACTTTTCTAAGATGTCCTTGATCATCAAACAAGTAGTGGTCTTACCGTTAGTTCCGGTTACTCCTATGGTAAAAATGGTCCTGTGTTTATTTAATGCGTCTGATAAAATTTTATTTTTTGATACAATCTTCTCTAATACTGACGGTTTCCATAAACTGGGACTTACAACAATGGCATCAGCATTATTTATTTTTTTCCAGTCATGCTTTCCCAGATCAATTTCTAATTCCCCATAACATTCATTGAATTTTTCTTTCAAATTCATGTCAAGATCAGAAGCATAAACCTGATGCCCATAATCTAAAAGTGAATAAACGGCATTTTTACCTTCCATTCCCAGACCCAACACAGCGATGTACATTTTTTCTCCAATTAAATCATTTTTTTTTTATTTGATCATTTTGATAAAATCGGTTTAAAATCTTTTAATGCTAAAATTTTAGATATTATATTTCTTTATTAAATAAAATGATCATGATAATCAGTTAATAAAAATTTATTTTATAGAATAATGTACTTTAATGGGACTTAATAATATATCACTAATTGAGAGTGATAAATAAAACTCTAACAAACAGATATAAACGTGTTTAAAACGTTAATCAGTAAAATAAATGGACATATTTTTAATCATACAATTTGACAGGTGTTCAATATGAAAAATTTAACCAGAGAAATAGTTGAACGGATTCGGAAAATATCCCAACCAGTGAAAATAATGCATGTCTGCGGATCACATGAACATACCATCATGCAGCACGGAATCAGAACCTTGATACCACCAGAAGTAGAAGTAGTGGCCGGACCAGGATGTCCAGTATGTTGTGTACCTTCCAGAGAGGTGGATGAATGTCTTTACTTGGCTAAAGAGGGGGTTACAATAGCTACATTTGGAGATATGCTTAGAGTACCAGGATCAAAAGGTTGCTTAGCTGATGCAAGAGCAGATGGTGCTGATGTACGGGTTGTTTATGGAATTGGCAACGCAGTGGAAATGGCAGAAAAATTGGACAATGAAGTGGTTTTCATGGCCGCTGGATTTGAAACCACAGCACCCACCACAGCATCAGAACTAGTAGCCGGACCTCCCCAGAACTTTTCAGTGCTTTCCTGTCACCGCTTAATACCACCAGCCTTAAAATTCCTGATAGAATCAGGTGAAGTTAATCTTAACGCATTAATAGAACCGGGACATGTATCTACCATCATAGGCACCAATCCTTATCAGATATTTTCAGAAAAATACAACATACCCCAAGTTGTAGCTGGTTTTAATCCCTTTGATGTACTTATCGCCGTATATCTTATATTGAAACAAATAAAAGAAGGAAAAGCCCAGGTACAAAACGAATATAAAAGGGCAGTTAGGGAAGAAGGCAATATTAAAGCACAAGAGCTTATGGAGAAAGTTTTTTACATAAAAAGCAGAGAGTGGAGAGGATTCCCCAGCATACCTGATTCTGTATATGAGATAAGAGATGATTATTCCCAGTTCAACGCCCGTGAAAAATTCGACATTGAGATTGATGAATCACAGGAAATGGTTACTGGATGTATTTGCGGACCTATTCTGAGAGGTGTAGCTCGGCCGGAAGAATGTAAACTATTCCGGAAGGAATGTAATCCTGTTAATCCTGTGGGGGCTTGTATGGTAAGTAAAGAGGGTACTTGTAATATAGCATATCGATACGGGTCATTTAAGTGATTAGATTCCTACTAAAGGATGAGGTTTAATATTTTGATAAATAGACTGAAAATCAAGGCCATAGCTCTGGATGTAGATGGTACCATCACAGATAAAACCAGAAGGATATGTTCAAACGCGGTTAAGGTCATATTTAAAGCAGAAAAAATGGGAATCCCTGTTATCATTGTTACAGGCAACATATTGTGCGCTACCAATATGATATCAATATTATTAGGCACCACCGGTGGACAGGTTGCGGAAAATGGTGGCGTGATTAAATTTCAGGGAGAAAAAAAGGTACTGGGAAATATCAAAGAATGTCAAAGGGCTTACGAATATTTAAAGACCAAATTTAATATTAATAAGGTTGAATTCTCTGATCAGAGAGTATCTGAAGTAGCTATTAGAAGAGAAATTGAAGAAGAAGTGGTTAAGGAAGCCCTGAAAGATTTTAATGTGGAGATCTATGATACTAAATTCGCCATTCATCTAACCGACCCCCTGGTAGATAAAGGATCTTCACTTAGGATTATAGCCGAAAGCAGAGGTTGGCAAACCAGTGAGATCATGGCTGTGGGAGATGGTGAAAATGACATTTCATTTCTTAAAGTAGCCGGGTTGAAGGTAGCGGTTAACAATGCCGATGATCAGCTTAAATCAATAGCCGATTATATTACCCTTAAGCCCTATGGTGATGGGGTGGCTGAAGCAGTAAACAAATTTATATTTAATTTGGATTGATCAGGATCAAAGAGGCAGGAGTATGTGGGAAAGTTTAGAAAATATAGCACAAGAAACTCTGGATATAGCAGGAAAACATGTTGAACTAGTAGAAGTCTACGTGGAAAAGGAAGATAGGATTGATTTAAATATACAGGGCCAGAGGGTAGATTTTGCTAAGGAAATCTCTTCCTATGGTGTGGGTGTTAGAGTAATCCAGGATAATAGAATGGGATTTGCCTACACCACAGACTTATCAAAACTAAAAAAAACCGCAGAAAACGCGGTTTTCAACGCTAAATATAATGCAGTTGATGAAAATTTTCAACTAGCAACTCCTTCTCAATATAAAAAAGTTGAAGATTTACATGATAAAAAAATTACAAATTTAAGTATTGATGAAACCATAGATTTTGCAAAAACCATGATAGATACAGCTGCAGAAGATGATTGCCAACCAACTTCTGGAGGCGTATCAGCCGGGACTTATAATACTGTTATAACTAATTCTGAAGGTGTCTTCTGTGAAGATAGAGCGACTCTATTTTCTGGATTCATATCCGTAAATATTCCTGATGGTGATGGGGTTTCTACAGCCCATCAGTCAGATGCATCCAGATTTCTAGACATTGATCCTCAACAAATTACCAGCAAAGCCTGCCAAATAGCTCGTGATTCAAGGGGAGGAAAATCAATCGAAACTGCTGATATGAAGGTAGTTCTGGATTATGATGCAGCAGCTGCACTAATTTACACCTTGGCGAATGCGTTCAATGCAGATAATGTACAGAGAGGCAGATCCGTATACGCTGATAAAATTGATCAACAGGTTCTGGCTTCTTCACTAAACATATACGATGATGGAACACTAAAAAAAGGGTTAAACAGTTCAAAAAGCGATGGAGAAGGAGTTCCCAGTCAAAAAACAGTTATAATTGAAGAGGGAATTCTTAAAAACTTTATTTATGATTTATATACTTCAAAAAAATCAGGAGTACAGAGCACAGGAAATGGTATGAGATCTTCATATGCGGATATGCCCAATGTAGGATTCAGCAACTTAATCCTGGAATTTGGGGAACATGAAGAAATATCACAGGTAAAAAACGGTTTATTGGTATATGATTTGTTAGGAGCGCATACAGCCAATCCCATATCCGGTGATTTTTCTGTGGAAGCTATGAATGCATTTAAAATTGAAAATGGAGAAATCACAGATCCTATTAAAAAGGCCATGATATCGGGTAATATTTTCCAAGCATTCAAAGATGCCTTTGCCACATCTAAAGAGACCAGACAGATCGGTCCCCTGGTGTTACAGCCGATCATGGTATCTCAGTTAAGGGTTGTAGGTTGATGAAACATCACAGGCAAAAATTAAATAAATTGGAAGATGCACTCGATCATTACTTCAAAGTTAACCGAAATGAAGAACTATCCAACTCAAAAAAAGCCTCGTTGATAAATGCAAATAATAGGGAAACCTTAAAGGATCTATGGAAGGAGCATGAGAGGATCAGAAAAGAACATATCCAAATAGGTTCTCATAAGGTATCTGCTCAGATTAAACCTTCATTTTCTTATCTGGATTTAAAGATAGCTTTGACGGAGAGATTACTAAAAAATTGTGTTTTTTGTGAAAGAAGATGTAAAGTTAACCGCTATCAGGAAAAGGGATTTTGTGATGTACAGGAGACAAAAATCGCCTCTGAATTCCTTCATATGGGTGAGGAAAGACCCTTAATACCTAGTCACACTATTTTTTTCACTGGATGCACATTTAAATGTGTTTATTGCCAGAACTGGGATATAAGTCAGCATTCTAATCTTGGAATGCCAATATCTGAACAGAAACTGGCTGAAATAATTGATAGTAGAAGATCAGAAGGTTCTCTTAATGTGAATTTTGTAGGGGGAGATCCCAACCCTCATCTGCTTTATATTCTCAAGACCATCCGCTTAATTAAACAGAACCTGCCTGTGGTATGGAACAGTAATTTTTACATGTCTCAGGAGGCTATGTGTATTTTAGAGGGATTTGTGGATTTATATCTTACTGATTTTAAGTATGGAAATGATCATTGTGCATTAAGGCTTTCTAATATACCAGATTATTGGAAGGTGGTTACTAGAAATCATGAACAAGCATGGAAATCTGCTGACATGATCATAAGGCATCTGGTACTTCCTAACCATGTGGAATGCTGTACCAAACCCATCCTGGATTGGATATATGATAATCTAGGTAAATATGTTGTTTTAAATATTATGGCACAGTATAGGCCTGGTTTTCATGCTGCAGAATATGCTGATATTTCTAGATACCTTGACAAAGAAGAATATCAGGAAGCAGTCAATTATGCCCGGCAATTGGGATTTAAAAACTTAATTTAGAAAAACAGGGTACATAATATTAAGCAAAAAAAATTAGTAAGTATTTAGTTAAATATGAAATCCAATTTATATAGCCTAATTTTGAAAAATGCGAATTATTTGTTTATTTCGAATAATCCAAATTGTTGTAAATAATCCGAATTATTTTATTAATTTTGAATATCGAAATATAAAAAAAAAGAAAGAAATTTTTTTATTAAAATGGTAGTGTTGCGTAGGTGCCGTGTAATGTGTATGTGTTAAGGTCCCATGCATTGATTACACCGAAGGGTGTGCTGTTGTCACAGGCATCGGCATAGTTCCATTTCCCATTAACATATAACTGTGCCCATACGTGCCCATACCATCCGACAAATCCACCGATATTGTAGTAACAGTTTCCATACTGGTATCTGGCTGGTATTCCTGCTGCACGGGCTAATGCCACTACAAGATGGGAGTGATCACAACAGTTTGCTGTTTTTGAACTCAGTGTTCCTAATGCTCCTTTTTGAGTGCTTCCATAGAAGGAATAGCTTATGTTATCCCGCACCCAGTTGAAGATAGCCTTTGCTTTATCATAATCTGTGGTTAAACCTGCAGTGATGGAATTGGCCAGTGAAATTATGGTGGGACTGGTGGATTGAGCGTTGTTGGTTGCGACTAGATATTGCTGTAGACTTGAATTATCTGTTGAACTACCTGTACTCCATGCTGATATTGACACATAATTAGGTAGTCTGCTGTTGGTTTTTTGATAGATCAGAATTTTACTGAAGGTGTAAATCAATGATTCATATCTAATTTTCCCAAGACTGCTATCCAAGTAATTAGGGATTGATCCATTGGCTTCTATTGCTGTTTTAATGTTCCCAGCAATAGTAATGTACTCTGATTTGTATAAATTTCCATTGGTAATGCTCTCTGTTGGAGTTGATGGTTCGGTAACTGTTTTTAGAATTATTGAATTGGTAACTCCGCTGTTGATGTTCAGTAGATCGAAACTTAGTAATTGCAGGAACTGGGGCATGGTCACTTGTATATTGTTTATGGTTACGTAGTTGGGTAATCTGCCATTGGTTTCGTAAAAGTTCTTCACAGTGGTTGCTGCAGTGTTTATCTGACTGTCGGTGATAGAGGTTCCGCTTGTGGTGGTTGTTGAAGTGTTGGTGTTAGTATTTGTATTATTGTTGTTATTGGTGTTAGTATTTGTATTATTGTTGTTATTGGTGTTAGTATTAGTGTTAATGTTGTTATTGTTGTTGGAGTTTTGTTCCATGTAGGGTAGGAAGTCGTTTATGAGTATTTTGTTTCCTGATATGGTTACGTAGCTGGGTAATCTGTTGTTGGTTTGTTGGAATGTGTTCACACGTGTTACTGCATCTTGTATTTGTGCATTTGTGTATGTTACGCCGTTAATCACTGTTCCTGTTGTTCCTGTTCCTGTTGTTCCTGTTCCTGTTGTTCCTGTTCCTGTTGTTCCTGTTCCTTCATTATTGGAACTGTTTTGTTCCATGTAGGGTAGGAAGTCGTTTATAAGTATTTTGTTTCCTGATATGGTTACGTAGCTGGGTAATCGGTTGTTGGTTTGTTGGAATGTGTTCACACGATTTGTGGCATCTTGTATTTGTGTTTCAGTGTAGATATATCCGTTGATAGTGGTTTGACTTGTATCAGCTGCAAATGAGCAGCCGGATGTTATTACACAAGAAATTAGCATTATACCTAATATAAATAATAAACTTCGCTTAATTTTACCGCCTCCGTGTCCAAAAGTTTCAAATTATTTTTTGAATCATTCGGACCACGTCAAAATATCACTTGATGATCACTTATAAAGGTTGTGTTTTTAAATTGAAAAAAAGACAGTTTTTGAGCTCTTTTTAAGTTTCCTGACCCGATAAAAAGGTTTTTTAGTACAGTATAAATAATATTCTACATCGATACCCTATTTCAGGAATAAATCCTTTAATAAGTCTAAATTATAAAAATATTAGTATAATAAACCTTTATAGCATCTAATTTCTTTTTAGAATTCTATTTGTAAGAAACATCCAAGTGTTGTTTAAATAAATATCTTCTAAATCAACTGTAATTTTATTATAAAGCTGAATTATACTTAAAAACAAAAAAAAGACAATTATAAAACTTTAAAATAAAATTTAATATGAATTGTTATTTTTCAGCTTAAAATAGAATGAATAAGTTGATATTAAGTAATAACAAAAATAATTTAATTTTCATATTTCTTTAAAAAATAAAAAAATGGATTTAAAATGGTAATGTTGCATAGGTACCATATAGTGTGTAGGAACTGAGACTCCAGTTATTTATTGTTCCCAGTGTATTACTATCACTGATGGCATCTGCATTGTACCATTTACCATTCACATATATCTGAGCCCATACATGTCCATACCATCCGCCTGAGAATTTACAAGATCCATGCTGGTATCTGGCTGGTATTCCAGCAGCTCGAGACAGAGCAACCACTAAGTGTGATGTGTCACAGCAATTCGCTGTTTTAGAACTGAGGGCACCTAAAGCTCCTTTATTAGAGTTATAATAGTAGGAGTAACTTAGATTGTCTCTTACCCAGTTGAATATGGCCACTGCTTTAGTATAATCAGTGGTTAAACCTGCAGTGATTGAATTGGCCAGTGAAATGATGGTTGAGCTAGTTGATGGGGCATTTGTGGTAGCGACTAAGTACTGTTCCAGTGTTGTTGTTGTAGAACTATTGCTGTCTGTGGTATTGCTATTTGATGTGCTGCCAGACCCGGCAGAAATTGCAACGTAGTTGGGTAATCTGCTGCTGGTTTTTTGATAATTCAGTATTTTACTGAATGTATAAATCAAAGAATCATAGCTGATCTTTCCCAAACTGCTACTCATATACCCTGGAGCTGTCCCAGTAGATTTTATCGTTGATTGAATGCTCTCTGCTATGCTTATGTATTCAGATTTGTATAAATTTCCACTGGTAATGCTTTCTGTAGTGTTTGAAGGGCCAATTACCGTGTTTAGTGTAATTGATGTGCTGAGTCCTTTGTTGATATTGAGAAGATTGTTGGTTAACAGTTGAAGAAACTGGGGCATGGTCACTTGTATATTGTTTATGGTTACATAACTGGGTAATCTGCCATTAGTATCGTAGAAATTCTTCACAGTGGTTGCTGCAGTGTTTATCTGACTGTCGGTGAAAGAAGTTCCGCTTGTGGGGCTTGTTGAAGTGTTGGTGTTAGTATTTGTATTTGTATTAGAGTTTTGTTCCAGGTAAGGTAGAAAGTCGTTTATAAGTATTTTATTCCCAGATATGGTTACGTAGTTGGGTAATCTGTTGTTGGTTTGTTGGAATGTGTTCACACGTGTTACTGCATCTTGTATTTGTGCATTTGTGTATGTTACGCCGTTAATCACTGTTCCTGTTGTTTCTGTTCCTGTTGTTTCTGTTCCTGTTGTTTCTGTTCCTGTTGTTCCTGTTCCTTCGTTATTAATATTGTTTTGTTCCATGTAGGGTAGGAAGTCGTTTATGAGTATTTTGTTTCCTGATATGGTTACGTAGCTGGGTAATCGGTTGTTGGTTTGTTGGAATGTGTTCACACGATTTGTGGCATCTTGTATTTGTGTTTCAGTGTAGATATATCCGTTGATAGTGGTTTGACTTGTATCAGCTGCAAATGAGCAGCCGGATGTTATTACACAAGAAATTAGCATTATACCTAATATAAATAATAAACTTCGCTTAATTTTACCGCCTCCGTGTTCAGAAATTCAATATATCTTTTTTTGAATGCTTTCTGAACATGCTACTCATATCATTTAATGATCACTTATAAAGATTGTGGTTCAATTTTAAAAAAAAGACAGTTAGAGAGCTTTTTTATGTATTTCAGACGCAATGATAAACTTTTCTATGGGACTTAAAAATATATGCTAGATTTATACTCTATTTGAAGAAAAAATCCCTTAATAAAGCCAGATTAGAAAAATATTATTATAAATAACATTTCTAGCTTCCAATCTGCGCTATATTTTCTCTTCAGACTTGATTTCCTGCTTATGTGAGTTTAATGATCTAGTTATTTAACTGTATTTGTAAAATAAAGCTGATTTAATCATTAAAAAGAATAATAGATTATAATAAGTCTTTAAAACTAATATGGATAAAAATTATTATTATTTTTGCCCAGATCTCTCATGATAGATGTTGATTAATAACAATTTATAATGATTTTAACATAAATCAATTAATGTTGTTAAGAAATTTATCAAGAGTTTTGCAAATATTCACTTAGATTTTTTTAAATTTTGGTAAAAAATAAAAAAATCAGGGGTTTAATTAGTAAAAAGTATATTTAGGTTATAAAAAATACATATAAGATAATATGAAGTGTGATAACTGCGGAGGTATAATAAGGGGAGGCGACACTTACTGTCCCCTGTGTGGAAAGGAGATTAAGTCAGAATATAAACCCTTGCAGGAAAGATTTAAGAGGGGTGAATTATCTGATTGGGACGAGGATATTTACTATGATAGGTCAAATCAGGAAAGAAAACCTTATCATGAGCCCGAATCGAAACCATATCGTAGAGGATATGATCTTGATGAATATTACCCTGAAGAAGCAGAACCAGAAAGTTCCGGTAGTATCATGCTCCCCATCATACTATTCTTATTAATAGCCCTTTTAATAGGATTTATTTTAGGTATTATGATGTTTTCCAGTAATTTTCAGGCGATACCGTCCATGGGATGAATCAATCAACAGTTAAAAAAAAATCTAATTTTGATGTTAATAATTGTTTATAATTACTATGAATTATAAAAATATCTATTATATTAAATTAATATTCACTTAAATAAAAATTACCATCTTCAATCCTTTTTTTAAGCTCTTCTGCAAGTTCTCTGGCCCTTTTAAGATCAGACTGGCGGCATACGATTGGCACATCCACTATTTTACTATCCAACTTCAAACTGATCTTACCTCTTTTCATTTCAAAAGCACCATAGGGACAGGAATATGCGCACATTCCGCAACCGAAACAAATTTCCAGATTTAATTCATCCTGGTATGCGCCTGTTGGGCATCTTTCTCGCACCAGACATGACTGACATTGCTGGCATACCTCAGAATTGTACGCCGGGCGTTGATCAACATCATCCCAGACAGACGCATAATCGGTGAATCCTAAAACCTGATGTCTGCCCCTAATATCAGCCACTGGTAATTTTATTTGCTTATTTATAATAAAAGTATCCTTTAAAACATCATTATCTAAAATTGGTACTGCAGCAGCTACGCTGTTAAAAACTTCCGGTCCGGCGGCTGTTTTAAAACCACCAACATAATGGGAATCCATCTGTTTCATATCCGCGGATATCATTAAATTCGGCTTTTGTCCGGTGCTTCTGGTGCCCTGACCTAGGATGATGCCTTCAGACCCGGATAAAAGCACTTTAGTTCCTTTTTTTATGGTTTTCATATGGGGGTCATTTTGTAAGGGGTTTAACTCTCCACAACCAGAAAACGATAATCCATTAAATGGTCCTTCCATGTTTATGGCGTTGAATATTGATGCAACTGATTCTTGAGATGGGTTGACAAAGGCAGTATAGTTTTTAAAGGCTAAACGCGTACCGATCATCTGTGCGGTGCCTATTTCTCTTAAATTAGTGGTTGATTTAAATATTTTCCCATCAGTAGATTTTAATTCCACTTCAACATCTTTCCCCTGTATTAGGTCATTGAATAAAAATCCCCCACCATAGTCCTCATTATAGATACTATGCGACGTACCATACACTATCATATCTACTGATCCGAGCCATTCATTAGGGCAGGGTCCGGGAAAACCTGGCACGCCATTTAATAAGATTGCACTGGTTTTCTTAAATGATCCTGGTTCCCCTACGGGTATATGGAATATGGCGGCTGTACCGGACATTACTCCGCAGGTTCCGGTAGTTACCACGTCAACTTCTTCTAATTCGCCTTTTTTACCTTCTCTCACCAGATTACTTACTTCTTCTGCGGTTAAGACTGTTGCTTTGCCTTTTTTAATCTTTTGGTTTATTTCAGCCACGGTGCGGATTTTCAAAGATTAATACCCTCCTTGTATTAAAAGTGATACGTTTGATGCATTACCTATGAGTAGTTTATCTAAAAATGATTAGTTTTCATCTAAATAAGTAGGTTTTCATCTAAATATGGTTTCTATTTAATTAGGAGTAATTTTTTATCTAAATTTAAGCTTAATGGAGAATTTTATTCATTAATAATTAGATTAGTTTCTGATTTTTTTCTTCTGATCTGGCTGTTTTCAGCAGATTCAATGCTTCTTCATTTTCTTCTACTAGTTTTTTTAGGATCAGTCCTTTAATCTCCAGAGATTCAATATCAGATGGATCTACTATAATGGCCTGGTCTAAACTGTTAAGTGCATCATAGGGCTTATTCAAGAAAGAAAATGCTGTGGCCATGCCCTTCCACGCATCAGTATTTTCCGGATCAGATCTGGCTATGCTTTCATAGGCCTCCAGAGCCGCTAAATAATCACCCTTCTTGAATGAATTGTCACCAACCTCTTTCCAATATTTAATCTCATCTTTTATTGATTCTTTTTGAGTCATCATTTATCTCCAATTGACATATTATAATTTTTCTAAGTGCTTTAAAACTGAATCCAATGCTTCCTGTAATTTTGAGGGGTCTCGTCCTGCTCCTTGGGCTAGGTTTGGTTTACCCCCACCTCCGCCGCCCATAATATTTGCCGCTTCTTTAATTATATCATTGATTTTAATACCATGAGATATGGCTTTTGGTGAGGCTGCACCTACTATTTTACCCCCGCTATTAGCAATTACAACCATATCAACCTTTTCCTGTTTTTCTGTTAGATCGGATGCTATCTTTAAGAGTTCTTTCATATCTGCTTCTACTATTTGGTTTAGAACAATTAAATCCTGGATTTTGCTGGTTTTACTGGCCAGTCCTTCAATTTTTAATGAGGCTATTTCACTCTTTAATCGGTTAATTTCATTTTTATAGGCTTTCCATTCACTGAAAAATCTTTCACAAGTCGAAGGGAGCTGTTTGGTATCAACTTTAAAAACAAGGGCACTATCCTTTAATATCTGGTCATTTTTTTGCACGGCTTCTACAGCGGATTCTCCGGCGGAAAATTCAATTCTCTCCACACCATCCTGAATTCTCTCTGTCCTGTTTATTTTTATAAATCCTACATCACCTGTTTTGTTACAGTGGGTTCCGGCGCAGGCCTGTATATCTGTGCCTTCAATTTCAACGGTTCTGATGTTCATTCCAGGCACCACGCCTCCCTGGTATAGTATGAATCCGTATTTTTTCTCGGCCTGTGTTCTGTCCATCCAGAAGGTGTTGATGGGTATATTGTCCATTACCAGTTTATTGGCCAGTAGTTCGATTTCTCTGAGTTCATCTGATGAGATTCTTTTGTAGTGTGATAGGTCTATTCTTGACTTTTTAACACCTTTTTGAGCTCCGGCCTGCCAAACATGATCTCCCAGGATTTTCCTTGCTGCTGCAATTATTAAATGGGTGGCACTGTGATTTTGGGTTAAAATCCTTCTACGAGAAGGGTTGATATATCCTTCAATTATTTGACCCTTATATGGGCTTAATTTTTCTATATCTTCTTCTTTGACCCGGTGTAAAACTATTTCATCGATTTTCTCAGCATGTAAAACTTTTATCTTCTGATCATGTATTTCCATGTATCCTATGTCGGATGGCTGACCACCGCCTTCTGGATAGAAAAGCGTCCGGTCCAGTATCACGTTGTTTTGATAGGTTCCGATGATATGGGCTGTGAATTTTGTCTGGGAAGGTTGATCATAGAATAAGAGTTCTGTGTCTGGGAAATCGATTTCTATATTGGATTTTACTTCTCTGGTTTCTTCGGTGTGTTCTGCAGCTACTTTGGTGTAAAAATTATCCGGAATATTTGCATTGAAATCTTGCTTTTTAGATATTTCATTTACTGTTTCAGGGGGTATGCCATGGGAATCATAAAGCTTAATCAGTGTTTCCAGGGGTATTTTTGTTTTATTATCCTTTTTAAGGTATTTAATGGTTTTTTCAACTAATTTTCTTCCCTTAGATACTGTTTTATGGTATCTACCCTCTTCCAGATCTATTATGGAGTTTATATGTTCTTCATGGGTTTTAATTTCGGGATAGGTTTCTTTTAAAAAGTCTAACTGTATCTTCATTATTTCCTGCAATGAAGCGTCTAGATTGAGTTCTTTCATGAATCTGATGGTTCTCCTTAGGATAAGCCTGGCTAGATATCCGTCTTTGATATTGGAGGGTACTACTCCATCGGCCAGCATAAATGCCAGACAACGGGTATGATCTGCGATTATATAAACTGATTCTATGGGTTTAGTAGCTGTTATAAGCTCATTCACCGGTATTTTCAGTCTTTCTGCAACTTTAATGCGTAGTGTTTTTAGATCTGAGATGTCTTCGATGTCCATCATCCCGGCTACCCTTGCATTTTCAGCTAATATTCGATCATCAACCTTTACATTGCCCATTTTTTTAAGTTCATTGATAACTGGTCCGAAGGAGGCTTCGTAGGCTGTGGCTGTTCCCTGTGATATCCAGGCGAATCTTTCCAGTCCATATCCGGTGTCTACGATTTTTAAGGGTATGTCTTTATATCCTTGTGGTGTGGTGCGGTATTTTATAAAGACCAGTGTTGCTAATTCTACTCCTCTTACGCATATTTCATAGCAGGGGCCTGCGTTTCCTCCGCCTTCCCACCATGATTCAATGTAGGTTATCTCTTCTGGATTTATGCCTGTGTGTTTTATGAAATCGTGGCAGTATTTAACTGTTTCATCTTCCCAGTAGACCTGTTTTTCGTCTGTATTGAAGGCGTGATGACCGCCCATGGTGAAGCAAGTCATATGTCTTCCGGTACGGCCTACGTTGTCCACATCATTAAGTCTGATAGATGGTTGGGCAACTACCAGGGGATTAGCTGGTGGTTCTACCATACCGGAGGTTACCCATGGTTGGAAGTTGTATATGGAGGCTCCTACAAGGAAAACATCATCTCTCCAGCGTTTGGCCAGTACAGGGTATCTTTCGATGGGTGTGTGATCATTTTCGGCGAAGAATTTCAGGAAGGTCTTTTGGATGGATGGTAGGTCATATTTTTTCCTGGTTGCTGGGTTTCCTATGAAATCGTATTTATCACAGGGTGCATCTCCACATGTTATTCTTTCATCAGCTGTCCAAAAATCTTTACCGCATGTTTTACAGGTTTTTTTGCTGTATCCAAGTGTTTCTAGTTGATTTGACATAAAAATCATCAATATTATTTTTTTTAATTTAATAAATGGAAAGATAAACTTCTTATTAGTATATGATATTAATGGTTTATTTTTCTAATTTTAATAGTATTTAACCAAATTATATAATTGAATTATTTAACCAAATTATATAATTAATCTTTTAATAATTTTCAATTGATAGTTAACCCCTTATGGATTGTTACCTATAGATGTATTCATTTAATTGCTAAACATTCTTGAATAAAAAATAAAATATTAATGTAAACCACTCCCTAGGGCATACTAATAATCTAAATCTTTAAATACCCATTTAAATATATTAATACAAGAAAGTAAGTTATATTGCAATCTTATTATTAGTGGGTGGGATAATGACCAATAATAATGAAATTTTAGATTCCGGAAATCTTCTAAAAAGGGCTTATAGTTGTAAACAAGACGAATTTGAATACTTACTACAAATAATAAATGATGAATTAAATAAAGATAAAAAAAATCAGGATTATATCACCGCTAAATTGGTTATAACCAGTAAAATGGCGGTTAAACATTCAGATTCAAAATAATATAATTTCCGAGCTGATTCAAAGACGCTAATGAATATATTAATAAGCTTTGTCTAGATCAAAAATTTAATAAAAAAAAGTAATATTTAAAGAAAAAAAGTAGAAAATAAGAAAAATTTAACCGAACAGAGCGCCGAGACCGGCAGCTGCTTCTTCTTCTTTTTCTTCTTCGGATTCTTCCTCTTCTTCCTCTTCTTCTTCCTCAGCAGCGGCTGGTGCGGCTGATGGGGCGGCTGCGGCTGGTGCTGCAGCGGTTAAAGCTGTTTTTTCTATAGCTTCATCAATATCTACATCTTCTAAAGCTGCAATTAATGCTTTAATACGTGCGTCGTTTACTTCTGCTCCTGCTGCTTCTAAAACTTTCTTTACATTTCCTTCATCAATTTCCTGACCGGTTGTGTGCAATAACATTGCTGCGTATACGTATTCCATATGATCACCTTCTAAATTTTTATAAATTTTACAAATTTCACTTAATATTACATTTCATTCTATTTCAAAGAATTTTCATCAATTTATTTTATTATACTATGTAAGTTTCAACTTAACCGAAAAGAGCGCCAAGGCCAGCTGCAGCTTCTTCCTCTTTTTCTTCTTCGGTTTCTTCCTCTTCTTCATCTTCAGGGGGTTTTTCTTCTTCTTTAACGTTAGTTTCAACTTGCACTGTGTTTGAGCTTAGTATCTCTCGTATTTCATCATCCAGGGCCTCCTGGTTTTCAGATGCAATCTCTGAAGCTAGGGCCATCATCTGAGAGTAGGCCTTAGGCATCAGTATAACCACGGTTTTATGGTTTAAAATCTCTGCATTAACTGCCAGATTCATGGACTTGGTGGAAGCATCGGAGATGATTATAGGCAGGGATAATTTATTGAAAATCGCTGCGTTAACTGATAGGTTCAGAGTACTGGTGAAAGCGTTTTGAATGTTGGATATTGTTTTTTCTGTATCTATAGTTAATAGATCGGAGGTGTATACTGTCTGATCCTCATAAGCAGCCTTGAGATCTATACCCACTTCCATGGGATAAATTTCAAGCCTGGTGAGTATGCTGGCTACGCTGCCCGTGATCTTCTCTCCAGCTTCTACCACTTTTTGATCTTTGGTTATAACTATCTTTCCCTTATCTATCTTAGCAGGTATACCAATTTTCTGAAGCTCACCGAGCATAGGGCCTGGTGGGAATGCCGTATCACCCTTTGGAACAACTATATCTGCTGGGGCTATATTTCCTGCCTTAGCAGGGGCTTGGGTTTTACTTTCTTCCAGTATTTTATATAGTCTGAAGGGGTTCATATCGGTGAAGATTAAAGCAGGCTGTCCTTCCATATGTTCACTCAGGGAATTTATATTGGACTTATCACTGTCATTTAAGGCCAGATTCATCAGAGTTTTTCGGGACATCTTTATCAGGGCGTTGTCCTTTAAATTTCTCCTCATCTTCTGGAGTTGGGGGGCTGGTATATCAGCTAGATTAGCCATTGCAACTACTTTATGATTGCTTATCAGGCCTTTAATGTCATTAACCTCTTCTTTTTTCCAACTTGCTACATGAGGCATCTTAGATCACCCTCGCTACTGGACCCATGCTGGTTTTTACATACATGGATTTGATCTGGTTTCTACCTTTCTCCAGGTTTCTATCCAGTATTCCCAGCACTGCTTCAATATTATCTGCAATCTGTTCATCATCCATTTCCTGTGATCCTACTAGGGCTTGGATAACTGGTTGGTCTTTTATTCTTATTTTTATGGTGTTTTTCAACCTTTCTATTATTGGATCGGGTTTTGCTGTGGCAGGAACTGGTTTTGGCATCTTTTTCCGGGGTCCCAGTACAGGTCCCAGGAATCTACCAACCAGAGGCATCAAATCGGCTTGAGCAACAAAAAAATTGTATTTATTAGCCATTTTTTTAGCTTCGTTCCGATTTTTGCCCAATTCTTCCAGTTCAGATTTGGTTATTACCAGATCTGCACCGGCGTTTTTGGCTTGGAGTGCCAGTTCTCCATCTGCTATAAAAGCAATTTTAACGTCTTTCCCTCTTCCTTCGGGGAGGAAAACTTCTTCATCTATACGGTTCTCTGGCTTTTTCACGTCTAAATCCTTGATGTTGATTACCACATCAATGGATTGTGTGAAGTTTCTCGGCTTCGAATCTTCCTTAGCCTTCTTCACCCCTTCCAAGATCTCTTGTTTATTCAATTTCATTCCTCCATGAACTTCAAATGTGAAAGTTCATCTTAAATATTGTTTCTCTGTTTTTTTGCCAAATTTAGATTAATTTACAATTAGTATCAATTGGTGGTATCTTAATCTAGATTGATGGTATTTATATAGATTTATAAATTTCAATTATATTTATGTTGATTAATTCTAGGTATCCTGGACTAGTTTAGCATCGTAAACGCCCTGGTCTATTTCTTGCTGCACTTCTCGAGGATCTTTTCCTTCTACAGTTATCCCCATGCTTACACAGGTTCCAATAACCTCTTTAGCAGCGTTTTTATAATCGTTTGATAGTAGGGCATCGAATTTCATTCTAGCAATTTTTAAGGCCTGTTCCACCTTTAAATCAGCTACTTTTTCTAGACCCGGGTCCTGGGAACCTTTTTCTATTTTAAGTTCATCCATGATCAACGCGGTGGTGGGTGGTGTACCTACGGTTACTTCAAATTCTTTGGTTCCTATGTCAACGATGATTTTAACGGGAACTTTCATTCCTTCGAAATCTGAGGTTTTCTGGTTTATCTGTTCCACAACCTGCATCATGTTAATACCCAGCGGTCCTATTGCAGGACCTAATGGTGGTCCTGGTGTGGCTTTACCGCCGTCTATAAGAATTTCTATGGTTTCTTTTGCCATTAATCTGCCTCCTTCTGTATTAAACGTATTTGATCTCCTTTAACTGTAACTGGAATTGGAACCGCGGCTTCGATAAGTTCTAAAACCACATCTTCCTTTGATTCGTCAATTCTAACTACTTTAGCCTTTTCTCCTTTGAATGGTCCGGATATAAGTTCCACAATACTTCCCTTTTTAATTGAAGCAATTATGGGTTCGGGGTTTAAAAAGCTCTTCACTTCTTCATAGGGTATTTGCCCTTCGATAGCGCCTTTCATATGGGGAACTTTAAAGGCTGGATTTTGCATGTCCAGTTTACCAGAAGATTCCACTAGAATATATCCCCTTAAACTTTCCGGGACCAGAATTGAGTTAACCTCAAGATCGCTACTTTTAACGTTCCTGGCTATTATTCTGGCCACATTCTTTTCTTGGCCCACTAAAGTTCTTATCGCATAAATCAAAATATCACATACCAAATGGGAATTTACATAGTTTTAATCATTGAATATTTTAAATTTTATTATTATTAAATTAAGTTAGTACAGGTAAAATGTAGAATTTGTAAAATTTAGCTATTTTTTAATTTGACTATTATTATAATAAAAAATGTTTAATCTTTAAACTTTTCCTAAAACTTGGGTAATTAAACTTATTACGAAACCTATGACTCCTATAATTATAATTCCTAGTCCAGTGATCTTAGCTACATTAACATATTCTTCTCTACCGGGCCTTCTGGCCACTCTTAGAACTCTTTGGTTCATTTTCATAAAACGAACGATGGATTCTTTGTTTAATTTCATAAAGATACCTGCTCAATTCATTCATTAATAAAATAAGAATTATTAATAAAATGAGAATTAAGAAATTTAGAGATAGTTAACATTAGCTTATTTTTAGGATTTATAAACTTTTCCTTTTACAGGAGTTAGTATATACTAAAGTTAATCCTAGTATAAGGGAATGATATTGAATTCCCTACATCGGCCTTCAATCCATTGAAGGACTTAATTAAAATACACCATCAATAAATTCTTCTAAAACGGATTCGGGAACTGATTCTTCTTTTCTTTCCTCAACAAACTCCTTTTCACCGGGTATGCCAAAAATATGGGGAGATTTAACACCAGCAACTACGATGGTGGTTCTTATGGTGTTATCCAAGTCTTCCTGGATCTGAGTACCCCAGATAATGTTGGCGTCAGGGTCCAATTCATCAGCTACTATCTGTACCACATTTTCAGCTTCATGTAAAGTAAGATCTGAGCTTCCGGATATGTTTATTAACGCTCCTTTGGCGTTTGATATGTCCAGATCTAAAAGTGGGCTGTTTAATGCTTCATGGACAGATTCAATGGCTCTATCTCCGGAGTCTGATTCACCCATTCCTATCATGGCCATTCCAGAGCCTTTCATTATGCTGCGTATGTCAGCAAAGTCCAGACTGACCAGACCAGGTCTGGTAATCAGTTCGGTAATTCCTTTAACAGCTCTTCCCAGGAGTTCATCAGCCACCATAAAGGCTTTGTTTATAGGAAGGTTTGGAGCTACTTCCAATAGTTTATCGTTGGGTATCACTATAACCGTGTCTGCGGCGCTTTGTAGTTTCTCAAGACCCTTTTCAGCGTTTTCTCTTCTTCGAAGCCCTTCTGCGCTGAATGGCATGGTAGCTACGGCGATGGTTAAAGCACCAATTTTTTTAGCTAACTTTGAGATCACAGGAGCTGATCCGGTTCCGGTTCCGCCTCCCAGTCCACAAGTAACAAAGACCATGTCAGCTCCATCTAGCTTTTCTTTGATCTTTTCCTCGCTTTCTTCGGCACTTTCTTCTCCAACTTCGGGTTCACCACCAGCACCTAAGCCGCCACAGGTATCTCTTCCAATTAAAATTTTCTGGTTGGCATTTGAATAGAAAAGGTCCTGTGCATCGGTATTTACTGAAATAGTCTTGGCGCCTTCAATCCCGATCTCGGTAAGTCTGGAAACGGTGTTGTTTCCTGCTCCTCCTGTTCCGATCACGAATATTTTAGCTCTGCTTCTTTGTATAATTTCTTCAAGTTCGCTGTCGATAGTGTTGTCATATGGTCTGTGCTCATGGGATGCTGATCTATCCCTTCTTTTTTCCGATTCTTTTATGGTATTGTTTATAAGAGATTTCAATTCTTACCCCCACTGCTAATGTTACTAATCTTAATTGTGTTATTGTAATTACTTATATTTAAAAGCAACGGTTTTTTCATTGATAATTCATTATCATACAAAGAATTTTTACTTTTATCTTCATAATCTCATCAACACTTGACCATGAAGTAATTTTGAACCTGAAAATATCACTATATAACCAGATGAAGATGGATGTAGAAACATATCTAAATTTAGGGTCTGGGCATGGCAATGATCTCATGGATCTTCAAATCGAAAAAATTCCCCTGATGGGCTGCTGTTAAAACTACAGCTGTATCTACGCCTTTTCCAGTACCACCTATTGCAATGATTTCTGAATCAGTTGGTATTAATCCTCCATCTGCGGCCATGATGCTTATTTCCACACAAACCTTAACACCCTGAGAAAACATACGTAACGTCTGAGCTATCACTTCTACGGGAGTTACGCCTTTAAATTTATTGCTTATACCTCGACCCACACCACTTAAAGCATGGGAAGCAGCGTACATTTTAACATCCATCTTTTCCAGTTTTTCATGGTTCTCGCGAGTGATCTCAACATCATCCCCACCTCTAAATCCAGCATGATGAGTTACATTCACAATTTGGGCATCATCAATCACCTGAGCTAATTTGACTCCGGAACTCCCGGATGCAGAGGCTATAACAATATAATCAATTCCTAATTCTTCTTTCCTTGTTTTAACCAGTTCAATAACCTTATTTGTATTTTCTATTCCTGGATTTTCGAAATAATTAATACTTTTCTCCATAATAACCCTCCCATATTAATCTTAAATATTAATTATATATTATATAATAAGTCAGCTTAATATGAAAATGGATAAGAAGATATTATAAAATTACACAATAAACTCCACTATAATTTAAAAAAAATATTATAGATCAAAGAATGTTCTACAAAATCAAAAAAATAAGATTAATTTTACATATAAAACTGTATAAGAATAAAACTGATTTTTATGAATGCATTTGATTTTCTAACAGTAAAAAAAAAGATTAAACCAGGAGAAGGCCTTACCATGATGTTGGATAAGGGGCTTGGCCTGGTATCAGTTATAGATCTATTGGAACTTTCCAGTGATTATGTAGACCTGGCCAAATTCGGCTGGGGAACCTCCGCCATACATGAAAGAGAACTCATAAAAGAAAAAACTGACATATACCAATCCTATGATGTGATCCCATATCCTGGAGGTACATTATTGGAAGTTGCCTATCTACAGAATAAAATAGATGAATTTTTAGAGGAAGCTCAAATACTGGGATTTGGGGCAATCGAAATATCCGATGGAACGGTGGATATTACTCCTGATGATCGGGAGAATTTAATCTGGAAAGTTAAAGAAGAAGGATTCATGGTTATAACTGAAGTAGGGAAGAAAGATCCTATTAAAGACAGCCAATATACTACAGAAGATAGGGTTAATTTAATAAATCACGATATAAATGCCGGTGCAGATCATGTTTTAATCGAAGCCAGGGAAGGGGGCAAAGGCATAGGCATATATGATCAGAACGGAAAAGTTAAAGAGAATGATCTGAACATATTAATAGAAAATATTGATATCAATAAGATTATCTGGGAAGCTCCACAGAAAGATCAACAAGCATATCTAATACTAAAATTAGGAGCCAATGTAAACCTGGGAAATATCCCACCAGAAGAAGTAACAGCTCTGGAAACCATGAGACAGGGACTAAGAGGAGACACTTTAGGAAAGGTGAACATTTGATGATAGAGGATATAACCATAGTTGGTGGCTATGATAAAAACGGTGATAAAGAACCGGTTGAAGAAATTACAATTAAAAAAGGAGAGATATTCGGAGTTGTAGGTCCAACCGGAAGTGGTAAAAGTTCATTAATAGGAGATATAGAACAGCTCGCCCAGGAAGACACATTCTCCAAGAGAAAAATACTGGTCAATGGAGAAGAACCAACTTATGAAGATAGAACCAACCCTAGAAAGAAGATGGTAGCCCAATTGTCCCAGAACATGAATTTCCTGGCGGATATGAGTGTTGGTGATTTCCTGAACCTGCACGCCAAATGCAGAGGTGCCAGTCAAGTATGTGTCAACAAGGTGGTGAACCTGGCCAACACACTCACTGGTGAACCTATTAAGCAGGAACATGACCTGACCATATTAAGCGGAGGCCAATCCAGAGCACTCATGGTAGCGGATGTGGCTATAATAAGCGATTCGCCCATTGTACTCATTGATGAAATAGAAAATGCAGGTATAAGGAAACATGATGCCCTTGAAGTCCTGGCAGGCCATGGAAAAATAGTCATGGTAGTAACTCATGACCCTGTACTGGCATTGATGACCGATAAACGGATAGTTATGAAGAAAGGTGGAATGCAACAGGTAGTAAGCACCACACCTGAAGAAAAGGCATTATCCCAGAAACTTAATAAAATAGATGAAGTAATGCTGAGTCTAAGGGATCAGGTCCGTAATGGTGAGGTTATTGGAAACATTAAAATGGAAGACTTTGGTATTCAATAATTATATAATGATAAACTCTTCTTTTTAACATGAGAATAAATTCAAATATTTTGACATGAAAATTCGTATAATCGTAGAGGAACTAAAATTATGAATAATGAAGATAAAGTACAGTATGAAAAGAAATTAATGAAGAAGCTAGAGATTACTAAAGAATATAAAGCTTGGCAGGAATCATTATTTGCTATTATTGGATTTATTTCTAAAGAAATTGATGATGATAACTTATTAAAGGAATTGATGGCAGATCATCTTAATAACAGCGTCCAATTACAAATAGGATTAGAAAAAGCAAAATATTACATAAGCAAAGAAGAACAAGAGCAATGGTTTTTGGACGGACAATAATCTATTGATTATCAAATTAAATTATTAAATTAAAAAAAAAATAATATAACATTAAAATCAATCCAATTAGAAAAAAAATATGATGTTGATCTTATGAGAATGGTTATTGTAGCGGGAACTCCTGGTTCTGGTAAAACAGCTGTATTAGTACACGCACTCCGTAGTCTAAATGAGAGAAATCTGAAATCATCGGTGGTTAAAATAGATTGTTTGTATACAGATGATGATCAGAAATTTGCCAAAATTGGTGTACCCACCAGGATAGGGCTTTCCATGGACATGTGTCCTGATCACTATGCTATTTATAATCTGGAGGATATGATCAGCTGGGCCCAGGAGAATGAATCTGATTTTCTGGTGGTAGAAACAGCAGGGCTCTGCCATCGCTGTGCTCCCTTTACCATGAACTCCCTGGGAGTATGTGTGATTGACGCTACCAGCGGACCCAACACACCCCTGAAGGTAGGGCCATTTCTAAGCACTTCAGATATAGCTGTAATAACCAAAGGTGACATGATATCCCAGGCGGAAAGGGAGATATTCCGGGAGAGAATACTGGAGGTAAATCCTAATTGTAAGATCATTGAGGCCAATGGTTTAAGCGGCCAGGGGTGTATTGAACTGGCAGAGGAGATGCTATTATCCGAAGATGTATCACTGGATGAGGAAAAACTAAGACACTCCGCTCCATTAGCAGTCTGTACCTTATGTGTAGGGGAGACCAAAGTAAATAAAAAGTATCATCGGGGAATCCTCCGACGTATTGATGGATTTCAAAGTTACCAGGGAGAATAATTCAATTTAAGGTTGTTATTATGGCTGATAAAGGGAATGAAGATAAACCTGATTATTCAACGAGGGTTAAGGAATTACTTCCTGGTTTTAATTGCGGAATCTGTGGATACGCTCGTTGCGATGAATTTGCCGGAGCATTGTTTAAGAACTGGACGCAACTGGAGAAATGTAGATTCCTCTTACAGGAGATCTTTGAGGAAAATAGAGTGGAATTAGAGGAGATATTAAGGCAAGAGAAGATAATACCTGAAGAAGAAAAATTTGTAGGTCTTTTAGATGGTTACCAGGCAGATATCATTTTAAAACCACTTCCTGGTGAGTTATCCTGCCGGGAAGTGCTTTATCCCTTCACCAATACTCCCTTAAAAGAAGGAGATATAATAAAATACAGACCATTGGGATGCCCCATCATACATTTTGCCCGTATCTTAAGTGAAGATAATGGCCTGATTACAGTGCATATAATAGGGCCCTGTCACAGGCTGGATGATAAAGCAGAATTCGAATATATGGATATAGGTATCTGTATGGTAGGAGGGTTTGAAGGAGTTGTACAGGGTAAAATTCCAGATGTGGGGGAAACTGTGAGATTTTTACCAGGCCACTGTATGATGCAGAAGGTACATTCTGGGGTGGTAGTGCAGGTTGAAGGAAGAAAGATCATACTGGAAGGAATTGACCTTAAAGTATGGTCACCGCCCATAAAAGGATAAAATAAACCAATTTTTTATTAATTCACCCTATGATCAATTATGAATTCTGTAGATAGGCAATCGTCACCTGAAACAGAGAAATCAAAAAATTACATTACAATCCCTGTAAAAACTGATTATATCAAACCAGGCGAATCATATCAATCAATAGTCGATGAAGCTGGCGAATTATTACGAAATGATGATTATCTGGTAATATCTGAAACACCAATAGCCACCTCACAAAATAGATTAATTGACGAATCCTCATTTAAACCTTCTCTAATCTCTATTTTATTAGCTGATGTATGGTCTAAGTATATTTGGGGATATTTTTTAGGACCTTTATTTCGAATAAAGAGCAGGACTATTAAAAATCTAAGAAGACTGCCTAAGGAGGCCAGATCACATAAGAAATTCATATTAGAATATTATGGATTTAAACATGCTCTTAAACCCGCATCTGAGGCAGGGGTTGATTTGAGCAACGTACCCGGGTCCTTCGTGTGTCTTTTACCAGAGGATCCTCAGGATGTTGTTGAAGATATCCGACAAAAAATAAAGGCAAGATACCAGAAAGATGTTTCTGTTATGGTAATAGATACAGATGCAACTTACCAACTGGGAAGAATGATATTCACTTCTATTCCACTGGCTATGCCAGGGATTAAAAAGAATTTAGGAATTTTTGCTTATATATTAGGTAGATGGGGGAAGATTAAGGGTCCTACGCCTTTAGCTGTGTCTAATAATGAAAAAGCGGATAAAATTATAAGAATAGCAAAAATCGCCGAAGAATACCACCAGAAACAGGATCAAAATATGGAAACGGTCTACGATATGCAGAATACATTTCATAAATCAATAACTGGAGTTACTATTGAAATGCTGCTATCTGTAGAGCATACCCCTGCAGTAATCGTTAGAGAGATAATTTAAATTATTTGTTGGTATCTACTACTAACATGGTATTTTTAAAAAAATATAAATACTATCTAATGGATATTAATAAGTGTAATCATAAAATTTTTTTTTGATTACAATAATGATTTTGTTAAAAAATAATTTTAACCGATTTAAATTCAAATTTTGAATTAATTAACAATGTTAATCATAAAATAGATTAAACCATATCCGTATAATGAAACCAAACCACCAATAAACCATTAGAACTTGACAAGGGAGGAACATAATGTTTAACGACGTAGCAGTACAGGAAATTCTTACAAGCATTACTAATGATGACGAAAATAGTTTTTCCATCATCAAATGCATGATGCAGGGTAAAACCACGGATGAAGAAATTGCAGAGCATACCGAAATCCGACTGAACATCGTACGAAGAGTACTGTATAAACTCTATGATGCAGGAATTGCAAGTTATAAAAGAAGTAAAGACCCAGAAACCCAATGGTACACTTATAACTGGAAATTTGAAGAGAAAAAAGTGTTTGAAATTTTAGATGAAAAATATGAAAAAATTTCCCAAGAACTCAATGAATCACTGATCTATGAAGAAGAAAATATGTTCTTCATCTGTCAACTTAACGGGCACCGATACAATTTTGATGAAGCTTCTGAGAGTAATTTCACCTGTGGAGAATGTGGAGCTCCCCTAGAATATCAGGATAACTCCGCCATAATATCTGAATTAAAAGAATTAAAAGAAAGAATGAATTAAATAAACTAACTTATTTTTGAATTAGTACAGGGGGAAATATTTGAATCTAAAATTACTAGAAGATTTAAATTGTTCCTCTTATATCATAGAACATTCACAAGCGGTTTTAAAAAAAGCTCAGACAATATCTGATCATTTCAATGTAGATATTGAGCTGGTTGAAGACGGTGCACTTTTTCATGATGTGGGCCGGTTAAAAACCCAGGGCATCTATCATGGTATTGAAGGTGCTAAAATCTTAGAAGAACATTATTTTCCTCAAAAAGTCGCTAGAATTGCTGAAGTACACATCGGAGCAGGAATACCTGAAGAAGAGGCCATTCTACTAGGTTTACCACCAAGGGATTACATGCCCCTCACATTAGAAGAAAAAATAGTAGCCCATGCAGATAATCTTATTCACGGCACCCGTGAAGTTAATCTGGATTTTGTAATTGAAAAATGGAGAAAGAATATGGGCTATAATCATCCTTCTATTGATAGGCTTATTAATCTAGATGAAGAACTCCGCTCTGAAATTCCTTAATGGTAACCTTTTTTTATAGTTTCGATATCTTAATAATCATGGAAACTGAATTAATAATAAAGAGGATTACATGGAAAAGGGAGTTATAATATTCACAGGGCCATCTTTACACCAGGATGAAGCGAAAAAGATTTTAGACGCCGATTACCGTCCTCCGGTTGGAAGGAATGATGTTTTAATTGCTTTAAGGGATAAGCCGGATATAATTGGGATTATTGATGGGGTTTTCCACCAGAAACCAGCTGTAGCTCATAAAGAAATTTTACTTGCCCTGGATCAGGGGGTTATAGTGGTGGGAGGTTCCAGTATGGGGGCTCTCCGCGCTTCTGAACTGGATGATTTCGGAATGATTGGGGTGGGAAAGGTCTATGAAGCATATAAAAATGGTGAAATAGAATCAGATGATGATGTGGCTGTGGTTTTTAACCCGCAAACCTCAGAATTACTATCTGAACCACTGGTTAACATGAGTTATAACTTCCAAAGAGCATGTGAAATGGGTATAATATCACAGGATGAACTTCAAAACTTAAATAAAACTGCTAAATCAATATATTATCCTAAAAGAACCTATAAAAAAGTTTTAGAAGATAATGATATTGATATTACCCAAAAAAATAAATTGATAAAATTTTTAGAACAAAAAGGCAAAGATGTTAAAAGAGAAGATGCAAAATTGGTTTTAAAGCATATCAAATCACTTTTATAACAATTTTTATCAAATGGGATGGATTGAATTGGAAATAGAAGACAAACTGGATAAAATCAGGAACTATTTAAAGGGTAAAAAAATAGTTGTAGCCTTTTCCGGAGGGGCAGATAGCACTTTACTAGCTAAATTAGCAACAGAATCAGCAGACGAAGCAGTAGCAGTAACCGTGGACAATGGGGTGTTACCATCGGAATGTATTACTAATGCTGACATTATCGCTGGGAAAATCGGGATAGAACATGAGATCATAAAGGAAAATCTTATGGAAGATGAGTTATTCCTTTCAAATACACCCCATAGATGTTATATCTGTAAAAATAAAATGTACAATAAACTAGAGGAGTATCAAAGTACGAATAACTTCGATGCAATAGCTGAAGGTACAAATATAAGTGATTTACTGGAAGATAGGCCAGGCATAATGGTCAACTACCAGAAGAACATATTAACACCTTTATTATATGTTGGTATGACTTCTGAACAAGTTATAGAAGCCCTGGAAATATTAAATATTAAATATTCTAATTCCACCACTTGTTATGCTACCAGAATACCCACAGGTAGTGAGATCACCACTAAAAAAATAAATAGGATAGGATATGCTGAAACTATGATCAAGAACATCACGGGAGTAGATGTGGTAAGGGTTAGAGATGATAATGATCTGGCAAGAATAGAAGTATTAGACCTGGAGAAAATTTTAGATAAAAAAATTTTAAGTCATATAACCTCTGAATTAACTTCTGTCGGATTTAAGAAAGTAACACTTGATATCGGTGGTTATGGGGATGGAAAAAAGGAACTGGTATTTTATAAGCCCTGTAAGGATGAAGCAGATAAGATAATGTTTGAAACTGAACTCCCCTACTCTGTCTTTATTGAGGGTACCTGCCGGGAACTGGAGAAGTTGGGGGAGGTTAAATGTTCAAAGAAGATGGGCGTGGCTATGATGGAAATAGATGGTAAGAATGTAACCATCTTCAATAAAGGTAAAATCGTGGCTCGACGAGTTAAAGATAAGGAAGATGCCCAGAATTTAATGAATAAAGTCTTACCACTAATTAGAAGGGAAATATAGAAATAAATAGATGAATTGATTGTTTGACGAAAAAATAACTGGGAAGATTAGCAGGACTTAAAAATCTTCTTTTATTGGCTTTCACAGATACATAGGATCAATTATGTTCGTTTTAAATTAATCACGATGATCTGTGGCCTTGCAAAAAATCGAACTGGGAAATTAACCGTACCAATACCATTACTTATAATTAAAGTTGAGTTACCTTCTTTTATGACTCCTGTTCTGTATCTTTGACCATAATTGGATGGAAGGTATGGTGCATAAAGCCCGAAAAATGTTACTTGTCCTCCATGAGTATGTCCAGATAAAACCAGGTCCACCATGGATTTATCCACTTCTTCAAAATAGTCAGGTTCATGACTTATCATAATAACAAAATCATTGGATGATGCGCCATCAGTTACGTCTTCATAGTCCTGACGATCATTACTGGCACCTATGCCTCCTAACCTGATCTCCCCCGGGCTATCATCGATCCAGGTGCCCATATTGCCAATATCGTTGATAGGTGAATTATTCAAAGCTTCCCATGTTGTAAATTGAGGGTCGCTGTTTCCTAACACAGCATATACGCCGTATGTTGCTTGAAGTTTAGATAGAGATTCGAATGTAGAATTAACATATTCATCTTCCCCACTCACATAATCCCCACCTAACAATATAAGGTCGGGATGTAAGGTATTAACCTGATTTACCAGATCATTTACTCGTTGCTGGCTGAATAATGGGCCTGCGTGGATGTCGGATAGAAATATAATCTTTTTCCCGTTGAAGTTTTGAGGAATCTGGTCCGATTCAATGGTGATTTCCTTTGTTTCAATCCAGTAGGGCTCGATGAACATATAACAACCAATTATAAAAGCGGTGAATATGATCAGTACCATGATTTTATTGAATGTACTCATATGCATCAAATTTTTTATTAATTTTCAGATTTTAAGGATGGAATATGTCAAAATAAACAATAGTTAATATGTTAAATATTTTATTATTTAGAAAATAAAAAATAAGTTAAATCTCCTTATGTATATCTTCTTTAACTTTTCTACGGAAGCTGGTTATCTTTTTTAGAAATCCACGGTCATCTTTTCCGGTTAGGATTATACTATCCCCTTCCACTTTCACTTCCACTTCATCTGCCTGTAGTTTTTCGATTTCCACCATTATTTCCGAGGCAGATTCTAGAAGATCATTGGCAGTGTAACTGTAGTCCATATAAAGTTTATGATGGGGGTAAACCTCTTGCAATGCTCTTTTAATGGTTAGTTCCAGAATATTGAAGAATGTTTCCAGTTCTGGTGCTTTTTCCCACCATAAAGTGGCCATTATGAACTTGAGATTAATAGGTTTAATGGAAACATCTCCCTTAAATTTGCCTATTATGTTTATATCTCCTTCATTGGATTTTATCTTCAAAATAGGTTTTGGAGTTTTGGTGGTATCCTCAGATGTTAGATTTTCAGACCCATCTATTTCAGAAGTAGGAGTTTCGGACATATTAATCGCTTATTGCCTTTATTAGATCGGTGGCCCTGACCAGACCTACAAGTTCGCCTTCCACATCAATTACAGGTATTTGTTCTATGTTTTTCTGTCTCATCTTATTGGCGCATTCTTTTACTGAGGTTTTGGTGGTTACTATCACTAAATCAGTAGCAGCAACGTCTTTTACTTCTTTATCTGAAAATTGCAAATGATTTTTAATAACATAAAGCACGTTTTTACTATCCCAGGACCATTTATCCCCTTCAGTACCTACTGATGTATTATGGACGGTTTTTTCAGAGATGATCTCACTTTCTTCTATGAAATCTGTTTCAGTCAGAATTCCTGATAATTTACCGTCTTTATTCAGTGCTAAAAGTACTCTGAGGTTGAAGAATCTCATTATCTCGAAGGCAATATTTAAGGGTGTTCTTTCCCAGGTGGTGGGAATGTTTTTTATCATGTATTTTTCGGCTGGATCATTGATATCCATCTTCCAAAGTGCTTTATTTATGATGTCGGATGCAGTTACCAGGCCTATTAATTCGCCTTCATCAACCACTGGTATTCTTCTTATTTCGTTGATCAGCATCTTATTTGCTACTTCGTTTATATCTTCTTGGGGGGTGGTGGTTATAATATCCCTGGTCATGATAAGAGCTAATTGTTCTTCATCAGGGTTTTTAACCAGATCTGATCGGGTGATAATTCCTACTAATTTCTTAGTTCCATTTTTTACTACAGGTAATCCTGATACGTTCTTTTCTCGCATTAGTTCCATGGCGTGGGAGCGATTTCCTGGTACATGGATGTAATGTACGTCCTCTGACATGATATCTTTTACTAGCATTTTGTTTACACCGGCCCGTAAAATAAAATTATTTAATATAAAATTAGTTAATGTACAGCTAAAACAGGACATTTGGCGGATCTTACCACTTTTTCAGTTACGCTTCCCAGTAGAAACCGGTCTAGACCGTGTTTACCAGATGTTCCCATGACAATCAGGTCTATTCCTTCTTTTTCAACAGTTTTTAAGATAACATCTGCAGGAGATCCTTCTTTACTTTCCTTAATTAATTTAATATTCTTTAAGTCTTGTGTTTTTATTAGTTCTGACATCATTTCTTCGATTATATCCAGTGATTTTTTTGCTTCTTCTTTCAATATTTCGGTAACCCTAACTGTAAGGTCTTCTGCTGGAAGACCAACTAATGATGATGTATCAACTACATTTAAGGCTATGACGTCAGCGCCGCTCTGGCCAGCGATCCATATGGCATGTTCAGCGGCTTTTTCAGCGTATTTTGAACCGTCTGTTGGTAATAATATTTTTTGATACATAGATTCACCTCATGTCAATATTACTTTTGATTATTTAATAATTATAAACAGTAATATTCAATAATTGATTTATAAAAATTATTATAGATTTATCTAATTCTATTAATTATAGGTATATTATTATTTATTGATTTATCTAAAAACACAAATATATTTTTCTAATTATAATGGTAGATTATTATAGATTAATTTTCCATCAACCAATAAACTTTTTATATCCTCTGATTCGGTACGATTAATTATTGATAGATAAGGGTCGGCTGATTTCTGTTTTATAATAACAATATCGGCTAATTTACCCTCATAAACAGCGCCCAGATCTAATTTAAGTGCATTTGCAGCGTTAATTGTTGCCATTTTAAGAATTTCTTTGGGTGGGAAGTAATCTTTATTGAAACCCCGTGTAACTTTAAGCGCATATTCCATTTCTCTGAGCATATTGGGGGAATTGAACATCAAATTGTCAGTTCCTAAAAGTAGTTTGATTCCAGCTTCAAACATCTCTTTAATAGGGGGAATGCCCACGGCCAGCATGCCATTTGAACGAGGGCAGGTTACTACTGGTATGTTATTCTTTACAACTAATTCCAGATCATCACTAATAGGAGCAGTTAAATGTATTAGAATATTGAAACCAGCTTCAATAGCTCTTCTAACCTCGCTTTTGCCGGTTTTATTCAATGATGCGTTTTGGACTTTCTGATATTCTGCAACATGTATGGCTGATAATTTGCCCTGGTTTTTACAGGTCTCAACAATCAATGCCCCATGGTCATCGGTTATTTCTCCTAATCCGCTGGGTGCAATTCCATCAGAGATTGAAAGAAGTTCATCCAATGTTTTTTTCAGTTTACTCTCATCTTCATAGGGGTTTAAAAATGATTCATGACGTCCCAGGACAATTTTACGTATTGGAATGTCCTTAGCAGCTTCATTTAAAAGATTTATTCCTTTAAATCCTCCTTCCCGGAAATCTAAGAAGGTCGTAGTGCCGCTATGAATCATATCCCATATTGATTTCCTGATAGAATCAATGAGAATAGAAGGGGGTGTTTCTTTGAGTAATCGATGTTTTAATCCGTGTGGGGGTTTGATCAGTTCATCTATGGGCTTACCATCTCCTAAGTCCATAGCCACTGAATCACCTAAATGGACATGTGAATTGATAAAAGATGGAGTAACTATACAACCTTTAGCATTTATTATTTTTCCTTTTTTTACTCTAGGGGAAACTTCTACTATTTCATTACCATCAATAAGCACGTTCGCCTTGGTTTCCTCAAGATCTTTTCCATACAATACATTGGCGTTTTCAATGGTGATCATTTAAGCACTCTGGAAGGGCTGGTTAAATTTATTTATTAAAATAAACCATCTGAGGTTAATATTATTTCATTATTTTTTATGATACTCATTGAGTGATTTAACCTCAATCTTGCCTTTTTCAATATTTTCAACAGCGTTTAAGGCTGCACGAGCTCCGGCTAATGTGGTGACATATGGTATTCCCAGTTCCACAGCCATTCTTCTGATGAGATAGTTGTCATCTGCTGACTGTTTTCCAGAGGGAGTGTTTATTATTAATTTTATTTCTCCATTTAAAATGGCGTCTTTTATGTTAGGAGAGTCTTGGCTCACTTTATTTACCACACTTATTTCCACTTCATCTTCAACAGATCTAACAGTTCCCCTGGTACCTACCATTTCAAAACCAAGTTCCTGTGCTTTTTGTACAATATCTAATATTTTACCTTTGTCTGCGTCCCGAACGCTTATAAATAATTTACCCTCTTGAGGAAGGTCCATACCTGCTGAGAGCTGAGCTTTGTAATAAGATACTCCAAAATTCTCATCTATACCCATACTCTCACCAGTCGATTTCATTTCCGGACCTAAAACAGAATCAGAACCAGGAAGTTTAATGAAGGGGAAAATAGATTCTTTAACTGCTACATGATCTATTTCAATTTCGTTTTGTAAACCAAAGTCACTTAGTTTATATCCGACCATTAAATGGGCTGCTATCTTAGCTAATGGTATTCCTACTGCCTTACTTACAAAAGGCACTGTCCTACTGGCGCGGGGATTGGCTTCTAAGATATATAGTTTGGTTTCATCAGTTTTAACGGCATATTGAATGTTCATCAAACCGATCACATTCAATTCTAAGGCTAATTTTTTGGTGTATTCTTTTATCTTTTCCAGAACCAGGGGCTGAATACTTTGTGGGGGTATTACACATGCTGAATCTCCAGAGTGAACTCCAGCTTCCTCTATATGCTCCATTATACCTCCGATAAACACTTCCTCTCCATCACAGAGAGCATCCACATCGATCTCGATAGCATCCTCCAGGAATTTATCTACCAGTATGGGATGCTTTGGAGATATTTTAACAGCCTCTTTCATATATTCTTTAAGTTCAGCATCATCATACACTATTTCCATGGCTCTTCCACCCAATACGTAGGAAGGTCTAACCAGAACAGGGAAACCGATTCTCTCTGCAACTTTACTAGCGTCTTCAAATGAATAGGCAATACCATACTCTGCTTGAGGTATTTCTAAACGATTTAAAACTCGGGTAAATCGTTCACGATCTTCAACTCGGTCAATACTTTCATGGGGTGTTCCCAGTATTTTAACTCCCTCCTTGGCCAGTGGTACAGCTAGGTTAATGGATGTTTGTCCGCCGAATTGCACAACCACACCATGAGGCTTTTCCTTAACTATGATGCCCATTACATCTTCCAGGGTTAATGGTTCAAAATATAGTTTACTGGAAATATCATAATCAGTGCTAACGGTTTCCGGATTGTTATTTATAATAATGGTCTCAATACCCTCTTCTTTAAGTGCCATTGCGGCATGAACACAGCAATAATCGAATTCTATTCCTTGACCAATTCTTATTGGCCCGGCACCTATGATTATAACTTTTTTTTCATCAGATACTGGTACTTCATCTTCTTCTTCATAAGTACTGTAGTAATAAGGAGTTTTAGCCTCAAATTCAGCTGCACACGTATCGACCATTTTATAGGTGGGGATAATTCCTTTAGCGATCCGGGTCTTTCTAACTTCATCTTCCGTTAACCCGGTGATTTCTGACAATTTATGATCAGAAAAACCCATTCTCTTGGCTTTTTTTAAGAGAGAAGTATCCGAAATATTCTCTTTATTTACAATCTCAGTTTCAAATTCAATGATGTTTAAAATTTTATATAAGAAGAAGGGGTCTATCTGGGTTATTTCCAGAATGTCATCTACACTCATACCCGATTTTATAGCAGTATAAACTTGGAATAGGCGGTTGTCTGTGGCTTTTTTCAAATCTTCCACGGTATATTCAACCTGGTCAAAACCGAACCTACCAATATCTAAGGATCTTATGGCTTTATGCAGAGATTCTTCTAAAGTCCTGCCGATGGACATTACCTCCCCAGTGGACTTCATCTGAACCCCTATTTCTTTGTTTATTCCTTTAAATTTGTCGAAGGGCCATCTGGGAATTTTTGTAACCACATAATCCAGGGAAGGTTCAAAGGATGCTGGTGTTTCTTTAGTTATATCATTGTGTATTTCATCCAGGGTCATACCCACTGCTATTTTAGCAGAAATCTTGGCTATAGGATATCCTGTTGCTTTAGATGCTAGGGCACTGCTCCGGCTTACCCTGGGGTTTACCTCAATAACTTTGTATTCTCCAGTGATAGGGTGAACTGCAAACTGGATATTACATCCTCCCTGAATTTGAAGGGCTCTGATAATTTTAATTGAGGCATCTCTTAGTTTCTGATTGTCAATATCAGATAATGTTTGGCTGGGGGCTACTACGATACTTTCTCCTGTATGTATGCCCATGGGATCAAGGTTTTCCATGTTACAGACGATGATGCAGGTATCATTTTTATCACGCATAACCTCATATTCGAATTCCTTCCAACCTATTACAGACTCGTCTATGAGCACCTGATTGATGTAACTCATATCCAATCCACGGGTTACTACCTCACGGAGCTCATCTTCATTATGGGCTACACCCCCCCCTGTTCCTCCTAGGGTAAAGGCCGGGCGCACTATGATAGGATAGCCAATTTCTTCAACAGCCTCTAAGGCTTCTTCTAAAGATACTACTGCCCTATTTTTCGGCACTGGTTCATTGAGCCGATCCATGAAGCTACCGAAAAGGTCACGGTCTTCTACATTTTTGATAGTTTCCACTGAGGATCCTATTACAATAACCTCATCTAAGGCGCCAATTTTTTCCAGTCCAGTGGCCACATTTAAACCGGTTTGCCCGCCCATGGTAGGTAGCACAGCATCTGGTTTTTCTTTCTCAATTATTTTGGCAACTATCTCTGGGGTTAATGGTTCTACATAAACTCTATCAGCCATATCAATATCTGTTTGAATGGTAGCAGGGTTACTATTAACTAGTATAGTTTTTATTCCTTCTTCCATCAAAGATTTACATGCTTGTGAGCCTGAATAATCAAATTCAGCTGCCTGACCAATCTGTATTGGTCCTGAGCCGATGATAAGAACTTTCTTTATATTTCCATCCCGGGGCATTTACAATCCTCTTCCTTTAATGGTTATTATATACATGAATTATGCTATTTTCATTAATTAACTGGATAAATCATTTTTTTAATAATTTTTAAGAGCATCTACGAAATTATCGAAGTAATAATCAGTGTCATGGGGTCCTGGCCCTGCTTCAGGATGATACTGAACACTGGAAATGGGCAATTCCTGATGCTCTAAACCTTCAGGAGTGCCATCATTCAAGTTAATCTGGTTCATTCTAAGGGAAGTATCATCAACAGACTGTGGATCAACGGTAAAACCATGATTTTGGGATGTAATACATACTTTACCGGTATTTAAATCCTTAACTGGCTGATTTATCCCACGATGTCCGAATTTCATCTTGTAAATTTTGGCTTTGAAGGCCAAACCTATGATCTGTTGACCTAAACAAATACCAAATATGGGCATTTTTTCTTTAAGATCTCTTACGTTTTGAGTTGCTTTTTTAACCCGGTTAGGATCTCCAGGACCACTGGAAACCAGCAGGGCATCGATATTATAATCAATAATATCCTTCACATCTGATTTGTAGGGTAAAACTACCACTCCTACTTCTCTTTTAAGTAAAGCTTTAATACTATTCCTTTTAATACCACAGTCCAGAACCGCTGCTCGATGTTTGAATTCTTCTCCATATACCTTTGGTTTGCTAACACAGACCTGGTCCACCAGATCTAGTTCTACTATTTCCGGCTGTTTTTCAACCATATCCAAGAGTTCATGGTTTTCTATATCTTCTGTGGCCAGTACACCTTTCATAGTTCCGTGTTCCCTGATTTTGAGAGTTAAGGACCGGGTATCAATCCCGCTGATACCGGGTATTTCATACTTGTTTAAAAATTCGGAAAGGGTTTCTTCTGATTTACTGTGAGATGGATGGGGGTTGTGTTCTCTTACAATATATCCTTCCGCTTTTATACCTTCTGATTGGAACCAATCTCTTGATACTCCGTAATTACCCTGTAATGGATATGTGGACATGAGTATCTGGCCTTTATAGGAAGGATCAGTCAAAGATTCAACATAACCGGTCATCCCGGTTGCAAAGACAACTTCACCTGCTTTGATAGTTTGGAAACCAAATCCCTCCCCATGATATATGGTTCCATCTTCTAAAGCTAATTTTGCTTCTATTGGCATTTTATCACCTTATATTTGGCATAAGTACAAGAGTAGAAATATGATTATTTTCTAAATATTATATTCTAATTTTAATCACTATCTATTTTTTTATCTAAATTCCTTTCCATTAGAACAGCATCCTCATAGTCTTCATAATAATTCTTAAGCACTTCTTTTTCAATAAAACCCCTTTCTTTATAGAATATTATAGCTCCTTTATTACTGATTCTTACTTCTAATTTAATTAGAGCAATATTATAACGTTTGAATATTTCTAAAGCCATATCCACCAGTTTGGATCCTACTTCTTTTCGCCGGTAATTTTCATCTACTGCAATGGATATGATATGACCTTCACCTTCAAACCTGATCCAAAATATAATATATCCTACTATAATATTATCTTGCTGTGCAACTAAAAATCCAGCACCAAGGTTATAGATGTCTAATAGTATATTAACAGGATATGGATCTTTGAACGATTTTTGTTCAATCTCCAGGACTCTTTTAATATCCGGACGTCTGAATTCTCTAATTATCATAAGATCTCAAAATACTGGTTGTTAAAATGTGGAATAGTATATCTGAATATATTATTAGAAACTATGGACAAGCACATAAGATAGTGGAAGTAGGGGTTGGAAGGTTCCCCTTAGTAGCCCATAATCTTGAGGAACATCTTAAATTTAATATCATTATGACAGATATAAAACCCTCACATAGAATGATAATCCAAGATGATATTTGCCATCCAGACTTAAAAATATATAAGGATGCAGAACTCATTTATTCCATAAGACCCCCGGAGGAAATACAAACCTGTTTGGAAATAATTTCCAATACTGTGGGTTCAGATTTAATAATTAAACCATTCTCAACGGATTCCATGAATATAGGAAGGAATATGAAGTTAACTAGTTATAAAAAAGCAGTTTTTTATAAAATCACTTTTAAATAATTTGTTTTTAATAATCTAATTATAGTAATCAAAAAAGGATAAATAACAAGATTAAATGATATATCGTATTTATTTTATAATAATAGATAAATATCTAAATATCTGGCTATTAAGGTGCTTTCCCCATGAAATGGAAAAATTTAAGTGTAGATGAAACATTAAAAAACCTAAATTCAAGTTTAAATGGTTTAACCAATGAACAAGCTCAGGAAAACCTGGTTAAATATGGTAGGAATGAATTGGTCGAAGAAAAAAAGGCAGGTCCGGTGAGGCTCTTTTTGGGACAGTTCATGGACATACTCATATTGATACTTATCATCGCCGCAATAGCTGCATACTACGTAGGTGATACCTTAGATGCAGTTGTGATATTGATCGTGGTATTGATAAACGCTATAGTAGGATTCATACAGGAATATCGTGCAGAAAAGGCCATGGAAAAACTCAAAGGTCTCATATCCAGTGAGGCAGTAGTGATCAGAGATGGTCAGGAGCAGAAGGTGGCTGCTGGAGAACTCACCCGAGGTGATATTGTACTTTTAGAGGAAGGGGATAATATACCTGCTGATCTGAGGATAATAGAAAGTTATGACCTACTAATCGATGAATCAGCTCTTACAGGAGAATCTCTACCAGTAGAGAAACATACCGGAATAATTGCTCAAGAAGATCATGATGCAGATAACATGACATTTATGGAATCCGATGTTTCATCAGGACGGGGAAAAGGAGTGGTAGTTGAAATCGGAATGGATACCGAGATAGGTAAAATAGCAGAGATGATCCAAGAAGAAGAAGAAGAAACACCCTTACAACAAAAGATAGCCCGTCTAGGGAAGACCCTGGGATTATTGGCGGTTTTAGTATGTTCTGTGGTTTTTGCCCTGGGATATTTACAAGGAATTCCCATTGTAGACAATTTCATGACCGCTGTATCACTGGCAGTAGCAGCTGTCCCCGAAGGATTACCCGCAATATTAACACTCACATTAGCCCTAGGAATGCAGAGAATGGCCCGGAGCAATGCTATAGTCCGTAAATTACTCGCTGTGGAAACATTAGGATCCTGTAACGTTATCTGTACTGATAAAACCGGAACACTCACCTTGAACCAGATGACGGTTAGAGATACTCATGCAAATGATTTAAAGATGGTTTATACCATCGCAGCCCTATGTAACAACGCCACCCAATCCTATGAAAAGGTGCTGGGAGATCCAACAGACGCAGCACTACTCCTATACGCCGAAGCAAATGGGTATCATCGTAAAGAACTTGAAGAGAAATATTCAAGATTACTGGAAATACCATTGGACAGCACCCGAAAGAGGATGACTACAGTAAACAAAATAGATGGAGATCGATATGTGCTGGTTAAGGGAGCTCCCGAAGTATTATTACATAAATGTTCACAGATTGCTGAAGAAGCAGGTATCTGTTCAATGGAAACAGAAGATGTTGACAAAGTAATTGAAGACTTAAATGGGATGACCGAAAAAGCATTGAGGGTACTTGGATTTGCTTACCGTAAATTAAGACCAGATGAAGACATAGATGATAAAGAAGGTCTGGAAAAAGATCTGATTTTCGTTGGATTGGTGGGTATGATGGATCCGCCAAGAGATGAGGCTAGAGAGGCCATTGCTGTTGCTAAAAAAGCAGGAATAAAAGTGGTTATGATCACCGGAGACCATAAGGACACCGCAGTAGCTATAGCTCGGGAGATAGGGATTTCAGATCATGGGCAAGTAGAAGCGCTCACCGGATCTGATCTAGATGGGCTCACCGACCAGGAGTTCTTAGAGAAAGTTAACGATGTCCAAGTATATGCCCGGGTTTACCCGGAACAAAAAGTCCGTATAGTGGAAGCCCTTAAAAAGACAGGTAACGTGGCATCCATGACTGGAGATGGTGTTAATGATGCACCTGCTCTCAAAAGAGCAGCTATAGGTGTGGCTATGGGAAGCGGTACCGATGTGGCCAAGGAATCTGCTGACATGCTCTTGCAGGATGATAACTTTGCCACCATAGTTAAGGCGGTGCGTGAAGGAAGAACCATATTTGATAACATACGACGTTTTGTCCGTTTCCAGCTATCCACTAACATAGGGGCCATATTAACCATTACATCTTCATCTATAATGGGATTACCAGTTCCTTTCAACCCTATACAAGTATTATGGATAAATATTATAATGGACGGTCCTCCCGCTCAATCACTGGGTGTGGAACCAGCAGAAAAGAATGTAATGGAGAGACCCCCTTTAAAAGAAGAGATCATACCTCGAAAGAATCTTATTAAAATCATAGTTGCAGGGGTGGTCATGACTATAGGAACCCTAGCACTTTATTACTACCTCTTAACCAACAACACAGACATAATAAAAGCCACATCCATGGCATTCACGGTTTTCGTGATGTACCAGATTTTCAACGTGTTCAACTGCCGTGCTGATCATGGATTTTCTAATAAATTTCTTTATATAGCAATAGGTGCCTCATTCCTTCTGCAATTAGGAGTATTATACCTACCATTCCTGCAGGGAGTTTTCAGAACCACCGCACTTGGTTTAATAGATTGGGTGAGTATTCTATTGATTGCCAGCACTATTCTGATCAGTGACTGGCTGGTGGAGAGGATTACAAAGTAAAAAAGGGGATTATTAATTGAATATTATGGTAATGGCCGGGACCAGTGACGCACGAAGAATAATTAAGAAGCTATCCCATACAGAAAACCATATCCTGGCCACAACAGTCTCTATTAATGGCGGGGAACTGGCTAAAAAAGCAGGGGCCAGTGAAGTTATGATAGGCCGTTTTGATTACACTAAACTAGCTGAGATAATAAGAAATAATGAAATAGAAGTTTTAATCGACGCAACCCATCCCTTTGCCACTGAAGCCACCAAAAACGCCATTAAAGCTGCTCGAACAGATAAAATTAATTACATACGATATGAACGACCAGTACTGGATATTCCAGATGATGGATTAATACATAAGGTTAATTCATTTAATGAAGCAGTTGATGAGATTATAAAATTAGGAGACAAACGTATATTGCACCTGGCGGGGGTTATGACCCTTAAATATTTAACTGGGAGGATTTATCCCCATAGGATAGTGGCACGGGTACTACCCACTGTTTTTTCGATAAATAAATGCCTGGAAGCAGGGATACCACCAAAAAATATAATAGCTATGCAGGGCACCTATTCTGCAGAATTCAACAAAACACTTATGAAAGAATTTGATATCTCAGTGGTGGTAACTAAGGAGAGCGGAATATCAGGGGGAACCCACTCAAAGCTAGCAGCGGCACAGGAATTAGGATTGGATATAATAATGGTTATGCGGCCGGAAATATCCCAATTAAAAGATGAAAAAGTATTCAACAATGTAGATAATATATTAGAGGAAATAAAACAGATTAAATAAGAATATAAGCCTCAGCTCGCCCATCATTCATCATCAGTTCAGAGCTCATAGGGTTCATCATCGACTTATAATATTTTATATTATTTATTATATTTTTTGTTTAACTATCATCATAAACTTTGGAACCAATACTAAATCATTTGTCAATAATCACTTTATCACCTAAGATGGTGGGAATAGTCTTGATGAATTGTTTTTTGTATTTTTTTGGTTCCTGGCTTATGAACCTATAATCATCATTGCTAGTTTGAATAGTTATATATGAAGCTCGTAAGGTTTTTGGCTTATCCATAAATATATTTATAATTTCAGAATAGGGTATTACACGTACGTTTGGATCCTGGGCTGCTAATTCCTTGAAGTTAATTTCTCTGTTTTTTTGGTCAAGATTGGAATAGTATTTCTTAGTAACGCTTTTACCAATCAAGTATCCCGATAGTCCTCCTGATACCCATCCTGCTGTCTCTGCCATTGATCCAACCATTTCATAATTACCGAGCGTTGATCCTTTACCTATATACATATTTTTGTTAGTGAAGTACAGAGATCTTCGGGCATCTCTGCTTGGTTTTGGATTGTCCCTGTTCAGGAGCTTATGCGTTTTTGAATCAGTACTAACATGCATGATTTCTAGAAGTGTTTCATTTTCAAAATACTCTTCACTAGTTTCAACTTGATCCTCGGATATTTTTTGTAACTTCTCACCACATTCTGAACAGTAAACTGCATTATCTATATTTTCATTACCACATCTGGTGCAAAAAACCATTTTTTTCATCCTGCCGTAAAACTTATTTCAATATTTTATAGGGTGTGATTCTAAAATACAAAATTCTTTTATAAATATATAAATCTATCGAAAGAGTTAGAAACATTTCCATTAGTCGAAAAAAAAGATCATAAACATTCCTTTCTTTTTAATAATCATTAACAATTGAATATTCAAAAACAAATTGATTATATTTTTATTTAGGCCTACAAATTTAATGACTAACAAAAGGCATAATATGATTTAAATAATTACCATAAAACTCTTTAAATAGGAAAGAATTTCCAAAATCCTTAACTTTCCAAATGTGTTGTCCTTCTTTGTGGACTGATTTAATTCACAAATCTTGTAAAAAGTCACATATTCTCTGGTAAGTTTCAACCGGCTGCTCCACCAACAAATTATGGCTTGCACCAGCAATTATCTCCAATTTTGAATTAGTAATTGCATTATTGATCTTTAACCCATGTTCTATAGGTACAAATACATCTTCCTCACCAGCAATAATTAATGTAGGTATTTTAATCTTTCTTAAAGAGCTGATGAAATTAATCTTTAGGCACGCATTAATAGTATATTCTAATGAGGAATTGGAGTTTGTTTTAACCATTACTTTTTCTATTTCTTGGAAGAATTCTTTATTGTTTTCAATAAATTCAGGAGTGTTGGCTAGTTTTAGGCATTCATTAAAAAAATCATTGTATCCTTCATCCGTTAAAATTCTCAGAAGTTCTAAAAGAACATCTTCAAGGTGATGGTCAATGTATGCAAAGCTGGAGATAAGTGTTAAAGAATTGAAAAGTTCTGGTTTACCGATTGCAAGCTCTTGTAATACGGCTCCGCCCATAGAATGTCCCATAAAATGTGCCTGTCCTATATCAAGACGTTCTAAAAATCTGTGAAGATCATCTGAGAACAATTCCATACTATAGGGTCCTGGTGTTTTACTGGAACTGCCATGCCCCCTTAGATCAAAGGCCAGAATACGAAAATTCTTTTCCAGATAAGTTATTATTCCTTCCCATATGGTATGGTCACTGCCCATACCATGGACTAAGACCACAGGGTAACCTGATCCCAAGTCCTGGTAGTATAATTTGAGATCTCCAAGTATTAATTTCTTCATTATTATGATATTGGATGTAAAAATTAATATATCTGATGATTTAAATCAGAAATTGTCAGATATAATAAAAAAGATTATGGGATTAGTTTAATTGAATTGATTGTCCGTTCAATCACCGTTTTTCAAGTTATAAATAGATGAGGTGTTGTAATATGAAGGCAAAAGAATTTATTGGAATGAAAGTATTGAATAAAGAGGCAAATGAAGTGGGTAAAATAGCTGATCTTGCTGTAAACTTAAGAAAGTGCCTTGTTGACAAAATAATCATTGTTGAAGGCGGAGCTTTGAGTAAGAAATATTTTTCAGTAACTGAAAAAGACATAGCAGAAATTGGTGACTATGTGCAGCTGAAATTATCTGAAGAAGATATATTCAATTTATCTAAAGTGGAAAAAATCGATGATATAATAGGAGATGAGTTCCATTACAAGGAATTCACTAAAAAAACAGTGATATCTATCGATGCTATGAAAGTTGGTAAAATAGAAAATATGGTCATCGACCCTAAAGAATGCTTAATACATAATATAATTATCAAAACCGGCGGTGCTTTTAATAAAAAATATTTGATGATATCTGATACGGATATTAAGTATATTGGTGATTATATAATACTTAAACATTCATTCGATGATTTAGAAGAAAGAATTGTTGATTAAGAAATAATAAAAATTTGGAGTTATCCGTACATAACATATTTGGTTATTTATCCTCAATTTATTTTTTTAGGTATTTATTTATGATAATTCACTCCCTAATGGGATATAACATTTTGTTTATAAGTATTTCTTCTATATCATAAACTAACAATTTTAATCATCACAATAACTGTGCAACATTTAAAATTTTTTTTTTATATTTGTTAATTATTACTAATAACAAGATTATATTCTTTTATATATGGTTATTTTATGTAGTTGCACGGCTAAAAAGAAGAACACGACTATAAAGACTATGATGGCTATTAAATCTACTTGAATTGGATAATAACTTGTTCCGTTGATTGAATATCTTGTTAAATCTGTGAAGTAAGTTAGAGGGGAAACTGAGGCTATTATTTTTCCCCAATAGGGCATTTTTTCAATTGGGATAAATATGCCACTGATAAAAACCAGTGGAAATCGGACCAAAGATGAGATCATCATGACATTGGATGGAGCATTTGATGGTGGTGAAGACAATATCAGACCAAATGATGAAAAGCAAGCCGCAGCCAGAATTATTCCTAATATGAATGTCAAAGGGTAAATTATGTTTATACCTATAGCTAAACCTAGCGCAATGGGCAATATAGGGATTAAAATTCCAAATAAAAATGAAGCCAGCATATCACCAAAAAGGAGAGTTGTGATGGAGATAGGGGTTGATATCAATCTTTCCAGGGTCTGTACTTGAGCTTCCCAAGGGGCTATCACTGGAGATACAGCGGTTGCTGTGAAAAATACGGTCATGCCTATTAAACCAGATATTAAAAAATCCATTGGCATATCTCTGCTGCCGATGAAAAAAGCTAAAAACAGGAATAAAGGCATTAAAAATCCAAATATTACTACAGGGCCTTTTAAGTAATATATGCGAATATCTTTTTTCATAATCCCTAATGAACGTTTCAATTGATCCAAATACTGGTTTATCTGCATTCAAGCGTCACCTGTTAGTTCTACGAAAACTTCTTCTAGAGAAGGATCTAGGGTATTTAAAGTCACTATCTTTAAATTCTCAGATTCAGCAAAAAGAGTTAGGGAATGAATGAGACCATCTACATTGTCTGTAAAGACTATGAATTTATCCCCTTTCTTCCTTATTTGGGTGATATGGGGTAATTCTGATAAGTTTTTGGTATTAAGAGCTTTATCAAAGCTTATCTCAATTGATTTTAATTTTTTAATCATGTTTTTAAGCTTTTCAGGACGATCTATGGCTGCAATTTGGCCCTTGTTTATGATGGCAACTCTGTCGCAGAGATTATTGGCTTCATCCATGTTATGAGTGGTTAAGAATATTGTTTTACCCTGTTCTGGAAATTCTTGAAGTATATCCCGGATTAGATGGGTGCTTTGAACGTCCAGACCGGAAGTAGGTTCATCCAAGAAAATGAGAAGTGGATCATTAACCAAAGCCATGCAAAGGATCAATCTCTGTTTCATCCCCTTGGAAAAGGCATTAACTTTATCATCTCTTCGATCATAAATGCCTAATCTATCCAAAAGATTCTCAGCTCTATTTTCGGCCTCTTTTTTTGGAATTCCGTAAAGTTCAGACATCAGCATCATGTTTTGCCAGGCAGAAAGGTCTACGTAAGCATTGGATGTTTCCGGAACAACTCCAATATTTTGTTTTGCTTTAAGAGGTTCTTTTTGGATGTTGAATCCTAAAATATTTGCTTCTCCTTTGTCAGGTCTGATTATGCCAGTTAACATCCTTAAGGTGGTTGTTTTTCCAGCACCGTTAGGGCCTAAAAATCCGTAAATCTCTCCCTTTAAAACCTCAAAGTTAATATGGTTAACTGCCATGAGTTTTCCATATATTTTTGTCAGATTTTGAACCTGAATAACATGCTCCATATTATTTAGTCCTGTTTGAGATATTTTTTGTAAAGAAAGAATATTAAATTTCTTCTTTCTTTGACATTTTTTTTATTTTATTTTAATTATTATTTCTTCTATAGCTTTTATTTCATTAATAATTTATTTTTATATCTTATATTTGAAAAAATTAGTAAATATGACTGAAGTGGATTAATTAGCTACAAAAAAGGGACTTAAATTACTAAAATTCTATTTTTAAATGAATTTATTTCCAGGATCAACATTTAATAGAATTAAATCCTTCAATAATTAAACAAAACACTATTTTTAGTTAAAAATAAAAAATAAGAGGAAATTATCCTCAAATAAGCTGATTTTATCCGTACATAACCCCTGCTTCTTTACGCATTTCTTCTTCTCTTTCCATTCCGATTATTTTTTCTACAGCGTCCATGAAGTCGTTCATTTTGACTATGTTTCTTTCTTCTCGGATGGCGAACATACCTGATTCGGTACATATTGCTTTAAGATCTGCTCCTGAAGCTCCTTCTGAAAGGCTGGCGATGGTTCTGATATCCACTTCTTCATCCAAGGACATGTTTTTAGTGTGGATTTTAAGTATTTCCATTCTGCCTTCTTCGTTAGGTATGGGGACTTCTATGAATCGGTCGAATCTACCTGGTCGTAGAAGTGCTGGGTCCAGGATGTCCGGTCGGTTGGTGGCGGCTACTATACCAACATCACCTCGCCCTTCAAAACCGTCCATTTCTGCGAGAAGTTGCATCAGTGTTCTCTGAACTTCTCTATCACCGCTGGTTGAGCTTTTAAGTCTCTTAGCGGCTATGGCGTCTATTTCGTCTATGAATATTATACTGGGTGCTTTTTCTTTGGCCAGTTCGAAAACTCCCCTGACCAGTCTAGCACCTTCTCCAATATATTTTTTGACGAATTCTGATGCCACAATTTTAATGAAAGTAGCATGTGTTTCATGGGCTACTGCCTTGGCTAGTAAAGTTTTTCCTGTTCCAGGAGGACCGTAGAGAAGAACTCCTTTAGGTGGTTCTATTCCAATTTTTGTAAATAATTCTGGTTTTTTAAGGGGTAGTTCAACTGTTTCCTTGATTTCAACTACCTGTTCTTCTAATCCGCCTATTTGTGAGTAATTAACATCTGGTTTTTCTTCTACTTCCATACCAGTAACGAGGGGGTCTTTTTCAGAGGGCAGAACGTTTACAATACTGAAAGTCTGTTGATTTAAAGCTACTCTAGCTCCGGGTTCTAAAGCTTTATCATCTATGAAACGTGAATATCCAATAACGAAATGAGGTCCTGTACTGCTTTTTACAACCACTTTACCATCATCTAATAATTCAGTTACGGTAGCTATCACTAGTGGTGGAGATCTAAATCTTTCTATTTCTCCCCTGAGAGATTTAACCTCGCGGTCGATCCTCATTTTTTCATTTTCAATTAGAACTTTATCCTTTTCGAGTTTTCTTACTTTCCACATTAAATTACGTTTGGTCTTAGTATTTTCCTCTTTAAGGATTTTGATCTCTTTTTTAAGGTCTTCAATTTTTTTTAAAACGTTTGGGGACATGTTTTCCATGATCCTCGTTCACTCCTAAATTTTTAATAAAAAAATTAATTATTTAGATTTTATATTTATATAACCAATTTATTATCTCTAATAATATTTAAATATTGAGGTATAAAAGAATATATATATTATTTTATAAAGGGATGCTCATGAGATGTGAGATTTGCGGAAAAACAGTAATAGGAAGACCATTAAGGGTTAAAATTGACGGTTCAGTTATGCAGACATGTAAGGATTGTTCTAAGTTTGGTAAGGTTCAAAAAGAACCCCCCAGACCAGTTAGGCCCAGAACTCCACCTCGCAGTTTCCGAGTTAGAGAACCTTCATATGAGGTTTCAGAGGATTTTAAAACAATTATTAGAGTGGGTAGGGAAAAAAAAGGATGGTCCAGGGAAGATTTAGCTAAAAAAATTTATGAAAAGACATCTGTTATAAACCGGGTTGAATCTGGAAAGATGGTCCCCGATATAAAGCTAGCTAAAAAACTTGAAAAAGCTCTAAATGTTCAATTATTGGATAAAATAGAAGATGAACAACCTGAGGATAACATTTCCTCACGAAAGGCAGGTACCACCATTGGTGATATAGCTCATATAAAAAGGAATTGATCTTTTATTTAGATTTTCTCAATAATTGATGCGTTTTAATTACTTTTAAGGGAATAATAACCTTTAAATATTGGAAGATCTTTAAAAATCCTTTTTAAATATTTATAATCTTCGTATTCATTGCTTAAAACTATCAGATGAGCTGGTGGGTGTATTTTTTTCACCTGCATAATGCTTTTGGTGGTGTCCTCTTCAACCTGAACTAACACAGCCCATTTAGATTTTGAGCGTAGTTTTTGTTTAAGGATGCGTATTATTACTTCATCGGCTTTTTTTGGAGGTAATTTTTTTGGTTTACCATTGATATTAAGTCCAGCATGTCTTTCTAAATCTGCTAGAGCATTTAAGATCTTTTTTTGATTATCTGATCTGATTAAAATTAAAGCCATATTAGTTCAGCGCCGTTTTTTTGTGAATGAAGAGATCAACGTACTTCTGAAGAGTACCAGAATTACCAGAATTAAACCTAATGCAGTCTGTAGATTACCTATAATATCTAAAAGTTGAGAGCTAATAGGTAAATTCCAGGGAGGTGATGTTCTGCCCTCTGGAAGGGAGGTGAAATATACTCCTACTTCTTTTGAATTTTGTCTGATGTTGATATCCTTTGGTTCCACACGATTAACTCCAATTAAAAGCCCCCCATCAACTGCTGAGTTAATATCTTTAGCAATCAAATCAGCACTGAACCCTGTTTCACTTACAGAAGAGGTTACGATTTCTTTGGTCGTGGTACTAACACCTGCAGTATCTGCTCCGTAAACGTAAACAGTCACGTTGTGTGGTTTAACGGATATAACATTTCTAAGAGCATCATACGCATAAACTATTTTCAGTGGGTTTCCGTTAATTGGTGATATTGTATAACTTTCCGCCGCGGGATAGGCGATAGACCATTCGCTCTTGGGATCTGTTTTACTGTAGGGCTGATCCATGGGGTAACCTGTTTCATTTACTTTCTGTGGGGTGAAAGTATCTGCTGTTGATATGTCGGAGACTAAATTTACAGCACCTCCTCCATATTTCTCACCTGATTCTATGGAAACCTTTTCAAAAACATCTCCCATTATATCTGTGGCAGAGTGTCCATCTCTGATTTCTTGACCGATCATTATGGCCGTGGACTGCCTGACTGCACTGACATTGCTGCCTATTGGATTTCCATCCGTATGTCTTAGGTGAATAATCGCCCCTTTTGTTCCTGCTGGTAATGTTGCTAATCCTTTTGAGTAAGGAGTTACAGTAATCGTTCCGTCACCTGCAACGGTAACTACATAGGCATCAAAATCACCACCAACAGAGGCTCCTATGGTGGGGCCTCCGGCCATGATCCTTATTCCTTTATAAGCATTAGCGGCGGTTACTGCATTGGATGGTGTGGAATTGTCTTCTAATCTTTTAATGGTTTCCACGATAGCAGCTAGTCTTGCTGTTTCGTTATCATCTGAACCCCCGGATAACACTGCGAAGTTGTTTTCTGGAGAATATATAAATGTGGATTGGAACATGTTTGGTGCAAAGGACATACTACCTGCAGCAGCACCATTAGGATCCTGGCCTGTAGGATCTGTGATGATTATCACGTTTAAAGTTGCTGCAGCGGTGTTCATCAGTAAAGAGATGGTTAGTAGTAAAACTAATCCTTTATATAAATGGATTTTATTAATATTACCTCACCCCTGGTGCTGCGAAAAAGTCTTCTACTACGTTGACGGTGACTATGCCAGTTATTCGATCAATTTTGATATCAGCTGCTACTATGGGATAGACTTGTGTACCGGGTATTGTTGAGTAGGTAACTGCTATTTTCGCATTATTTATAGCCCCTTCTAGGGGTATTTTTCGCTTACTGGTTACTAGGGTGTCTCCCTGTATGTAACTGCCTGTTCTAAATCCTTCATTGGCTAGATTTCCCTTTATTATTTCTGTGGGAACGATGTCATTTCCTTTAATTATGATTCCTGAAATAGGAATGCCCTGTTCTGTCTCTGTTGATGATGCATAGGACATATAACTCATTAAACGGCCTGATATGATTAACATAAAGGCTAATATTAGAATAATTAAAGTATCTCTTCTTATTTTTATAAACATCCTTTCTTCACCGTATAATATATTTTAAACTTGTTTATTGGTTTTTTTAACTGTCTATTTACTAATTTTTTTTAAAAAACTTTAGTTTAATTTAAATTTTTTATTAATCTATAAAAGAATGGGAAATGTTAAATGGAAGCTTATGATCTTCCAAGTATATTAACTTTGTCTTTTTCTATTGATTATAGTATGGATGTTTTCTTTATATTTAAAAGCGGCCTCGCCTATACAAACCACTGCCGAAACATCATACTGGATTGCTTTTAATAACCCTTTAATTAGCTGATCTGAATTAGCACCCAGAGTGCCTTTTTTAAATTCGTGGGGATATTCTGAGGTTAATATAATTTTTTCTGACAGTAGGATTTTTTCATCTGATCCTTTAGCACTTTCTATGAATTTATCTGCTGCTTTTCGAGCGTAAAATGAAGCCGGTATAATATAATCTGCTAATTTAAGGCTTTTTTTTAATATTACATCATCACCTTCTTCACCTGACTCAGAGGATACGGTTATAACCACTGCTATGCTTTCGTATATTTTTTTTAACTCTCCTAGAATGGTTTCCACTCCACCAGGGTTATGTGCGTAATCTATTAATACTTTTTTATCATCCCACCTTCCTATATAATCCATTCTCCCAGGAACACCTCTAAAATTTTTGACTGCTGTTATAATATCATCTAATGGTATTTTAAAGAATTCTTTAGCTGCAGCAATAGCAGCTAAGGCATTATAAACGTTGTGTAAACCCATTAGTTGCATTTCAACCTTACGTACTTCATTGGGAGTATGCAGTTTGAAGCTTTTTTTGGTTATTTCAGTAGCAAGATAGTCTGGGTTTGGCCTTTCCAGTCCACAAGAACACTTATAATATCCCATTCCAGATATGGTCTCATTTAGAGTAACTTCTCTTCTGCAAAAACAGGTTTTTTTGCTTATAGTTCCTGTTTTATAATCTACACCGAATGTAATTAGATCTAAAACATCTTTATCATTGATTAATCCCATTACCGTGGGATCGTCCGAGTTTATGATCAGCATTTTATCCTGGAGATGTTCTACCATTTCCCCTTTTATATGGGCGTAATTTAAAAAATTCTGATCCTCATTTAGATGATCTGGAGTGATATTGGTGATTATTCCACAGGAGGGCTGGCAGCGTTCCATGATGAATTTCAGATCTCCAGGATTACCAAAGGTACCTGTTTCCAGGACAGAAACATCACCTTCAAGTCTACATTGCAGGGGAGGTATGTATTCTATGTTGCCCTGAAGTTCATTAAAACCATGTTCAGTTGGTTTTAGTCCTGCTTGTGAGCATATATGTTTTAAAAGAGAGGTGGTGGTTGTTTTACCATTAGTACCGGTGATACATAAAACCGGTTTATGGGGAGTGATCATAGTTAGAACATCGTCTACAGATTTGATCTTAAATCTAAACTCTTTAGCAAGTTCAGAAAGGTTTTTATAAAAATTTGAGTTTTTTGATAAACTGGGAGGGGGTATGATGTAATCTAGGTTTTGAAAAAATGATTCTGGATGCCCTCCTAAGAATAATTGAATTGGATAATCATGTAGGGTGTACTGGAATGTACATTCATTTTCTCCTAGAATATCTGTGCCTCTAACTTTCAGTCCATTATCAACTAAAACGCGGGTCACCATGTTTCCTACCACACCACAAACACCGATCACACCATATTTATCCTGGGAGTGATTTTCTCTGTATTTGGAAGTATCTTGCTTTATATGTGGCTTTTTATCATTTTTCATAAAAAATTACACCTACGATGGTGTTCATTGAATATTGGAATGCTTTTTTAGTAAATATTGAATCCTATTTTGTATTTTATTATTAACTGTATTTGTCACATCCCTTTTCAATTCCCTGTAACATTTTTGTTTTCAAGTCTTGATAATTGGTTATGGCTCCGGGTCCCACGTGTAAAATGGTATCACCGGGATTAGATATTTTAATGGACATTTCTCCAGCTATGATCATATTTTCCACGGGTATTTTTTGACAATTAACCTCTCCAATACCATTTAAGACTTCTTGGGCAGCAGACATATTTACTCCTCCCAGTGTTTCATTATATCCACTGGAAATGACTGTATCTGCATATTTACCTATGACTTCGCCGATTTTAAATTTATCACGGACTGTGGATGTATCTGGATTATCAACCAGCACCACCAGTTTGCCTTTGGAAAATTGCTCCAATGTGGAAACCAGTCCTTCCGGAACAAAAGCAGCATCAAAATGTATCTCTCGCCCACAATACTTTCCTAAATATTCCATATGTCCGGCAATTCCTTTAAATAATCTTAAACCATCCGAGATAATATTCTGATCCATGCCGTAGCAAAGAGCCACAGATGAAGCGGCTGTAGAATTTTCAAAGTAATATCCCTTCAATTTGAAAAGAGATTTGAATGAACCTTTAGTTTCGTCTATAGTTAAATCTTTAAAACTGGTTAAATCATAATCGATGATTAGATGTTCATTTTCTAGATGGCTTGTTACATTACACTTATTTTCTTTGGTACAGTAATAGATGGTGTCATTCCTTAATGGCTCTAGATATTCCCTGCACTGGGGTGTGGAAATTAATATTTCACTGGAATTAGCAATAAAAAGCTTGCGTTCGGCATATTTTTCTAACGAATCTTCAAATTCATCAAGATGCTCTGGGTAAATATTGGTTAAAACTCCTATTTTTAATTTAACCTGTGACATCAACCGGGAAGTTCCATGGGGAAGTTCAAAGACAGCAACATCATTTTTTGTATGCTCTTGATTTATTATATCCTGGATGATCACTTCACTTAAAAGGTTTCCATGACGGCTGGAGCATTTCCAAACCTTATATCCGCCAGCTTCAAATATTTTAGAGATAATATGGGTGGTACTGGTTTTACCCAGGGTCCCTGTAACTCCAATAATATCAATATTAATTAATTCATTTATAATTCTGGAGATATATTCATGCTCAATGATTTCAAGACCAGATAGGTTTACCTGTTCTCTTATAAAAGATTCTGATGGTATGGTGGGGGATAGATATGCTGAATCAAACTTATCTAACTCTAAAGGTATATCAACGCCTAGATTTAGCTCCACTCCTTCTTGTTCCATTTGTAAGAGTATTTCCTGATATTTTTTAGGGAATTCTCCCAAGTTTTTCTGGTCTATTATCTGAACTTTATAACCGATATAATTCAGAATACGGGCAACAGGACGGCCAGCGTTGCCCGCTCCGACTACTATGCTTTTCATAATTACTCAAATCAATATATTTTTTTAATAATTAAAAATTCATTTCTTATTTCATATCATGAGATGATGATTATAAATTCTAAATTCTTTAAGATTTTACTGATATAAAAATAATCACTCAAAAAATTAGCCATTATCGAAAATAATATTATGTAACTAAATTATTATACATTTTTTTTAACAATTCTCTGGCAGGATCCATCCCTTGGGCACCAATTAATAAGATGGTATCTGTTTTTTTAGAATTTTCCACAGAGAATCTAAGTGCATCGATTAATCTCTCAAAAAAGACATAATCCAATCCCCGATCATCGAGGACATCGGTGAAAACTTTTTTCTCAGAGGTTAATACTCGGTTGGCATTATCAACAACCTCCTGACTACTGGTGATTATCAAGAAGTGGTTGATGTTATTTAAACCATCCGCAACGGCTTCCGCATTAACTTTATTAATAATATCACCTCTAGACCCACGAATAGCTGAAACTAGATATAGTTTACCCTTTGATTGCTGAGCGCAACTTCTTATGGTTGCCCTTATACCATCTGGGTTGTGGGCGAAATCATCAATTATAAGTGGATTTTTAGATATAACAGTGAACCTCCTTTCCAGCGGATGATATGACGAAACGGAATTGGCGATAATTTCAGGTTTTATATTTAAAGATAATGTAGTCTGAACTGCTGCCAGTGTATTGGAAATAAAATGGGGACTTTTAAATGGCAATTTGCTTTCAGGAATAATTAAATTATCCTGTTTGAATATTCCTTCTGCACGGAATTCAACAGGGGATCCATTACCAAAAAATTCTACTTTAGAATATGAAGGCACTAAGTCGGCCATTTTTTTAATTAAAGGATCTTCATTATTTAAGATGATATATTCGCCTTCGAATCCTATTAAAGCTCCTGATATTTCTTCATATGCTTCTTCGATGGAGTTTACCAGGCCAATATGATCCAAAGCCACATTGGTTAAAACTATTATCTGGGGGTTTATAGTATGGGTCATTAGATGGGCGTGGTCTTTCATAATCCTATCCATCCATCCTTGAACCTCAGATACCTCAATTACCAGGGCTTCTATTTCACCTTGAAACTCAGCAATCTGTTTAGCCACCATAGGGTCTATCAGGGTGTTGAATTCCGATTGGGAGTCTGTGTTGGTATATGTGCTGTAACCGGCTTCCTTTAAAATGTTGTATATCATGTGGGTGGTGGTGGACTTTCCATTGGTACCTGTAACCACGATACGCAAGGTGTTACTGGCGAATTTATCTAAAGCCCATTTAAGAGCGAATGCATTGGCTAATTCTATCTTATCACATATTATTAGGGGTAGATTTAAGTCTCTAGCATGATCAATACCTTTTTTAGAGATATTCTGGGTAATAATACAGGAAACTTCCTTTTTTGAGGCTATTTCCACACCCATTTCATCAAAACGATGTCTTATTACCACATCACCTTTATGGGAATCTTTTAATATATTAAAAATACCATGAATAGGAATATCTTCCCCAATAAGGTTTCCTTTTATTTGATCAGCTAAATAGGAAGTGGTAAGTGATTTCATTTGACAAAATTTCCTTTAAAAATTTTAGAAAAGCTTATAAAAATATAATGTTACTGAACAGATAATTATAGTACTCAGCCAGTATAAAGCAACAATTTTTCCCTCAGATAATCCTTTATAATGTAATGTGTGATGTAAAGGTTCTACAGGTAGCTTTATTATACCAGAACGATGCATCAGACTAATTATAACAGATATGATAGGCACAGCTATAGCGATAACTGCGAAGATGATAACATCCCCCAGTACAGCAGCGGCAGCGTAGAAACCTCCTAAAGCGAAGGAACCGGTATCTCCCATAAATATGGAAGCTGGAATTTTATTAAAAACCAAGAATCCGAAACAAGCACCAGAAAGTGCGAGAAAGGCTACTGAGATTTCTAATCGTCCAGTTAAAAGGGAAAATATTGCGCAGGCTAGAGAAGCTATTCCCATAACCCCAGAAGCCAGACCATCCATACCATCGATTAGATTAACAGCATTAATAGCCCCTATAACTCCGATTATGGCTATGGGGATGGCAAAATAACCTACTTGATAACCGCTGAGTGTAAAAGGTACTGCGCCGGATAGCACCAGGAAAAGAGAGATCATTATCTGGGAGAGTATTTTCTGAGTTTCAGTTACCTCACTTTTTATAGGTATCTCCCGGATTATCTTCAATTTATTCTGATTTAAAAGTTCATCTACATCCTTTTTTGCTTTTGGAGTGGCTACTCTCGCTTCCTCACCGGGTTTTAAGATTAATCTTCCTAATTCAACACTATGGGCACTGATATTTTTAGCTACCTTCTGAAATTCCTTTGTTTTCAGGCCTAAAAGGTCATCGAATAAGCCGATGATGGATGCTACCAGCGTCACCCCTACAGTTATAACTAAAATCTTATTTTGATAATATATGCTCAATATAAGTAGTATTCCCAGGAGTAATGCCAGCCCGCCCATGGTTGGTGTTCCTTTTTTATGGCTGTGTTCAGATACTATTGGGTTGTCGGTTATATTGGCACTGATGAGGGTATTCCTGACAAAAGGTGTAAATAACACCACTGATATAAAAGCGATTAAAAAGGGGGCAATTGTAATTAAAAAATCCATATCAATATTCAACAAATTCACCACTAATTCTTTCTTTATAGGGATTATAGGATAATAAACATATTTTTTTTATCACTTAACTAATACTCTTAAACATATTTTTTATAACTCTTAAATAATACTCTCAGATAAATTTTAAATCACTTTTAATACTTTCTAGATCTATTTTTTTTGAATTTAATCTTTATGAATGTTCCATTTTAAGATTTTTTAAGATTTCATAGGCAAACTCAATATTTCCTGCCCTAACTGTTATTCTACTGGCCTTCTCAGGACCATGTATTATATATGGTTTTTTAGGTGTTAAAATTTGTTTCTCAATATGATCATCAGGGAGTGAGATTTTTATATCTTGAATTTTGGCACTATTTTCATTGCTTTTTATTTTTAATGGCATTTCCAAAGAGGAATAACTTTTCATCTCATTTTCAATTTTCTTTGGATCCCATTCACCTAGGGCCATGTTCACCAGCTGATGCATGGGGTTAATATTTGATGAGCAGAATGTTAAAAATCTGGTCCCACTGGGTCGGGTATTAATTTCCAGGGTGTTTATCTCTTTTTCCTCCTGATTGAATATGAATTCTACTTCTGCTGTGCCGTTAGCATCTAGAAGATCCATCACTTTTTTTGCTGTATTTCTCAGCTCCCCATAATTTAAGTTTTCCATGTTCACTGGCGCGGTTCTTATCTTTTCCAGAGGATGTGTTCCCTCCAGGGTAGTATCTCCTTTATAAACACCTACTAGGGGTACAGATTTATCTTCCCATCTTAGGACTTCAACAGATATTTCAGCTCCATGGATAAAATTTTCTACCAGGGCGTTGGGGAATAATTTTAAATAGTCCTCTGTATCTTGGGGAGTTAAGGCAATTTTCACACCCACTCCTCCCTGACCCTCAGGCTGTTTTAGTACCACCGGATACTTTAATAATGATTTGGATTTTTCATATTGACTTTTTGATATTTCTGTAAAGTTTGAGGTTTTTATATCATTATTTATAAGAAAATTTTTGGTTTTTATTTTATCTGTGGATATTTCTGTGGCATGAATTCCGGAAGCAACTACGGGCAGATCATATTGTTTTTCTAATTTCTCCTTCATTCTGGCCACTTCGGGAAGGGGTATATCAATTCCTATGAGGGGGACAACTGCATCTACATCTTTAGACAGTGCTAGTTCGATGGGACGGTCCATTCCTCTGGGTACTATATGGTATTCGTCTGCTAATTTAAGATTGGGAGATTCGGGGCTGGATTCTGATAATATTGTTTCAATTCCTCTGGATTGAGCATATCCAGCTACTTCGTTAAAGAGTCGGGCTCCGATAAATAAGATCTTCATGATTATCTTTTTTTGCCTTTTTTACCTAATTATTAAATTGTTTATTTTAAGATTTAAGATTACAAGATAGTTATTTTTTTAATGATAAAGATAATTTTATAATAATAAATAGTCTTTAAAAATAATATTTTAAATAATCATTAAGAGGCATGAGATATATTCTTTATTACTTTTGTTTAATAATAGGGGTTAAATTAAGAATTTTATCATAGATTTGGGGCAAAGTTTAATAATACGTTATATGGATTATAATCTTTATATATAATTTGAGTTATCTATAAAAAATAAAGAAATCTCTAATCAAGTGAAAAATTTCAGAAAGTTTTTATATTCTAATTTATAATTTTAGAAAATATTTCAAAATAAGAAAAATGAACAAAAAAAAGTATAGTTTATAGAAAAATTTAAGATTTCTAAATTGTATTCAGTGAGAGCATATTATGAAATGGAAAGTTGCAATTATACTGCTAATTATTCTTCTAGCAGGTTTTTTTTATGTAAGTAGTTTGAATAGTCCTTACACACCAATGGGACGGTTAGGATTTGTTAAAATCTTAAACCCAGACATGTCTCCTGGTAATCCTCATTCTGAACTGGTTGCCCAATATGCCCGAGAGAGAGGTTCCAATACAGTTCTGGTTGTACATTTAGCAGGTCATAGGAGTGGTTATCCCTGTTATATGGAGGGTGATGTCCTTATAGAGGAATTAGGATTGTTAGATAAAGGCGGGTACAGTACCAGTATAAAATGGGATGATGTAATTCAGGGATTCTTATTTGGTATCCCTGACAGCCGTTATGAGTACGTTTCAGATGGTATAATCTTTGATAATTTAACAGATGCTCTGGCATATCTAGATAATAAAGCAGCTCAAAATGGTCAGGTAGGGCCTAGATTAATGTTCTGGCATGGAACAGTCAGAAACGATAACCCTATTATTAATCAGGGATGTGGACTGCCCCTTTATTATAAAATTTGTGAACATTATTACGGAAGGGTAGGAGCATACTACTATACCCTATTAGGAATGATATTCCCCTATCTCAACAGCCCCTATAGAAACTTCGAGATAATGAATTCCGCACAACTACAATATGATTACAATCACGGACTATTAGGTCCATTAGTAGTTGATTGAACTTAAATTAATTATTTTGGGAAAATATAATTAAAAAATTAAATTAAGGGCATAATAATCTCTGTAATAATTTGATCAGATATTCTATGCTCCTTTTAACATCATCTGTTACAGCTTCCACCATTTCGGTTTCTTGAGGTTGGATTCCGATCAGAAGAATATCTGCCTCTGTGGAGTGTTCCAGGTATCTGATTAAGAATGATAAGGGCATGGCATGGGTTGAAAGGTTATATTGGCTAATTTCCTCTTTTTTTATAATTTTAATATAACCGGCTGGTTTTCCCATGCGAGCTGCGTCAATTAGGATGATTTGACTTGGATTTTCTTTTTTTACGAGTCTGGTGAAGTTTTCCGGGACTGTTCCTCCATCTAAAACCTTTATATCATTATTTTCCGGGAATAATTCTTCCAGTTTCCTGGCTATTAATGATCCAAGAAAATCGTCCCCACGCAGGGGGTTTCCTATTCCTAAAATCACCAGCTTCTTCTTATCTTTAAGAAAGTCCAATAATTCTTGTTCTAATGGTATCTAATCCACCACCCATCAGGTAACTTAGATTTAATTTAACAATATCTCCCCTTTTAACCCCTAATTTTTCTGTGGGAATTATTAATGGGGGGTTAAGCATCGGAGTAGGTCCACATATTATATTGGGGGTAATTAAGGTAAAAGTAGTTATTTTTATACCTCTGAAAATTCCATCTTCACTGATCTTTAGTTTTAGATTAAAATTTGCATAGGGGTCTATTTTTTTCCGGAAATCATATTCACTGTATATATTTAAGGGTCCCAAAGTACTATAAAGTTTATTTTCATTTTCTTCGTAGTTAATATGGTTTATTTCAGTGTATACGGGTTCAACACCATTTATTATTCCTTTAGGAATTACTTTACCATTTTTTTTTAGATATTTTATGATAGAGTTAAGGACTGGGACCTGTTCCTCATCTATTAATGCAGTGTCCAGCATCTCGCATATTATATAATCGGCTTTTTGGGGAAATTCTACTTTCCGTGCATTAGCTCTAATAAAAGAAACATTTTTAAAACCTCTTAATAATTCTTCGGTTTTAGGAGAAATGTTAGGGTCCAACTCCACTGAATAAATAAAATCAGCATGAGGTACTGCCCATGAAGTTAATATGCCTGAACCTGCCCCTATATCGTAAACAATTCCATTCACGTTTTGGATAGCCTCATAAAAACCGGCTAATCTTTCCGGGTCCGAGGTGAGGTTTTCATGATAGGACGTTTTTTCACCTTTTATGAAGTTAATTACTATAATTAGATGTCCTATCTATTTTTTTAAATAATGTATAATTTAAAATTAAATAAAATAATTTAGTGGATGTTATCTTTCATCCATTTTTTCTCCGCTGGCTGTACTGGTGAGTTTGACATGCTCTACGCCTTTCAGTCTCATTATTTTCTCAGTAAGCTTACGGATGTATTCTACATCTCCTTTGACTACTATAACTTCCAGACAGTATTTCTCAGTCATGTGTACATGCATCACTGCGCTGATGTATTCCCGGTAGTCGTGCTGGATGTCGGTTAAGTCTTCCATTACACCGGTGTAATGGTGGTCGTATATCACGGCCAGTATTCCTATGCGGTCACCTTCCATATCGTTCATCCACTGGTATCGCACTATGTAATCTTTTAAAGCATCTCGTATTCCCTTTGATCTTGATTGATAACCACGGTCTTTTAGCACTTCATCGAATTCGTTTAAGAGTTTCTTGGGTAGTGACATACTTATTCTCATCATTTTTTTTATCCTCCTTTAATGGATGCAATATTTCTTATTATTTAAAATTTATTATTAAAAAACAATATTGTATTTTCATAACAACCCTATTCATATAAGATCATCTTTATTTAATACTTAATTATTATGTTTTAACTTATTAATATTTTACTAGATCACATTGTTAGTGAAAAGCAACATATTGGTTTAATATTAAGTGTATTTGTTCATTTTGAGATGGTTTTTTTAATTAAAATATGATGATAATGGTTTTTACTTAAAAATTAAACATTATATAACCATTAGTTCAAAGTGGATAACTACATACCATAGTACTACGTATATATTTTAAGAAGGGGAATAATTTTAGATCGATGATGGATTAGAAGCCGAATAATTCTGATAGGGTAGGAGTGATAGGATGCAAATAAAAGAAGCCATGAATAGGGGTGTTATAACAGTTAACCCCAATACAGCGCCTTTAGAAGCCTTTGAAAAGATGTATAAAGAAGGTATTCGTAGATTATTTGTAATGGACGACGAGGGAAACCCTGTAGGGGTGGTATCATATTATGATCTCATAGGAATTATGGGCAGTATAAAACCAAGTAAAGAAGAGAAGTCTACCTTGAAAATAGATGATATAATGTCAGAGGATATTATGACAGTATCTGCCAGTGATAACATTGAAGATGCCGCTAATTTAATGGTCAGAGCAGATATATCTGGTCTTTTAGTCATGGAGGATGAAAAACCAGTAGGAGTTATTACTAAAACTGATATCTGTCGATTGGTAGCTGCCGAGCTTTTGGTTCCTATTGTTTAATTGAAAATTACTTATGATTTATTATCCGAATTCAAGCTTTAAATATTACCATTTTTAACATTATTAAAAATTATTTTAAATCTATAAGTTAATTTGAATTATTAAGTTTTTAAAATCAATAATTTAATTGATTAAAATATATTAATAAATAAAAATTAATAGAATTTAATAAATGCGGCTGCCGGGATTTGAACCCGGGTCGTAGGCTTGGAAGGCCCAAGTCCTAACCAGACTAGACTACAGCCGCGATGCGGCGTCCGGGATTTGAACCCGGGTCGCTGGCGTGGCAGGCCAGTGTCTTAACCAGGCTGGACTAACGCCGCATAGATGCTTTTGATAGCATAACTTGATTTCAGGTTTATGATATATAAATTTTTAGGTAAATGAAGTTATTTAGCGAAATAATATTAACTTTTAAAGTAATTATATTTCTCTCTTATAATCTTCTTCTGATTTTTATCAAGAAGTCCTTTATTCTCTAATTTTTTAAGTATTTCAAATTTATTTTACCTTAAACCTTTGTTAAGATATTTCAATGCATATATTATTTCCAAAACGGACTCGCCTATATTGATTAGTGCATCTTCTGATAAGTATTTAAGACTCAGGATCTGGGCTTTTCTAATTATAGATTTCATTGGAGTGATTTGATTGAATCTCATCTTTACAATTAATTTTTTAGGAAATTTTAATGAAATTAAATTTCTTTTTAATATTGATATTCTAAATCAAAATCTTTAAATTATACTTTGAATTATGTTAAATAGAAGTAGTAGGAAATATACTTCCGATGGGTTTGAACGAAATGATTTAGTAAATCTTAATAACCAACGAGATAGAATAAATTTATAGTTATTTTAAACCCATTCTTTGTTTAGGTTATCTGAAAATTTTTAAATAAGAAGAAAAAAAGGAGGGACAAAAAACGCACATCAATCTACAAAAATTAGGTATACCATTAGCCATTTTAGCGTTTATTCTTGTGATGTTAATACCTACCCCTGGTTTAGGCTTATCCGGCCATGCTGCTTTGGCATTATTAGTTTTTGCAGTTATTATGTGGGCTACAGAAGCTTTACATTTAGCAGTTACATCATTAATTATTCTGTTTATTCAGCCTATTATTGGAGTAGAAAGTTTTAATGCGGCAGTTATTGGTTTTGCCAATCCTATCATATTCCTTATGATAGGTGGTTTTATTATTGCAGAAGCCATACGTAAAAGCGGTCTTGCACAACGTTTAACTTATGCTATGCTTAATAAACTGGGCACCAGTCCTGGTAGAAGTCTATTTGTGGCAGTATTTTCTACTGGATTGCTTTCTGCATTCATTGAGAACGTTGTAGCATTTGCGATGCTTCTTCCCATTATCAAACAGATCATACCTATGATGGGGGTAAATGACCCGGATAAAGGAAAAAGTAACTTTGCTAAAGCAATGGTTTTAGGAGCATCCTATGGATCCCTGGCAGGAGGATTTGGTACAGAGATAGGAACTGCACCTAACCTTATGGCGGCAGCTTACACCAATATACCTTTCGTAGACTGGATGATCTTTGGTTTTCCACTGGCCATAATCATGATGCTGGTAATCTGGAAAGGCCTGGGATGGATCTTCCCGGCGGAAGTTAAGGGAATAATTGGTGGAAAGGAAACCATAACTTCTAAAATGGAAGGATTAGGTCCTATGGCGAAAAAAGAAAAAATAGCATTAGTTGTTCTGCTTTTCACCATAGGTTTATGGGTTACAACAGGTATAACTGGTTTGAATAGTTACTCTATTGCTTTAATTGGTGCTGTATTAATGCTTGCGTTTAAGATAATTGACTGGACCGATGCTCAAAGAAACGTTGATTGGGGTCTTATAGTGTTCTTTGGAGGGGCATTATCCTTGGGAGCGGCACTTTTAAATACAGGCGCAGCAAGTTGGATTATAGATGATATTTTAGCTTTATTTGGAAGTGATCCATCCACTTTGCTGATTATGATAGTGTTGATGATAATTGCAGTTCTGATAACTCAAGTAATGTCTAATATAGCCTTATCAGCGATATTAATACCTCTATCTGTTACTCTAGCTACTGCACAGGGCCAGCCTATAGGAATCTACGCAGTTCCGATAGCAATAGCATGTTCTCTGTCATTCATGTTCCCTATGGCAGATCCTACAGTGGCTATGGCTTATGGTACTAAGTATGTGAGTATAAAAGAGATATTAAAAGCTGGAATTCCAATGGTTATCATTGGTATTATAGCCACTATAATTGTAATATTGACTATTGCTATTCCATTTGTGCTGAAATAAATGCGGTATTAACTGCATTATTTTTTCTTTTTTTTGAAATTAAAAATAAGTCTAGTTAAATTTAACAAAAAAAAGACCCATAATTATTATTAATGATTATCAAGTTTTATGGAGAAATAACATGTTCAATAAGATATTAATGCCTACAGATGGATCAGAATCAGCTGAAAAAGCAGGAGAACACGCAATTTCCATTTCTAACGTAAGTGGTGGTGAAATTATTGTTCTTTATGTGATTGATACTTCCTATTTGAAAGCCATACCGCAGAAGGAACTTAGAGATCAGGTGGAGGAACAATTAAGTACTGAAGGAAATGAAGCAGTTGAAAAATTTAAAAATCGGCTGGAAGAAAGTCAATGTGAAGGCCATTGTAAAAATGTCAATCTTATAACCATGATAAAACATGGAAAACCCGCGGAAGTGATTCTTAAAACAATAGATGAAGAAGGAGTGGATTTGGTGACCATAGGAAAATCAGGTAAACATGGTTTAGAAAGATTGATTCAGGGAAATACAACAGAGAGAGTGGTTAGGGGAGCTAAAGTACCTGTACATGTCGTAGCTTAAGATTAAGTATTCTTCATTTTTTCTATAAATAGCAAAATTACTTTAAAAAATTTATAAAATATCTTTTTTTCTCAAAAAAAATTCAATTACAACGATTTTTTATTTTAAAAATGACATTTTTTTGCAAAAATATGAATTCATAATAGAAATTTTGAATTATTCCTGGTTTAAAAAATTGATGATGATAGAAAAATATATTTATTATCATAATCTACTTACAAAAGGTTAAAAATTAAATTAAAATAAAGTTTAATCAAGTTTAATATAAAAAAGAATGGTTTATACAATTATATTTCCAATTTTAGTCTTTTATTAATAGTTTTTAATAAAAAAATTTAAAAAAAGATGTTAGAATTATATTTTATTAAATAAATCGCTTTAAAACTGTATTTCAAATATTTTTAGGTGTTTAATATGTATGTAGTAGTGATGGGCGGTGGAAGAGTTGGACTAAACCTCGCTTCCTTTTTAATATCTGATGGTCATGATGTAACCCTTATTGAGAGTGAATCAAATTTATGTAATAATGCTGCTTCAGAATTAGATGCACTGGTTATTTGTGGAAACGGTACCGATATAAAAACTCTAGATGAAGCTAATTTAAAGGATGCAGATGTTTTTGTAGCGGCAACAGGAAACGATGAAACCAATTTATTGGCTTGTGTCCTGGTCAGAGAATACAATGTGCCAAAGATCATAGCCAGGGTAAGTGATCCCAGTCATGGAGCTGCTTTTAAGAAAATAGGTGTAGACTCAGTCATCAGTCCAGAACTGACAGCAGCCAGCTATCTGGAGAAGTTAATTATAAGACCGAAAATAGCAGATCTGGTTGTTTTAGGCAGGGGAGATGCAGAATTACTGGACATTACCCTGGAAAACAAAGCAGTGCTTGGGAAAAGAATTGGGGAAGTAAGTCCCACGGAAAACTTCATAGTAGTTGCTGTCTACGAAAATGGCAACATAACTATCCCTAAAGCAGATATGGTTCTTAAAAAAGGAATGAAGATTTCCATCCTGGTTAAAACTAAATATGTCAAGGATGTCATGAAAAGATTCACCAAAATCTGAAATTTAGTTATTTTGTTTTTATATTAAAGTAGATTTTTTATTTATCTTTTGTAATTTTTTCTAGAAATATGAGATTCTGATGTTGATGAAATTTTCTTAAAAAAGGGATTATTAGCTATCATTAATCGGTCTTCAATGAGTCTCTTGGATTAGATCTTCAATATATCTCATTTGGATGTTTTCTTCAAAAATATCAGCCAGACGGTCAATGGAAAACCTTTTTATATCTTCAAAATTATCCACAGAGAATCCTAACTTATCCATGTCTTTTTCATCACGTAAATAATCGGTGAAAAACCTTCTAAAGTGGAAATTATGGAAAACACCATGGAAATAGGTTCCAGCTACTAATTTATCCACTGCACCGTCGTATCCGGAACCAGGATAATTTCCACATCCTTTTATAATTTTGAAAAGGGGGTTTATATCCTTTAGGATGGTGGTGCCTTCGTGCAATTCATAACCATTAACCTTGTTTCCTTTTAAGGCTTCGAATAACCCTCCTCCTATTAATTCACCCTGGCTCTGGGTTATGATCTTTTTTATTTTACCGAAACTGGTTTTCATATCTAGAAGTGCCATACCATTTACTGAGCCATATTTAGACTCCTTAAGAGATTCATCTATAATCTTTGTTCCCAGCATCTGAAAACCACCACATAGGCCAAAAACAGGTATATCGCGGGATATGCTACGTATATCATCTGTAAATCCTGCTTCTTCAATGGCTACCATGTCACTGATGGTGTTCCTGGTACCGGGAAGTATTAAAGCATCAACCTCTCCGATATTATCTCCTAACTCTATTAGTTTTATACCGACATCTGGTTCGTATTCCAGTGGATCGATATCGGTGAAATTGGCTATTCTGGGGAATCGCATAACTCCAATGTTTATTTTCTCATTTTTATTGTATTTATGCTCAGATAAAGATGCTGAATCTTCTTCGGGCAGTTTAAGACTATCATCATAGGGTAAAACACCTAATACTGGTACTCCAACTATTTCTTCTATCTGCCTGATTCCGGGCATTAATATATCCAGGTTTCCCCTGAATTTGTTGATTATAATGCCTTTGATTCTTTTCCTATCCTCTTCAGGAAGCAGTGAAAAGGTACCTGCAATGGATGCGAAAACACCTCCTCTATCGATATCCGCCACCAGTATAACCTGGGCGTCTGCCATACGTGCGATTTTCATGTTGGCCAGATCCACATCTAACATATTTATCTCTGCAGGAGAACCAGCTCCTTCAATAATTACCATATCATAATTACTCTTCAAAACATCTAGAGAAGTTTGAATGGCTTTAATTGCTTCATCTCTGAAGTTATTCTGGTAATGATAAAAATTCATGTCACCAGCAGGCTGCCCATGGACTATGACCTGGGAAATGAAGTCTTCTTTGGGTTTTAAAAGGATGGGGTTCATATGGTATGATGGTTCCAGACCTGCTGCTTCTGCTTGAAGTACCTGGGCCATGGCTATCTCTGCATTTTCATAGGTAGTAAATGAGTTGAGGGACATGTTCTGAGACTTAAAGGGAACAACCTGATATCCTCTTTTAGAGAATATTCTACACAGTGCTGCGACAACTACGCTTTTACCTGCATTCGATGATGTTCCCTGTATCATTATACATGTGGTTTTATTATTAGAAGGCAATTATTTCACTCCTAGTATATTGAAGCATATGATTTTATTGAATTAAATATAATCTTATCTATGATATTATTCATTTAAAAATTGGATATGAAAACAGAATATAGTGAATATATTCACAAAATTTGATCTTTTATTTAATTTTTGGTGATAATATAATAATATTCAATTGGTGATCATTTTGAGACAGAAAATATTTTTTATATTCATATTCGTTATAGCGGTAGTTATGAGTTCGGGAGTGGTTTCTGCAGCTGCTAATTCCTCTTTAACATCAGATCAACAGTCGCAGGTTATGAACACACAAATACCCTTCGTGGAAAATACCGGACAAACCAGCAGCTCTGTAGAATATTATGCGGACACTTTTTATGGTACTGCATTTGTAACCAATAATAGTATTGTCCATAGCATAAAAGGAGAAAATAACACATTAGTAGTAAAAGAAGAATTTATCGATGAAAACGGACAGGTTATCACTTTCAAACCAATAGGATTGGAAAAAGGGAAAATTCTGGTGGATTATTACTTAGGAAACGATCCATCAAATTGGAATACTGCCCTGTCAACTTGGAACATCATAAGTTTGGGAGAGCTTTATCCGGGAATCACGGTCTTTTTAAGAGCAAATGGTGCTAATGTGGAGAAAATATTCCTAATACAACCAGAAGCAGATGTAAATAGTATTAAGATCAAGGTAACCGGAGCAGATGGATTAGTCATTGATGGAAATGGAAATTTAAAACTGCAATCAACTTCAGGTGAAGTGCAACTCACAAAACCAGTTGCTTATCAAGATGAAAAAGACATTGAAGCTTATTATAATTTAAAAGAGGATATCTATGGATTCACCACAGGAGCCTACGACAAACAGCAAACACTCATCATCGACCCCACCCTCCAATACTCTACATTCATAGGCGGGATTACTGACGATTTTGGATATGGTGTTGCAGTAGATGATAATGGGAACATTTACATCACCGGAAGCACAGATTCAACCAATTATCCTATAAAAACAGGGGCCTTCCAAACCGATAAAAGCACATATAATGATGTTTTTATTTCAAAACTAGCACCCAACGGATCAGGAGATGCAGACCTTTTGTACAGCACATATCTGGGAGGAACCAGCATCGATTATGGTATGGCAATAACAATAGATGTAAATGGGAACATTTACATCACCGGATACACAGAATCAAGATATGATTTCCCCACCACAATTGGCGCCTATCAGAGCACTGGTAAAGGATTAACCGATGTTTTTGTCTCTAAATTAGCTCCTAATGGATTAGGTAGTGCTGACCTAGTATATAGCACATATATAGGTGCTTCTAATGAAGATTATGGATCTGGTATTGCTGTGGATGGAAGTGGTATCATCTACATCACAGGAAACACACTATCAACATATTATCCCATGACCCTTGGTGGCTACCAAACATCTGGTAAAGGGGGGTCAGATGCTTTTATTTCTAAAATAAACCCTAATGGGGGGGGAAATGCGGATCTTTTATACAGCACCTGTATTGGAGGTTCAAGCAACGATTTTGGACGTGGTATTGAAATTGATACTAGCGGTAATTTGTACATCACAGGATACACCAGTTCAACTGACTTTCCAATAATCAGCGGAGCCTTTCAAACTACCAATAAAGGAGGATCAGATGCTTTTATTACCAAAATAACACCAAATGGGGGTAGTACTGCTGATTTATTATACAGCACCTATATCGGCGGATCCAACTATGATTATGGGCATGGAATAGTATTAGATGATGAAATGAGTGTATACATCACCGGATATACCAATTCAACCAATTTCCCCACTACAAATGAGGCATATCAAACAACCAAAGATGGCTATAATGATGTTTTTGTTTCTAAATTAACGCTAAACAAAGGAGGAGCTAATGATCTTAAATACAGCACCTACCTCGGTGGTTCTAGCAATGATTATGGTCATTCTATTGACTTAGATTACAATGATAATATTTATATAACTGGAGAGACCTATTCCACGGATTTCCCTATTACAAACGGAGCATATCAAACCACTAATAAAGGATCAAGTGATGTTTTTGTCTCTAAACTCACACCTGATGGGGAGGCCACAGAAGACCTGAAATACAGCACTTATATAGGAGGATACAGCTTGGATTGGGGATGTGGAATAACATTGGATGGTAGTAAAATATACGTCACCGGATATACCGATGAATCCGATGATTTTCCCATAACCAGCGGAGCATACCAAACCACCAACAACGGATGGTACGATGCTTTTATCTGTAAGCTTTCTTTACCCTTCCATGTTTATCCTGGTGATAAAATCCAGGATACAATAGATATAACAAATGATGGGGACGTTATTTATATCCATGGAGATGATGGCAGTCCCTGGACTTATACAGAAAATATTATATTGGATTCTTCAATTACTATTCTAAGTGCAGGGGATGGTGTGGTTACTATTCAAGCAGCAAACACAAATCAACCAGTAATAACCATAAATAGCTGTGGAATAGGATCCATTATTCAGGGATTCAACATAACTGGCGCTACCAATGCTTTCGGAGTATACTTTAACTCCACTTGCAACTGTCTTTTAACAGGTAATACTATAAGTAGTAACTTCATAGGCTTGTTCGTCCAGAACGGAAACAACAACACCATAAATGGTAATACTATTCAGAGCAATGGTTGGCTGGGAATTGGAGTGGATAACTCCACAGGCAACATAATTAACGGTGCTAACCAGATTTTTGGTAATTTCGAAGGAATTTATTTAGTTAATTCTGCTAATGGGAATACTATAACTGGTAATAATATATATAACAACTTTAATGCTGGAATTAATATCTTGAACGGCTCTACAGGGAATAATATCTCTCAAAACACATTATTTAACAACAGTGTTATTGGAATACTCATAAGAGGCTCTGATACGAACACCGTTTCTGGAAACACCATCCAGAGTAATGTTTGGGCTGGCATAACCCTTGATAATGCTGATAACAACATCATTAACGAATCCAATATTATATCAGGTAATCAGGAAGGAATTAACTTAACGAACTCCATAGGGAATACTATAAGTGGAAATACAATCACAGGTAACACCAATATAGGAATTAGTATTATAGCTGGTTCAAATGGTAATTTCATCACCAATAACACTGCCATATCCAACAATGGTATTATAGGCATTTATCTACGTGATTCTGATAATAATACAGTCTCTGGTAATTTTATACAAGTCAATAGTTGGGTGGGTGTCTGCTTTGATAATGCAACTGGAAACATCATCAACGGATCCAACAATATCAGCGGTAACCTGGAAGGACTTTACATAGTGAACAACTCCAACAACAACTCCATCACGGCAAATAATATACATGACAATCAGGATACTGGAATCTATGTTGAAAGCAGTGCTGGGAACCTAATAACCAGTAATACCGCTCTATCAAATAATGGGGTCGTAGGAATACTCGCGAGAAACGCTAACACTACCACCATCACAGGGAACACCATAGCTGGTAATAGTTTCTCTGGAATAGCCTTGGATAACGCTGATAACAACAACATATACGGTGCCAACACCATCAGCACTAGCCAAATGGGGATATACATTGTCAACACTTCAGACGGAAACAACATCCACAACAACACATTACAGACTAATACATGGGCAGGGATAGTTTTGGACAACGCCATTAACACCACAATATACCAGAACAACTTCACAAATAACCCAATACAAGCACTAGCACAAAACGGAACCGGAAACAACTTCTACCAGGGAACAATAGGTAATTACTGGAGTGACTGGCCAAGTACAAATGCTCGTTCTATAGCTGGAAATGAAGGATTATACGACGAAAAACCCAGCACAACACCATTTTAAATCAAAATATCATAATGAGACTTAATAATAAGTTCAAACTAAAAAATTACCCAGTTTAATAGAAATGTTTAAATAGAACTTAATAATATTAATAAAAATTTACAATGCAAATGTTCATATATAAGTTACGCTATATGCAATAGTTGTATAAATTAATTTAAACTAATAAAACACGTTTATTTTTTATTTTGTGTAAAATAAAGGAGGTTGTCATAGTAAATGGCAAATCTAAGCTCAAATAAAAATAATTCATTGAAAGACACCCTTAATTTTCGGACTTATAAAGATTCGGGTGAAATCGATGTCCCTGAAAAAATCATAGATCAGATCATCGGTCAGAAAGAAGCAGTGGAAACCGTAAAAAAAGCGGCAAAACAACGAAGAAACGTTCTTCTAATCGGTGAACCTGGTATAGGAAAATCTATGCTGGCAAAGGGAATGGCAGAACTTCTCCCATCCGAAGAACTCCAGGATGTACTGGTATACCCTAATATGGAAGATAACCATAATCCATTAATCGGAGCAATGCCCTCAGGCGAAGGTAAAAAAGTAGTTACCAATTATAAGATGAAATCCAAAGGACAGGAAGAAAAAAAGAACATGTTGATGATGGTAATCATTGGTTTTATCCTGGTAGCAGGATTTGTTCTACAACAGTTCTTAGCAGCCATAATAGCAGCAGGAATAGTTTTCCTAGCCTTACAACAAATGAAACCACGAAGTTCAGTAATGGTCCCAAAGTTACTAATAAACAATGATAATCACAAAACAGCACCCTTCGTAGATGCAACCGGAGCACATGCCGGTGCTCTACTAGGTGATGTTAGACACGACCCCTACCAGTCAGGAGGACTGGGAACTCCGGCACATGAAAGGGTAGAGGCAGGTATGATTCATAAAGCAAATAAAGGAGTGCTTTATGTTGATGAAATCGGGACCATGAAGATGAAAACCCAGCAAGAACTTCTTACTGCCATGCAGGAGAAAAAATATTCCATAACAGGTCAGAGCGAAACAAGCAGCGGAGCAATGGTAAGAACTCAAGAAGTTCCTTGTGACTTTGTACTTGTAGCCTCAGGAAACCTGCAGATACTGGAAGGAATGCATATTGCTTTACGTTCCAGGATCAGAGGATATGGATATGAAGTTTATATGAAAGATTCCATGCCAGATACACCTGAAAATAGAGATAAGCTGGTTCAATTCGTTGCTCAAGAAGTTAAAAAAGATGGAAGAATCCCTCATTTCAGCAGAGAAGCTGTAGCAGAGATCATACGTGAAGCTCAGAGAAGAGCTGGAAAAAAAGATTCCTTAACACTGAGGCTAAGAGATTTAGGCGGTTTAATAAGAGCCGCTGGAGACATAACCAAAGGTGAAAGAGCTGAAGTCGTTAAGTTAGAACATGTTATAAGTGCAAAAAAACTGGCAAGGACCTTAGAACAACAAATAGCAGACCGATACATTGTTCAAAGAAAGAAATATCGTGTATTTAAAACAGAAGGTACAGAAGTAGGCAGAGTTAATGGTCTGGCCATCGTGGGTGATCGAAGTGGTATCATCCTCCCCATAGCAGCTGAAGCAGCGCCTGCCCAGAGCAGTTTAGAGGGTAAAATTATAGCCACAGGTAAATTAGGTGAAATAGCTAAAGAAGCTGTTACCAACGTCAGTGCACTTATTAAGAAAAACACAGGTACCAACATATCTAGCCATGATATCCACATACAATTTCTTCAAGCCTATGATGGTGTGGAAGGAGACAGTGCAAGTGTTTCTGTGGCAACCGCAGTAGTATCGGCACTTGAAAATATTCCCGTAGATCAATCGGTAGCTCTAACTGGTTCTCTTAGTGTAAGGGGAGATGTTCTTCCTGTTGGCGGGGTAACAGGTAAAATAGAGGCCGCTGCAGAAGCCGGTATTAAGAAAGTACTAATACCTGATTCTAATATGGAAGATGTTTTTATCGAGGATAGATACAGACAGAAAATAGAAATTATTCCAGTGGAGACCTTAAGCGATGTCTTAGAACATGCTCTGATTGGAAAGGGTAAAAAAGGCCTGCTTAAGAAAATGCGAAAAATCACAGAAATTGTACCTACTGGAATTCTAAAGCAACCAACCACCAATTAATTACAATAAATTTAATTGAAAAAAAAAGAGATTGAAATAATCAAGTTAATCTCTTAATTTTTTATTTATTTTTTTAAACCTACTATTTTAGAAAAATACTTTTTTTAATGAAATTAATAAATATAATTAGAGTTACAATTAAACAATAAAGGAAATTTTAATATGCAAAAATTAATGTTTAAAGATATAATATCGAAGTCACTAGAGAAAGCTATTTTAGATATGGGATTTGAGGAGGCTACACCCATCCAATCTCTAGCAATACCCCATATTATGGATGGGGAAGATGTGATAGGTCAAGCCCAAACAGGTACAGGTAAAACTGCAGCATTTGGGATACCTATATTAGAGAAAATTAATCCCAAGCAGAAGGATCTTCAGGCTATAATATTATGCCCTACCAGAGAGCTGGCAATCCAGGTCGCTGAGGAACTGAGAAAACTATCTAAATACCAGAAAAACATCATTGTTTTACCAGTTTATGGAGGTCAGCCTATAGAAAGGCAGATAAAAGCACTGAATAAGGGTGTACAGATAATAATAGGCACTCCGGGTAGAGTAATGGATCATATGAGGCGGGGAACATTAGATATGACTGGTGTGAAGATTGTGGTTCTCGATGAAGCCGATGAAATGTTAGATATGGGGTTTAGGGATGATATTGAATTTGTTTTAAGGGATACTCCATCTGAAAAGCAGATGTTATTATTTTCAGCTACCATGTCTTCTGAAATCCGTAGATTAGCCAAAGAATATCAGAATGATCCACAATTTTTAAAGGTGGTACCTAAGGAACTCACCGTACCAGAAACACAACAGATATATTTTGAAGTTAAAGAGAATATGAAATTGGACTTATTATCGCGTTTACTGGACATCTATAATCCTAATCTTTCACTGGTGTTCTGTAACACTAAAAGACGTGTTGATCGATTGGTAAGCCATCTTCAGGTAAGAGGATATCTGGCAGATGGTTTACATGGTGATCTCACCCAGAATCAGAGAGATCGGGTTATGAATAAATTTAGAAAGGGAAATATCGATGTTTTAGTGGCTACGGATGTGGCTGCCAGGGGAATAGATGTAGAAGACATAGAAATTGTTTTTAACTACGACGTCCCTAATGATGATGAATACTACGTTCATAGAATTGGTAGAACCGGTAGAGCAGGTAAAAAAGGCAAAGCATTTACTTTTGTTTCTGGAAAGGAGATTTATCAGCTTAGAGACATCCAAAGATACACCAAAACCAAGATTGAACAACAAGAGATCCCATCCCTGCATAGAGTTCAGGAAATAAAAACAGATCAGTTCATCAAGAAAGTAAAGAATGTAATCAACACTGAAGACCTGGATAAGCAGATACTGATAGTTGAAAGATTGATTGAAGAAGATTACACATCTGTGGAGATGGCAGCAGCCTTACTTAAAATGGCCATGTCCCCGGAGGATAATGTTTCTACAGAAGAATTTCCCGACACTGGAGCCAGTCAGGGAATGGTCCGTTTCTTTATAAATGTGGGACGTAAAGACCGGATCAAAGCAAAAGATATTATCAGAGCAATTGGTGATAAAACAGGTCTCTCCAGCAGAATAATAGGTAAAGTTGATCTTTTTGATAAATTCTCCTTTATTGAAATACCAGAAACCAGTGCAAAGGATGTTTTTCAAATTGTGCAGGGTATGAAAATTAAAGGACGGACAGTAAACATAGAACCAGCTAATAAGAGAATGAAGTAATTCATCTCAACTTTTAATTTTATTGAATAAAAAATAAAGCTACTTTGCTTGACCATCTTTACAGTAAAGAAATGATGGATCAGCTTTATCCAGGTTGAATTCTGCATATACTAAGCATTTATCACAGATACAATTTTTTTCGGTGTCTATATCTTCACAAACTGCTTTTCCATTGGTACAGTACATACCTGGAAAATCTTGTGGTTTTAAGGGTTCATCTTTATTTTGCAGAGTATCCTGCAGTTTCATCATCTTTTCCTTGGAACAATAGCTTTTTTCCTGTACAGGACAGGTGGGGCAGAGACATTTGAAGATTTTTTCTTTATTGAATGGAATTTCTATCATTTTTATCCTATCCAGATATTGTTGAAATCGTTAAATTATGTAATTAAAAAAAATAAAGGATTATTATTAGAATCATGCTTGTCCTTTTAATATTGCACCAACAGCTCCACCGATAGCAGCTAAAACTGCATATATTATGATGGCTATTAATGCTCCGACTGCTACTCCACCAGCTCCTGCGACGATGCCTAAACCTAATGCTGCTAAGATACCTACTATGATTCCACCGATGACTCCTGCAACGGCTCCGTTTATAAGGCCGTTCATAGCACCACCGCCAACCATGTAACCAATGATTATACCCGCTATTATGACTCCAATGTAACTACCTATATCACCTGCAAGCAGTCCAATAATTATACCTAAGATTATTACTATAAGCGCGCCAATACCTGCCCATTTCCAATCGACCATTTTTCCACCTCCTTTTTTATTTTTCAGTAAATAAATATTTCTATTCTTTAATATTATCTTATTTTATTGCCTTTTATTTTTTGCTATTTCTTGTTTAACAAATAAAAGAATAAAAGAAAAAATTTAGTTTTGGTAACAATTCAATAGTTTAAAGAAAATTTTTTTGGGACCAAGCATAGACTTATTGAAAAATTATACAAGATCTAATTTTTTTTTATTTATTTAAATACTTAGCTATGAGGGGTGCCACCGATATAACACTCACATCGGAATTCAGGGTGTCAGTGGCTATTACATCATCTACTCCTGTTGTGAATATCTTCAGCAAAGCATCATCTACTAGAACAGGATGTACACAGGATACTAGCACCTTTCTAGCGCCATGTTTACTTAAAATCCGGGATGCATTTACTATGGTCCCACCGGTGCTGATGATATCGTCTATTATCACTGCTTCTCTATTTTTAACATCCAAATTTTTGGTTTTGGTTTCAACCTTATCTGGTGATATTCTGGTTTTCTCCAAATAGTCACATTCACAGTCTAGTATTGTGGCAATTTCTTCTGCAAAGGGTAGTGCACCTTTATCTGGCGCAACAATTAAAGGATATTCCAATATTTTCCCAATATAATCTGCTATCAGGGGCATGGCTGATAAGTTATGTGCGGGGATATTGAACATATCACATAAACCATCTTCATGGAGATTGATGGATAAAATTTCCGTTGCACCGGCTGTTTCAAGTAATTCAGCAATCACAGCAGCTGAAATCGCTTCACCACTTTTAAACCGCTTTTCTTGTCTTCCATATCCGTAATAGGGGATTATTACTTTAATATTGGTAACATCAAGACTTTTCAGGGTTCTGAGGATTAAAAATAACTCTAATAAGTTTTCATCCTGAGGATAACCGGTTGATTGGATTACTATGGCCTCTGATTCTATATTACCCCCTATCCTTATGTAACGTTCGCCATCGGGGAATCTTCTTGTTTCGAGGGGACATAATATTTCATCCAATTCTTTTGCAATTCCTGCGGCCAATCTTTGTGAAGCAGATCCTCCTATTATCAAAATAAATCACCAATTTCTTTCCATTGAGGACATTTTAAAATCTTTTTCTTTATTGTTTCACATTCAATTCTCTTAGTAGTTTGTTACGTTCGTCCTTTAATTTTTTAAGAAGGTCTTTATCACAATTTCCGTCCTTCTCCATGAAAGCTATACTATGTGTTATTGCTTCTAAATTTGCTTCTTTAATGTTAACTGACATTTTTATATCCCCATTTAGAAATTGAAGTGTAAAAATTTCGTTTACTTTTAATATGTTCTTTCATTATATATTTTAATTTAAAATCTAGTTAAACATCTATAAAAATTATTTTCTTTTAGTTTTATAAGTAGATTCTTTTATAATCATTATTTGTTTTTTAGACAAATAGAAAAGTTTTTTAATCATATAAACATAGAAATAACCATTTATATTATTGATTAGGAGGTATAAAATTGGGAAGAAATGCAACCGGTATATTGTTAATAATTTTAGGGCTGATTGTTCTGGCACTCCCACTAGCAGGTTTAATTACCGTTAGTTTATTAACTGGGTTTGCTCTTGCTCTTCTAGGTATTGGACTTTTAATATTTGGAGTAGGCGATATGAAAGAAAGCGCTGCTCTAGGTATTGTTGAGATTATTCTGGCAATAATAGCCATATTATTTGGTATTGGCTTTATGGTCTATCCAGGATTCTTCAGCTTTGTTGCAGGGCTGCTGATTTATTTAGCTGGTATTTTCCTAATAATTATAGGTATAATAGGAATATTCGCAGCCAAAGGAGCCCGTTGGAATGCAGTAATAACACTGATAATCGGTTTAATCTACCTAGTACTCGGCTACTTAGTATCAGATCCTTTCATCCTAGGAGTATTAATAGGACTGTGGTTATTAATCGTAGGAATAATGACCGTACTAACAAAAGAGTAAAAAATATTTTTTTATCTTTTCTATTTTTTTTTATCCAACAATTTATAAACATTCAAAATAATATTATATTGAATTTTATCTAATTCTCCATTTTAGGATTTATCCGATAAAATTAGTTTTTTATTTAATTAAGGACTATTAAGACTATCAAATTAATTCAAATTTAAATAATTAATCAAAGAGGTGGCCTGATGCACGAATTATCCATGGCCGATGCAATTGTAAAAACCGTACTGGATGCTGCAGAAAAAAATCAAGCAGAAGAAATACTGGAAGTTACTATTGAAATAGGCAAACTCACCATGTTAAATCCTGAGCAGTTAAGATTCCTTTTAGGAGTTCTAACGGAGGATACTTTGTTGGAAGGGGCTGAAATTATAATAGAAGAAATCCCAGTTGAAATAAAATGTCATTCATGTAACTATGCTGGATCAACAAATCTAGATGATTCTGATCATTATTTGATGATAGTAAAATGTCCAGAATGTGATGAAAGAAATTTAGAGATAATTGCCGGACAGGAATGTAATGTAAAAAATATCAGGATAGAAAAACCAGAATAGACTAATCTAATATGATAATTAAGATCTAGAAAATTCACAATAGATATTAAAGAAAAACAATATCCAAAAAATTAATGAATAATAATATCCAAGAATTATTTTTCCAATTACTAAATAAAATTAATACTTAAGGAAGTGATGGGATGCATAAAATAGCAGAAGTAGAGATACAGCACGATATAATGTTGGCAAATAAAAAACTTGCCCAGAGAAATCAGAGAATGCTGGATAAAGCTGGTGTTTTTACTGTAGATGTTCTAGGCGCCATAGGATCTGGTAAAACATCTCTTATCGAAATTTTAATCCAGAAAATGGACCATAAAATAGGAGTAATAGCTGGTGATGTCATAAGCAAATTCGACGCCGGAAGATTCCAGAAATATAATATTCCAGTGATAGGATTGAACACCGGCAAAGAATGCCACCTGGACGCTCATCTGGTAGAGCATGCCTTTGAGGATTTACCATTGGAAGAAATAGATCTTCTATTCATTGAGAATGTGGGAAATCTAATATGTCCCGTTGACTTTGAACTGGGAAGCCATATGAGAATGGTGGTGGTCAGCGTCACGGAAGGCGATGATACAGTGGAAAAACACCCACTCATATTTAAGGACGCTGATCTGGTGGTAATCAACAAGATTGATATAGCAGAAGCAGTAGGGGCTGATGAAGAGAAAATGGCCAGCGATGCTAGAAAACTCAATCCGGATGTAGAAGTTATAAAAAGTAGTTTAAAAACAGGAGAGGGTGTGAAGGAAATAATCAAGGCCATAGGGGATTTCATGGATTAAATTAATTCTCAATATAAACAAAATCCATTTAAAAATCTAAATAATTCACCGGGGTGATGCTTTGAAGGTTTGGATTGATATTGTTAATGCTCCTCATGTTTGGTTTTTTAAAAATATTATAAAATATTTGGAAGGTGAAGGTGAGGAAGTATTCATCACCGCTCGGAAGTATGGGGATGTGCTTCAGTTATTGGATCTGTTCGGCATACCACACACCACAGTGGGAAGTCATGGAGCCACCCTAGAACAAAAACTTTTAAGGAGCACGGAAAGGGTATACAACCTTTCGAAGATTATAGAAAAAGAGAAACCAGATGTAGCAGTTTCTAAACATTCCATTGAACTTCCCAGAGTTTCTTACGGACTAAAAATTCCCAGCGTTTATGTACTGGACAATGAGCATGCAATAGCAGCCAATAAACTTACATTACCCCTTTGTAATAAGATAATCATACCCGAGGCTATGGATGTATGGGATATTCTTAAAACAGGTGCAGATCCAAATGTATTAACTCGTTATAACGGTACATCAGAGGTAATCCACTTTGAAGATTTTAATTATAATCCGCAAATATTCCAGGATTTAAATATTGATTTGAAGAAAAATAAAACCATATTAATGAGACCGGAGCCGGCTCTTGCATCTTATTTAGATGCAGATTGTCGAAAGTCAGTTTTATCTCCGATAGTGGATCAATTGGAAGATTATGCTAATATACTAGTCATTCCCCGTTTCAAAGAGCAAGAGGATATATTTGCAGATAAAGAGAACGTCACCATCATCAAACCCCCTGTGGATACGTTTAGTTTAATTAAAAAATGTAACTTGGTGATAGGTGCGGGAGGCACCATGAACCGTGAAGCTGCTCTTTTAGGAACTCCTGTTATATCATGTTATCCCGGGAATCAACTGGCTGTTGATGGTTATTACATAAAAAAAGGATTAATGAAACGATCAACTAATGTGGATGAGATTTTAGACTTGGCATTAGAACTTATGATGAACGATGCAGATCAAAAACAGATAAAAACTGATAATCTTCTCCAGATAATGGTAGAGAATATTTATGGAATGCTAGAAGAATGAATTTTTACTTATTTTGATATAATCAGGATAAAATTAGTTTTAAACATACTTAATATAATGGACTGGCCGGGATTTGAACCCGGGGCCTCCGCCATGCCAAGGCGACGCTCTACCAACCTGAGCTACCAGCCCTTATAGAAGATTAAACACAATTGTATTTAAAGTTAATGCCAATTGGTGAATACATGGATCAATATCTAATAAGAAATGTCAAAGAGGAAGATTTCTTGATCATATCTGAAATTGCAACTAACTGTGAACCTATGGCCACGGAAAGAAATTCTATTTATCATCTATTTACTAAATTCTTCAGTAATACATCTTTGATCAGTGAAAAAGAGGGTGAATATATCTTGGGATTTTTATTAGGCTTCCAATCCCAGAAAAATCCCAAGGATGCATATATCCATCTACTATGTGTTATGCCACAATTTAGAAATCAGGGCCTGGCCAAGTCATTGGTAGAGAAATTTATAGGGATCATGTCACAAAAGGGCTGTAATAATGTTTATCTAATAACCAGCCCGAAAAATAAGAGGGCCATTAATTTTTACCGTCGAATGGGATTTGAAGTGGATAAAAAAGGGAAAGAGATAATAATCGATGGGATAAGTACCATTGAAGACTATAATGGGCCGGGGGAACATAAAGTTATTTTTAGTAAATCCTTATCCAATTGAGATATACATTTATATATGGATTTTTAGAAAGCTTTAAAGATAAAAAAAATAGCATATAAAATAAGTATTAAATTCAGGAAATTAGATAGAAATTAAATTATTTTATATTTAGGAGTCATCAATGCCATTAATCGCTCAAAATCATTTTCAACTAATAATTGAATTCGGGTTATTGTTACTGTTTGGAGTTAGCTTCTTAATTAACATAGTTCCCATATCATTAAGTGCTGTGTTACTTGGGGGCTTAATAATAAGTGTAGGGATGATGATGGTATTTGGATTCGATGCATTCTCCCTATTAATGCCCACATTAGGTGTTAGTGAGTTTACCCATCCATTTGGACCTATTGCCTTACTGGGAGTTGCCACTTCAATGGCAGCAATCTATGTAATGGATGATGTAGGAATTAACACCCGGAGCCTGAAAAGTTTCTTACTGATTGTCATAGTAATGATAACTTTAGCTGGAGGAATGATCCATAGGGATTTCCTTCTTATGTGGATTGTGGGTCTCTTTGTTGGATTCTTCATTCTATCTAAATCTTTCCGAAGAAAATCAGTACTAACCGTTAGAAGGTCCATTATTGTAATAATTTTAGTGCTTATCAGTTTTGGATTTATGGAAGTTCTATCTCGAATATTAAGCATGCCTATTATCAGTCCTATCTCCAGGATAGAGAGAATGCTTGAAAATTCCTTACCCAGCATATCTATGGTGGTGAAGAACACCTATCTCATTGGTCACAACCCCGCATCTTCCTTCTGGGGAGCAGAATCATCAGGATTTGCAGATGGATATGTGTCACTACCATTAACTTTAATTACCACATTTGGACTGTCTTTACCGGTATTTTATGGTATTCTAGTTAATCAAAAAGATGTTATAGACTATTTTGCCCCTGGAATTTTTGGTTTCGGCTATGACTTTGGATATCTTACACTTTTCTTCATAATGTTATGGGTATTGGCTGTGATCATAATAGGACTGAAAATACTTCAAATATACAAGGAGAAAAGAGAGAAAGGTAATAAAACATTATTGGGAAGGGAGGCTCTTCTAATAGGATCGTTAACCGCATTTATTGGCCAGGCATGGGTTGGATTTTTCATTATAAACAGAGATATAAATGGAGCTGCAATGGTTACCTTTCTATTCTTAAGTGCCATGGTTTTAGGTCATGCTTTGATAATTAAAAAATCTTAGGAAGGAATATGGAGGGATTTTCATGAAAAGGGCCTTAATATTATTAGGATGTCCAGAAGCACCATCACAAACTCCTATGGCGGTGTATGCTGTATATAAACTCACTAAGATGGGTTATGAAGTTACTGTTGCCAGTACACCTTCAGCTATGAAGCTTTTAGAGGTTTCAGACCCGGAGGGATATTATGTTTCTAATAAGGTGGATATTGAATCATGTTTGTCGAAATTAGACGAAGAATCCTACGATTTATTGGTTGGTTTTGTGCATAAGGATGCTGCTGTTTCTTATTTTGTAACTTTTTATCATATTTTAAATGTGAAATCCCTGGCAGTTGTATTTGAAAGGGATTCAGATATAATGGAAAATTTAGCCAAGGATATAATGGAAAGCACAGATGCAAATGTAGTATCTGCCCGTGCATATCATAATCCCACCCCTATTAGAGTTAAATTCGACCGGGCAATTAAACATCTGGAGGAATAAAAATGTCATTTTGTCTTGAAACATACTTACATGAATCAGAGAATTACCAGATACTCATCTCCAGAGCAGGATTCAAAGAATGTAAAAAACTGATTATAGACCATTCTCCCGAGGTTATCTACGTAAAAGCCGGGGAGAAAATATTAGGTGTAAGAATTATAGGTATCCCTCCAATTGCCATAGGCATCAATGAGGAGGAGGGTACAGTAACCTTACCCTATACTAAACCATGCTATGGAACCGCAGTAGTGGAACTCCCTTTAGATAAAAATGAACTAGAAAGTATTAGATCCTTAAACACGAAATGAGGACCAATTGGGTTTCCATAATAAATTAATTCTAATTAAATTACTATTAATGAATAATTCTTATTTAATTAGATTGTAAATGAATATTTCAAATTAAATTACATAAAATATGAATAATTCTAATTATTACAAAGTATAAGAATAATTCAAATTAAATTATTAGTATGAATAATTCTTATCAATAACATAGAATTAGATGAATGATTTTCATTAAAAGATATCATAAAATTAAGTTTTAAATCGGTGATAAAACATGTTAACCACCGTGGTGGGAAGTTATCCGGCTAAAATGCAAAAACCAGAGTCTATTAAAGAAAAATTAAGAGCAACTTTAGGTAGCTATGATTCTTTCCAACCAGCAATGGAGCAAGCTGTAAAAGACCAGGTAAACGCCGGTATTGACCTGATCTCCGATGGCCAGGTAAGAGGAAACATGCTGGAAATATTCGCAGGTTCTATCCCGGGAATGTACGTGGAGGATAATAAACCTTTTATCAATGGCAAAATAACTCCCCTATCTCATTCTATATGTGTAAATGATATAAAAAGAGCATTAGCCACTGCTAAAAAGATTTCATCAAAATTTAAAACAGATTTAACTTTATTTGACGGGGATGTTTTTCAGGAAAATTTTAAGGGTATTAAAGGGATCATAACCGGACCAACCACCCTTACACTATCCAGTATGATAGAAGGATTCTATGATAAAGACAAAAAGGAAGAAGTAGTCATAGATCTTGCATGGGTGCTTAAAAAAGAGGCGGAATATCTTGATAATGCAGGTGTTGCGGTTATACAAATCGATGAGCCATTTCTTTCCACGGGAATGGCAGATTTGAAAGTGGCTCGCAAAGCTGTGGAGATAATATCCAAAAATCTAACAGTACCCCTGGCTATGCATGTCTGTGGAGATTTAAATGAGATATGGGGGGAACTTTTAAGGTTCAAAGTTGATATATTAGATGGTGAATTCGCTGGACAATCAAAAAACCTGCAGATACTAGAAAACACCAATTTAAGGGGTAAAAAAATAGGACTAGGTTGTGTGGATAACAAAACCGATATTGTGGAAAGCAAAGAACAAGTGGCAGAAATTTTAAATAAAGGTATAGAAAGCGTTGGTAAGGATAATATAATAGCTGATCCTGATTGTGGAATGCGAATGCGTACCCGGGAGGCGGCTTTTTCTAAATTAAAAGTCATGGTGGAGACGGTAAAATGGCTCTCTTGATAGAAGCAGATGAGATAGCAGACGGATGGGAAACATTAGTTAGAAAAATCATGGAAGAAGGAAAGGAAATAAAGGATGAGAGAGGTTCCCTGACCAAGGAACTCTTAAACATCATGGTGAATATAAAAAATCCACTGGGAAAAAATCTATCTGATTACTATCTGAGTAACATAGCCAGAATCAAAAATATCAGGGTGCCCGAAGGATATTTCTGGAGTGGGGAGAAACTTGAGATATACTCCCAACAATTTTTAAGTAAAGATCTGCAAGGATTTATATATACCTACGGAAACAGGCTGCGAAAACATTTCCAGGACATAGATCAGATACAGGAAGCAATTAACCGACTTAAAAATTGTGAAGAATCACGAAGAGCAATCTCTATAACCTGGGATCCGGTAATGGATACTAAAAACGATGAAGTGCCCTGTATGATGTTAGTTGATTTAAAAATAAGGGATGAAAAACTAAACATTACAGGATTATGGCGTTCACACGATATATACGGAGCATGGTTCCCTAACGCAGTGGGTTTAGCCAATTTAGCACAATACGCTGCAGGAGAATTAGGTGTGCAGGTAGGTACGCTGACCATACACTCTATAAGCGCACATATATATGAAGTTAATTTTGATGAAGCCCATGAAGTATAATTAATTAGATTAACTTATCGGGTACTAAAATTATTTAGTAATTTATTTCTTTTACACTCTTTTTTTTACTCTAAAATAAAAAACCTTAAAAATAGTGGGGATATTAAAAAGAATTAAACAACTTATCTAAAATGAATTGGATTTTAAACTTTATGAGGTAAAAAACATGGTAAGCGTCAATTTAGAAGCAAAAAAAACCGTCGATTTAATGATTCAAAATGCAGATGAACTTAACCTGGCAGTTGATGTACTTAGCAATGGATCAACAGTTATCGATGCAGGTGTGAATGTAAAGGGGAGTTTTAAAGCAGGAGAACTGTACACTAAAGTTTGTTTAGGTGGGATGGCAGATGTTGGAATATCCATACCTGGAGATCTTTCAGAAAAATTCGCTCTACCCTCAGTGAAGATTAAAACAGATTTCCCAGCAATATCCACCTTAGGATCCCAGAAAGCTGGCTGGTCTGTTAGTGTGGGTGATTTCTTTGCATTAGGATCAGGCCCTGCTCGTGCTCTGGCATTGAAACCAGCTGAAACCTATGAAGAGATCAACTATAAAGATGACGCAGATATAGCCATACTCACTCTTGAAGCAGACCAGTTACCTGGAACCGATGTAACTGAAGCGATAGCCAGTGAATGTTCAGTTTCTGCAGAAGATGTCTATTTATTAGTAGCTCCAACATCCTCTTTGGTGGGTTCTATACAGATATCCGGACGGGTTGTGGAAAACGGTACCTATAAAATGCTGGAATTCCTCCACTTCGATGTGAATAAGGTTAAACATGCAGCAGGAATCGCGCCAATAGCACCGGTTGACCCAGACGGACTTAAAGCAATGGGTAAAACCAATGACGCAGTACTCTTCGGTGGAAGAACCTATTACTATGTCGAATCAGAAGAGGGAGATGATTTAAAATCTGTTGCCGAGAAATTACCTTCATCAGCATCAGATGGATATGGAAAACCATTCTTCGACGTGTTCAAGGAAGCCGAATTCGACTTCTACAAAATAGATAAAGGCATGTTCGCCCCAGCAGAAGTGGTTATAAATGACCTGCGCACTGGAGAGATATTCAAAACAGGATATATTAATAATGAACTCCTGATGAAGTCCTTTGGGTTATAAATCAACCTTTTTTTTATTTTAAATTCCTTTTACTATTTTTTTAAAATAATTATAAACAGTTCTTAACTTAAAATATTATTTGAAGCGACTTTTAGATAGAAAGCGACTTTTAAAAGTATAATAACATTATAAACAGCTTTTTAGTAATTGAAATATTACTGGATGCAACTTTAAAAAGTATAATAAGATTATGAGCAGCTTTAAAAGTGAAATATTACTGGATGGAATCCTAAAAAATAAAATTAAGGGAAATATTAACCAGTTATCTGTTTAACATTTCCTGCGCCGTTTATTTGCTTGGTGATCTGAGGGTTTCCTATGTAGGATATGTCTCCTGCGCCGTTGATTATCACGTTGAGCAGATCAGATACTCGGAGAACTGTACTTCCCCCACCGTCAATGTTTATAGTGGCAATTTTACTGGTCAGATTATTAGCACTGTAATTACCTGCTCCGAAGATTTTTATGGTCTGATTATTCGCATTCCCTGCTAAATTAAGCTTACCCGCTCCATTGATGTCGATTATTAGTGTGTTTACTTTTAAATCGGTTATTGTTCCCTGGCTTGCTCCGTTGATTTTTATGGTTAAGTTGTTGGTGTTCAAGCTATTGGACTGGATCTGTCCTGCGCCATCTATGGTTATGGAGTTCAGATCTTTAACGGTTAAGTAATATTTAATGGGTTTGGTTGGGATGGGTGCATTATTCTGTAAGTATATGTTCAACTGGTTGTTGCTAACGTTGGTGTTTATATTGGGTTGAATATTATCTTCAGCCTCCACAACTAAACTCTCATTGTTACCCTGGGTTATTATAATGGTGCCTGTACCATTTAATGCTACCTGATTTAGGCTGCTGATGTTCTTGGTCTGGTTAACAACGTTTCCAGATCCAGAACCCTGCGATCCTATACATCCTGAGATAGCTATAATTCCGCAAATTAAAAATACCATCAGAAAATATTTTTTCATTCATTGATTCCCCCTTTTAAATGATAGGATTTATATTATTCTGTTTAAAGTCCAATAAATAAAAAATTTATCTATTAATGACCCATATACATGTTAAGCAATGAAAACAAATAAATGATCAAAATAAAATGAGTGATTAAAAAAAAATCAGTTTATAAAATTAATTAGTTTATAAAATTAAAAATTTAGTTATTAAAAATATTTTCAATTAAAAAAAATCAGGTTAGGGGTTTATTATGAAGATTGGAATTTGTGATACTACTTTCGCACGTCATGATATGGCATCTGCAGCTATAAATGAGTTAAAACAGCATGTAGGAAATATTAAAATAATCAGACAAACCGTTCCGGGTGTCAAAGACCTTCCTGTTGCATGTAAAAAGCTGATTGAAGAGGAAGGATGTGATGTGGTCATGGCCCTGGGAATGCCCGGTCCTGAGAAGATAGATAAAACATGCGCTCATGAAGCATCTACCGGCCTTATACAGGCTCAGCTCATGACCAACACCCATATCCTGGAGGTTTTTGTCCATGAAGATGAAGGTGCAGATGAAAAAGAATTGAAATTCTTAGCAGATAACAGGGCAAGAGAACACGCCCAGAATTTGATAAAAATGTTCATCAAACCTGGTTCTTTACAAAAAGAAGCGGGGATGGGAATGAGAGAAGGCCATCCCGATAAAGGACCAATATAGGCTTACTGCATTTAATTTAAGGCATATTATTCTGGATAATCTAAGGTAATAACTAAAAAATGCCCATATTTGATAAAAAACCCATTTTCACCATCAATTTGCCCAAATTATATAAGTCATTGAATACATAAATTAAGCTTGATAGAAATAATTAGGAGGTATTAATATGAAAGAAGACGTTTTCTATGGTAAAGGAATACATCACGCCAAAAAAGACTATCCTGACATCTATAAAGCAGTCGTCGGACTAAACGAAGCAGCTTACACTGGTAAAGTACTTGATTATCGTACTCAGAAACTCATAGCCCTGGGAATAACCGCTGCAGCCTCTGATGATCGGGCGATGAAGAAACAGATGCAAAGTGCAATTAAAGAATTTGGAGTATCTAAAGACGAAATAGTCGATGTATTAAGGGTGGTTCTTCTAACTTCAGGAAATCCTCCATTTACAAAAGCCATGCGCACACTGTACGAGGTTCTTGAAGAATAACTCTACTCATGTGTTGAAAACAAATATTTTATTTTTTTTTATATTAGTTCAGGCTATGGTATACGCCTAAAAGTGAGATAATTAAGAAATTGTTGTATGGAAATTTTCTAGATAAGTATTTTTAATTATACCTTTTTTTACCAAACCTTTTTAAGGAATTATGATCAACATTTTGATACTGTTAATAAATTGAACCTACTTTTTTTTGGGATAATATCCCATGGATGTGGCGAAAGCTGAACAGAAAGAGGTGTTTTAATTGTATAAATATATTAGAGAAGCATGGAAAAATACTGATAACTCCTATGTTAAGGAGTTAATGCAAACGAGAGCTCCCCAGTGGAGAAAAGAAAGCGTAATTGTGAGAATAGACAGGCCCACCCGTCTGGACAGGGCAAGATCATTAGGATATAAAGCTAAAAAAGGATATGTCCTGGTAAGAACCCGTGTTAGAAGGGGTGGTAGGAGAAAATCCAGATTTACAGCTGGTAGAAAGCCTAAAAGGATGGGTGTAAAAAAGATCACCCCTAAAAAATCCATTAAAAGAATAGCTGAGGAAAGGGTGGCTAGAAAATACCCGAACCTAGAGGTTTTAAATTCTTACTGGGTCTGGGAAGATGGGAAATTCAAATTCTTCGAGGTAATTCTGGTGGATCCTCAACATCCGTCCATTAAGAATGACCCTAATATAAACTGGATCGGTGAAAAACAGCATACAAACCGTGTATTTAGAGGCCTGACCAGTGAAGGACAAAAGACCAGAGGCCTTCGCAACAAGGGTAAAGGAGCTGAAAAGGTCCGATAGATAATGATCCATAACATTTCTTATAGAGCCTTTGTTAATGGAACAGAAAATGAGGAAAAAGTGAGAAAAGCTGTTAAAACACTTTTTCCCAATTCCTTACCTCAAAAGGAGTATATTGAGGGATATTATAAAAATCAAGTTTTAATTTTAGAGGATAAAATTGAAAAAAAAAGAGATATCAAAGATTTTATCCAGACCATCAAAAATCAAGGATCAACTAAAATTAAAATCTTAAATGAATTAGATAAAAAGATGGATGATAAGGGAAATTTATTTCTTCGTTTTGACAAACAAAAGGCTTATCTAGATGAACTAAAGATAACTGAGCATGGTGACTCCATCCACCTTAAAATTAAGATAGCCGCATATCCTGCTAAAAAAGAACAGGCCCTGAAGATTGCCAGGGAAATGTGGGGGGAATAATTTTTTTGTTTTTCGATTTTCATGTCACTGAAAATATCAGACTAATTGAGGAAGCAGAAAGATTAGGCTTCACTGGCTTAGCCCTCTTTAAAGTAGAAAATACGAACTCTAACCAACCTCATGGATTAGAGGATCCAATAGTAAAAGAGGATTATTCCATAGAAATATACAATGGAGTGGCTATAAGAGCTAAAAATCCGGAACAGATGAAGAGTAAAGTAGGGAAGTTCAGAAAAGAAGCAGATGTGATTTTAGTACAAGGCGGTGACCAGAAAATAAATCGAGCTGCCTGTGAGGATCCACGGGTTGATATCATAGCACAACCATACAGGAATAGGCGGGAATGTGGTATAAATCATATTATGGGGAAAAAAGCAGCAGAAAACAGAGTTGCAGTGGAATTGAATATCAGATATTTATCAAAGACCAGTTCATATCTACGTTATAAAGTATTAGCCTATTTTAGGGAAATTTTAAAACTGAAGAGAAAATACGATTTTCCCCTGATCATAACCACAGATGCCCGTACCATATTTGATCAACACAGCCCTCAAGATATAATAGCTCTCTCCCGCTGTTTCGGAATGGATCGCCAGGAATCATTAGATGCTCTATCCAAGACTCCCCTGGATATAATAGAGAGAAATAAAATAAGGGATAATATAATTGCTAATGGTGTGAAACTCATCAAATAACCTTAAATAGCCCAGATATTAATTTTAGTAATAATGATCGAATCTTAAAGTTAATAAATGTGATTCCCATGAAATTAAAAATATTACCTCCTCATCTGCGAAATAAAAAGAGGTATCTGGCATTTGAAGTCCTTTCTGAAAGATCGCTTAACCGCGAAGAGGTGACATCAATGATCTGGGGTGCTGCTGGTGATATGTATGGGGCGTGCGGAGTTAGTCGCTTCGATCTGTGGGTGGTAAAAGTATGGAGATGTAATCATCAGGGTAAAAATATTATTAAAGGCATTCTAAGGTGTAACCGGTCAGAAGTTGATACATTAAGATCAGTTTTTCCTTTAATCAACCGTTTTAAGGGTAAAAGAGTGGTTTTTCATACGCTGGGTATTTCAGGGACTATTAAATCCGCTACTGAGAAATTTATAAGAAAAGATTTTGGAAGATAAATTCAAAGATTTAAAATTTATTTAACAGCAATTTTTTTAAGTAAAAATTTATTTAGTGGTAAAATTGTTCCCTAAACCTTGAATTTCGAATCTTTTTTATACTAAAATTATTATATACAATTATGTTATTTTTTTAACTTAAATTATACAAGTTAAAAACAAATCATAACCGAATTAACTCTATAATTGATTATGAAATTGAACTTATAATCATGAAAAGAAAAGAGATATGGATTGAATATTAGAAGACAGATTATGCAGGACGTCATAATGGATAAATTTCATTTATTATTGCAAAAAAAGATAGAGAGGTAAATATATGCAACCGTTTCCAGCAGCAGGATATGATAAGGGTATATCTATATTTAGCCCTGATGGAAGGCTTTTTCAGGTTGAATATGCCAGGGAAGCTGTAAAGAGAGGTACAACTTCATTGGGTGTTAAATCAACAGAAGGAGTAGTACTGGTGGTAGATAAAAGACCAACCAGTAAACTGGTAGAGCCCAAATCAATAGAAAAAATATTCAAGATCGATGAGCATATCGGTGCAGCCACATCCGGTCTGGTGGCAGATGCCAGAAATCTTATTGAAAAGGCCAGAATGGAATCTCAGATAAACAGAATCACTTATAACGAACCAATACGTGTGGAAACCCTGGCCAAAAAGATATGTGATATGAAACAGATGTACACTCAGCACGGAGGAGTCAGACCCTTTGGTTCAGCCCTCATAATTGGAGGAGTAAACGACACGGGTTGCCGTTTATTTGAAACAGATCCAAGTGGTGCATTAATAGAGTATAAGGCCACAGCTATTGGTTCTGGAAGAGCAATGGCCATGGAAGAGTTTGAGAAAAAGTATAGAGAGGATATGAATTTGGAGGAAGCTTTGGAACTGGCATTAGATGCTGTCTACGAAGCTACTGAAGGAAAGACTACAGTTGAAAGTGTGGAAATTGCAGTAGTTGAGAGTCAAACCAAGAAATTCAGAAAATTAAGTGATGATGAAATAATCGAACATGTTGAAGAACTCCTTTTACGGAAGCCAAAGGAGGAAGATGAGGAATAAATAATGGTAAATCTTGAAGATGCAGTTATAGCGCGTTTGGAGTATTATGGTGAACATTTCGAGATCCTGGTAGATCCAGATATGGCTGCTGATTTCAAGAGAGGTAAAGAAATAGAACTGGAAGATATTCTTGCCGTGGAAGAGGTATTCAAGGATGCTAAAAAAGGTGATAAAGCATCTGAAGAAGCTATGATGAAGGCTTTTAACACCTCGGATCCATTGGAAGCCGCTGCTCTTATTATAAAGAAAGGTCAAGTTCAGTTAACCGCCCAGCAACGTAAGGAGATGCAGGAAGACAAGAGGAAGAAGATCGTTGCCACCATAACCAGAGAAGCGATAAATCCACAGACTAAACTTCCCCATCCCACTAGACGAATTGAAATAGCCATGGAAGAAGCTAAAATACATGTAGATCCATTTAAAAGCGTTGATGAGCAAGTTAACATAGTATTAAAGGCCATAAGAACCAAGATACCCATAAGATTTGAAAAGGTGAAGGTAGCCATTAGGGTACCTGGTGATTATACCGGTAAGATCTATAATATCATCCCTGAATTTGGAACTACAAAAAAGGAAGAATGGCAGCAGGATGGCTCCTGGATAGCTGTGGTGGAGATACCCGGTGGTATGCAGGATAATTTTTACCGGAAACTAAACGAACTTACCCATGGTGAAGTAGAAACCAAGTTACTATAATTTATCAGTTAATTTATTCTTATTTTAAAATAGGAGGCTTTTTAGTGATATTTATTGAAGATAAACAGATGGTAATACCGGGTGATATTCTGGCAGATGATGAATATCATTCAGGTAGAGGAACTTTTAAGGAAGACAGTAAGATATGCTCATCTTTGGTGGGCTTAGTAGCCGTGAGAGATAAGAAGATCAGCGTAATCCCTTTACAGAGCAAATATATACCAAAAAGAGGTGATGTGGTCATAGGGGAAATCACCGATATCAGATTCTCCATGTGGAACCTGGATATAAACTCACCTTATTCTGGTATTTTACCTGCCTCAGATGTTTTTGGTAAGGAAAAAAGGGAATTAAACAAAACATTCAATGTGGGAGATGTATTATTCTTAAGAGTCGTAGATGTAGATGAAGTGAAAAAAGTTAAACTAGGCCTTAAGGGAAGAGGGTTAGGTAAATTTAGAAATGGAATATTAATTTACATTACCCCCACTAAAGTTCCCCGACTCATAGGTAAAAAAGGATCCATGATCAACATGATCAAGGACGAAACCAAATGTGAAGTTGTAGTAGGACAAAACGGTGTAGTATGGGTTAAAGGCGATCCATCAATGGAAAGAGTAGCTGAAAAAGTCATAAATATGATTGAAGAACAAGCCCACACCTCCGGATTAACCGATCGAGTCAGAAACATGCTATACGAACTTCTTGGGAAAGAAAAACCAGATATAGAACAGAAAGAAGAAACTGATGAAGAGGAAGAGAATGGAGAAGATTTAATTCAATAGAATTAAAGTATTTAATAAAAAATAAGGGTGATTACTATTATAATTAATAAAAATTTAAACAAAGGTTCCCAATCAAATGAAAGAGATGATGGAAGGGCTTTTGATGAATTAAGGCCATTTAAGATAGAAGCAGGAGTTTTAGAGAGAGCTGACGGATCGGCATATTTGGAAATCGGAGGTAACAAGGTAATGGTAGCAGTTTATGGTCCAAGAGAACTGCATGTAAGACGTTTAATGCAACCTAACAGGGCTGTATTACGATGCAGATATAATATGGCGCCATTTTCTGTGGATGATAGGAAAAGACCAGGACCAGACCGCAGATCGGTTGAGATATCAAAGATAACTTCAGAAGCGTTAATGCCAGCAGTTTTCTTAGAGAAATTCCCCAGATCCACCATCGATGTTTTCATAGAAATCCTGGAAGCAGAAGGAGGAACTAGATGTGCAGGTATAACCGCAGCATCAGTAGCTTTAGCCGATGCCGGAATACCCATGCGTGATCTGGTTGTATCATGCGCCGCTGGAAAGGCCAACGGAGAAGTAATACTGGATCTATCAGAAGCTGAAGATAAAGATGGTGAAGCAGACGTACCTGTAGCTATTATGCCAAGAACAGGAGAGATAACCCTATTACAGAGTGATGGTCATTTAACCTCTGAAGAATTTGAAAAATCTCTGAATTTAGCCATAGAAGGATGTAAGAAATTATCCGAAGCCCAGAAAGAAGCAATAATTAAGAGGTACGGTGATTAAGATGGTTACCATAATTCCAGATATAATAAAAGAAAGTTTAACCAACCTGATAAAAAATGGAGAGAGATCAGATAATCGGAAATTCGATGAATATAGAGAAATCTCCCTTGAAACGGGGGTTATAGATAAAGCTGAAGGATCAGCTCGGGTTAAAATCGGAAAAACCCAGATAATGGTAGGAGCAAAACCACAAATAGGAGAGCCTTTTTCAGACACTCCTAACGTCGGTGTGCTAATGACCAATTCAGAATTAATACCCATGGCAGCTCCTGATTTTGAACCAGGACCCCCAGATGAACGTTCAGTAGAATTGGCACGGGTAACCGATCGCTGCATGAGAGAAGCAGGAGTAGTGGATCTGGAAAAATTAGTCATAAAGGAAGGAGAGAAAGTATGGATGATCTTCCTAGATCTACACATAATAGATTATGATGGTAACTTAATGGACGCGGCAGTTTTAGGAAGTATGGCTGCTTTAATGGATACTAAGATACCGGAAGCCCGAATGGAAGGCGATGAATTAGTAATTGATCGGGAGAAGATGATCCCACTACCCATAAAAGAAAAAGCATTAATGTGTACTTTTGTCAAAATAAACGGTGAATTGATAGTTGATCCATCACTAGAAGAAGAACAGATAATGAGTGCCCGAATATCCATCGGTATGAGATCAGATAGTAGTATCTGTGCCATGCAAAAAGGTGGAATGCACCCATTAACTAAAGATGAGATAATCAAAGCCGTCTCCAGAACCACGGAAATAACAAAAACTCTCATGGAACATTTACCCCAGAAATGAAAAAATATAAAATGACAGAGATCTGTCCATTAGTTTCAAAATAATCAAGGTGATAAAAATGGCAAGAACAAAAAAAGTGGGCGTAACCGGAAGGTTCGGTCCAAGATACGGTAGAAAAGCAAAAAGAACCGTTAAACAGATTGAAGAAAACATGAAAAAATATCATACCTGCCCTCAATGTGATAGGCCCGCAGTAAAAAGGGTTTCCAGTGGTATTTGGAAATGCCGTAAATGTGATGCTGTATTTACCGGCGGAGCATATCTCCCATCAACCCCTATGGGTAAAACAGCAGCCAGGAACATAAAGAGGATTGTAGGAGGATTATAATTTGTACAAATGTGCTAAATGCGGTACACTGGTAGACATTAAAGGTTATACTGAATCAAAATGTCCCAGTTGCCGTTACCGGATCCTTTTTAAGGAAGTACCCCCAGTAAGAAGGGCCTTAAAATCCAGATAAATATATTTGACATATTTTTATTAGGATCTTTAGATAATCAGATATGGTTGGTCACCATCAAAAATGTTGATAACCACATCCAGAAAACCATCACCCCGTAGCAGAACTTTTTCCAAGAATCTGGGAAGAATATTAAATACCAAATATATAAACCGGGGCAAGATGAGTATAAGGGATACTTTGATTAAATCCAAGGTTATGGGCTATAATAGAACCGCTGTTATATCTGAGATGAAGGGAAATCCCAGTAGAATGGATATTTATGATTCAGATGGTGAATTGAAGCTAAGTCTTAATATCTCAGTTTCTAACCCCATAGCTTCTGGAAGAATAGACAGCAAAAAATTACATCTAAAATGGGAATTAGACAATTTAGAGGATTTAAAAAAGGAATTAATTTCTAATCTGGAAATTCCAGAATATGAAGAAGCAGGATCCGAAGATCAAGCTCTAAAAGAAACTGGTCGAAATATTCCAAACCTTTTAATTGTAAAAGAAGGAGCAAAATGCAGGGCATTATTGGAATTTCATGATCAGCACGGACAAATAACCGGCTCTAAGATATATATACATCACTTTAAATTAGGTGGTGATGTAAATAGTTCTTAAAAATGTTAACATGCAATTTCATATTGTATTTGAGGATGCTCAGGATGCTGAAGTTGTAATTAAGTCATTAGAACCAGAAATTTTAACATCCCCTTCTTCACGGACATCAACAGATTTTAAACTGAAGGATAAAACAATAACCATCAACATCCGGGCAGTTGATGTCACATCCCTAAGGGCGTCGGTTAATTCTTATTTAAGATGGATAATGCTTTCTTATGATATAATCAAACTCAGTAGACATTAAATGTTTCAATTTGAATGAATATTTCTAAATAAAATACATGCTTAAATATTAGAGGTGAATAAAATGGAAGTTCCACAAAATGTACAACATCAAATAGCTCAGTTCCAACAGATGCAACAGCAAGCACAGGCCATATCCATGCAGAAACAGACGGTGGATGTGCAGATCAGAGAAACAGAAAAAGCACTGGAAGAGCTTAAAAAAGCAGAAGAAGATGAAGATGTTTATAAAACCGCAGGAAACCTGCTAATCAAAGTCAAAAAGGATGATATGGTCCAAGAACTCGAAGAAAAACTTGAAACACTAAATCTCCGCGAGAAAACAGTGGCTCGCCAGGAAGAAAGAGTAATGAAAAAACTGCAAGAAATGCAAACATCTCTACAACAATCAATGCAAGGCCCAGGGCCACAGTAAGGGTTTTGTTATTGTAAAGAAGCATGATTAATGAGATTTCAGGGTAATTACCTATATTCATTAATTTTTTTTATAATTAAACCAATTAATCTTTCAATATTTTTTATATTACCTTCATTCGAAATGATTTCATCTTTTTTTATCTTTAGAAAAGAGTTTAAGTTTCATCTGCTTAATAACATTATGAGAAACTTAACTGACCAGGAGCTGGATGTGGTATCTGATTTAGCGGTTGATGCTGTTGAAAAATTTTTATTTTCCCGGATTTCTAAAAAGGAGATTCTGGATCTACATATTAACGTGGAAATCAGCTATGATGATGTTTTGGATGTGGATATATCTGTGGATATTGATATTGATCCCTTATCAGTGGTTGATGCAACTAGCATAGTAGAAGAAGCAGTTGATTTTGCTTTAATGAAATTAGATGCTTTTATTGGAGAAAATTATTCTTGAATAAAAAAATTATTCCTAAAAAATTTATTTTATGGTGATTTAATTGATAGAAATTATACCGGTTCTGGATTTGATGTCGGGTGTGGCTGTATCCGGTAAATCAGGTAAGAGAGACACCTACCAACCATTGGTAACGGTTTATTCATCATCTTCTGATCCTGTGGAGATCGCTGCTTCTTTGAAAAGACAGGGAGCTAAACGTATCTACATCGCAGACCTGGATGCTATAGAAGGTGTCGGTTCCAACTTAGATGTTGTGCGGAGGATAAATCATATACTGCCGGTTATGTTAGATTGGGGTGTTAAAGACTTCCAAACATTTCAGTTTGCATTGGATTACTCGGATAAGGTTATCATAGCAACGGAAACCCTAAGTAGCATCAGAGATCTGGAAAAAATTACCAAAACATTCACTCCCGAGAGAATTATTTTCAGTATAGATATTAAGGATGGACAAATCCTAAGCAAACACCTATCACTCGGATTTAACGAGCTTAAACAAGTATTGAAGGATTTGAAGCTGGAAGAAATCATTCTCCTTGATATTTCTGGTGTGGGAACTCTTAAAAGCTTCAATACTGATCTATTAGATAGATTTATTGATTTTGGAGATTCATTGATTCTGGGAGGTGGAGTTACTCCGGAAGATTTTCATCTACATAAGAGGGGAGTGACCAAATTTTTAATAGGCTCTGCCCTACATTCTGGTAAAATAAGCCTGGACATATTAAATCTATATTGAATAGATTTGTTTTTTTAATCATCATATTTTATTAAGATTCCATTACAAGAATTGATCTATGGTAAATTTCATGTTGATTGGTCCTGTTACCAGGGACAGAATAGTACAGGAAGATGTGATATATGAGTCTGTTGGCGGACCGGTTTATTACCAGTCAGCTGTATTTTCAGCATTCGGAGTAGATCATACTGTTATAACAGTTCTTGCCGGTGAGGATAAATATTTACTCGATGAATTACCCCCGGAAACTCAAATCATCCCTTTTTACAGCGAAAAAACCATGGAATTTGAGAATAAATACCCTCATAATGATCCTAATCACCGATTACAAAGGGCCAAGATACCCCATAATCCCATAAAACCCGATTATTTCACAGATATTAACTTGAAAAAATTCGATGCACTGATACTCTCCCCAGTATCACCTTATGATATACCGTTAGGCACCATGGAATATCTCTATAAACAGAACGTCCCTATCTACCTAGGTGCTCAGGGATATCTTAGAAGAATAGAAGATTCTGAAAATATTGTATTAAAACCCTGGAAAGATCATGAAAACTTTTTAAAGTGGGTTAAATTCCTTTTTTTAGATGAAAAGGAAGCAAAAATAATAGTAAACAATAATGATTTAAGTTGTAAACAGATCGCAAGGATTTTATCAGGTTTCGGACCGGATGAGGTGATTATAACCAGGGGTGATCGTGGTGCTGTAATATATTCTAAAAATAAATATTATAAAGTACCTGTTTTCCCTCCTCAGAAGACGGTTGATCCTACTGGTTTGGGAGATACTTTCATGGCAGCTTATTTAGTTAAGAAGCTGGAGACAGAAGATCCTGGAGAATGTGCAGAATTCGCTTCCCTTATCTCTTCCCGTAAAATGGGATATAAAGGTGCTTTTAGGAAAAATATTGGAAATAACTTCTAACTTAAAAAGAAGGGAAGTATTAAGAAGGGGGTTAATGCTGCTATGAGAAATAGAGCTATTCCAAATAGGGTAAAATCATTTTTTTCATCTATAACGCCTGTAATAACCAATATTATCGCTATAAATGCTAAAATTGGGGGTAAGATGTGAGAAAATACTAATGAAAACACTGCTAGTGAACTATATGCCATTTTTAATCACCTAATATTTTTTTTAAAGTGGTTCAATTGAAATTAACTTACAATGAACTATCCAGGCTGCTTCGGTGGAGCCGGGCGGATAGCAAGTAACCAGTTTAAGATCTACAATTCCTCCTGGAAATTGGATCGGATTAGTTTTATAATCCCATTTTATATCTCCATTTGATTCCACCTGGTAAATATATTTTTTCAATGTAAGATAATCATTAATTATAACCTTATCACCGGGTTTAAGCAGATCTATACGGGAAAATGGAGCTGAATACATAGTATGATGACCTAATAAACCTATTGAACCACTCTGTGCAGGATAAAAACTTTCCTTATAATGATATACAGAGTTATATGCATTTACTGTATCAGCACGGACACCCCAACTAACATTAATGGCGGGGATTGTAACATCAGCCCAGATCTCTTTCTTACCTGGTTTTATAACTGAATTAATCTTTAAGCTTTCTTTTATTATTTGAAAACCATGATTGGAGAAAGACTCTTGCATTGCAGATTGGAAATCAAAATAATTTGCTGTAATATCATCTTCATCATCTGAAGGATAAATTCTTATTATATTATCCTGTGACTGATTCCAAGGTAGTTTATTGGTGGATTTTACCTTATATGTGTAGATAATACTGTATAGATTACCATTTTTAGGTATCCAAACCTCTTTTTGTATGTAAATCATGCCTTTAGAATGTATGAAATAGGTGTTCTCATATGTGGTTTCATTATTTAAAATATTGACCTGATGAGATAATAGTCTAAATCCAGAATCATATGCTTCAGTAGTGTTAAGGATGAAGTTGGGAGGTGAATGATAACCTGGTGGTATTACCTGTTTATTTACAGATACCTTCAGATCAGGTTTCGGTTCAAATAAAGCAATTTCTGATGGATTTGACCCGGGTTTAATCTGCCAACCATGAGGATAATCAAATGAGATTTCACCATCTGCATAGTGTTTGGTGTAGAGATTATTTATTCCAGTGTATGTGGCCAAAACTATAATAATTATGAAAAATATTATGGCTAAATTTTTATTCAACAAAACCCTCGTTAAATTTCAAATCTTAATAATTCTTGGTATCTGTATTAATCAGAATGATTGATTTAATGATTTTCTAAGATTGTTCTACGCAGCTCTTTTTCTGATTCTGCTATTATTTCTACCTTTTGAACATGTATATTTCTTTCTTTAAGATATTCTGCAATTTCTACTGGTGTAATATTATCATCAACATCAATCATCACTGAATCTGATTCTGAAGAGATTTTAAGGGGACAGAAATCATCAAGAGCATGGAATGCCTGGTCTAATGAATTTGTCTGAATCCGGAAGGTACGTGTTTTGTTAGCTATCAATGCTATGTCAATGTTCATTCTTTGCAGGACTATTAAAACATGTTTTTCTAGAGAGTCTTCCAGAACTGAAACGTCAACAGTGTTTTTGTCCTGAACTATACGCACTGCTTGTGTAATCTGGGCCACGTCACGGGCGTGAGCGAAACTGGGCTCAAGGCCTTCACCCCCATTTCGCTGGGTTTCATAGACCTTACTGAAACGGTCTAAAACCCCAGCATCGTATTCTTCTCCTAAGTCATCCATGTTTCGTTTAAAAACTTCCACCACATCTTCAACATGAGGATTTCTAAGGAATATGTGTAAGGGTGCTCTTCTTAAATGGGCTTCATCCATTATACTAATGTCCAAATTGGTGGAAAAAGCGGGTATGAAATGGCTGTGAACAATTACTGGGATTCCTCTAACGTATATTGCATCTTTCTTGTTTTCCATCGGTACAATAAGACGGTTTAAGATTATTTCATGGTCATCTCTTTGCCGGCCCAGATCATCCACCAGAAGAACACCGCCATTGGCCTTGATAATTGGTGAGGTCTCATAAACTCCCTTATTCTCATCATAATTGGTTTCAAGTTCCTTTAAACTGAGTTCTGCACCAGTTAGAACGAAAGGTGCATATATTTTAACCCATCGGGGGTCTTCAGGCTGTTCTGAACATTTTTTATGAAAATCTGGATCGTAAAGTTGGATCACTCTACCACTAAATTCTATGAACTTGGGAATTACCAGTGGAGGTAATAGTTCGGGCATTTTACTGACGATGAATGTTTTACCTGTTCCTGGTGGGCCATAAACGAAAATACCTTTACCGATGGTGCATGATTCTATCATACACATTTTAGCATATTCCACACCCACCACATCGTTGAAAGCATTTTCTATCACTTCTGACGGTATTTTTATGGGGTATCGGTCTTTCATCTGTAGTTCCATTATTTTGAAGTACTCTTCATATGATACTGGGGCAATTCCTATGTATGGGTTTTCTTCAACTATTCCTTGGACTTTTGCCCGTCCTTTTTTAGTTATGGTAAACTGAACACTGGAAAATAAAAATCCACCGCTTGTTGGAGCACAGAAACCAACTTTCTCCAATTCATTAAGAAATAATTCCATTATATCCCAGTGTATCCCGGTTAATTCATTAATAGTGCTGGTTTTGACGGTTCCATAACTGGATATTATCTTTAAAATAAGATCTTTTATGAAAACTTCTGATAAATGAAGTTCTTCCAGGTTGCGTGGTTGTTTAAGATTTTCAAATAGTCTTTCCATTTTAGGGCCGTGGTAATAATCCATATTTCATCACCTTGATTTCAAATTCAAGTTTTAAAGTCGGGATTTAAAGATTAAAGAATTTTTTTAATATCCTGAATATTGGACAGTACTTTTAATTCAATATTTCTTTCTTCCAGATATTTCTGTTCATCTTCTGTCAGTTGGGAATTCACTAGGATGGCGTACATACCAGCATTCAATGCACCGATTATATCTTCACTGAATTTGTTGCCGATCATTATGGATTTTTCAGCCTTACATCCCATCCTGTCCAATGATTTTTGGAAGATCTTTTTATCTGGTTTTTCGACACCTGCTTCTTCTGAGGTTATTACTTCATCGAAGAAATGATGCAAACCCAGTCTTATCAGTTTTTCCCATTGTTTAATGGTTATGCCATTGGATATAATCCCTAAATGATATCCTTTACTCTTTAAATAAATCAAAGTGGACATAGTTTCAGGGAAAAGTCTCAAGAGTGCGAATTTAACGTTATGATACGTTATCATCCCTAATGCAATTAGAAGGGGTTTTTCTTCACCATAAACTCTTTTGGTTAGAATATTGAAGTGTTTATCGTAATTTGAGCCTTTTTCTTTAATTATTTCTCTGAGTAATTTATAGGCTTCATCCGGGGTTAATGGTAATCCTGCATCAATCATCACATTTATGGCAGCTCTTCTGGCTAATCTCGCGAAATCAGATGTATCATATAAAGTATCATCTAAATCAAAAAAAACAGCCTTATTCATTCTACACACCCGTGAATTTACTCAGTATTTCTCCTGTCAATTTTAATTTATAACTTTAATTTTATTATCTAATTGAAAAATGAATCAAGACTACTCTGCTTTTCTTTATGCATGATATCATCTTTTGGATAACCTATCGATTCAATGATCCTGGAAATTGCTGGTAAAACCTGGTTATCTATGTAATATGAGGGGTCGTACTGGGATATGTCTGCATCTTCCAGGGGTACAGCTCTTTTACTGATGGGTTCACGGCCACGTACCACCACATATCTGATTATAGAGCCTGGACCTACTTTCCTGCCCTTTTTAATCGCTAATTTAGCAGCCATTACGTGTGGTGCGCTTTGCACGTATTCTTCTGGATTCTTGGTTAATTGGGTGTGGATCACCAGATCTTCCAGGGAGATTTTCCCATTTTTTATATCTTCAATAACATTCCTTACTATTTTAACTGCTTTTTGGGGTGATCCTTCTTTTAAAAGTGCCATTAAAACTTTTTCCTGGGTTTTTTTAGCAATGGGGGCCCAGTCACGTCTGACTAGTTCGAGACCTTTGACTACAATGTTTCCGTCTTGGATTAGGGCGTATCTTTTTTTAGTTACAAAAAAACCTCTCTGGAAAAAACCTTCAAATTCTAATTCCATGCCTTCTGGAAGGTCACGGTTTATTTCTAATGTAAAATTCTCTGCTTTATCTTTAATTTCGGAAAAGAGATTATTTTCTTTATTATTCAACCATTACACCGTTTAGTATGCCGTGTTGACCTGGCCGTGATGTTACTTTTACTTTTCCCAGGTTTGTTTCAACTACAGCGCCCTTGTTTATGATGTTTCTTCTTACAAATTGGAAATTTGCTGTGTTTTCAACTACATTAAGAATTTCAGCCACTTTAACTTCGTTCTTTTGGGGAACTACCACGTTTATTTTATTATCATTGGTTAGTCGTATTTTTTCATTCCCACCTTTGGCTCTGATTTTTTTAAACTTTCTCTCGCCTATTTTGGTTTCTGCAGGGTCTCTTCCAAATTCTATTTTTCTCTTGTTACGATTGGATTTTCCTCGTCCACCGGTGGGTTTTCTTAATGATTTTCCTTGCCATATTGCCATTATTTCACCTGTTTATGATCTTATTTTTATTAATGGAAGCACTTTTGATGTTCTTAATAATTTTTAAAGTCTGCTTTCCATGTTGAATTTCTAACAATCAACTATCCTAATTTAATTATATTTTCAGAAGTATAATCTTTGTTGATGTATCTGAATATATACGTTATGATTATACTTAAATATATGTAGATTTCAAATCAAAATAAAAGAAATTTTTAAAATCTTTTAATGTTTCCATTTACTTTAGGATTTATTATGTTTAAATTCTTCAAGCAAATAGGGAATTTATTAATCCATATCATGAGATTAATCGAGGTAAAGATAAAAATTTTTACTTTTAACAGATTAATAGGTGAAAAATATGAAAATTGGCATGTCTCACGGGGCTGGCGGAGAAATAATGCAAGGCCTCATATCAGATATAATATTGGGAAATATCAAGAATAAGAATGTAAATGGGGGAATAGGATTAGATGAGCTGGATGATGGAGCCACCATACCACTTGGTGAATATGAAATCGTAATCAGTACAGATAGTCACACCATTGATCCTATTTTCTTCCCTGGAGGAGATATTGGGAAAATATCGATAGCTGGAACTGTGAATGATGTTTCAGTTATGGGTGCTAGACCATTGGCCATTGCCAGTGCAATGGTTATTAGTGAAGGGTTCTCCAGTGATGATCTTGAGAAGATTATACAGTCCATGGATTCAGTATCCACAGAAGCAGGAGTTGCTATAGTAACCGGTGATACAAAGGTTATGGAGAAAGAAAAGCTGGATAAAATTATTATAACCACTACTGGCATTGGAATAGTTAAAAAAGGACAGGTAAAAAGGGATTCTGGTCTAAAAATGGGGGATAAGATCATACTCACCGGCAGTGTTGGTGATCACGGAATATCGCTCATGTCTTTCCGGGAAGGTTTTGGTTTCCAGACCGATCTGAAATCTGATGTTGCCCCAGTATGGGGGATGGTTAAGGCTGCTTTAGATATTGGAGGAGTTACTGCAATGAAAGACCCTACCCGTGGTGGAATAGCAAACGCTCTAAATGAACTGGCCTATAAATCCGGTGTGGGCATGTTAATTGATGAGGAGAAGATACCATTTAAGAAAGAAGTGATTGCAGCATCTGAAATGCTGGGAATTGACCCTTATGAAGTGGCTAATGAGGGAAAGGTAATATTGGGTGTTGAAGAAGATAAGGCCCAAGAAATATTAGAGGCTATTAGGAATACCAGATATGGTGAAGAAGCACAAATAATAGGTGAGGTTACCGAGGATCATCATGTGATATTAGAAACCATGTTAGGTGGTAAAAGGATACTGGAAGAGCCTATAGCTGACCCAGTTCCCAGGGTATGCTGATCTGTTTGCAAAGTTTTAATTCAATATTAAATTTTTCATGAAATGGTAGGTAACTTTATAAAGTTAATAAATACAAATTATAAATAATTAAAAGATGAATTGAGGGATATCTGATGGCAGGATTATGGGGAAAGAGATTTGCTGCGCTGGTTGTTGATTTTATAATGGTAACCTTATTTTTATGGGTAATAATCGCCCTTCTTTATCCAGTTATTGCAATGGCAAATTTATTTGCCCTTCTGAATGTCTGGGTTCCAATTGCTGCGGTTATAATCATCGTATATTTCACTTATTTTGAAGGTAAGTACAGCACCACACCAGGGAAAAATCTTATGAAACTTAAAATTAAAGCTCTTAAAAGAGAGATGAATTATAAAAAAGCTTTTATCAGAAGTTTATCTAAGATTTTATGGTTACCTTTAATCTTAGATGTCATCATTGGCCTATTCATGAGTAGTCCTAAAAAGAGATTACTTGATAGACTGGCAAAAACAGAGGTAGTGCTTTTGGATGAAGTAGAACCTCCACTTAAAGTTATGGAGTAATCTACCTCTTTAGTCATCCAAATCTAATTTTTTATTAAAAAAATAATAGGATGTTCTATTCTACAATTCTAACAGCTTGCACTGCAGGTTTAGCTATTGCTCTAGCTATGATTACTGTGGCTATCACTGCTATTATGGTTATTATTATTGCATATATGAGTAAACCAACAATACCACTTCCTGCTTGGAAAAATTGGAGTATTATTGCTTTTATAGCTTCATTCCAGGCAAGTGCGGCAATTAATCCAAAAGCAGTGGTCATTAAAGTAGCTATGGTTTCTGCAACCTGACCTTTCATTTCTTGGGCTTGTTCTTTCACATTCTCACCTCACCTTAGTTTAAACGTATGTAAGTATTTATTTATATTAACATATAAAGATGATTAAGAAGTATTAAGAATTAAAGGAAGTTATTCCTATTCATTTTAAAAAAATAATAATTAATTAAAAAGTAAAATCAATAATAATAAATTAATAATTCCAATATTATAAATAAAATAAATACCAAGTCTATCCAATTAAATTATAAAATAGATGATAATAAGCTTTAATTCTCTTAAAAATAAAGATTAATGGTAATAATATGTTTATGGGTGCATCTACTAAACAAGGAAAGGAAATAGCTAATGAGAGTAGGAAAATTGTAAAATCTCTCATTGACCATAAGACCGAACATTTAAAACCAGAGGAGAGATCGATAGTGGAAAGAATAGTACACTCCACAGCCGATCCAGAATATGCGGATATAACGCGGATAAGCGATGATTTTGTTGAAGCCAGTTTAAAATCCATAAAGGCAGATGAAAATATACTAACCGATATCACCATGGTAAAAGCAGGAATCAACTCTTACTCTGGAAAAGTTAAGTGTTATATCAACCATGAAAAAACCATAGAGATTGCCAAAAAAAAAGGCATCACACGCGCAGCAGCCGCTATACAGGTAGCTGCCGATGATGGTTTTGAAGGCATAGTCGCAGTGGGTAACGCACCAACAGCACTATATAAGGTAATAGAATTAATTAATAACAATGAAATCAAAGCTAAATCAGTTATAGGAGTTCCTGTAGGTTTTGTAGGGGCTGCAGAATCCAAAAATGAACTTATAGATTCTGATATTCCCTATCTATTAACAAAAGGACCTAAAGGGGGAACTCCTGTTGCGGTAGCTGCAGTAAATTCCCTAATAAACACTGCTAAAGAATAAAAAAAATATTATTTTATAGGAGATGAGATTTTGAGATCCCAAGATTTATTTGAAGAATCCAAAAAATATCTTCCTGGAGGTGTAGATTCCCCAGTAAGAGCCTATGAACCATATCCTTTTTTTGCAGAAAGAGCTGAAGGCTCACACATCTATGATGTAGATGGTAGAGGTTATATTGATTATTGCCTTGCTTACGGTCCCCTGGTATTGGGCCATGCCAATCCTAAGGTAAAAGAAGCGGTAAAAGAACAAATAGAACTAGGATCAGCATACGGAGTCCCTACAGAAAAAGAGATTGAACTGGCTAAACTGGTAATTAAGAAAGTACCCTGCGCAGATATGGTAAGATTTGTTAACTCCGGAACAGAAGCCACCATGAGTGCAATACGGTTAGCCAGAGCATACACTGGTAATAAAAAGATCGTAAAATTTGAAGGATCATATCATGGCGCCCATGACTACGTATTAGTAAAATCCGGATCAGGTGCTATGGGATTACCTGATTCACCAGGAGTACCAGGAGAAACTACAAAAAACACCATACTAATCCCCTTCAATGATTATGGCGCTGTTACTCAATTAATAGATGATCAAAAAGAAGAAATTGCAGCAATAATAGTCGAACCAGTCATGGGTAACATCGGATGTATCCCACCAAAAGAGGGTTATTTAAACTTTTTACGCGAAATAACCAATGAAAATAATATAGTTTTAATATTTGATGAAGTTATAACGGGTTTTAGACTGGCAGAGGGAGGGGCTCAGGAATATTATGGTATAAAACCGGATCTGGTAACTATGGGTAAAATATTAGGTGGAGGATATCCTATGGGATCTTTAGCAGGTAAAAGAGAGTACATGGAAATGATTGCCCCTTCTGGAAATGTATATCAAGCAGGTACATTTAATGGAAATCCCATATCAGTAAGCGCAGGCTTAGCCACATTAAAACAACTTGATGATAGTTTTTATAAAGACTTAAGTGATAAGGGTAATTATATGAGAAAGGGAATATCGGATATACTGGATGAACAGGGTCTGCAATATCAAGTAGCTGGTTTAAGCTCCATGTTCCAACTGTACTTCACAGATAAAAAAGTGATGGATTATAAAGATGCTAAAACCTCAAATACAGAAAAATTCACCAAATACTTCCACAACCTACTAGGTGCTGGTGTTTTCATACCCCCATCACAATTTGAATGCTGTTTCATATCACTTTTCCATAGTGAGGAAGACTTAGAACATACATTAGAGGCTATTGAACAAGCATTGAAAGATTAGAGTTTTCTAAAAAATAAGCCTATTCTTTAAAATAGATTTAATACAGGGCTTGTATATTGTTACAATAATTAATTATATTTTTTAATTATCCCATCAATATAAAAAAGAGATCATAAGAACAGATCATTGTAAAAAAGAGATCATTATGACTACTCATAATAAAAGAAATCATTATGACGGTTAATTAAAAAGAGGTCATAATGACTACTCATAATAAAAGAGATCATTATGAAAATCGTTGCCGGAGTCGGTGAGAATAAAAATATAGAGAAAGCAGCTAAAAAAGTTAGCTTTCCAGTTAAGCTTGTGGAATCTGAAGAAGAATTTGCAGAGCTATTTTTTGAGGATGAAGCTCAGGCATATGTTAGGGGCTCCCTCAGTGCCTCAATATTAATGGAAAAACTTAGAAGTAGCTATGAAAACATATATAGGGCTTCTTTCCTGGAGATAAGGGGAAATAAATTTTTACTGGCTCCTGTAGGGATAGATGAGGGAGATAATCTGCTTCAGAAATTGCAGATAATAGATTTGTGTGCAGATTTCCTTAAAAAAATAGATATAAATCCAAAAATAGCCATACTCTCCAGCGGCAGAGACCAGGATAGGGGGAGAAGTCGTAAAATCCATGAATCAATAGCACAAGGAGAATTATTAACCCGAATAATCAGGAATAAACATCAGGCAAAGCATTATTTCATATTATTAGAGGAAGCCATAGCAGACCAAATGAATGTAATCATAGCTCCAGATGGAATCACCGGGAATTTGATCTTCAGATCCATTGTTTTAGTAGGATCAGGTAAAAGTCATGGTGCAATTACCTTGGGTTTAGATAGAACATTCATCGATACATCCCGATCACTGGATGTGGATGGATATATTAGAGCATTGAAATTTGCAAAATATATAAGTGAACTATAATATCTAAAAAAAACTTCATTTTATAATATTTAAATATAAAGAAAGAATAATTAAGGATAATAACTAATTTTTTAGTTCCATATTTCATCATTTATTTAAGAAACTGTAAATTTTATAATAAATTAGGAAGTTAAAATGTCGCCTTTAAAACCACTATATGCTTTATATGAATGGTATATATCTCGAAATCTACATTCAGAAAATATGCCCCGGCATGTAGCTATAATAATGGATGGAAATCGAAGATATTCCAGAATACAGGGAGAATTTGATCCCATTGAAGGCCATAAACGTGGCGTTAGTACCCTGGAAAGGGTACTGGACTGGTGTGTAGATTTAGGAATAGAAATAGTAACCGTCTATGCTTTTTCCATTGAAAATTTCAAAAGACCCTCCCATGAAGTTGAAGGGCTCATGAAACTGTTTAAACATAATTTTGAAACCATAGCCCAGAATAAGAGGATTCATAGAAATGAAGTGAAATTAAAAGCCGTGGGAAAGTTAGAGCTCTTACCAGATGATGTTAGAGAAGCAATAAAAATTGCAGAAGAAGTAACCAGTAAATATGATAAAAGACAAGTTAACATCGCAATAGGATATGACGGACGTTTAGAGATAGTTGATGCTATGAAAAAGATAGCAGATGAGGTTAAAAGCGGTAAACTGGATCCTGAAGAAATCGATGAAAAACTGGTTAATGAAAACCTATACACAGCCGGATTGGCAGATCCCAACCTGATTATAAGAACCAGTGGTGAAGAAAGACTCAGCGGATTCCTATTATGGCAATCATCTTATTCAGAATTATATTTCTGCGACAGTTTATGGCCTGAACTCAGGAAAGTGGACTTTTTACGTGCACTGAGATCATATCAACAGAGAGAAAGAAGATTCGGCGTTTAAACCACTGATTTTATTACACAAATTTTATTATATGCACTTAATTTTACTATATTCACTGGATTTTTTATATTCACTGGATTTAATGATATATACTAGAACAAGGAGAAAATAAATGATAGACGCCCACTGCCATGTTGATTTTAAAGAGTACAATAGAAACCGGGAAGAGGTAATGGAAAGAGCACAGAAAAAACTGGAAGCAATAATCAATTCAGGAGCAAGTTTAGGCGGTAATAGGCGGACATTGAAGCTGATGATTGAATATCCAGGATTCCTATATCCTTCTTTAGGTTTCCATCCAAAAAACGCGGAAAAAGCAGATTCAGTTATCATCAAACAAGCAATACAGGAAATAGAAGAAAATATTGATAAATGTGTGGCATTGGGCGAGACAGGACTTGATTTCCATGAAACAAAGGATGAGGAAAACAAAAAAAGGCAGGAATCAGTTTTTAAAACTTTTTTAGAATTAGCTCGCGAGTATCAACTGCCTCTGGTGATCCACGCCCGGAATGCCGAGAGAAAAGCACTGGATATGGTAAAAAAACAGAATTTAAGTGATGTGGTGTTCCATTGCTACGGTGGTGATGCCCAAACAGCCAGTTTAATCGTAGAGGAAGGTTACTATATCTCCTTATCCACCATAATCTGTTTTTCAAAATATCATCAGGATCTGGCACGAGAAATACCGCTTTCAAACATACTAACAGAAACAGATAGCCCATACTTATCTCCTTTTAAAGGTAGAAATGAACCTGCGTTTGTAGAAGAGGTGGTGAAGACATTAGCTAAAGTAAAGGATATGTACATACCAGAGGTTGATGGTGTAACCCAAAAAAACATCCAGGATGTTTTCAGATTAAAGTGAAAAATATTTATTAAACTATTTACTTGTCCAATCTGTTGAAAACTTCCTTGGCATTAGTCATACCATTAATGGCAGCTGGAAAACCGGCATAAACCGCCATCTGCATTATTACTTCTACTATTTCTTCTCGACTGCATCCTGCATTTAAAGCACCCTCAATATGACTCTGCAGTTGGAGAGGGGCGTTACCTAAGGCAGTGAGCGCAGCTATAGTTGCTATCTCCCTTGTTTTTGCTTCAAGTCCGGGGCGGGTGTAAATATCACCATATGCAAATTCAGCCACATAACGCGCCAGATCAGGTGCTATGTCTGCTAAATTCTCTTTTAATTTCATATAATTTTCAGGATTATTCTTCTCCAGATGTTCAATACCTTTTTGATAGCGTTTTTTGTCCATATAATTCTCTCCTGGTTCTTTTTTGGTAATATTATCCAGAATATGTTTATCATTTTTTAATCAATGATAGTTTGTATAATATGGTTTGAATAAATAAAAATATTTGATCATAGTTTGAATAATTAAATAGTAACACGGAATTATTTATGAGGATTTTATAATGGAAAGGATCTCTTTTGAAAGCTATATCAGATCATTTGAAGTATTTGGTCAATATTCAGAGGAATACGGATATCAACTGGAGCATTTACTGGCCCTTGAAGATAATCTAAAAGAAGGTTTTTCAATTTTAGACATTGGGGCGGGAACAGGGTTTTTTGTTAGAGATTTCCTGGATAGATGCAAAATCGAAGCATCCCATTATACTGCAGTAGAACCATCCATTGATCATGTGAATAAATTAAAAAAGAATCTTAATGGGTTTTCACTTGAATTAGATGTGTATAATACTATTTTCACCCCTGAAACTGTTCTGGATAGGAAGTTTGATCTGATTATCATGTCACATTCATTATACTGGTTTTTACCCAACCCGGAACCATTCATATTAAACGCGCTTAATTTCCTGAAAAATGATGGTAGGGTGGTTATGTACTTACAAACTCCATACACAGCATCACATATTTTAAATCTCTTATTCGATAAGAAATTACCTAAAAACAGAGCACCCAGTCACGAGATAAATAGTTGGACGATTATGGACCTACTGGATAGGAATGATATTAATTATAAAATATCTAATCTACCAGGAACATTCCAAGCTAATGATATATTTAAAAAAAAGAATCAAAAGATGTTAGATGAGGTTATTTCCTTTTTCTTCGCTGTAGAAGCCAGATCTCTAGATAAAAAAACGAGATCAAGGGCTGAAGAGGCTATGAAAATGCTTTCATATAAGCAGGGGGATGATCTTAAGTTGAATATGGAAGTAGGTGCCATAACCATATATTAAATAAAATCTGAAATCATTCATCACTTTAGGATTATCTGATATCATCCACAAACTTAGGGGGTATCTGAATCGTTTATAAAATTATAAGGTTAAATCTTAAATCATTTATATTAAACTTATGAGGGGAACTATATGGAACCATATGTTATATTAAACGCTGCTATGACACTAGATGGTAAAATTGCCACGAGAAAAGGCAGTTCTGAAATATCCGGGCATGATGATCTAATAAGGGTGCACCAACTCAGAAAAGAACTGGATTCAATAATGATTGGCATTAACACGGTTTTAAAAGACGACCCACGTTTAACTGTACATAAAATACCATCTAAAAAATCTGATAATCCATTAAGGGTGATAACTGATAGTAGGGCAAGAACACCTTTAAATTACCGTATTTTAAATGATGAAGCACCTACATTAATCGCTGTTTCACAAAAAGCACCTGAAGATAAAATTAAAAAACTAATTAATAAAGGAGAAAATGTCGATGTTATCTTGGCGGGGGAAAAAAAGATAAATCTCACAATTTTAATGGATGAACTGGCTCAAAGAGGTATTCGCACATTGATGCTGGAGGGTGGTTCCACCTTAAATTTTTCCATGCTTCAGGAGGGTTTGGTGGATGAAGTGAGAGTTTGTGTAGCTCCTCTGATTGCAGGAGGTGTTGATGCTAAAACCCTAGTTGGGGGTGATGGGGTGGATTTAATGAGAGATGCGTTTAAGCTGGAACTGGTTAAAAATTATTTACTAGGTAATGACTTGATCCTAGAGTATAAAGTCATCAATTTCTAGTTTTTATTCTCTCAGTAGCTTTTTTTTAGCAGTAAAAAATATAATCCTGCTATTATTAATGCAGCAGCGATTATCCATACTAAGTACACGTAGAACCATGGTACTGCCAGCATTACTACAATAATCAAAATTCCAACGATTAAATATACTATTCCCATTATTTTATCATTCATTAGCAACACCTGTTTATTATTTATCTATTTTGAAATATTTAAATGAGGGTTTATCCCATTTAAGATTTATCCCTTTAGATCTTCTTAGGATTGTCCTGTTAAGTCTTTATAAATTCATCTTTATAAGAGATTCATTTAAGTCTTTATAGGTTCCTCTTTCTTAAGATATTCTTAGGATTATCCCTTAAGATTTGCCTGATGTTCCTTTCGGGCACACCTGCACCTAAAAGTATTTTATTGGCTGTTTCATAGGATATTAAATCCTGTGGTGCATGGGTATCAGTGTCCATGACCAGTTTAGCACCAATTTCCAAGGCAATCTTAGCAACATGTCCATTCGTCAGACAATGACCTTTTCTAGAGCTTATTTCCAAGGCAACATCGTTATCTTTAGCTATTTCAACTTCTTCAGCTGTAATAAGCCCTGGATGAGCGAGTATATCAATTTCCGGACAGTTTGCAGCGGTGAAATTTGTTCCTTCAATAACCGGTTCCACCAGGGTCTCCCCGTGTACCACGATGATTTCTGCACCCATCCTCCTGGCTTCAAGGGCGAGTTTATCGATTATTTCCACAGGAGCGTGAGTTATCTCTGCTCCGGGTATGATTTGGATGTCCCAATTATCCCTTAGATCATTCACTGTATTGATTATTTTCCCTACACAATCGATGTTTGACCCGTCTACATGGTCCGTTATAGCCACTGCTTCATGATTCAGTACCTGAGCTCTTCTAGCTATTTCTGAGGGTAAAAGCTCACCATCGCTGAAAATACTGTGAGTATGTAAATCTATTCTTCTTTCCATGAGAAACAACTCAAATAATTAATATCAATGATTATTTTAAGCATTTTTAATTAATAAACTACTATATTCAATAAACTTCATAATAATTATTATCTTCTTAGCATAAATAATAAATGGTGAATACAATTGAAAAGTTCCATATTCGTCCCTTCACATATAACAGGGTTTTTCGAGATATTAGATCATCGTGATCCTTTAAAAAAAGGATCTAGAGGTGCAGGGATGGTACTGGATAATGGAATAACCACCAATATAAAAATCACAGAAGATAAGGGTACCGTTAATATTAAAATTAATGATAATCCCCGTTCAAAATTAGCATCCATATCCATGAAAACAGTGGAGTTAATTAAAAATCGTTTCAATTTGGATGATAAAAAAATCAGAATTGATCACCAGTTTAAAATACCAATAGGAACCGGATTCGGAGTTTCCGCTGCCTGTGCCCTTGGGACTTCCATAGGATTAGTCAAAGCTCTTGATCTTCCCCTCACATATCAAGGGGCGGGAGCAATAGCTCATCTCGCAGAAATAGAAATGAAAAGTGGATTAGGTGATGTGATAGCAGAAATGACAGGTGGTGTAGTTATAAGGACTCATGAAGGTTCACCCGGATGGGGAAGGACAGATAAAATAATTCAAAACAGTCTAAAACGAAATAATCAAGAACTGTTTATTATAAGTAAAACATTAGGCGAAATTCAAACATCCCACATAATAGAAGATCCCATATGGAAGAAGAAAATAAATCAAACAGGGAAAAATTTATTAAAAAAACTTTTAGAAACCCCCAATATTGAAACGTTCATTAAGTTATCCAAAAAATTTGCAGAAGAAACCTTATTAATGAATTCTGAGCTTAAAGAAGTGGTTGATATAATGGAAGAAGAAACCATAGGAGCTTCCATGGCTATGCTGGGAAACACAGCATTTGCAATATCTGAAACACCGGATTCAAGTGTTGAAGGTGTGATAATTTCAAAAATAGACGATAGAGGATGCAGATTAATTTAACACCAGGAGTGTCTTTGATAAAATAATTCATTTTCTAACATCTTCAATTACATCATTTTCTAACATCTTCAATTACATCATTTTCTAACATCTTCAATCACGTAGTTAATGCTTTCATTATCCAGTTTATGGGTGATGCTGACTGTCATCTTTCCCACGGCAAATACAAGCACATTAAGACCTCTTTTAGCAGCGGCAACCGTGGCTTCAGGTGTTGCAAATTCAAAATCAGATTCAATGCCTAATTTTAATGCAACAGCCCTGGAAACAGTTCCCATTATTCCCACCCGGTCGAAATTCCTCTCAGGGTCCTGATGGATACGTTTAATTTTCTCTAGATCAGAAGATCTTGAACCGCCCTCGTTAATGGTCGGTAGTTTAATAATAACTACATAACCTGGCTGGAGTTCTATTGTACCGCCTAATTTAATTAAAGCTACATCTTCACCTTTTTTCACATCATTAAGCACTTCTGCATGAGCTGATGTTTCTCTGCTGGTGGCGTATAGGATTCCCTCATCCATCTCTAAGTAGACCGCATCTCCAGCATTAAACTCTTCTATTGCTATGGCTGGCCAGATGGATTTATAGGCATTCATAGTATCCAGTACCTGATCTGCATATTTTCTAAGATTCAATGCTTCAGTTTTAACCCTTTCAATGCCTTTTTTGGTGATCTTATAGTTACTGTGTCCTTTTCCTGTTTCTACCAGCCCCTCATCAGCCAGATTCTTAATATTTTCCGATACAGCCTGTATGGTTATCCCCAACTTATTGGCTATGTCCTTCTGACGTAGATGTGGTTCTTGTTTAGCTATTTCAGCCAGTATCTGGAAATGGGTCAGTTCACCCTTCTTTTTAAAGACCTTCATAATCCACCCAAATGATCTAATAATAAATTAATATTGATTTTTAATTTAAAATAGTTTTCAAAAAAAATTTAATAAACTATGATTGATTCTATGAATTAAGAGTAAGAAAAATTAATTTTATAAATGCTAGAAATGGCTAAGGAATGATATAATGGTGTTATAAATAATAAATTGGGTTTAATCAGAAATAATTAAACTATTCCCTTCAAAGTACTGTCAAATATTTTAAGAAATTCATCCACCTTTGATTGGGGTATGTAAGCTCCACAGGCCACTGAATGCCCTCCTCCGCTACCGTCGACTTTTCCTGCTATTCTTCTGATTAATTTCCCGAAATGAATTCCATCGTAGGCTAATAGGCGTGAACAACGCAATGATACCTTAACGCCCTCTTTTTCATCATTAACATCTGTAAAACCTATAATTGGTTTTCTCCAATCACCTTGGCTTAGGAGCATCCCGGTTATGGTTCCAATAACTTCGCTTTTTATCCCATATCCTTCAAAATATTGGAGATTATCCAGTTTATTTATCCTTTCTTCTTCTTTTAACCATTCCATCTTCTGAGCCAGGTATCTTCTATGTTTCCTTGCTAATTTCTCCATATCCTTTAAAGCGCCTTTTCTATTTCCTTTTAAAACATCCAGGGCGATGTTATATTTGTTATTCCGGCTACAAGCGTTAACGGCGGTCGAAAATTCACTGGCATCCCTTAGTGGGGTGTATTTTTCTTCGTTTAAGAATTCATATGCATCTCCTGATACCAGCTTAGGGATGTGTTTAACATATCTCTGGGGAACCTCCCGGGTTAACATCCGAACCAGTTCTGAGAATAAACTCTTCTTCTCTTCCATACTTAAATCATATAGTGTGCGTGTTTTACCATCATAAGTGGGTATTCCCAGTTTCTTCAATAGTAAAATACATTCATTGCGATTATTAGTTATGGGCAGTTTTACATCTCCAAAATAGGAAAGAGCAACAAAAAGAGGACGGGTCTGTCTCCCATAGATGGATAGGTCGTAACTGGAATTTACCAAATTCCCGGAAATGCTGTCTTGAAGTATTTCCTGATTCAAACCATGTAATCTACCGGTAAGACTGTCCTGCATATCACCAACAGCACTTAAAACTCCCATCCAACTCAGATCATAAAATTTGAAGGTTTTAGCTAGGAGATAGGACATCCCTCCGCCTGAAATCTGATATGATCCGTCTATCCCATAATGATGGGGGTTGAGCTCTAAGAAACTTCCGTTGAACTGGTTATGAGTGCGGAGGGGAGGGTGATGGTCTAAAATCAGAACTTTTGATGTTGATCTGGCGAAGTTATCCAGGTTCTGGCCCGAACCCAGGTCAGAAAAGATGGTTAACTCATTTTCGGCGCGTAAATCCTCGATCTTATCCAAACTTAAAAATTCGATTTCATGGTCTATTTCCAATTTATCCAGGGTTGATGAAAGAATTGCACCTGCAGATAATCCATCACAATCTATGTGAGTGTATATCTTCACGTCTCGAGCATCTTTAACCATATTATGTGCTTTTTCAAATCCTTTCTTCATTTGGGGGTCCTGATTTTCTACCATGAATAAGCTCCTATAATAATAAAGAATACATCATAGTATCGTTCTTGCATATATTAATTTAACACATTATTGATTTTAATAACTTAAATAACTTTCTAAATGAACGTAATTTTCTTCAATTAGTATTATTAATCTAGAAATTAGACTTAATACTTGTCTATAGATAAATGATCAAAAAAAATAAAGAATTGTCTTAGCTCTTAATTTCTAAAACCCTTTATTGTATTGCTTATCTTTATGAGGATATCCCTTTTTGATTGTTTTTTATCCACTGTAACCCTTCCCGTATTTTCCCACCATGATTTGGGATAGGCTTTATCTTTTTCCACCTCAGGATTAAGACCAAGCTTTCCAGCAGCACGGGAAATCTCTCTTAATTTGGGAGAGCTTAACGCGAAATTTTTGGGAATTTTCCTCCCCTCTTTTTTGGTTTTCTTCGAATCAAGGTAGGCAGGCCAGATAATGGTTTTCATGATTAACCACCTCATATAATTTTTACATATTACTCCATTTTTTCCATTAAACGATTCAGCATGGCTTTTACTGTATACTCATCGGGTATTATGGTTGGTATATCATATTTTTCCAGGGCACTAGCTGTAACCGGGCCAATAGCCCCTACTAATACTTCTCCATTTCTTAGTGGTTCCAATAATTTCTCTTTATCTTCTCCATTGACCATTTTAAATAGGTTGCTGGCTGTGAGTGTACTGGTGAAGGTGACCGCATCAACTTCCCGGTTTATAATTTCTTCTACAAGTTTTTCTACCATGGTCCTATCATTAGGAAGGTCAGATTTGTAGGCTTCAACCATAAGAACATGGGCTCCTCGATCTTTTAGGCCTTTAGGCAGAACATCACGGGCAGCTAGAGTTCTTGGAAGTCCTATAAGCTTGTTTTTTACATTGATATCATTAAATAATTCAAGAAGACCTTCAGCAGTATAATCATCAGGTATGATATCTGGTTTTAAGCTGTATTCATCTAAGTTTTTCCCGGTACGTGGTCCTATAACTGCAATTTTACAATCAGGATTTAAACGATCTTTCAAATCATTACAATGTTTAAAAAGAGATAATATGGCCGTGGGAGAGGTGAATATTAACCAGTCCAGTTCACCGGCTTTTTTGCACAAGTCCTTCAGGGGCTGGGTGTTAGTTATTCTCAGTTCCAGGGTGGGCGCCACCAAAACCTCACCACCTTTTTCTTTAATAATCTGTACCGCTTCCTCACTCCTCTCTATCGGACGAGTTATAGCTATTTTTTTCCCTTTAAAATCTTTCATAATCTTGCCTTCTTGAATATATCAACTACTGGTCCTATAATTACCAGCGCGGGTGATTTTATATTTTTTTGACTAATATCATCCAGGGTTCCGGTTATTATCCTTTGATCTGGCATGGTGCCCTGTTCTATAACACAAACAGGTGTTTTGGGATCTTTATATTTCATTATTTCACGTGTATTATCTTCTAATCTTCCCACACCCATTAAAATAATTATAGTATCTGCTTTAAAATCCCATTTAACCTGTTTTTCACTTTTTGTTGGGTCTTCATGTCCCGTTACTATTGTAAGAGATGTGGATACTGCCCTATGTGTTACTGGAAGCCCCACGGATGTAGGAACTCCCACAGCAGAGGTTACTCCAGGAATTATATCTGCCACTATCCCTTCCTCCAGAAGAGCCAGCATCTCCTCACCACCCCTTCCAAATACAAAGGGGTCTCCACCTTTAAGTCGTACCACCATGTCATGGTTTTTGGCTGCATCTATGAGAATTTGGTTTATTTCATCCTGACTTTTATAATGTTCACCTGCTTTTTTACCCACATAAATTAATTCAGCTTGAGGAGCGTGATCCAGAATTTTTTCATTGGCCAGACGATCATATATCACCACATCTGCTTTACTTAGAACTTCAGCAGCTTTTAAAGTAAGCAGATCTGGATCACCAGGTCCGGCACCTACTAAATATACAGTCATTTATTCACCTTCATTTTTGATTACCAATGATTTCATGATTATCTTAAAAAAAAATGGAATATTATCGGATTGAAAATAATTTAATAATTAACTATTCCCTTAAAGAACTTCAAACCATCATCTGAGCCTAAAATATTCTCAGAAGCCCTTTCTGGGTGGGGCATCACTGCACAGACTAGTCCTTCCTCATCACAAACCCCGGTAACTGCTTCCAGGGATCCGTTGGGATTTTCATCAGCAAAGGCCAGGACGATCTGATCCTGATCTTGGAGTTTTTCTATCTCATCATCATAGTAACGACCTTCCGCATGGGCAATGGGCATCTTTATAATCTCATTTTTATCATACATGCTGGTGAAGGGTGTTCTGGTAGTTTTAACCCTTAAATCTGTCCATTTGCAGATGAATTTTGCATTGCTGTTGTTGGTGAAAACTCCCGGCACTAAACCAATTTCTGCTAGTATCTGTGCTCCGTTACATATTCCCAGTACAGGCTTTTTTTCTTTAACAGTTTCTTTAATACCTTCAATAACTGGTGTTATGGCAGCTATGGCTCCTGCTCTCAAATAATCTCCGTAGGAAAATCCTCCAGGTATCACTACCGCATCGAATGAGGAAAGATCCCTCTGATTCCACCATACATAATCAGGATTAGCCCCGGCAATTTCCAGGGCATGGTGAACATCTCGGTCACAGTTAGACCCGGGAAATCTTATTATGGCCACGTCCATTTTCAATCCTCCAGGGAGATACCTATTTCATAGTTATGAATCACAGGATTGCACAAAAGTCTTTGACACATTTCATCTATTTCCCTGCGGACGACTTCTGCATTTTCTCCTTCCAGGGAGAATTTTATTATTTGGATGGTGTCTGTGTTTTTTACATTGTACTTTAAAAGAGCCAGAGCCCTTTCGATGGTGGCAGCTTCCGGGTTAAGCATACCTTTTTTTAAACTTATCTTAACCTCTGCATTATATTTCATTTATTCACCTCTTTTATCCCAAAATGCGGATTTATCAAATTATGGTTGTTAGAATTTATAAGATTATTTTAATCAGCGATTAATTATAAGTTGGTGATGTTCCACTTTTCTTTATCTTCATCATCTAATATTCTGGAGGCTACCTCACTGTAGGCTTTTATTACTCCAGATTCTCCTTTCCTAAATAGATCTTTATCCAGAACTTCGCAGGTATTCATATCCCAAAATCTGCAGGAGTCAGGACTGATCTCATCACCTAATACGATTTCTCCTTTATAATTTCGGCCGAATTCTATTTTAAAATCAGGAAAAATAATTCCTTTTTCCTTTAAAAATTCCTTAATAACCTTGTTTATTTTTAGGGTGGTTTTCCTAATTATATCCAACTCTTTTCTACTGGTTAATTCTAAAGCAACCGCTATATCATCATTCAACATGGGATCATGGAATTCGTCACTTTTATAATCCATCTGTATGATAGGGGGGTCTAATTCCTGTTTTTCCTGGAATGGGAACTTGCGGAGCAGACTTCCAGCTGCTATATTCCTGGTGATGACCTCTAATGGTATCATTTCCAGACAGTGAGATAACATCATCCCGGGTTCCAGGAGTTCAATATACTGTGTTTTAATTCCAGAAGCTTCTAAAATTTCAAAAAACTTAGCAGAGATTATTGAATTATAATAACCCTTTTTAGTGATATTATCTCTTTTTTCACCATCTCCAGCGGTTATATCATCTCTAAATTTTACAACAACTATCTCTGGATCTTCGGTTTTATATATGTCCTTGGCCTTACCTTGGTAGAGTAGATCTGCGGTTTTTAACTTCATGAATAACTTCCTGAGCTTTTTATTGATATTAATTATTATTAGATTCTAGGATATTTATATAAGAAGATTACATCTTATTAAAACTAAAATTTTTAGGATTTCATGGTATAATAATTTAATTAACTCATTTATCAAATATTTATATACTTATTAATTTACAATTAGTGATATTGACCCAGTAATCTTAAAGTCATTTTTTTATTGCTGATTAATATTATTATAAAGTTTCATATGGTGAGAATATGTGTGGGATCGTAGGATGCATACTTAAAGATAAAGAATCGGCTCCGGTACTTTTAGAGTGTGTTAAAAAATTGGAATATAGAGGTTATGATTCTGTAGGTATAGCTACCTTAGATGAAGAAATAATGATCAAAAAGGATCAGGGAAAAATAGATGAATTTCGAAAAAAACTTGATTTAACAGATTTACCTGGAAAAATGGGGATAGCACATGTTAGATGGGCTACCCACGGCCTACCAATCAAAGAAAATGCACATCCCCATACAGACTGTAATAACAGAATCGCAGTGGTTCACAACGGAATTATAGAAAATTTCAAGGATTTAAGAAGTGAACTACAAAATTCAGGTCATAAATTTAGATCAGACACTGATACTGAGATAATACCTCACCTTATAGAGTCATTTATGGTGGAAGGTGATGATTTAGAGGAAGCTATTCGTTTATCAGCCGGTAAAATTAAAGGATCTTATGCTATGGCTATTATTAGCCTTGATGAACCCGGTAAAATCATAGGGGTTCGAAAAGAAAGCCCCCTAATTGTAGGTATAGGTGAAGATGAATATTTTATAGCATCTGATGTTCCGGCGGTTTTAAATCATACCGATCAGGCTATATATTTGGATAATAGGGAGATGGTCATATTGGATGGAAATGATATAACCGTGAAAAATTTAGAGGGAGAAATCATATCCAAAGAGATCCACACCATTGACTGGACTGAGGATATGGCTGAAAAGCAAGGATATGATCATTTCATGCTAAAAGAAATTCATGAACAGCCTGACGCTGTTAAAAACACATTAAGGGAAGAATCAGAAATCAGAGAATTGGTGAAGAACTTACCTGATTTTAAGAAGGTCTGTTTTGTTGCCTGTGGAACATCTTACCATGCATCTCTGGTGGGTAAATATCTCTTCGAAACTATATTGGAGATCCCCACTGATGTTATTCTGGCATCTGAGTTTGAATATTCTTCCGGCGGATTAAATGAGGACACATTGGTAATATTAATATCACAGTCAGGAGAAACAGCGGACACACTTAAAGCCCTTAGAATTGCCAATAAGAAATCCCAAACCCTGGCAATAGTAAATGTAATAGGAAGCTCAGCCACTAGAGAAGCTAAACATGTTATATACACCAGGGCAGGGCCTGAGATTGGTGTAGCAGCTACGAAAACATATGTATGCCAGCTTACATCCATTTATCTTCTAGCTTTATTGTTGGGGGGTAATGAGGATCACCTACAATCACTTAAGAAAATGCCCTATTACATGGAAGAATCCCTGAAAAAAGAGGATCAAATAAAGGAAATAGCCAAAAAATACAAAAATACCTGGGACTTCTTCTTTATTGGAAGGGGTTTTTCTTTTCCCACAGCAATGGAGGGAGCTCTTAAACTAAAAGAGATAACCTATATCCATGGTGAGGGATATGCTGCAGGAGAGCTGAAGCACGGTCCTCTAGCTCTTATTGATGATGATGTTCCTGTTGTTGCTGTTATACCTCCGGGACATAGTCATGATAAAACATTAAGCAACATGGAAGAAGTTAAATCAAGGAAGGCGCGGGTGATAGCATTAGGTGCAGAGGATGATGAAGATATAAAATCGGAAGCACATGAATTCATTGGTTTTAATCGGGAAATTGATGAGATGTTTTCACCCATACCCTATGTAATTCCTCTTCAGCTTTTAGCTTATCATATCAGTGTAGAAAGAAATATAGATCCAGACAAGCCTAAAAATTTAGCTAAATGTGTTACCGTAGAATAGGTCTATTTTAAATCTTCATCAAGATTTAAATATAGGAACCAATAAAAAAAATAATTAGAATAAGATAATGAACCATTTATTATTCCTTTAGGGTAAGAATAATATTTCAATTAGATTTTAAACAGGTAGTGGTTGAGTTGGATCCCAAAAAAAGTGGAACGATTTTCATAGTATTCATGGTGGCATTGGTTGCTTTTGGAATTGGTTCTGTTGCAGATGCATTTAATTTGGATGGAAATTTCATCGTGAATTTAATACCATCAAATATAACCACGTTAAACCAACAGCAGATTAACCAGATAGATGATCCTTCATTTAAACCAGTCTATTTAATGACTCATATCGTAACCAACACCACCAGTAATAGTACCAATAATTCCACAGATAATGAGACGGATCAAAATGGTTAGTGCAGTTATTAAAATTCTGGTTAGTAGTTCACTGTTTAATAGTACTGCTAGTTTTTAAAATAATATTTTATGGACTTTTAGTTCAAGATACTGGTTGTTAAAAATTTTTTTTTATGCCCTATTTTTTTCTTATATTATCTGTATTAATCCGGATTAGGAATACTATAAATATTATATCAGGGATAATTTTTTCATCGATGTAATTAATATTTAGATCATGTAATAAAAGGATATAGTGATTAAATGTCAGAGGAAAATAAAATTGGTAAGAAAATTCGCCAGGTAAGAGAAAATAAGGGAATTTCAGTGGAAGAACTTGCAATATCGAGTGGTAACAGCGTGGAACTAATAAAAAACCTGGAAGAGGGAGCTTATATTCCTTCTCTGACGCCGCTTTTTAAAATAGCAAAAGCACTGGACGTGCGTTTAGGAACTTTCCTAGATGACATGCCTCATACCGGACCCTTTCTGGTAAAAGCAGGAAAATCAGAGGAGGTTATACATTTCTCTGGGAGCGATAGTAATCTGGAAGAAAGCACATTGGACTTCTATTCACTGGCCTATGGTAAAGGTGATAGGCATATGGAGCCTTTTGTAATAGATATTCATCCAAAAAGCACCGATGATTATGAATTATCCTCCCATGAAGGAGAGGAATTTATCTATGTAATGGATGGAGAAATAGAAATTCTCTATGGTCAGGAGAAATATTTACTATACACTGGTGACAGCATCTACTACGACTCTGTGATACCCCATAATCTGCACGCTCACAGTGAAAGTGGAGCAAAAATTTTAGCAGTAGTATATGCTCCCCTGTAAATGTTTTCTTGATTAAAAACTATTTAAAGATAAAAATATAATTTAATATTAATATTATAAATAAACCAAGTAAAATAATAACATATTTTTAGATATTAAATAATTCAAACATATTTTTAGAATAAATACCTAATAATTTCAAACATATTTTTTAAAAAAATCAAATAATATTATATATGAAATATTGAGGGAAATAAAAATGTTTTCAATAAGGGTAACACCCAGATTCGGCGATACCGACGGGCTACGTCATATCAACAACATAGCACTGGTAGAATGGTTTGAAGTAAGCAGAAATCCAATATTCCGAATTTTCACCCCAGATCTGGATTTAAGTTATGATAAATGGAAATTAATTTTAGTACGCACAGAATTCGATTACATAGGACAGATGTACTATGGGGAAGATGTGGAGATTAAAAGTTACATCACTAAGATAGGTAACACTTCATTTACCATTGGACACGAAGCCTGGCAGGATGAAGAGTTGAAAGCTCGTGGTAAGGCTATAATAGTTCATTATGATTTCATAGAAGAAAAATCCAAACCAATACCTGATTCTATACGTAAGACTCTGGAAAAACATTTAATTTCAGAGGATGAAATAATGGAAACCAGTGAACTCTTTAAATGAAACTAATTAAGTAATCATTAGAGGTTTTTAATATGCTTTTCACAGAAGACACGTTGGGCGATTTCTTTGAGAAAATGGTGGAAAAAAATCCAGATCAAGACTTTTTAGTATATCCCGATCGAAATCTGCGCTTTACTTATAAAGAGTTTGATGAACGGGCTAATCTTTTAGCTAAGGGATTACTAAGTTTAGGTATAGAAAAAGGGGATCATGTAGGTATCTGGGCTAAAAACGTCCCTGACTGGTTGACTTTCATGTTAGCCACAGCCAAGATCGGAGCTGTACTGGTAACGGTAAACACAGCATATAAAAGTCATGAACTGGAATATGTATTGAAGCAATCTGATATGAAGCTTTTAGCCATGATAGACGGATTTAGAGATGTGGATTATGTTGAAACTCTTTACGGACTGGTACCCGAACTAAAAACTCAGGAAAGGGGTAATCTTGAAATTGAAGAATTCCCCTATTTGAAATATGTGGTATATGTGGGGCAGGAAAAACATCGTGGAATGTATAACACCAATGAATTAATGCTTCTGGGCAAACACACCTCTGATGAGAAACTAAGCAAAGTTAAAAAAACCCTTAACAATAATGATGTTATCAACATGCAATACACCTCCGGTACCACAGGATTTCCCAAAGGAGTCATGTTAACACATAGGAACATCCTAAACAACGGTTATTACATAGGGGAAAGACAGAAATTCACAGAAATAGATAAAGTATGCCTCCCGGTACCTCTTTTCCATTGTTTTGGTATTGTATTAGGAATCATGGCAGTGATTACCCACGGAGCAACTGCGGTTATGGTGGAATTATTTGATCCGCTAATGGTACTGGCCGCGGTACAGAAAGAGAAGTGCACAGCATTATATGGAGTTCCCACCATGTTCATCGCGGAGTTCACACATCCTATGTTCGAATTATTCGATCTAAGCAGCTTGCGGACAGGAATAATGGCAGGGTCACCCTGCCCTATTGAAGCCATGAAGAAGGTTATGAATGATATGAACATGAAGGAGGTTACTATAGCATATGGATTGACAGAAGCCAGTCCTGTGTTTACACAGACCAGTGTAGATGACCCCATTGAAAAGAAGGTGGAAACAGTGGGCACGGCCATGCCCCATTGTGAGGTAAAAGTAATAGACCCCGAAACAGGAGAGACTCTGGGACCACACATACCTGGTGAAATCATGTGCAGGGGTTACAACGTGATGAAAGGCTATTATAAAATGCCGGAAATGACTGCGGAGACCATTGAAGAGGACGGATGGTTGCACAGTGGTGATCTGGTAACTGTTGATGAGGATGGATATTACACCATCGTTGGTAGAATAAAAGACATGATCATCAGGGGGGGAGAAAACATCTATCCCCGGGAAATAGAGGAATTCCTATACACAATGCCCGGTATTCAGGATGTACAAGTAATAGGCATACCTGATGAAAAATATGGTGAATTAGTGGGTGCCTTTATAATATTGAAGGATGATGTAGATTTAACAGAGGAAGATGTAAGGGATTATGCTCTAACAAAAATAGCCAGATATAAAGTCCCTAAACATGTTTTTTTTGTAGAAGAGTTCCCATTAACTGCTAGTGGTAAAATACAGAAATTCAAACTAAGGGAAATGGCGGTTGAATTATTAGACGAAAGAAAGAAGGAAGAAAGAATATAAGATGTTAAATTTCAGTCAACCCCATTATTTCCTTTAACTATATTACTCACAAATTCCTTTATTTTAGCCATTTATTTTTAATAATTCACCAATTAAAGAAATATTAATGCCCCTATATTTAGAAAGAAATGATTTATCTGATAAAAAATAAATTAAGAAAGAAATGATTATCCTAAGAAAAAATAAGCGGATTCTGGAACTTTATCCAATAGGCAGCTCAAAAGGAGTGCTTAACCAGCGTAGGAAACCTGCTTTTTATGGTTATATCAAATTTAAAAGGATCGATAATCAGATCAGGCCCTATAAATTTATCGTGAAGAAGGATAAAGAAACTCTACATCCTCCGAGCGAGGCTCTTAAAATTTTAAGAAAACAGAATGTTTTTCTAGTAGGAAATGACCCTGAAGTGGAGGAGATGCTGGAATCGTTGAATATTAACTACCGAAAAACCAGGATCTGTAAGCACTGCACATTTGATGGTTATATAACTTTAATCAAAAGGGATAAATCATACCTATTTCATGATGACTATATCTGCCGTCTATGTGCAGAAGAAGAAATAAAAAGAGAGCTTGAAAGCAGAGGATACGATTTAAAAACATTTAAAAACTTTAAAAAATTATTGGATAGAACCGGTGACCTGGAGGAGGTTCTGAGGATATTTGATCCCCATTTCAATCCAGTTAAGAATCCTGAATTAACTCTTTATGATAAAATATCCACCAGCACCAATAAGAATATTCCAAAAATCAGAATAAATGATCTGGAAATTGATTCTTCATTTAAAGATATTTTAAATAAACAGGTTAATGAGTTGTTACCTGTACAAGTATTATCCTTAAACACGGGACTTCTGGAAGGAGAAAGCCAATTAGTGGTAGCTGCAACTGCCAGTGGTAAGACCATGATAGGTGAGTTGGCAGGAATTCCAAGAGCTTTAGATGGTGGTAAGTTCATTTATTTAACTCCCCTAGTGGCATTGGCCAATCAGAAATACCGGGATTTCAAAAAAAGATACCAACCATTAGGGCTTAAAGTCTCCATAAGAGTGGGGATGAGCAGAATAAAGGCGAAAGAAGAGCTTGTTATTAAGGATGAATCTGTAAATGATGCGGATATAATTGTGGGCACCTATGAGGGATTAGATTTTATTTTGCGTTCTGGTAAGGCAGCTCAATTGGGAAATGTGGGTACGGTGGTAATAGACGAAATACACACATTAGACGACCCAGAAAGAGGATCAAGACTAAATGGTTTAATTAAACGATTGAAAAATATTTTTAATGATATGCAGATTATTGGACTCTCTGCTACCATAAAAAATCCGGGTGAAATTGCCCGGGAATTTGATATGAAACTGGTGCAGTATGATCAGCGTCCAGTTCCCTTGGAACGTCACCTAGTATTTGTCAAGTCAGAATATGACAAGTCAGAGATTATGATGAGAATCTGCAGGAGGGAACATCAAAACATATCTCATAAAGGTTTCCATGGACAGTCCATCATCTTCACTAATTCCCGTAGAAAAACCCATGAGATCTCTACGAGTCTAAATAAGAGAAAGATCAAAGCAGCAGCATATCATGCGGGTCTTTCTTATTCTAAGAAAGTCAGAATAGAACGTCAATTTTTAAATCAGGAAATATCAACCGTGGTTACCACCGCAGCCCTTGCGGCGGGAGTTGATTTTCCTGCTTCTCAGGTTATCTTTGAAAGTCTTATCATGGGAAATAAGTGGCTCACCTCCAACGAATTTCATCAAATGCTGGGAAGAGCAGGCAGACCATCTTATCATGATATAGGCAGGATATATGTTTTACCAGAAGTGGGACGTAAATTCGACCAGGAAAATGAGGAAGTAGTGGCTTTAGACCTCTTAGAATCTGATGTTGAGACTATAAATGTTAAATATAGTGAAGATGAATTAGTGGAACAGGCCCTGGCTGATGTATGCTCTGGTGGATTTAATAAAATCCAGAAACTTAGTGTTGCTTATGAAAATTTAGATATAATTATTGATTTTGAAGATATCATAAATATACTCCGGGATTATCATCTGGTTAGTGAAGATAAAGGAATTCTTAAACCCACTTCCTATGGAAGGGCGGTTTCTGTTTCTTTCCTTCATCAGGAGGATGCAGAGTATATTCGTAAAAATATGGTTAAGATAAAACCTCTAGATATGGTTATTAATCTGGAACCCTTTGAGAATGCTTATTTATCCACCAGATTAGGAGCACATATAAGCAGGGTTTTAAAGATCAATATTTCCACCAGATTATTCTCTGATTCAACCCTGGATATAATATCTAACCCAGATAATTTGCTTAAATTTGATCCTGCCTATCAGGATAAAATAGTAAATCTTCAAATGGAATTTTTCAGATGTAAATGCAAAGAAAGGCCTTTTTGCACCTGTTTTCAGACTGAATTATCCCGTAGAATACTTAAATATAGAATGCAGAAGAAGGATCCTGTAGATATTAGCCGTAGATTGTTGAGAGATTATGATATACAGATCTATCCCGGGGATATCTTCAACTGGCTTGATTCAGTTATAAGAATGTTAGAGGCCATGGGAAGGATTGCCTATGCTTTTAGAAAAAGGAATTTAGCAAGGGAGTTCAAGGGATTAATTAGGGAAATTGAAAATTAATTAATTTTAAACATAATTATAAAAAAATAATTGGTTGTAATTAAAAAAAATATTTGGTGGTTTTTATGGGTGATATTAAGATCAACCGTTTTCTGGAGATTCTACGCTGGTTTGGTATAGGCTTAAGTATTTTTTTAGCATTTTTATGGGGTTCCGAACCATTACAACAGTTTAATATATTTTCAGTAATAAGTTTAATATTTATATCTGGTTTAACCGCTGTTGAAGGATTATTTTTTAGTAAAAGCGCATCTAAAATATCTGGTTATGGTGAGGGAGGAGCTTACCAGCGACAGTCCGCTTTACACTTTTTATCTCTATTAATAGTGGTGATGATAGCAGTAATTCTTAATTGGGGTTTATTTGCTTATATGAGTCTATTTATGGTTTTAATGGTGTTTTTAACCCTATCAGCAGTTAATCATCTGATCAGCGGTATAAAAGAGAAATTTGTATTAAACACAGTTTTAAGGCCTTTATTGGTGATTCTTTTATGGTCAATTACCTTATATTTCCTGTTACCGGCTTTAACAGTACTTTAAATTAAATGAATAAAAATTACCATTTATTTAAAATAAATCTATTTTTTCATTTTTCTATATATTTAATATTTTTTTTAATAATCTAGGTTAATCCAATAAGGTAATGATATCTTTAACCACATCTTCAATTGCAGTTTCCAGTAGTTGTTCTCCTAATTCCAGATCCACACATACGCCCTCTTTTATTACTTTATTTGCACCTTCATCTATTCCAGATGAGTGTTTTCTTGCTTCGGTAAGGCCTACCATCCCAACTTCAGGGTATTGGTCGAAATGGCAGTGTTCTTCTAGTTTATCCATATCTATTATTCCTAAAACAGCTCCCATGGATAGTTCTCCAGTGCCAGCGTGAGGGCCTTCTATCTCCACTACTTTGTTGTTGAATAAGATTTTAAGGTTTAAATCCTTTTCAAGGTCAGAGAGATATTCTTTAATTGGGACATTTCCCCCATGTCCATTTACCAATACTACTTTCTTTAGATCTAGACATTTCTTAGCAGCTTGCAGTGTAGGTTTTAGTCTTTTTTTTATCAGATCTTGTGGGGTCATATGTTTGCCGTGTTTCACGTAACTGTATTCGCTGGCTGCGTATAATATTCCTAAAAATTTTGCACCGGTTCTTATAGATGCTTGAAAGGCCAGGTGGGTTGCGATTTTACTGTCAGTATCAATGGGTAGGGCAGCGCCATGATTCTCCAGATGGGAGCCTAATGCCAGTAAACCAATTTTATGTACGTTTTCCGAAATTATTTTTCCTGAGGAGTATCTTAAATCTATCATTTTTACACTTTGATCTGAATTAATATTATTTGGGATTATTTAATGATAAAATTTTATTATAATTTATATTTCCAGGTTCCAGATTTCATCTCCGATATGGTGTAAAGTTTTCACTGCTTTGCCTTCACTATTTTTAACCATATCAGTACCGGAGATTAGGCTACGACCGGTAGCCAGGGGTTTTCGGTGATTTTCATCAATAATTATCACCAGGTCTCCTTCTTTAATCATAGGATCTGCTTCTGTTATTCCGGGTGACATAACATCAGCTCCCTTGGCCATGAATTTAACAGCCCCCATATCCACAACCACATATTTAGATTTAATATCAGTTTTTAATGCTCCTTTAAGGGTTGGAAAAGGGTCATCATCAATGAACATGATCAGTGGTTTATTATCGATGAGCAGAATGTCAGGTAGTTCACTTTTAATTATTTCCACTGTTTTTTGGTTGATAATTATATTTGAAAAGTCGTCTAATTTTTCTATGATTTCTTTGATTTTTTTCTTTTTAAGATGGTATCGTTTTCTAATTTTAATTTGTAACACACCATAATGTTTTTTTATTCGATTTTGTTTTAGAACTTAGAAAAAATATGGGAGTGATTTAAATATTTCAAAAATCACATAAATTCTATACGGAGATTATTTAAATATAATGGTTTTAAGCATAATATTATTATATAGTATTGTAGCCAAACTATTAATTGTGGATGAAACTAATATTTTGTTGAATTAGATGTGATATTCTAAACATGAATTTTTTAGGATTATTATTTGAATAAGATATTAAATTTTAACATATGGGCAAATAATATTTTTTACCTAATATAATACTGTAAAGATTAATATACTATTATATCTTACTTAAATCAATAAATTATCCTATCTAATCTCTTCTAATATAAACAAATATTGCCGAAGGGCTTTTTCGTAAGTTTTAGCAGGAGTAAGGATATCCAACCATACATTTAAATATAAATCCCACCAACAATGAAGTTATAGGAAAGGTGATAATTTTGAATACACAGAAGAATGTGAATACATCAAGACCATTAGATGTATTAGGTAAAGCATTGAATTCCCAAGTACTGATAAAACTCAAAGGCGGAAGAGAATTTAGAGGAAGCCTTAAAAGTTTCGACATGCACATGAACTTAGTATTAAACGATGCCGAAGAATTAGAAGGCGGAGAAACCTCCAGAAGATTAGGTGTCGTTCTTATAAGGGGAGATAATATCGTATACATATCTCCAGGCTAGGTAACTTAAAGAATTCATAGATAAACCATATTAGGATTATAAGGAGGATACTGATGAAAGGTACACCATCATTTGGTAAACGTAATAAAAAAACCCATATACGCTGCCGTAGATGTGGGAAAAATTCCTACAACGCTAGGAAAAAATACTGCGCAGCCTGTGGATTTGGCAGATCAAAAAGAATCCGCAGTTACAACTGGCAGAATAAGAAAATAACAGGATATAGGTTAAAATAATTATATAATTATTTGAGGTTAATAATGGAGTCTAAAGGCCCTATAGATGTTAGAATTATCGTTGAAGGGGCATCAGATGTGGAAAACATCTCCAAGGCAATGCAAAACATAGCCTTGGGTGCAGAATACCACATCACCATCTCATCCATTATTCCCACCACCAACCCTGAAATAGCAAAAAAAGTTGTTAAAGGCGCCGATATACTCTTAATTGCCACTGATGTGGATGCTCCCGGGAGAGAGCTTGCTGATAAATTCCAAAAGGTCCTTAAAGATGAAGTTGGACACATAGAACGTATGAAACTTCCCTATGGTCATGATGTGGAGTATCTGGATCCGGCAATAATTAGAAATGAGATAAAAAACGCCATAATTCGTTCTGGACTTCTTTCAATAGCCCATATCCAGAAATTCAGGGAAATGGAAGATACTTTGAATGAGCAGCAGGAAGAGATAATAACTCTAAAAGCTGAAATGGAAAAAATATCAACCCAGAACGAGAACTTAATTACTCAAAATCAACGATTGTTAGATGATAAGGAATCCTTCAGCATAAAAATCAACGAATTACGTGAGGAATTAAAGACTAACAAACAGAGATATGTTGATTTAAAAAATGAATACGGACTTTTAAAGAATAAGAATTTGTTTGAAATATTTCCACTTGATAAATTGTGGAAAGAAACATTCAATGAAAATTTAGATGAAGAGGAGCATGTTTATTTTATAACCACAGAATTCAAACCTGAAAATGTTTTAGCAGGTCAGGGTTTTATAGCTGCGCCTTCACGAGAAGATGCTATTGAATGGTTAAAAATTATAAGAACGGTACTAATTTTTTATGATTCTAAAATTGAAGTCTTAAAAGAAGAAATAGATAACAATGAAAAGTTAAGTTCCAGTTTGCTTAAAGAATAATATGGAATTTCTATATTTTGAATAAGTAATTAATGAAGATACACTAATTATTTAAGAAGATTTATTCCATACTTAGAATTGTAATACATCCAAACTCATGAACAGAAATATATATTATCATAATCATTTTTTGTTGCCTTATTTTACTCATCTGGATATTTTGATAAGGGAGAATTGTAATTGAAGGATAAATGTGGCATTGTAGGTGCTTATTCCAATAGTAAATCAGCTGAAGTCTCTAGACAAATATATTATGGATTATATGCCTTGCAGCATCGGGGACAGGAATCTGCTGGTATTTCAACATTTAATGGAAAGGATATGTCCACTTATCGCGGCATGGGATTGGTCTGCGATGTTTTTAGTAATGGAAATTTCGATGGTCTGGATGGAAATAAGGGTATCGGGCATGTAAGGTATTCAACCACCGGTAAATCGTTAATTGAAAACTCACAACCCTTTATAAGTGAATTTGATTCTGGATCAATTGCTATAGCTCATAATGGCGATATAATCAATTCTATGGAACTTAGAAAGGAATTAGAAAAAGAGGGACGTGAATTCTGCTCCACAACAGACTCAGAAGTAATAAGTCATCTACTGACCCGTGAATACTCCCATACCGGGAATATGGTCAAAGCCATGCAGAACATATCTCAGGATATTATAGGTTCCTATTCACTGGTCATACTGATAAATGGAGATCTTATGGTTGTTAGAGATCCCATGGGTATAAAACCCCTAGCCCTGGGAAAGAAGGATGATTTAACCATGGTAGCATCAGAAACCGTTGCTTTTGATGTAATCGGAGCTCAAAAGATCCGTGATGTAGAACCCGGTGAAATAATCCTTATAAATAACGATATAAAAAGTTTCTCACTCCCTAAGAAAGGTAATACTCCTCGTTCTCATTGTATGTTTGAATATGTTTATTTTGCCAGACCAGATAGCATTTTAGATGGTAAAAATGTATATGATGTTAGATTGAACATTGGGAAAGCTTTGTATCGGGAACATGCAATAGAAGCCGATGCAGTAATGCCTGTACCGGACTCAGCCATCACAGCAGCAATAGGCTATTCCAGAGAATCAGGACTGCCTTATGGTGAGGGACTGATTAAGAACCGTTATATAGGAAGGACGTTTATAATGCCAACACAGGAAGATAGGGAAACATCGGTAAGACTAAAAATGAATCCTATTAAATCAGAATTAGAAGGTAAAAGGATAATTTTAGTGGATGACAGCATCGTACGGGGAACGACCTCCCGGGCATTGGTAAATGTTTTAAGAGATGCAGGTGTTAGTGAAATCCATTTAAGGGTAGGATGTCCGCCTATTATATCTCCCTGTTATTATGGAATAGCCATGGCCACAAAGAAAGAGCTGGTTGCTTCTGATAAGAAAGTTAAAGATATTGAAAAAATGCTGGGTGTGGATTCCTTAGGATATCTCAGTATAGAATCCTTAATTAAGTGTATAGGATTAGAAAAGGCACATTTATGTACTGGTTGCCTTACCGGCGAATATCCTACATCATTACCTGAAAATATAGAAGAATATGAGGCGAATAGGTGTTAATATAACGTAGGATTAATGTTTTTTTGATTGAAAATTGAAATAGGGCTGATTCATTTTATAAATGAAATATTTTATTAATTTGAATAATTTAAAACTTTATAAATAGATTTTTTTAACTAATAATGGGAATATGGATGAATACCAAAGAAAATGATATAAATATTGGTAGAAAACTATACAGCGTAAAGGAAACCTACTGGATATCTTATAATGGATTACGCACCATTAAATATATGTTAAAGGCTAAAAGGAACTTGCAGATGGATCAGAAATTCATCGAAAGGATAATGCTAGCGGTAACTGAAGTAAATAACTGTGCCATATGTTCCTATGCCCACAGCAGAAGAGCCCTGGAGAGCGGAATGACCAATGAAGAAATCCATAAAATGTTAAAAGGAGTAATGGATGAAGTACCAGAAGAGGAACTAGACGCAGTCATGTTTGCTCAGCATTACGCAGATAACAGGGGAAGACCTTCCAAAAAATCATGGCAAAGAATAGTAGAAATCTACGGTCTTTCCAAATCAAAGGGTATATTGGGGGCTATTCGAACAATAATGATGGGAAATGCCTACGGTATACCCTGGAGTTCATTTATCAACAGACTGAGGGGTAAACCAGATCCAAGAAGCAGGTTGAGATATGAGTTAAGTATGATGTTAGGTACCATATTGTTCCCCATATCACTCATCCATGCATTAGTTTCTCTTTTATTTAATAAACCGGTTATTGATTTTTAAAATACACAAATGAAACAGAATTTAGGTGATAAAAATAGTGGAATTACTCTCTCCGGCCCGGGACTTTACATCACTTAACGCTGCGATTTCTAATGGAGCAGATTCAGTTTATCTGGGAATTTCCGGATACAATCTAAGGGCCCATATCCCCCAGTTTAAGATCGACCAATTAAGATCAGCAGTTAAGCTCTGTCATGAATCTGAAGTTAAATTATATGTCTGTACCAACACCGTAATGAAGGATGAGGACTTGAAATCTTTAAAAGAATTATTACCCATTATAAAATCATCCGAAGCTGACGCAATCATAGCATCCGATCTGGGGGTGCTTAATATTGTCAGGGAAAATGATATAAAGGTGCATATGAGTGTTCAGGCTAACATATCAAACTTAGAGTCCTTGAAACTCTTGAAAGAATGGGGAATTAGTAGAGTCATACTTTCACGTGAATTATCCCTGGAGGAGATAAAAAAAATTAAATATAAAAGCCCCGTCGAAGTGGAAGTATTTGTACATGGAGCCATGTGCATGGCACTATCCGGAAGATGTTTTCTAAGTTCATATCTATACCATAAAAGTGCTAACTGTGGAGAATGCCTCCAGCCATGCAGAGAAAAATGGAAACTAATTTCAGAGGATCGGCAAATAGAAATAGAAGAATATGATGGGATAACTCATATTTTAAGTCCTAAAGACCTTTGCATGATAGAACACATACCTGAACTAATGGAAGCAGGAATAGATGCCTTTAAAATAGAAGGAAGGGCAAGATCAGCTGATTATGTGGCGACGGTTACCAGAACGTACCGGGAAGCCATCGATCAATACGAAAATGGCGGGGGAGAATTTGAAACTAAGTGGTTGGAAGATCTTAAAACGGTTTTTAATCGGGGATTTGACACTGGATTCTACTATAGGAAACCATATAAAACCAGTAAATATAATGAATCAACTTATATCAAGAAAGATATCGGAAACGTTACTAATTTTTATAAGAAAGTTCAAGCTGCAGAGATAAGACTATGGGAAGACATTCAAGTAGGAAATGAAATCATAATAGAAGGCCATACAACTGGTTGTCTCATACAGAAGGTAGAGTCCATGCAAATAAATAATCAAAATGTTGATAAAGCTTTTAAAGGTCAAAATGTAGCAATTCGTGTTGAAAACAAAGTAAGACCTAATGATCTGGTTTATAAGAGGATTTTAAGGACTTAATAATAATTATTAAGTATAGGAATATAAATGGGATGTTTCGATTTCATCCAATATCTATGATATTTTTTAAAAAAATTCTATAGATTTAAAAAAAATTTTTATCAAATTAATTAATACAAAAGAAATAAAGTTAATATTCAGATCTCATTAATTAATCAGGTGGTAAAAAAAAATGATCCAAGTCAAAGATGCAATGGAAAGAAATGTCATAAAATTTCATGCAGATGATAAAATAAGCGATGTTGCTCAGGTTTTAAGAGAAAAAAAAATCAGCGGAGCACCAATAGTTGATGATAATTTAAAAGTGATAGGAATAATAAGTGAAGGAGACATAATAAGACTTTTAGAAGTCCACTCTCCCCGTTTAAATCTCATCTTACCCTCCCCACTTGACCTGATCGAGCTCCCCATAAGAATGAAATATGAGTTGGATGAAATAGCCGAAGATATGAACCGTGCAGCATCTGTACTAATAGGGGAGATAATGACCAAAAAAGTGTTCACCATCAAAGCAGAAGACGATATTTCCGACGCCGCCCAGTTTATGGACACCCACAGCGTTAACAGACTTCCAGTGGTTGATGAAGAAGGTAAATTGATAGGCATCGTAACCAGGGGGGATATAATAAGCGCTATGGTGAGAATGGGATGAGCAAAACCAAGTCGGATAGTGAAGCTAAGCAGATGGGCAAAACCAAGTCGGATAGTGAAGCTAAGCAGATGGGCAAAACCAGTTCTGTCAGTGAAGCTAAGCAGACGAGCAAAACCAAGCGCATAGCAATTTATGGTAAGGGCGGAATTGGTAAATCCACTATAGTCTCTAACATAGCAGCTGCATATTCTAATGATCATCAGGTCCTGGTTATTGGCTGCGATCCCAAGGCAGACACCACCCGCACATTAGTGGGAAAAAGAATACCCACCATATTGGACGTGGTCCGGGAAAAAAATGACACATCCGCTGAAGAAATAGTATACAACGGCTTCAATGATGTAAAATGTGTGGAAAGCGGCGGCCCCGAACCGGGAGTAGGTTGTGCTGGAAGGGGAGTAATAGTGGCTATGAATTATCTGGATAAACTGGAAACATTCTCAGATGAACTGGATGTAATAATCTACGACGTCCTGGGAGATGTGGTTTGCGGTGGATTCGCAGTTCCCCTGAGGGAGGATTTTGCAGATGAAGTATACATAGTAACATCCGGAGAATACATGGCATTATATGCGGCTAATAATATTTCAAAGGGTATTAAAAAGCTTAAAAGTAACTTCGGAGGGATAATCTGCAACTGCCGTGGAATAGAAAATGAACTGGACATAGTAAACTCATTTGCAGAAAAAATAGGTAGCAGGGTAATAGGAATCATACCCCGCAGTAAACTGGTTCAAAAAAGCGAAATCGATGCTAAAACAGTAATAGAGAAATATCCTGATTCAAAACAGGCACAACTTTACCAGGAACTAGCATATAATATTTATCAAAATAAGGAATTTGTAATCCCCCAACCCATGGGTGTTGAAGAATTCGATGAGTTCTTTAGAAAATTTCAAGAAGTATAAAATAATCTTTCTATTTTAAAATAGAATAAATAAAATTCAATTTTTTATTAGAGAAGAAATAATTAATTTCATATTTTTTTAGAAATAGATTTTATCATAATTCAGGTTTTATATCTTTGAGGATTTAGACCTAGTTCCCTAAAGGATTTTAAACAGGTCTCTTCCAGTTTATAAAATTCATTAAAGAAAAAAAGATGGGAATCACATTTACAATCAGAACATCCGAAATTAATGATACCAATACCGGAATCTGCAATTTCGCATGCTAAATCACATTCAAATCTATCATCATGAAGAGCATATACTATAGATACGATCCTGGTGTTTTTTTGAGCCAGAAAATAGTCAACATGCCAGTGTAATTTTTTATCTTCCCTTAAATGTCTTTTTAATCGTCCGTTTAGAGAATTGAGAGCCGAACCTATATAGATGTAGTATCCTTTTTTAAATTCAATCAATCCCAAACTACCGATTCTAATGGAGGATGTTTCATCTAATTCCATTAACAGGCAATAGGTGCCCTTTAAAATTTCTTTTTTAGACATTTCAAGGCCTTTCTTAGTGATTGTATAAGTTAGTTAATGATTTTGTCAAATAAATATAAATAATCAAGGATAGAATATTAACTTCCATTTGTAAATTAAGGGAGATTAACAATTAATACCAAAGTGAAAAATCATGAAATACTCTTTTACAACCAAAGGACATTACAACATCACTTCCAAACATAAAACCACCTTCGAATTTACCAAGGATAATGAAATGGGAAAAGCTGCAGATTGCATTATAGGAGTATCTAGTAAGGTTAATTTAGCCGATATCCCACAGAAACTTCGAAATGCTATAAAGGATGATAAGAGCATCATCACCATCCAGTTGGAAACAGAGAATGCTGCTGATGAAATAAAAGGATATGGACATCCTGATCTTACTTTGGATCATCCAACAGACATGGTATGCCGGAAAAGCGAATATAAATGTTCTAGGACGTTGATGATAAAGGCAGATAAAGCAGCAGTGGATATTAAAAAAGAATTAATTGAAGATTTAAAGGAAGGAAAGGATTTAAAAGTGACTATTAGTGTAGAATAAAAAAGGTATTATTCATAGTGACTATAATCATGGATAAAAAGATAAATAAAATTATAAAATTAATTTAAAATAATTTAAATTATATATAAACCCCACAACCAACCAGATAGGTCTGGTTTTGGTATTTAGCAGGTTTTATATAGGTTATTTTTGTTGAAGGAACTTTTGATCCTGGTTTAGGCCATTGATATTCTACCCATCCCCCACCATTTTCTGCTATTTGTATGAATAGTTTACCGATTGGTTTACCATTTATATCTTTTAGATCGGTCATATTCTGACCCACACCATCCTGATCAGGGGGATAAACTACTCTGATACCATTCATCCGCCAAACAAATATATAAATGTCTCCCTGGTACCATTCTGGGCTGCTGAATTCTGGAAATATAACTTCGCCTTTGGTCTGGATCTGATCCACCGCTCGATCAACTAAAAATGTTATGTTCTGTTTTTGTTTATTGATAGATTGTTGTTCCTGGATTACCGCAACCGCAGCTACTAAAATCATCAAAATTATGCCTAAAACTAATTTTTTCTTCATCTCCATCCCCAAAAGGCATATTTTTTTAGATAAAAAAAAATCCTGAACTTAGTTTTATTTAAGTTCATGCATCAAATGATCTATTTACTAGAATTTCAAAGTGCAGGGGACGGGATTCGAACCCGCGAAGGGACTACCCCACTAGGCCCTCAACCTAGCGCCTTTGACCGCTCGACCACCCCTGCTGGTCGCTAATTAGCAATTGAAAATTACCATTAAGCATACAGACATCTTTATTTCTCGGTATTTAAATCTTGTCCTCATCCATTTATAGAGTCTGAACCATATATAAATGGATAAATCAATATCGGTTAATCATATTCGCACTTTAAAGGCTAAAAAATGTTTGCACTTAAAGAAACTGAGGATGGAGTATTGGTAAATATAGATGTATCTCCAAATTCATCTAAATTTGGAATTTCCGGTTACGATGAATGGAGAGATGAGATACAGGTAAGAATAACCTCAATTCCTCAGAAAGGAAAGGCCAATAAGGAGATAATTAAAGAATTCAATAAACTTACCCAAGCACGAGTGGAAATTGTTTCTGGGCTTAAAAGCAGTCACAAAACTTTGAAAATATATGATATTTCAATTAAGGAATTTGAGGATATTATATCTAAAAACTATCCTGGTTATTTAAAATAAAAAAAGTAGGTAATATTTTATAAACAAATCTTTATTCTCTAAATTTACAAGAATAAATCTTTATTTTCTATATACCACTGCACGGTCTGTTTCAAACCGTCTTCAAAGTTCCATTCCGGTTTCCAGCCCAGGTTCTGTGTTTTGTTTGAGTCAAGAGAGTATCGTTTATCATGCCCTGGTCGAGGGTCATCTATGAATTCTATTAAATTTTCTCCTTTACCCAGAATGTTCAGAATCATATGAGTAATGTCTAGATTGGTTTTCTCATTTCCCCCACCGATATTATAGACTTCACCAAATTCACCCTTATTTAGGACGGTATCAATCCCTTTACAGTTATCCATTACATATATCCAGTCCCTTATGTTCATTCCATCACCATAGAGGGGCATTTTCTTATCTTGCATGGCATTTAGAATGAATAGGGGGATCAATTTTTCAGGGTACTGGTATGGTCCGTAGTTGTTACTGCTTCTGGTTATTAAGACGGGTAATTCAAAGGTCTTGAAATAGGCTCTAACCAACACATCTCCCCCTGCTTTGCTGGCTGAGTAGGGGCTGCTGGGATCTATGTTACTTTCTTCGGTGAATGAACCATTTTCGATACTACCATATACTTCATCAGTTGAAATCTGCAGATACTTATCTACATCATACTTCCTGACGTGTTCCAGGAGGTTATATGTGCCAAGTACATCAGTTTTGACGAAGATGCTTGGGTCTACAATTGATCTATCAACATGTGTTTCGGCAGCGAAATTTACCACCAGATCACAATCCTTCATGGCAGTTTTAACATCTTCCTCACTACCAATATCACCTTTAATAAACGTAATATCATCCATTATATCCTTTAAATTGTCTTTATTTCCTGCGTAGGTTAATTTATCCAGAACTACAATATCATAATCATAATTATCGTGTATATAATGTACGAAATTGGTTCCTATAAATCCTGCTCCGCCGGTTATGAGCATACTCATTTTTAATCACCTTTCACTAAATTGAATAAAAATTAATTATCATACTCTAAAAAAGAATCATCCATGGCTCTTACCAGGTTCTAACAACCAGTCATAGGGTATTTCATCCGTATCGGCGGGTAATCTGAACTCATCTGGTTCATCATAGTTATAGGGCAGTGTAGGGACACTAATAAAATAGGCTAACTCGGTACCTATTCCCTTAAAACCGTGATAAACGAAGGGAGGGACGCTGATCATTATAGGATTTTTATCACCAACGAAGAATTCGTTCAGTTCACCATATGTGGGTGAGTCTTCCCGGGCATCGTAAAGTGCTACCTTCATCATACCATGGATACAGGTAAAGTTATCTGTCTGTTTTTTGTGCATATGCCAGGCCTTGGTTACCCCTGGATAAGCGGTGGTTATGTAAACCTGACCAAATTCCTTGAATATATCATCATCATTTCGTAATATTTCCATGAGCCACCCACGTTCATCGGGAATGACCCTTAGTTCTTTTGTTTTAACTCCATCAATCATAAAATAACACCTTTAATAAATTAGATTTAAAAAATTTTATATATTTCATGCTTTATTAAACTATTACCATGAAGCGTTTATTTATAACTGGTGGAAGTGGATTGTTGGGAAGCAGGTTTCGAAAATTTTCAAAGGATTACGAAGTGATCAGCACCTATAATCGAAATGTAGAAGAAAACGCCGTTAAATTAGATATAACTAATGAAAAAGATGTTTTAGACAAAATTACGTCGATTAATCCGGATTTGGTGATCCATCCTGCTGCTTTGACCAACGTTGATTATTGTGAAGACCACCAAAAAGAAGCAGATCAGATAAATGCTCAGGGAACTTTAAATATTGTAAAGGCATGTGAAGAAGCAGATGCTAAACTAATATATGTTTCAACTGATTTTGTTTTTGATGGTGAAAAGGGAAAATATCAGGAAAATGATAAGACCAATCCTATAAGTTATTATGGGTTGAGTAAACTTAAAGGAGAAGAATTCGTAATTAATTCTAATATAAATTATGCAATTGCTCGGGTAAGTGTTCTATATGGGTGGCATAAAAATTTTAATTATGTTACATGGGTTATAAATGAGTTAAATGAGAATAATCAGATTAATATTGTTACTGATGAATTTAATTCCCCTACTTATGCTGAAAACGCAGCTGAAGCAATATTAAATATTTATTCTAAAGATAAAGATGGAATATATCATATAGCTGGTGATGAAAGAATAAACCGTTTTGAATTTGCTAAAAATATTGCCCAAGTATTTGAACTGGATGAATCATTGATAAACCCAATAAAAAGCTCAGATTTGATTAGAAAAGCTAAAAGACCAATGGATTCATCGTTATCAGTAGAGAAAGCTAAGAATGATCTGGACATAAAATTATTGAACACAAAGGAAGGATTAATAGAAATGAAGAAGGTGATGGAATGAAAGGATTAATTTTATCTGGAGGACATGGAACCCGTTTACGACCTCTGACCCATACTGGTCCAAAACAGCTGATTCCCATAGCCAACAAGCCAGTGCTATTTTACGCTATAGAGGATCTGAAGGAAGCAGGAGTAACAGATATTGGACTGATATTAGGTACTAATATGCCTGAAAAGGTTAAAGAGGCTGTGGGGGATGGTTCTAAATTTGGTGTGAATATCAGCTATATCATGCAGGGAGAACCCAAAGGACTGGCTCATGCAGTAGCGGTAGCCCATGAGTTTGTAGGTGATGAATCGTTTATCATGTATTTAGGAGATAATATCTTAAAATCAGGTATCAATGAATTCGTGGAAGGCTTCCAGGATTCTGATTATCAGGCCAGAATACTATTGCAGCCTGTGGAGAACCCTCGTCAATTTGGTGTGGCTGAATTGGATGATGATGGGAACGTTATAAATTTGGTTGAAAAACCAAAGGAACCAAAGAGCGATTTAGCTTTAGTGGGAATATATTTATTCAAATCTTCAATATTTAAGGCCATTGATCAGATAAAACCATCATGGAGGGGTGAATTAGAAATAACAGATGCCATCCAAGAGCTTTTAAACACAAATCTCAAGGTGGACTCCCATATCGTCAGAGGATGGTGGAAGGATACTGGTAAACCAGAAGATGTATTAGACGCGAATCATCTGATCCTGGATGTACTAGAATCTGAAAACAATGGTGAAGTGGAGGACGGTGCGAGAATTAAAGGCAGAGTATTTATAGGTAAAGGAACGGTGATTAAGGGTAATAGTGTTATCCGAGGACCAGTCACCATCGGAGAAAACTGTTATATAGATGCTTATATAGGTCCCTATACTTCTATCGGTGATAACAGCAGGATCATTGGAGGAGAAATAGAATCATCAATAGTAGTAGGAGATGCAATAATAGAATGTAATGAAAGAATAGTGGATAGTCTTATAGGAAACCACTCCAATATTGTTTCAAAGGAAAATAGTTTGCCCAGGGGCCATAGATTTATTATAGGAGAAAATTCTTTAGTAAATTTATAGCACCAATTATTTCCAATGAAATTTAATGATGCATCAAATAAACAAGGTGTCAACAAATGAAAGCTGTAATACCTGCCGCGGGTCTGGGTACTAGATTCTTACCAGCAACCAAAGCACAACCCAAAGAAATGCTACCTGTCTTTAACAAACCCACCATACAATATGTGGTGGAAGAAGCGGTTTCTTCAGGAATCGATGATATTTTAATCATCACTGGTAAAGGGAAGAGGTCCATAGAAGACCATTTTGACCGTTCATTCGAACTGGAATACATTCTACAGAACAGTGGGAAAACAGAGAATCTTAAAGAGATAGAGGCCATCTCAGATATGGCTGATATTTATTATGTTAGGCAGAAAAAGCAGAACGGATTGGGAGATGCTATATCCTGTGCCAAAAACCATATAGACGGCGAACCATTCGCAGTGTTATTGGGAGATACCATAACACAATCTAAGATACCATGTACAAAACAGCTAATGGACACGTTTTACCAGCATCAAAAAACAACCATAGCCATTGAAAAAGTGCCGAATGAGAAGATTGAGCGTTACGGTATTATTAAAGGTACTAAAATATCCGAATCTGTTTATAAAATTGAGGATATGGTGGAAAAACCACCGATTAATGAAGCACCGTCCAATTTAGCCATTACTGGGAGGTATATACTGGTCCCTGAAATCTTCGATCATATAGAAAAGGTAAAGCCTGGAGTGGGTGGGGAGATACAGCTTACAGATGCTATGAGATCCCTTGATGAAGTTTATGGCTACGTTTTCGATGGAAAAATCTATGATATAGGAAATACTGTAGAATGGCTTAAAAGTTCCATAGAAATAGCTCTTTCTGATGAAAAGGTAAAAAACGAATTAAAACAATATTTAAAAGAATTATTAAGTTAATTTTATTCCTATTTTTTACTATAAGAACTAAAAGGTTAAGTTAATTTAAAATAAAATCAGATCAAATAGATAAAATTATGAAAATATTCAAATATTTTTATTTAATCTCTTATTATTGATTATTTCACCAAGAAAAATAGACCAGGATTGATAGTGATTTTTATGGATGTCTCAATTGTAATTCCCGCATTAAATGAAGAAGGAGTAGTAGGTAAAACAGTCAAATCAGTACCTGTTGCTAAATTAAAAGAGAATGGCCTTGAAACAGAGATATTAGTGGTGGATAATGCGTCAACCGATAAAACAGCCCAAGAAGCCAGTGATGCAGGGGCAAGAGTGGTCCGTGAAGAAAAAAGAGGATATGGAAACGCTTATTTAAGAGGGTTTAAAGAAGCCAAAGGAGATATAATTGTAATGGGGGATGCAGACGGTACTTATCCCTTTAATACAACATATGAATTTATCCAGCCACTACTAAAAGAAGACTTTGATATGGTAATGGGTTCCAGACTCAAAGGGGATATACAGAAAGGAGCTATGCCTGCATTGCACAGATACATCGGCAACCCTTTTCTCACATGGTTACTCAATGCACTCTTTAAAGCCGGAATATCGGATGCCCACTGTGGTATGAGGGCTTTTAGAAAAGAAACTATTAATAAACTAAACCTTCATAGTCCGGGGATGGAGTTCGCATCGGAAATGGTGATAGAAGCAGCCCGTGAGAACATGAAAATAGCAGAGATTCCCATAACCTATTACCCGAGGGAGGGCGAATCCAAACTAAACTCAGTTGCAGATGGATGGCGACACTTAAGATTCATGATGCTCTACCGTCCCACACCATTTTTATTAGCCCCTGGTTTATTAGTATTGCTCCTGGGAATATCACTGCTAATAGCAGTAATTTTTATGGACATTTCCAGAATGCATTCACTTATACTGGGCAGTCTCCTGATTATAATCGGATATCAAATGCTCCTGGCCTGGATGTATTTTGGAGCATTTGGAGAGACCTATGGGGTAAATAAAAGCTCAGGGGCAGTAAATAAATATTTAAGTTACCACTCCCTAGGAAGAGAACTCCTTCTGGGGTTGGTGTTTATAATAATAGGATTAATTGTGGGTATAAATGTGCTGTACAGCTGGATCGCCGCTGGATTCGGAGGTATATTCCAGATACTGGATGCCATGATGGCTTTGATACTGTTTATTTTAGGAATACAGACCATATTCTCTGGAATTTTCATAAGTTTAATGCTCTTAAACAGAACTGATAAAGAAGAATAAATTAATTTTATATAAATCAACTGGGTATTAAGAATGAAAATAGCCTATGTATACGATGCAGTCTATCCTTGGGTTAAGGGAGGAGCAGAAAAAAGAGTTTATGAGCTAGCTAAAAGAATAGCAGCCCGGGGACATGATGTTCACTGGTATGGTATGGGGTACTGGTCAGCTCAAAACAAAGGAAAAAACATAGAAAGAGATGGAATTAAATTTCACGCCGTTTGCAGACCATTAAAATTATATGATGGGGATCGAAGATCCATAAAACAAGCGATTTACTTTTCATGGATGTTATTATTTAAATTAAGAGCTGGAAAATATGATATAATCGATTGTCAGGGGTTTCCTTTCTTTTCATGTTATGCTGCTAAAATAAACGCTTTTTTTGGAAGAACCGCTCTGATTATAACTTTACATGAAGTTTGGAATAACTACTGGTATGAATATCTTGGAAAGGCCGGTTTTTTTGGTAAAGTAACTGAAAAACTAATGGTAAACTTAACCAATAAAATCATCACTGTTTCAAATAAAACAAAAGAAGATTTAAAAGAATTAAAACCATCAGAAAAATCGTTAATTATACCTAATGGTATAGATTTAGAGGAAATAAATAATATTGATCCAAATTCTAGAAAATCAGACATAATATTCGTGGGAAGATTGATTAAAGAGAAAAACACAGATTTACTAATAAAATCCATCAATCTAGTAAAGAAAAGTTTTCCACAAATTAACTGTGTTATTATAGGGGGAGGCCCGGAAAAACAGAATTTAGAAAATTTAATTATTGAACATCACTTGGAGAAGAATATTAAATTTCTCGGATTTTTAGATGATTATCAGAATATTATAGCCCATATGAAGTCTTCTAAGGTTTTAGTCCTCCCATCAAAAAGGGAAGGGTTTGGAATGGTGGTTTTAGAGGCCAATGCTTGCGGATTACCTGCTGTTGTTATTGATCATCCTATGAATGCAGCAAAAGAGCTGATAGAATATGGAAAAAATGGATTTATAGCAGAAAATACTGAAGAGTCTCTTGCAGAAAAAATAACCGAGGCAATTAATTCAAAAGAAGAAATTACTTCTTCTTGCAAAGATTTCGCCCAGGATTATGACTGGAATAAAATAGTAGACAAATTAGAAATAGCCTATTGGGAGTTCTTACTCAAATAATCAGGATGAATAGTGATATTAGATGAGGATAATACAGACACCAGTAAGATTTTATCCTTTCACTGGTGGTGTGGAGAATTACGTTTATTACCTTTCCCGGGAACTGGTTAAATCAGGTAACGAGGTGAAGGTGGTATGTGCTAACGAGCCCCCATCCCCTAAAAATGATTCAGTGGAAAAAATCGAAGTGGAAAGACTTTCTTATATAGGTAAAATTGCTAATACGAACATCACACCAGGACTTCCCTCGGCACTATCTGTTGATGATTATGATATCATTCACACACATATCCCCACTCCCTGGTGTGCAGATTGGAGTGCTTTTTATTCTCGGATTAAAAAAAAGCCATTAGTTGTTACCTATCATAATGATATAATAGGTAATGGATTAGCAACCTTAATAGCCCGAATTTACAACTCAATAGGCCTTAAATTTGTATTGAATTGTGCAGATAAAATAGTGATTACACAGCCCAGTTACCTGGAATCTTCATCTCATCTAACTGGATATCAGGATAAAATAGAAGTAATCCCCAACGGGGTGGATGTTGACAAATTTAAGCCCGGAAAAGTCCAGGATGAAGGTAATATTATCTTTTTCTTAAGCGTTCTGGACGAGTTCCACAGATATAAAGGATTGGATTATCTTTTTAAAGCTTTGAAAATAGTTAAAAACAGAATACCTGATATTAAATTAATAGTTGGTGGAGAAGGTGCCTTATTAGATCATTACCAGGAACTGGCAGCATCTCTGGGGATAAAAAATAATGTGATATTTGCCAGATTCATCCCAGATGAAGAAATAGCAGACTATTACAGTAAAGCAAATGTTTTTGTACTACCATCCATATCCTCTCTTCAGGAAGGTTTTGGCATAGTGGCTCTAGAAGCTTTAGCATGTCAAACACCTGTGATAACCACAAAAATAGTGGGTGTGGCAGATGATCTTGAAAGAGTAGAGGGAGGAATAGTCATACCACCAAAGGATGTGGATAAACTCTCAGATGCAATAATCGATATTATTGAAGATGTAAATCTGCAGAAGAAGATGGGAGAGAGAGGAAGAGAACTGGTAAAGCAGAAATATACTTGGAAAATTGTGGCCAGTCAAATGGAAATATTATACAACAGTCTACTGTAGAATAAAGGTTACAAATAGTTTTATTAATTTTTAATTAGAAAAGAAAAATCCCATAAAGAGAATTGCTCTTATATAAAGAACTTGCTCATTAAATAAAGGGAATTGTCATCATATAACTAGAATTGCTAATTCAACCAGTGTATTTAAAACTGTTAATAACTACTTCGAATTTAGGTAGAGTGGTGTTGTATTTGTTTTGAGGGACGACACATCCAATTCGATAATAAACAGCCCCGGGAACAGCTTCAATATGTACAGTAATGGCCTGATATTGTTCATTATCATTATACCATGTTTTAATTAGTTCCACAGCTTTCATACCATTAACGGTGATATTACGTTCTGTAACTTCAGTTTGCCCGATTTCTGTAATGTCATTCCGATAATAATTTAGCATATCATCTAGCGATTCATAACTTCGTGGATTTTCTTTTATGTAGAAATAGGTTTGAATATTACCTCCCTCGAAAGTGCTAGCAGGATCATAGAATGCACAGACTGGTTCTTGATATCCCCATCTACTTGGTGCGTCAAGATCAGTTATGGGCTGCCATTCTGCAGGATAATTAAATGTAATACCGTTAGCTGCGTAGGTTTTAGTAGCGATGGGTGGGGTGGTATTGTTGGATATGTTGGTATGATTTTCTGTAGAATAAGCATGAATAAAACCAGACAGAGCACCGGTATTGAAAACTGCAAATAAAGCAAAAAGAATTATAACTAAAGATATTACAGATATTGATATTTTTTTCAGGGGTATTTTTGATTTTGGAGGTTCTTGTACCCCATATTTTTTAAGTTCTAAGTCTCCCCCACATTTGCATTGAAATTCAGAAAGGTCTTCTTCCTGTTCTAAAACATATTCCTTTCCACATTCAATGCATTTTACAACTAAAAGCAAAATAATACCTCTCCAATTATTATCCTAATAATAATTCTATTGGTTACTAATATATATAGGTGATGGGTTGATTCTCCCTTAAAAATGGATAATGTTAATTTATTTAACAGAATGGAAAGAATAATTAACAGATTCAATGATTAGCGTAACTATTTTATGATGTTATTTCAAATTGCTAGTTTTACATTTAAATAAAAATAATTAATCCTTCATGGAAATATAATAAAAATTATAAAGGTCTAAGATAAATTATAGAAAAAACCTAAATTAAGAAATGATATAATAGCTAATTTATTCCTATTTTTTAATAAAACTATTAGAATTCCCATTAAATATAAAAAACATACTTATTATATAAAAATCACAGAATAAACATATAATAATACAATAAAGTAGATTTGGTCTTATGATAAAGGATATGATGTTAAAAATAAACCAGATGCAGGTTAAAAATATATTAATAGCAGTGATAATACTGCTATTTTTAACAGACATAAGTATAATATTTGATATACCTGTTTTAAGACCAGTTACATCCTTTTTATTCTTTACCATAGTCCCAGGTTATCTTATTTTACTAACATTCAAATTAAAACAAACATATCACCTCAAAAAAGCATTACTGTCAGTTGGAATTAGTATATCCATTCTTATGATAGTGGGAATAATTCTTAACACATTATATCCCATCATATATCAACCACTGGCACTAACCCCTGTTCTAATATCATTGAACATCTTAACCATGATACTGACCTTCTCAGCATACTGGAGAAACATAGAATCTGATAAAAAGAATAAATTTGAATTTAAATTTAATTTAGGGAATAAATTATCTTCACCCATATTATTTCCATTTTTATTCCCATTATTAGCAGTTTTAGGCACTTATCTGATGAATATATCCCAGAACAATATTCTCCTTTTAATCATGCTCATCTTAATTCCTTTATATCTAATAGCAGTAGTCTACTACAGAGATAGGATAGATCCGGTTACCTATCCCCTGTCAGTATGGTTAATCGGTTTAAGCCTGCTTCTGATGCATGGACTGACTTCCTACCATCTACAGGGAATCGATGTGCATCTGGAATATTATAGCTTCCAATTAACCCAGAATACTTTTCACTGGGATCTGAATGCCTACTACAATCCCTACAATGCCTGTATGAGCATAACCATCCTCCCTCAAATTTATCAGGTACTATCCAATATGGGTGGAGAATACATATTCAAATTATTCATGGCATTTATAGGTTCTATAACTCCTCTGCTGGTTTATTTAGTAGCTCGAAAATATTCATCTGCTAAATATGCTTTTTTTGCAGCTTTGCTGTTCATTTTTCAGTTATTCTTCATAAACCTTCTAGGCGCTGTGAGGCAGGAAATAGCCATAATATTCTTCTTCCTGACGGTAATGGTTGTGTTTGACTCTGAAATGGATAAATGGGCTAGAAAATTCCTTATAGTTTTATTTATATTCTCAACACTCATATCACACTATTCAACTGCCTATGTGGCTTTCATATTGTTACTGCCCATTCTACTTCTACCATTTTTCCAGAAATTAAAGAGAGAAAAGAAGCTGGATTTCACCAACTTCGATATCATAATCGTATCCCTGGTATTGATAGCGATATGGTACTTTTTAGTGGCTAAAGTCCAGTTCGCCAGCGGAGTCCAGGTTCTGGGAAAAACAGTGGAGGTAGCTGCGGGCACCGGATTAACATCGGCTCTGGTAGCAACCCGAGGAGCATATGTACTGGGGATACTGGGAGTGGTATTTAAATCATTACCCAACGCAGTAAGTGTAATAGTACATGATTTAATATTTGCAACCATAATAGTCGGGATTTATGCAATAATACGTAATTTCAGCCATTATAAGGAAAAATTCAGCACGGAATTTCTGCTGGGAATAATCATATCCCTGATATTACTGGTTTTATTTGTAGCACTGCCATATATTTCCATAGCTTATGATGTGGCACGACTATTCTTCCAATTGTTAATATTCCTGGGACCGGTTTTTGTCATTGGTGGAATTTTCATATCCAAATTAATAAAAAAACCGAAATGGGATGTTTACATCCTTTTAATTCTTTTAATATCTTTATTTACATGTGTAACCTATCTGCAGTACAGTTTCCTGGGAACTCCCTATTCGCCTGACTTTGAAAAGGACAGTATAGTAAGGCAGGGAAACTATATCTATGATAGTGAAATACTATCCGCTAAATGGATCTCCCAAAACAAGATAAATAATTTAACAGTATATTCTGATGGTAGAGAGGTCGCAAGATTTTTAACAGCCTACGGAACCAATATCACACAGGAAAATATAAACAGCTCCTACTTCGGCTGGAATCAAACCATAGATGTGGGGTATATCTACCTGGGATATGTAAATGTGAATAATCAGAAAATCATCGATATGGGAGATGATTTCATTAGAGTGGATATGGGGCCTTTTAATTATCTTCTAACTGGAAAGAGCACAATCTATGATAATGGGGGAAGCCGAATATTATGGTCGGGATGATGGATAATTATATTAAATTCCTGGCTTGTTTTTTTAGCATTTAATTTTTAGGGGTTATAGAGAGGTTAGATGTCATATGGCATTTGATAATGATATTTTAGAAAAAAAATCGGATGATATGGAACTAAAAATATTATTCGTACACCATACTGCCATGTGGTATCGTAAACCATTCTTCAGGAGTCTTAGTAAGATATATGATGTTAATTTTTTATTTACCAATGTAGAAGGATACAATAAGACATACGGCACCAGTTTATCCCATAAAATTCCGGGAATGGATGGTATAAACTATCAGGTAGTGCCTAATCGGTGGGGGATTGCCTGGGGAGCAATCAAAAGAGCCATGGGAGAATATGATATCTTCGTTGGTGGTAGTTGGGATACTCCTACTGATGTGTTTGAAACATTTTTTTACTATTTCATAGTGAAAATGAAGAGGAAACCATTTATTTTATGGAGAGAAGACTGGGATTGGAATGTAAATAACACGAAAAGGAAGTTAGCTAAATTCATAGCGGGATTCATCTCCAGAGGTGCTGATGCCGTTTTAGTTCCGGGTGATAAGCAGCGAGAATTCTATGAAGGTTTAGGAGCAGCACCAGATAAAATATTCACCATGCCCAATGTGAGTAATTTATCCCTAAAGGAAGAAGATTACAATAATAGAGATAAAATAATACAAGAACTTAATTTAGAGGGTAAGAAATCTATTTTATTTGTAGGACGTCTGATTAAATTGAAGGGAGTCCATTATTTACTTAATGCTTTTGCAAAACTAAGAGATAAGATGGATGATGTAGTGCTTATTATTGCAGGCGATGGAGAATGTTTAAAAGAGCTTAAACTACTTACTAAGAATTTAGACATACAAGATAGGGTTTACTTTCAGGGTAATGTAGAAAATGATCTACTGGGTGCGTATTATTTGCTTTCCAATATTTTTGTTCTGCCCTCCATCACCACCCATCACGCTGATGCCTGTCCCCTAGTTGTTAATGAAGCCATGTATTTTGGAAAACCAGTGGTCACCAGCGATGCTGTGGGAACAACCTCCATGATTGAAGAAGGAGTAAACGGATTCGTGGTACCGGAACGTGATTCAGAATCACTATACCAGGCTTTGTCTAAAATATTGGAAGATCCTGAACTGGAAAAAAACATGGGAGAAGCTTCTAAAAACCTAATTGAAGAAAAATACACCTATCAAAATATGATAGAAGGGTTCAATCAGGCTTTAAATTATTTAAGGAATAAAAAAAGGATCGAAAGCAAAAATTATGATAATTATTGATTACTTTTTGTTTATAAATTTAATAAATAAAAGAAAACTTTTAGTCTAATTAATTGAAATATTTCCTTTAATTTAAAATCAGGATTTCATTATAACTTTAAGGTATAAAACACCTATTTGAAGTAAATATAATGGTAGATAGAGGTAGTAATGATTTTTATGGGCTTTAATGAAGGTTAAATTGGATCTTATTTCCATCAAAGCTCTTTTAACACCTTCAGAACTTCTTTTTTTCCTGGAAACTCCTTCCTTATGCCAAATATAGGAATCCAATACTATTGCAGATTTATATTCATATTTTTTAAGATTAAGGGCTAGGTCAATATCTTCACAGCCGAAGAATAGTTTTTCATTTAGAAATTTAAGGGGTAGTTCCTTAATTTTTAAAAGCATGGCCGCACCGGAAACCCAATCACATTCAATCATATCATCTGAGAAGTTATCTAAATTATCTGTCTCCGTTAAATCATAATAACCGGGGTATTTGTTTAGATTAACTTTACCACCAAGATTAGCCACCACATCAGTCCTTCCATCCCAATCATAGTAATAAATTAAGGGACCAACGATGCCTAATCGCATATCATCACCTGCTTTCTGAACCAATCTCGTTAAGAAATCAGGATCAACTGCTACATCGTTGTTTAATAGGAGAATATAATCTGGATGATGGTTTTTTAGGGCGTAATTTATGGCTATGTTGTTTCCTTTGGCGAATCCGTAGTTTTTATCGTTTTTTATGAGGGTAAGATTATGTTTTGTATCCTGATTTTCATTCTTAGCATTCTTTTGATTGAATTCAGGTCCTTGTTTAGTATCGTTTTCATCATTTTGAAATTGTTTTCTATCATCCGTTTCCTGGTAGGTGATTTCTTTGATCTGGATTGGTTTGTTTTTGGTTTGGTAGGTGAAGAATGGGGATTTGATGGTTATTAGTCCCTGGCAGTATTCTCTGATTTGGTTTAGTGATTGGTCTTGGGAGTGGTTATCTACCAGTATTACATTATAGTTAGGGTATTGTATTTGGTAGAGGGATTCCAGGCATTCCAGGGTGTCCTTCCAGCCATTCCAGTTAAGAACGACGATGGTAACTAAGGGTTTCATATTACTCCCTATTCTCTATTTGTTAATAAAAAGCTTTTAAAAATTTTTAAATAAGATTTAATTAATACGCTTAGATATTCACCTGCTTTAACATCGTTTCTACCCAGGATACTACCAGTTAAAACCATTAGTCCTTCTTTGGTGATTACTAATTTGAATTGTAATTTTTGGATGAAATTCCCATAACGGCTTACATATTCAGTTGTATTTTTCAGGCTTAAAATAGTCATTTTAGGGATCACGGATTTTTTTGTTATTGATCTGCCTCTTTTATGATAGATTATACTTTTTGGGTTGTATATTGCTCTCCAACCATGATTATGGGCTCTCCAGGATAGATCTGCATCTTCACCCAGAGTTATATAACTGGTGTCCAGTAGACCGATATCCCTGAGCATCTCCCTTTTATAAAGTGCTGCTGCGGCCATGGCGCCCATAATCTTATTTTGATTATCATACTGGTGTTTATCTATTTTTTCATGGCCCCGGTCAATTATCCTGCCCCAACTAATAACATGTCCTGTAGAATCAATGATTTGAGGATTATTCGCGTTCAATAATTTCCCACCAACTATTCCAATTTTTTCATCAGTTTCAGCTACAGAGATCATCTCAGTGAGAAATTCTCCTTCCACAATTGTGTCATTGTTAAGTAGTAGAATGTAGTTGGGGTTGTGGTTTTCTAGGGTGTATTCCATGGCTATGTTGTTTCCTTTGGCGAATCCGTAGTTTTCATCGTTTTTTATAAGTGTAAGGGCGGGTTTATTCTCATTGGGATATTTTTTAGCAACTTTTGGTGATTTATTTAATTTATTATTTTTATCTTGATTATTTAATAGTTTATTTTCTTGTTCATCGTTATCTGGGTTATTTATCAGTTTATTTTCTTTTCCATCGTTATCTGGGTCATTGGTTAGTTGATTTTCCTGGTAGGTGATTTCTTTGATCTGGATTGGTTTGTTTTTGGTTTGGTAGGTGAAGAATGGGGATTTGATGGTTATTAGTCCCTGGCAGTATTCTCTGATTTGGTTTAGTGATTGGTCTTGGGAGTGGTTATCTACCAGTATTACATTATAGTTAGGGTATTGTATTTGGTAGAGGGATTCCAGGCATTCCAGGGTGTCCTTCCAGCCATTCCAGTTGAGAATAATAATAGTAACCAATGGTTTCATGAATTATCACTTATTAATTTATAATTAAATAATTTGGATTTTTTTAGGATCAAAATGATTTATAGGGCATAGATTGAATTACAAATTATCTAAAACCCGATTAAAATGCCATATTAACCTTTCACCAGCATGTTTATTGGTCCAGTAATCTTCAATGGTTTTTATAGAATTTTCAGCCATTTTTTTTCTTTCGGAGTCATTTAAGAGTAGTTTGGTGGTTGCTTCTGCGAATAGTTTTTCATCTCTTTGGCAGTGAATTCCGGTAATATTATGTATGATGGTTTCTCTTACACCGCCTTCCTTGACGCCTATTACTGGTGTACCGCAACCCATTGCTTCCAGGGGCACAAGTCCAAAAGGCTCCATATATGGTGCGTAGAGTATAAGTTTAGCCTGATTATATAGTTTAACCAGCTTTTCATCATCAATTAGATCCATTATTTCTAATTCAACCCCTAATTGGTGGGCTAGATTTTCAATATATGTCTTCCACTCTGGCAGGGAGAAATTGGAGACGATTATTAATTTAGGGCGTATCTCTGGTTCGATAAGTGCTATTGATCTTATTATGAAATCATATCCCTTGGAAGGTCTGCAACTTCCCACGGATAATACGAAGTTCTCCTCAGGTATATCTAAGGGCTGGAATATTTTTGTATCTATACCTAGATAGGATACCAGTGAATTCAGACCATAAACTCTTAAAATGGACTCCCTGGTGAAATATGAGTTGGTTAAAATATTTTCTGCAAATGATATATTTTCTTTGTCTATTTTTAAATCTTTATTATCTGAATAATTGAATATTAACCTTTTTAAAGAATTTATTTCCCTATTATCTTCCACGTTTTCTAATATGGCCTCATTACGGGGTGGCTGGGGACAATAATAAACAGTGGGATGTTTAATGTATTTCAAGAAGAAGGGTGTTATGGTATACTGGTCCTGTTCACTGAAAACCAGATGATAATCTTCTGAATTTATAGTTTCTGCTATATTCTTCTGTGTTAATTCCAGGTCTCTCAGGGATATTTTTTTCACCAGTGGTGGGACATATTTCAGGTTTGAATATAGGGTACCTTTTAGTGATTTTTTCACTGGAAATACTTTTAAGCTGTTGGAAATATCCTTCAGGGGTAGGAAATCCTCATTAGCAGTTGATGGTACAAAAACATCTACAGTGTGATTTTGTTGATTAAGATAATCCACATAGCCATAAAGAGCTCTTTTTGCCCCGCCAGATGGTAAATTATGAAAAACCGCGATTCTCATCCTTATTCACCAATAGTTTCTCCTATTATCATGATAATTTTTTTCAAATACCTGGTAATTTTATCTATTTTTTTAGTCTCATACCGTCAATGGAACCTTTTATTAAAGATTTGAACATTTTCCAATTTCTCCTATAGAATAGTTGATATAAGCTTTCTCTGAGGATTTCCGTCCAGTAATATCGGAGAAATTTTTTATAAACTTTAGGGGGTGCGTGTTTTTTCTCGAATAAAATACGGTTTCGATTATGGTAATAAGTTTTAAAATAATCCTCACTGGATGTTCCGTACTTATGCCATATTTTAGATTTAAAGGAATAAATAGATTTATAACCTGCTTCTCGGGCAGTAAAACTCCAATCCACATCCTCCCAATACATGAAATATCTCTCATCAAGGAGGCCAACCTTTTCTATTACTTCTCTTTTAATCAATAGGCAGGAACCACCCACATAATCAAGCTTTATGGTTTTATCAAATTCACCATGGTCTTCCAGCATAAAAGCTACTTCATGGGATTCACCACGCGATAAATCAATATTTCCCCCACCTGCTGCTTGTATAACGTTCTTATCATCATATAAATATGTTTTTGGTCCTACCAATCCCACTTTATCATCAGATTCGGCTGTTTTAATTAGTTCAGTTAGAAATTGAGAATCCACCACGGTGTCATTATTTAAAAGTAACATGTACTGGGGTTTTAAGTGTTTTAGGGTGAATTTAATCCCGGTATTATTTCCCTTGGCGAATCCTTGATTTTCTTTGTTTTCAATAAGAATTAAAGACTTAACAGGAAGTTTTTTAGCTGGGGAATCTGTTCCCTTTAAATGAATAAATTCTAATGGTTTGTTGTTTTCCCTATAATTAAAGAATTTTGATGATGCTTTTAATTCACTTTGACTGTATTGTCTTATTCTCTCTATAGAATTATCCTGTGAATGATTATCTACAATGACCACATGATAATTAGGGTAATTGTTCTGGTAAAGTGATTCCAGACATTCTATGGTGTCTTCCCATCCATTCCAGTTCAATATAATAATAACTACTTGCGGATTCATCAATGGCCTCATATTCAATTATTTTCAATTCTTTCTAAATTTTATTAATTTATAATTATATATCGAATTATATTATATAGTGTAACCATATTACAAATAATTTAAAAAGTGGAATCATGGGTAAACGTCTAAAAATAGCATTCATAACAGCTGCTGATGCCAGGGATAAAAGAATTCGTTCAGGAACTCCTTATTACATGGCTAAAGCATTAGAAAAACACTGTGGCGATGTATTTTATATAGGTCCTTTGAATTCTAGAATGGAAAAATTAACACGTTTTTTAAACGATGTTTCTCTGAAGCTTTTTAGTAAAGGTTATGCATATGAACATAGCATATTACTTTCATTTGCTTATGCCCGTATTATTAAGTCTAAACTTAAAGATGAATCATTCGATGTAATATTTGCACCAGTAGCTTCTACAGAATTATCTTTGTTGGCCACTGATGTTCCCATAATATACACGGCCGATGCTACTTTCTCTTTAATAAGTAATTATTATCCTGACTATTTTTCCAGGCAACTTAAAATTTCTAGGGAGGAAGGAAATTATATAGAACAATCAGCCATCCGTCGGGCGGATTTATTACTCTATCCTTCGAATTGGGCTGCAAATTCTGCTATAAATGATTATGGGGCTCTTGAATCCGAAGTGAATGTGATTCCCTACGGTGCGAATATTGATGATTATCCTGATAAGGAAACAATTTTAAACAAAAAAAAGACAATAAAATGTCAATTACTCTTTTTAGGAGTTGATTGGAAGCGTAAAGGCGGGGAAATAGCCTTCGAAACCTTATTAGAATTGATTAAATTAGGAATAAACGCTGAATTAACTGTATGTGGATGTATACCTCCAGATGAATTTAAACATGAGAGAATGACCGTAATACCCTACCTGGATAAAAATGATGAAGTGCAGAGTCAAAAATTGCAGGAACTATTCCTTAAAAGCGATTTCCTGCTTCTTCCATCGCGAAATGAGGCTTATGGGGTTGTTTTCTGTGAGGCTAATGCTTTCGGCCTGCCTGCAATAACCACCGACACAGGTGGTATATCCGGTGTTATTGAAGAGGGAGTAAATGGTTTTATGCTACCATTGAATGCTCGGGGAAATGAATATGCCAATTTAATCCAGAATTTATATGAGGATGAAGAAATGTACTATCAGTTGATAAAATCATCTAGGGAGACCTTTGAGGAGAAACTTAACTGGGATATCTGGGGGAAAAAAACTAAAACGTTGATCAATCAACTAATAAAATAAGCTTAAATTAAAGGGGAAAATTCATGAGCAAATTACCCATATCTGTGTTGGTTCACACTCTTAATGAGGAAAAAAACATCAGGAATTGTTTGGAAACCATTAAATGGGCTGATGAAATAGTTATCATAGATATGCATAGTGATGATAAAACAGCTGAAATCGCAGCGGAATATACAGATAAGATATTTTTACATGAAAGAATGGGTTATGCAGATCCTGCCAGACAATTTGGACTGGAGAAAGCATCTCAACAGTGGATATTGATAGTTGATGCAGATGAACTGGTGCCACTGAAGCTTAAAGTAAAGTTAGAGAGAATTATTGATGAAGATCTGGGTGATATAGTCTCTGTGCCCCATAATAACTATTTCTTCGGGAAGCTGATGCAGTTTACGGGATGGGGTCCTTTGCAGGATACTCATCATAGATTTTTCAAAAAAGATTTCGTTTTTATAAGTGATAAGATACATTCCACTTTCTCTGAACGAGAAGATGCCAGAATTTATGAAATAACAGATCCCGAAGAGGGTTTTATACATTTCAATTATTTAGATGTTGAGCATTTCCTGGAGAAGTTAAACAGATACACTTCTATTGAGGCCCGGGCACTTTTCGAGGCAGAACAGGATATTAAATTTAAATCAGTGATCAATCAAATCTTCAGCGAATTCAGGAAAAGATACATCACTCTGAAAGGGCGTAAGGAAGGTTTCAGGGGATTTTCATTGAGTTTTTTAATGGGTGTTTATCGTCTGGTGACATACTCCAAATTAAAACTGATGAGAGAGTATAATTCTTCAAATCCCAGCACTAAAATAGATGAAGAATATAATAAATTGGCTGAAGAAGTAATTTCAGAATATAAAAGGTGATAAAATCATTATATTATTTTTTAATATTTCTTGATCTTTATCTTCTTAACTATCTTTTTTAATATTTATTAATCCTTATTTTCTTTTTTAATATTCAGTATCTGCCTGAACAGATCATAGTCTTCGGGGGTGAAGGTTTTTAAAACGATTAAAACTCCGAAATATATCATGGTGGCCAGGATTATAGCTATAAATAGGTTTGTTTTAATGTATATTAGGAATATGGCCATGATTAAGCAGGCTATGGCTGGTTTGTATATGATTTTATGCACGGCCACTCTGGAGATTATTTTGGACACCACATAGAAGCTTAAGGCCACAGAAAATGCATCGGTAATTACGGTTACGAATGCCGCTCCTAAATAACTGTATTGGGGTATGAGTATCAGGTTAATAACCACATTCAGGGTTAGGCAGGCTATGGTGATTTTTAAAACAGTGTACTGTCTGTTCATGGAGGTGAGTAAGGATCCTAATATGTAATTAACAAAAGTGAAGGGAAGAACCCAGATCACGATTTGTAGTGTTAGAATGGAGGGGATGTATGCTGATTTGAATATTAAAAGTATGATCTGGTCCGCCAGTATTGTAGTTCCCACAGCGATGGGCAGACTAAGGATGGTTAAATATTTGAAAGATTTTTCATAAGCTGCTTTCAGTGGTTTCTGAGAGGATATGTAGAGGGCTGAGAAAACAGGGAAAATGGATGTGGTGTAAACTGCAGGGAAAAATATTAAAGCCTCCATAAGCCTGTATGCAGCATTATAAAATCCAACAGCTTCAGCACCTTTTAATATGGACAATATAACAGTATCTACTCTAAAAACCATCATGGAGAATATGCTGGTCATGGATAAAGGCAGAGCTTCTTTAATGGTGGGTTTCCAGAAATCCAGGTTAACCTCAACTTTGGGTAGACTGAATTTCCAAGCATAGACTATGAAATTATAAATCAAATTCACTCCATTGGCTATAAGATAAACCATAGCAAAGGCAATCACATCTAATCCGAAATAAATCGCTAATAAAGTACCAATAAGCATTACAACACTGTTTAAGATGGTGGCTATCGATTGATATTCCATTTTTTCATAGGACTGGAAAATAGAGTAGAATATACTGGAAAGAGCATTAAATATATAGGAAATGGTTAAAATATAGACTACTGTTCTCGTGATTTCAGAATAACCAATTATATAAACAGTTAACACTGTTATGATGAATGTGGAGAAGGATAATATTAATTTCATAACCGTAGTGTTACTTACGTACTTCTTGGTTAATGATTTATCACGTGCCACCTCTCTAACGGTTAATGTCCCCAATCCCAGGTCCATAAAGACCATTAATATCCCAGTTAAAGCTAGAGCTGTTGATAATATCCCATAATCATCCACAGACAAATATCTGACTGTGTAAATGGTTATGAAAAAACCCAGGACATAGGTGATTATCTGAGCTATAAATAGCACGGTGGTGTTTTTTGCTATTTTACGGGCGGTGCTCATATTATTAACTCGTTTTTAATAATCTTATTTATAATAAATAATTAAAAGAAATTCATTTTCCCATTCTGATATTAATTATGTTACATTTATAAGTAGATCAAGCTGGCGATAAGGATTTAAGGTGTTGGGTAATTTATATAGGAAAAATTCTAATTTTTGTCCGTTACCTGATTGATTCATCTGGAAACTTAATGTGATCTCTTTTTTTTCATCATTTTTTAAGTTAATTGTTTCATTTTTTAAGATGATTTCGTTTAACCTTACAACTACTTGATAACTGGTGGGTGTTTTTTCATGATTTACAATACCTATGATCAGTTTACCACTCTCTCCAGTGGTTAAGTTGGTAGGATAGTCACCTGCTTTACTATCTGGCCCTAAAATATAGAACTCTGTAAATCTTTCACCGGGTATGGGGCTGATAATTAGGTATATCACAGATATACCGGCTATTATGATAGCAGCAATAATTACATATGATAATTTCTGATCTATTTTCATTTAAAGCACCGGAATAAGATTACATTATATTGTGGAATATCTTTAATTTTTTATCCTCTGTAGTTTATATCACTTTGGGACCTAAAATATTTAGAATATTGATGTTCATGCTAAAATTAATAGATTGATATTGTTAAAAAAATCTTTTCGATAAAAATTTATTATAGTTATAGTAAAAAAAGAATAGGGGAATTGTTTAAGAACATTTATATAAGTTGATCTATTATGTTAATCATACTGTGGTGCTAATGATAAATTATATTGTTTATATGATAGCTGTAGGTTCTGCTATAATTGTAGGCTTACTCTTAAGGCTTCCACTGCTCCCAGAAAACCCGAAAAGGCAAAGTTGGACAATTAGTGTAATATTTCCCACGGCGGTCCTGGCCCTGGGATTTACAGCCATGATTTCCAAACTGGGTTACTTGAATTCCACTAACACAGACTATATAATAGCACTAGTAGTGGGAATCATCACATCTATTTTTTCTAAATTTATATTGGAGAGAATCCTTCCCAGACCAGTGCATGATTCTCCTCATGAACCATCTTTATCCTCCGCAGAACCTCCGGAAGAACATGAAAAAATTAAGGAATCTCAGAGTAGATCTGGATCTTCCAAGAATTCATCTGAATATAAGAATAAATCAGAATCTTCCAAGAATTCAAATAATGAATCAGAAGATAATTCATCTCAAATGAAGGAGGAATCTCATGGATGAATTAATCGGAATAATCATAGCTGCTGTGATATCATGGCTAAATTTCGTTTTAATAGACACTTGGATGGGTCTGCCAGAGTCCCCTGGAGTTAAAGGTGCCGAAGTAATTGGTAGGGGTATTAAAAAACGAGGAGGAGACTTGGCAGGAGGATTTTTCCAGGGAAACATTGTCTGCTCTCCTGATGCTTCAGCAGGAACATTACTAGCTTCCATTGCATGTTATGCTATAGGTACTCCAGAGGGAGGATTGATCGCTGCCACTTTAGTCTACTTTGGTAATAGACTATGTGCTGACCCCGGTTACGCCGGTACCACAGGAGCATTAACCATCACCATTATCATAGCTTTAACATCTTATATTGGGATAACCCCTGCTATGTTCATCGTAGGAATGCTAATAGCCATATTCACTATACAAGGATTATATCACCCTGCATCATCAAAATTACTGGGTAAAATAGCTCATAAAATGGGAAGATACACTAAATTGAATTAAAATATAAATAAAATAAATAATAAAATATCAATATCATATTTAAAGGCGAAAATAATGTTGATGGAAATCGTAGGCATAATAATCGTGTTAATGGCTTTAAGAACACTTATTTCTCAGGGTAGGACCGAAAGGTTGCTATATCTAAATGCAATGAGTTTCGGTATCTCGGCATTAATAGCACTATACATACAGACACCATTCGGAGCCATAATAGCCATAACCTTCTTTATTACATCAACCATCAGTTCTAACGCTATAGCCTACTCCATTGGAAAGGTTAAGGATGAAATTATCCTAAATAAATAAATTAAACATGAATATACTATAAATGTTAATAAAACATGATAGAAGAACATTATAATATAAAATTTTAACATAATAAAATATAAATTAAATCAAACAAAAAGAAGAATACTTGGATCATAAATATGGTAAAATAAACATGTTAGAATTTATAAATATTACCTCTGTTTCAGCTGCAATAATCATAATCGGTGCAGTAGGCATAATTGCACTTCCCAAACCTATTGATAAGGTCATAATGTTAACCATACTTCAGGGCGGGTTTGTGGGTATGATAGTAGCTGGTAAGTATTTGGATGTGGCGATGGCGGCTGCATTATTTGATCCTATAGCTACTGTTATCTTCTTAATTGGAATCATTAAATTGGATGAGATCAGAAAGAAAAAAATTAAACAAAAGACTCAGGAGGAAAGGTTCCTTGCTTGATGTTTACGTATGGTTCTATACTGGTGCTTTTCTGGTTATTTTTGGTAGTATCGGCACTGCCATAGGTCCCGGAGTAAAGGATCCTCTAATAAGAACCATAAACACTGAAATACCGGCAATTGGAGTATCTTTAATTTTTCTAACCTACAACCATACCATTGCCCTTTTAACCTTCATCGCAGCGACGACCATAATCTCTATGATTCTTCTTAGGGCCATAGTCAGATTAGAAGAGATGGGGGCTGAATTATGAGATTAGGACGGTTATGGAATTCATTAGCCACTCCTAAAAGGATACCACGGGTTTTTTCTATAATATTGGGATTGGTACTCTTAGCTGGTTTCATCGTACCTTTAACCTATAATGATAATCAATTATATCCCCGGCCAACGCCACAACTGCAGATCAGTGAAAAAGATCCATTAGCACCCTATGATCGTGGAGGAGTACCATTAAAGGAGCCGGGAATAGTTAAGGCCCAGTATCCAAATTATGCTCCGGCAGAAGGAATGATAACAGGTTATTTATCTCCAATATCCATTGGTGTAAGCAATACTACTCTATATTATGGAACATCGATTTATTCATCTCCTGGTGGGTTAATCGATGAGATACTATATTACAGCAGGGGTTTTGACACTTTCCTAGAATCATCCATTCTGATGATGGCATTTGTGGTTGCTTCTTGGGTGGCCATTCACTTCACCATGAGAAGGAGGGAGGATTAGATGTCAGCGTCTGTACTTGTTCCCAGTGTGGTCTCCCCAGTGGTGGTTTCACTTTATCTTCCCGCTGTATTTACTGCCATATTAGCTGCCTTAATCGGACTTTTAGCCATATCAAATCAGAAAAATGATCTTCACACTTTGATTCTTACCGATATTGTGGGTGTAGGTATGCTGATACTGGTTGCGGCGGTGGGAACTGATCTGGCCGAATCATTAATACTTCCGGGTTTAGTGGTTGAACTGGCCGAAATAATGGCCATTTCCGAGATCCTGATGAGTAGAGAGATGAGAAAACTGGGAAAAACTGTGGAACTCATTCCTCTTCCTTTAAATATGAACATGGAAATAATGGACACCGCACCCACCTTCATAGCAATTTTACTCATAGCTTACGGTGCTTTCCTTACAGGATTCACTGGTGGGGCCGTTGCTGGTGGAGGTATACTTTTCTATGTGCTTTCTAAAATGACTAGGGGAGTTCCGACTAATACATGGGAAGGTATAGCTGGAGCATCAGGTATCGCATGGTGTCTGTGGTTAGTGGGATTTTTAATATTTTTCATAGCTCCCAATTATTGGTTACTGGCGTTGTTCCTGGGAGCATTCGGAGTATTTATAAAGGTCACATTTAAAGTAGGATTAGTCGGTGTTATGGGTCGAGAAGAGTTTAAAAGGGAAAAGGAGTAAATTAAATGGATTTATCAACTTTAGGTGGTCAATTTATAGGAATCATCCCTTTAGGGGATATTGTACTATACTTCACCACATTCAATCTGTTTATGTTTGCTGCTGTACTGGCTTTCACGGTCCTAATAGCCATAAGCAGAACTGAAAGCCAAGTAGAAGCACAATTCGGTACTTTAAAAGATAGGGAAAAGAAAGTAGGAAAGGCTGAGTTTAAAATCAGGAGATTCCTAGCCATAGTATGTGGATTGGCTACTGCAGGAGCTATGGTAACTGGTGATGTGTTTGATTTCACTTTATTCGTAGCTTTAATTGGTATTGTTAATATTGGTATCGTAGCCGCTGTTAAAGAGATAGATGTTTTAGATTCCGCATTCCAATATGGAATAATAGCCATGATTGCATCATTACCCCTTTTTGGTGGTGCGGCATTTATATTGGCTTCATCCGGTACTTTAAGCTTACTGGAGATAGTGAATATTCCAACCACCACATTGATGCTTTTTGGTTCTATTCTCTTGTTCCTTGGTGTTGCTGGTGAAACAGGTGTGGCACCATTCTTCGCTACCAAAGCTGAGATGTTTAGGACACCTGGCTCACCGTTCCTATTGATAATACATTTAAGTTCTTTAATGGTGATTGTAAGGATTATAGAAATACTTTTAATAATCAATAAACCCTTTTAATAGTAAATATGGATTAATAAAGATTCTAAACTTAAAATAAGACTAAATAAATGTAAAATTTGATGAAAAAATAATAATTTCACTAATAATGGTTTTATAGGTGTATATAAATGGATAAATTAAAAACAATCAGCTGGATATTATTCATAATTTCAATAATGTGCATCGTATATGCTTTAATATTTAATCCGGTAAACTGGATTGTTTACGCCATATCACTGTTATTCATACCATTATCTATCCTTTCCTTTGGTCTTATCTCTATGGCCAGAGGTAAGAAAGAAGATGAAGAAGATAAAAGAAAAGAACCATTCATAGGTTATTAAATAGAAATAAAAACAGTATAAAAGGTCTAAGTAAGTTTATCCGCATTTAAGGTGTAAAACATAAACTTAGATAGCTTATAATCATTCGGTGAAAAAATGAATTTAATGGCTGACATCCTGTTGAACGTTATAATAGCGTTCCTGGTGGGAAGCGTCCTATTTGGACTGCAAAGAAAGATTATGGCCCGGATACAAATGAGACCGGGACCACCCATAATCCAACACCTGCTTCATACCTTCAAATTCTTTATAAAAGAATCAGCATTCCCAAAAACAGCAGCTATGCCCTTTTACATAGCAATAACTGCTATGTTATGTGCCATATGGGTCGCTGCGGTTATTGTGGGGCCGGTAACAGAAGGATCTCTATTATTGTTCTTTGCCATATATGCACTACATAAAATCGTAGAGCACAATGCAGGATCTTCCTCTGGTTCGCCATATGGTAAAATGAGTTGTGTAAGAGCGGTATTTTCAGCAGCAGCTGAATTACCATTATTCGCGGTATTGATAATCATATATCTTAAAACAGGCACCATGAACATTGGTAATATCGTAACATATCAAGGACAGTATGGGCCATTGATTTGGGGAATACCCCTGGCTGCAATGATGTTCTTCGTGTTGATACTGTCCAAAGCGCCCTACTCTCCATTTGCCATAACTAAAGGAAAAGATATAATATCCGGATATGAGACCGAACATTTTGGTTTGCTTCGGGGATATTTAATGATTTCAGAGTCTATAGCATGGTACATGTTGTTATGGATATTTTTAACTGTGTTTATAGGGGGATTGAGCCCTATAGGTTATCTTATTGGAATGATTCTAATCAGTGCCTTAGTGGCCCTGATCAACGCCACTACACCTATCTTAAATCCTAACCACTCCATTATGGTACAGGTGTCTCTGGCTTTTATAGGAGTTTTAGGGTCTATAATATTGCTTACTGTATATTGAAGTTAACAATGAAGGAGAATTATAGAAATGGAAGAGCAAGAAAAAGATACGTTATTCTTGATGACTTTAGCTGTCTTTGGTGCAGTTTTAGCCAGTAGTTTAACTGTTTATCTTCAGATAATAGTGGTTTTACCCCTGACTATTGCTGTTTTTTTAATTATGATCCTTACTGTATTGCTCACTAAAAAAAAGGTTATTCATCTGTCTGAGAATTTGGAAACCTGGGCCATGGTAATAGTTCTCATATCAATCATAGTATCCTTTATTTATCTTTTCAGACCAGCTTAAAGGTGAAGAAATGGACAATCAAATCATTTATTTAATCTACATACTTTCATTCGTAATAGGATCCATAATAGGACTGGTATTGAGTTATAAAAAATATACAGAACCCTTCATAAAGAAGAATATGGATATGGTCGCTCTCATAATGGCTATTATTGGTTGGGTCCTGGTATTAAACAATCCATTACTAATGGTGATTCCTTATTATATTACCATTACCATCGGAATATTTCTAATTGCGCTGGTTATAGGAATGCGACCGGGTTACGGAAGATATGAAACTGTAATAGGATTTTCGGTGGCGGGAATTATTTGGATTATTAGGATGGGTTTAACATGAACCAAGATGAAAATGGTGAAGAACTGGAAAAGGAATTTGAAGAGGAAATTTCCTATCCTAAGGAAGAAGAAGCTGCCAGTGATGAGGAACTTCTTATTAGGATGAAAAAAAGAATTCTCCGTAGTTATCGCTGGTATGAAGATGTTATTAAACCTTTTTCAGAGGAATTCAAAATTTCAACAGAGGAACTGGAAGACATCCTAATGAAAAGATTGGATATGTCCAGTTTGGAGGCTTTACAACCCCGTTTTGAATCTTCAAAGTTAAGATGTACCAAGGAGAGGATACACTCTGATTTAAAGATCTGCTGGCTCTGTGATGTAATGAATATTTTAACAGATGATGAAGCAGAAGATATCAAAAATAAAATAGCTTTTAAGGTTCTTATCCTTAAAGAATCTTATGGAGATGCATTAGAGGAAGGTAAAAAGGATCTATTATATCATTTAAAACGATGATTAGTTTATGTTTATAAATTTTGAGAAGTTTAATTTATAGAGGTCAAGAAATGTTAGATGCGCTTAAAGATGTCATACGAAAAAGTTCCATTCATGTATGTCTAATAAACACCGGGGGGTGTAATGGCTGCGACATAGAAGTAGTAGCACTGCTTAGCCCCAGATACGATCTGGAACAGTACGGAATTTATGTGCATAATAACCCCCGTGAAGCAGATGTTATACTGGTTACTGGCGCAGTAACAGAACAATGGAGAGAAAAATTGCAAAGAATTTATTCAAAAGCCCCGGAACCAAAGATTGTGGTGGCTATAGGTAATTGTCCATTATCTGGGGATGTATTCAACCAGGAAGGTTCCAGTGTATATGCTCCAGTATCGGATTTTATACCGGTGGATGCTGAGATACCGGGATGTCCCCCCCGACCTTCAGAGATCTTAGCTGCAATACTGGGCGTTGGACCCGATGCAATAGCAGCCAAAGGGAGGCAGAAACCATGATATTACCATTAGGACCCATCCATCCTGGACTTAAAGAACCAATACGTCTTAAGCTTAAAACCAGAGGAGAGAAGGTTTTAAGCGCTGAAATTGATTATGGATACGTTCATCGTGGAATAGAGAGAGTTATGGAGGGTAAAACCTGGCAAAAAGGAATATACCTCTCGGAAAGGGTTTGTGGGATATGTTCCTATATCCACACTCAGACCTTTGCGGAGACCTTTGAAAAAATTGCTGGTGAAAGAGCCCCTATACGTGCCCAGTTTTTAAGGGTGCTAACCAATGAATTAGACAGAATTCAAAGCCATTTAATAGCTAATTCCACCTTTTTCAAAGCCATGGAACATGAAACACTTTTCGTGTACATGTTACATCTAAGAGAACCAGTAATGGATGCAATTGAGTTATTAACCGGAAACCGAGTTAATATGGGTTGGAATGTTGTGGGTGGAGTGAAGATGGATGTAAATCAGTCCCATCTGGATAGCATAATGAAAATAATGATGGATCTAGAGTCAGAGTATGATAAATACGTGGAGATGTTTGAACATGGACCTTTACTAGGCTTGAGATCCCGTGATGTAGGTAAGATGACCCGTGATGATGCTATCAAAGCCAGGGCAGTGGGACCCGTAGGAAGAGCTTCAGGATTGAAACATGATTTAAGAGAAAAACATCATACTTATCATGATAACTTCGACTTCAAAGTCATATGGAGGAAAGAGGGAGATAACTATGCCCGTACCATGAACCGTTTTGATGAAATAACCCAATCTATCAGGCTCATAAAACAGGTAATTGAGAATATACCCCCTGGTGAAGTTAGGAAAAAAATAAACATACCTGCAGGATATGGGGACTGGAGAAATGAGGCTCCCAGGGGAGAAGTGACTTACATGATAGAAACCAATGGTAATCTCATAAATAATGTCTCCATAAGGACACCCAGTATAATGAACATAGATGCCTGTGCCAAGTATATGTTAAAGGATGTGGCAACCGTTCCAGACGCTCTAGCCACCTATGCTAGTGTAGATCCATGCATTGCCTGTACAGAAAGATCGGTTATTATTGATGATGAAAGCCAAGAATTACTTGAACGGCAAAATAAAAAAGAAGAATAAATAAAAGATGAATTCATGAATTATAGAAAAATAAAGATTTTTAATTCAATACAAATACTCGATGATGCCTTATGTCTTCAGTAATATGGTATTTATATGAATTTGCCAGAAAATCCTGGGCTGAAAAATTTGCAGCTGCAAAAACAGATCCTGAGATAATGGAAACTCCATCAAGATTTAGAGACTTTCCAGAGGTCAGAAAAGAATACTGTATAGCATGTGGTGCGTGTACAGCCGCATGTCCAGCACCTATGGCGATCAAGCTTATTAGAAGCAGCGATAGTGCTGAAGAGGAGGGAGCCACTTATCCAGTTATAAACCACAGAGGGTGTATAAGATGTGGTTTCTGTGCAGAAGTATGTCCCACCGATCCTAAAACCATACTCTGCGGCGAGAATCATCTTATCCGAGAAGAATTCACCATTCTGCCAGTTGATAAGATGTTTATTATCGACGATTATTTATGCATACGTTGCAAAAAATGCTTAAAAACATGCAGCCAGGTAGCAGGAGCCATATCAGAAGTTGATAATAAATTTGTCATCGACCAGTCCAAATGTATTGGTTGTGGTGATTGTATTAAAAACTGTCCTGTGAAGGGAGCTATCAAAGGAATTTACATTAATCATGTAGAAGAACAGAAAGATATCATCAATCTGGTGGTCGACACTCTCGAATCTAGAATAGAGGAAGATCAAGAGAAAATAAAGAAATTAGAACCAGAGGAAGTATATAAAATTGACTTACCCATGGATGATCTGGTTAAAAAAGCAAGAGAAATTATTCGCAACGATGAAATAATCCAAGATACCATCGAAAAAATCACAGATCGCTTGAAAATGAGAATTTTAACCTGGGATGATGAAAAATGTAATAACTGCCGCTTATGCGTTGATGATTGTCCATCAGGGGCTATAACCTATGATGAAGAAAAGGGAGTTCAAAGAAACCCTGATAAATGTCTCAGATGCAGTATATGTTATCAAACATGTCCATTTGGTGTGGCTGGATTCTATGTGGCTAGATTTTTATTTTCTGGAACATTGAAAGATGGAGTCATACATATCACTCTGAAACCTTCACAGTTACCCATAAGGAGTTGATTAAAATTCCCGATACACAAAGTACACAAAACACTAAGATAACCTCAAAAAAATCCAATAAACCGCTCAGGGAAGTGGAAGTTGAATATGAGATAGATAGAAGTAAGTGTGAAATGTGTACAAATAAGCCTTGCCTAGAATCGTGTCCAGTGGATGCTATACATCAAATACCTCCTGATGAACGAATTGAAATCGATGATAAATGTGTGGGATGTGTATTATGCCGGGAAGCATGTCCATACGATGCAATAAAAATGAAAACAACTCTTGCACAACCCATAAGAGAAAATATACCCAATATTAACGTTAAACTATGCAGACAATGCGGAGCCTGTGTTCAAGCCTGTAAAACTGGTGCCATACATTTAGAGTCAACTGGTAGAGAGGAAGCTCACAGTGTTATTGATGAGGATAAATGCGTTCGCTGTGGTTACTGCGCCAGGGTTTGCCCCACGGAGGCCATTAAATACGGTGAAATTCTACCCAGATCAGTGGCGGGGGGTAAAGCAGTGGTGGTTAAACAGGACCAATGTATTGGTTGTATGACCTGTACCCGGGTCTGTCCATCTAGAGGAGCAATAAACATAGGTGAAGTGAGCAAACTACCATTCATAGATCCTGCTTATTGTGCTAGATGCGAAGAATGTATGAATGTCTGCCCTACCACTGCAATTAAATATTCTTCTCGTAGAAGAGCTTATGAACAGTTTAACAAGATAAAAACCATGGAAATAGTTTCAGAAATCTTGGAAAAAGACGCCAGTAAACTTTCAAAAAACGCCAGCAGAATTAACACGATTTTTAATAAAATAGCCCGGGAGGTCAGTTTCCAGCATCCGGAAGAAGAATTTGAAGAAGATGTCACAGAAATTATTCAGGATGAAATCAAAGGCATGGTAGGTGAAGGACTGGAAATTGATGATATTGGAGAGATAATTGAAAATACCAACCCAAAAAGGGAAATAACTGTTATCGCAGAGAACTGTATAGGTTGTGGGGCATGTATTGATCAATGCCCTGTAGATTGTATCGAGCTTGAAATACCAGCTCCCATCCATATAGGGGAAGACTGTGTTTACTGCGGATTATGTGTCCCGGCGTGTCCATTCGATGCCATAAAAATTAGTGAAGAACAGTTCTATACTAAGGATGGAAAAATTTTCTTCGCCAGGGAGAGAATAACCGGATCAAGAACAGGAGAAGTAATTATCGATGATTTATCCTGTCAGAGATGTGGTGTGTGTGTTAATAAATGTCCGGAAGACGCTTTAAGTATAGAAGATGATAAATTAATCGTTGATAAAGAAAAATGTATTCTATGCGCTGAATGTGAAGGTATATGCCCTCTCAATGCTATAAAATTGAAAACAGAAAGTTAGAATTAAGTTATATCAAAAAAATAGATTTTTTATTAATTATTTCATATTCCTTTTGTGAAATTTATGGAGGAACAAATTTTGAAGAGAAGATTTTTTGTTTCTGACTGTGAAGGTCCCCTTTCCATTAATGATAATGCCTTTGAACTTGCAGGTAAATTCATAGAAGATGGTGAGAAATTTTTCGAGATAATAAGTAAATATGATGATATTTTAGCTGATGAAATAAATAGACCCGGTTACAATGCTGGTGGAACATTGAAGTTAATACTACCTTTTCTCAAGGCTTATGGTGCTACTAACGAAGTGATAAAGGAATATAGTCAGAAAAATATTCTATTAGTCCCAGAAGCTAGGGATACTCTTCAGTTTGTCTATTGTATCATGCCTTCTTTTATAATAAGCACCAGCTACCAGCAGTATATACAGGCACTATGTGATTCAACAGGATTCCCTTACGAAAACACCTACTCCACCAAATTAGATATCGACCAATATAACCTTCCTAAAGAGGAGAAAAATAGACTGATGGAGCTTCGAGAGAGTATCCTAAAGAACCCTGACTTTGATAATCTGGAGGAAATATTCTGGAATATCATCCCCTCTATGGGAATAGGTAGAATAGTAGACGATGTGAATCCAGTTGGAGGAGAAGGAAAAAAAGATGCATTAAAGGACATCATAAAAAGATTCCAATTTAATCAATCAGATGTTATGTATGTAGGGGACAGTATAACTGATGTTGAACCATTAAGATTCGCAGCACAGCATGGGGGTCTCTCAGTAACATTTAATGGTAATGAATACGCTATTAAAGAAACTGAAATTGCTATAATGGCAGATAACACCCTTCCCATTTCCATACTGACTGATCTGTTTAATAAAGGTGGTAAAGAAGATATTATGGAATTTATACCCTTATTTTCTGAAGATCCGAAGCTTGCTTTATATGAATATCCGGTGGACGCTCAGTTAGCCCTTAAATTCCCTTCATGTTCAAATATGAAGATAGAAATAGTAACCGAAAATAATCGGGAAGAGATAAAAATTGAAAGTCTCAAATACCGTAAAAAAGTAAGGGGAGCGGCTATAGGGGGATTAGGTTAGATGGGTAAATTTAAGGCATTGGAATATGTGGAAGATACTTATGCAGAAGCATTCGCTGGGATATTCTGCCGTGTAATGTTAACAGCTCCTGATGAAGAGATCCTACAAAGAGCAGCCTATGATGCAACAGCCACACCCGCAACAGTAATCGGTAGAGTAGAGGGTGGAATAGAAACCTGGTTAGAAGAAAAAGAAACTCCTGATGGAAGAAAAGGGGCTATATTACAGTTCTGGTTTGAAACAGGAGATCTGAATAAATTCGAATTGGAACTTTCCTATAGAATCAGACAGGACATACTGGTTAAGCCATTTACCCGGTTATTTGATGCATCAATAAATCCTCATGGATACATCGATACTATGAAACAGATAGGACACTGTGGTGATGGATATGAATGGGAAGAGAATATATACGGTCGAGATATGATCGTAATTCCCATCGCCATACCTGATTTCATGATTGAACGTAAACTGGGGTATACAGAGGGAATTATGGGTGCTAATTTTTGGTATATGTGTAAAAGTAAAGAATCAGTTTTAAAGTCCGGTCGAAAAGCAATTAGGGCTATAGGAGAAGTTAAAGGAGTTATAACTCCATTTGATATCTGTTCTGCAGCATCCAAACCAGAGACTAAATACCCTTGGATAGGCCCTACCACAAACCACCCATACTGTCCATCACTTAAAAAAATTCTAAATGAGCAATCTAAGGTACCGGACAACGTGGGATACATACCAGAAATTGTTATAAATGGAATAAATCATGAAGTAATACAAGAAGCAATGAGAGCAGGTATATCCGCTGTTCTTGATGATAATGATGTTATAAAGATTTCCGCTGGAAATTATCAGGGTAAACTGGGTGAATATAAGCTTTATTTAAAAGAGTTGTTTAAATGACCTTTGATGTGATTGGTTTCGGTGCATTAAACCTGGATAAGCTTTACCAAGTAAATAAAATAGCTAAAGAAGATGAAGAAGTCTATATAAAGAATATTAATATTTCATGCGGCGGAAGTGCAGCTAATACCATTATCGGACTTTCAAAATTAAATTTAAACACAGCTATTATTGGTAAAGTTGCAAAAGACGATGAAGGCCAGTTTTTATTACGAAATCTCAAAAAAGAAGGAGTAAATACTAGGGGACTGATAAGAACATCTGAAGGAAGAAGTGGCCAAGTTATAGGATTTGTAGATATGGAAGGTCAAAGAGCCCTATATGTTGATCCTGGTGTAAATGATGACATAAAAATCACTGAAGTAAGTTTAGACCTTGCTTATAATACGAAAATAATTCATCTAACCTCATTCGTAGGAAAGTCCATAAAAATACAAGAAACTCTTTTAGAGGAATTACCTTCAAAAGTAAAGGTTAGTTTCGATCCGGGCAAATTATACGTGGAAAAGGGTTTGAACTACATCACTGAAATCTTAAATAGAACTGATATGCTCTTAATTAATGAGAAGGAGCTAAACATTTTAACTGATAAAAAATATAAAACCATAGAAGAGAAGATTGAATCCTTAAAAAGCTTGGAAATAGGAATAATTATAGTCAAACTTGGAAATAAAGGCTGTTATGCAACAGATGGTTCATCATCGTTATATATTGAAGCATTTCAAGTAGAATGTAAGGATACTACTGGAGCAGGGGATGCTTTTAATGCAGGATTTCTTTATGGAATTTTAGAGGGTAAAACTCTTCGAGATTCCTGTATATTAGGTAATTATGTGGCTTCCTGTTCTGTGGAGAACTTTGGTGCCATTAAAGGCTTACCGGATATTCAGAAATTAAAGAAATTATCACTATGAATCACAAAAGAATATTAGAAATGATGTTAATAAGAATTATAATGAATTTAATAGATCATCAAAAAAAATAACTAGGGGGATGCTGAGTAAATGGATATAACCTTTAAAAAAGAGAAAAAAGACCTCCAAGGAGAAGTTAAGGTTAAATCAATGGAAATTGAACATATCGATGAGGATTTCAAGCCAGAAATCGAAAAATGTTCATTGAGACAGAAATTCATTACTATATCTCCCGAATGTATTAGATGCAATCTCTGCGCAGAAGAATGTCCGGTTAATGCAGTAACTGATGCAAAAACAGATAGACAAGCAAGAATATTGGATAATTGCGTTAAATGTGAAATATGCGCTCAAACATGCCCGGTTAATGCTGTTAAAATATTGGAAAGCATATCAGATGTTGATGAAGATGTCAAGTTTCATATTAAGGACATAAAAGTCCCCCATAGAAAATTAAAACTCATAGATATCAATGTGGATCAAGAGAAATGTATAGATCAATCCTGCGATAAATGTGTTAAGTTCTGCCCCACCGGTGCTATAACCATTGAACAAGAAGGGGTACAAATAGACCGTGATCTATGTGTGGGTTGCGGTGCCTGTGTTAATGTATGCCCAGAAAGGGCAATAACACTTGAAAAGGAGTTAGGACCTGTCATAAAAACCAGAAAGCTACTTATAGATCAGGAAGCATGTGTTCAGTGCCAGGTCTGTGAGGAAAACTGCCCATTAGAAGCTATTAAACTAGAAGATGATAAAATAATACTTTCTGAAGATAAATGTGTATTTTGTGAGGTTTGTTCGACGAAATGTCCGGTAGGTGCATTGAAACTGGAGAGGATGTCATGAAAGTTAAGGAAATAATGGATAAAGAATTCATATATGTCTCCCAAGATCAAAGTATTGAAGAAGTCTCCATAATCATGGAGAATCGTAAAAAATTCACCACGCCCGTAGTGGATAATCAAATGAGGCTAGTAGGATGGATAACATCTTTGAATGTAACTAAGGGACTTAGAGAAGGTAAACAGAAAATATCTGAGATTATGCACTCCACTGACAATATCGTCCATGTACATGAAAACAATCCAGCAAGAATGGCAGTATTAGAAACATCCCATCATAAACTGGTTAGCATACCGGTTCTGGATAATGAAGGAGTGGTAGTAGGGGTGGTAAGGTCCTTTGATATTGTGGAAACCCTTTCTGAGTTATATGATATTAAAGTTTACAAGATATTCAAAGCTATGGAACATGAATTGAAGGGTGTAAGCTGGGAAGAACTCATGGAAGCATCTGCCATAGTAACCCGTAGACGCACCGGTGAAATGGTCACTGCTGAAGAATACGAGCACAGAATTAAAGATTCAACATTTGGCGAAGCGATATGGGTAACAGGTGGTTTAGAGAAGTTCTTCGTAGGACTAATAGCTATTGGACAATTGGTCCTAGCAAAAAAAATAGCCAGAGCTAGGAAATAGTTATTTTTTATTTTTTTATTTATCATAATAAATTTTAATCATTTATTTCTTTTGGAAAAAATAGATAAAGGAGTTTTTTTGAGGTTATGATTTCTGATGAGATACTTACCAAAGTTGAAAAAGAACTGGTCATAAAGGAGGGTGCCTGTGGAATATGCCATCTTACTTTGAAAGTTCTCTCAGAACATGGTGGTAAGGCCATTTCCATGGAAAGACCAGATGGAATAAGAGCACAAGTGGTTGATAACCAGGGAGAAATTTTAGGGGAAGGGCTGGATATAGTATGGCCTCCTGCAATATTAAAAGCCCAGATATCAGCTAAATTAATTCCACAAAATGTTTCCAAACATCTATTGGAAATTTTAACCACAGATAAGGATAGGAAAAAAGTATCTGCTATGAATGGTTATGGAAGAGTAATATCACCAGCTGGAACGGTGCTTAGCAGAGTTTGGGGTGAAGGAGGAAGGGTTGAGATCCATAGAGAAGCAATAGGTATTGCAGCCTCCCTGTATGACCATGATGATGAACTCATATCCGATGCAATCAGTGCATTTTGCCCTATATGTGCTATAAACGTAGCAGCATCCAGAAATAAGGAGCTTTTTAGAGAAATTAAAGAGAAACATGAAGATACTAATAATACAGGCAAGATTAAATATGAAAGAAGAATAGAAAATGTGGCCGTGTGGAGTAGGAGGAGAATTTTCGTCCACTTAAAAGAGGAAGATGAGATTATAGGCTCCAATTTTGGATGTTGTACTTCATATGCTACGGTAAGGGCAGAAATTGCCGCTGGATTTGGCAATCCTGTTATGAATACAGCATTAAATCATTATTGTGATATATGTCCGGTTAAATGTTTCTGGTTGGATAAATCCATGGGTGCCATGGGAAACATCATCTTACATGGGATGAAAAAAGCAGGAATTCGGGAAAATGTGACATCTCAAGATTATATAACTGCCCATCTCGTTGATGGAGATGAAAAGGTGGCCCAGGGAATAGGATCTCTCTGCTCGTTAAGTGCAACTGTAAATGCCTTTTTAAGGGCTGATGCAGTTAAAATATTAAAACCACCTTCAGCCAAGGGATTTCCTAAAAAATAATCAATAATTTAGTATAGAAAAAGTGTTATAATAATCTAAATGAAAACGGAGTGAACATGACAATATCAGCATCTGGAAGACCTATAATCATCAGATATGGTGAAATTGGAATTAAAAGCCCTCCAGTTAGAAGAAGATTTGAAAAAAGGTTAATATCCAATATTAAAAATATCATTAAAGGGGAAATAACCATAACTCAGGGTAGGATTTTTCTATTCCCAGAGAACTACAAGCAAGCACTTCTATCCCTAGGGAAAATATTTGGAGTAGTTTCCTACAGTCCAACATTAGTTACCCGTACTGATTATGAATCTATAAAAAAGAGTCTGCAAAGTTATATTCAGGAATTAATCCATCAAAATATATTTTCCAAGGAAAAAACCTTTGCCATCAAATGCCGCCGGGTAGGTGATCATAAATTCACCAGTCAAGAGATGGCTGCTTTCTGCGGAGCTGTGGTGGTTGAAGAAACTGGGGCACCAGTCGATCTTTCAAATCCAGATTTAAGAATATTTGTAGAGGTGAGAGGGCCGGAAACATATATATTCCATGAAAAAATCCCTGGCTTAGGTGGTCTGCCTATTGGTACACAAGGTAGGGTGGTAACATTATTATCAGGGGGTATTGACTCTCCAGTAGCAGCATTTCTCATGATGAAAAGGGGTTGTGCAATTAGTATTTTACACTTCAACAATCATCCATATACATCTGATTCAATGGAAAAAATTAATAAAATGGTGCGAAAACTAAAAGAATATTCATCCGGGTCTAAAATAAACTTCTACACCGCTAATTATGGGAATTTATTAAGAAAATGTGTAGAAGATGCTCCTCCTAGGATGACTTGCGTATTGTGTAAAAGTGGCATGTACCAAATTGCGGAAAAACTGGCCCGAAAAGAAAATGCTCTTGCCATAGTCGATGGCAGTAGTCTGGGGCAAGTAGCATCCCAGACCTTACCTAACATTCTGGCCACCCGTCATTCCACATCAATACCCATATTAAGTCCATTAATAGGCCTGGATAAAGTGGAAATACAGAATATCGCAGAGAAAATAGGTACCTATAGCATTTCCATAATTCCGGATGGGGGCTGTTCTGCAGTACCTAAACATCCTGAAACCAATGCAGTATTGGAAAGTGTCATCCAAGCACAGCAAGAAATTAAAATGGATGACCATTTGGAAAAAGTTTTTAAAAATTTATTATTGAAAATGTAAGGATAATGATTATGTTAAGAGACTTATTGATTGACCGTGAATTATTTGAGAAAATAAGAAAAGAAGCTTTAAAGGAGCAAAATGAGGATGATAGTAGGGTAGAGATGGATCTCTTTGAAAAAGCCGTTTTAAAGAAGTTAAGAAAGAAGAGGTCCCTAAAAAAATTTAAAAAAAAGGGAGTAAATCGGTCTGATCTTAAAGAAATAATAGAATTGGCGGATATTGTGAGTTTAGAAATATTAGGGGGACCTTCTAATTATCAAATAGCAGAGGAACATCTAGAATGGTGTAATAACTGCGGAGCCTGCTGTAAGGAATCCTCACCCATCTTTATCCACAAAGATGAAATAAATGCACTTATTATGTTCAATCCAGATCTGAAATCTGAAATAATACAAAACAGGCTTTATGAAGATCATTTCCAATTTAAAGAAGATAAACCATGCAAATTCTACGATCCTGAGGTTAAAAGATGTAAGATATATGATAGCAGACCTCAGGTTTGTCGTAATTATCCTTTGATGATGATAGGGGTAGGAGATAAAACACGTAACATCATTAATTTGCGTTACAACTGTAATTATGCGGTTAATCTGGTTCTGGAAAAATCAATGATGCTTTTTGATGAGGCTTTAAGAAGATTGGAATAAAGAAGGGCTATGCATCTAATTAATTATCCTTTAAATAAACCTTATTTATGGGATTTTATTTGCTTGCTATAATTTTAGCTCCTCCAAGATTACCGCCTTCGTAGAGCCATGACATTTTTTTATAGAAATCTTCTAGTTCTTCCACTATTTCCGGGTTATGTATTTTCATTTGCTGTTCGCGGTTTTGTATGAAGTTATCTTTCCGATCTCTAACGAAATCCTTCCAACTATTCGTTTTATCTTTAAACTCAATCTTACTAAAACCATTTTCGATAAGTTGTTTCTGGTAATCGGATGAAGAAGGAAGATAATCACAGTAAATATCCTCAGATAATACCTTCATCTCCTTATCATTGAATTCATTTACTTTGTAGAAGTCTTCTATATACATCTCCCCACCAGGATTTAAAACATTAAAACATTTTCTAAAAAGAGCATCACGATCTTTAATATGTAAAAAACACAACCAGCTTACAATATAATCAAAATCAATATCTTCTTCAGGGAAAGTTAAAATATCTCCACAACGATGTTCCACCTGTCCAGAGAGTCCGCATCTTTCTGTGAGGTTTGTTGCTATTTTATGTAAGTCATATTGTAATTCCAATGCAATTACCTGGCAACCGGTTTTATGAGCCACATATCTTGCTGGACCCCCTATACCTGAACCGATATCCAGAATTATATCTTCAGATTCAATATTCAAACTTTCAATAGCATCATCCACAGCTGCCGTGCCCAAATAATGATATTGATCATGGGATGATAGATCTTCTACTTTCAGCTTAGCATTATCTATTTGGTGGCTAAACATCAGTTCTTCATAAATTCGTTGGGGCTGATGATATAATCTCATATTTTTTATGCCCTTCATGAGATCCTATATATCTATTTTATATCTTTAAATTTTCTAATTTCAGATAGTAAAAACATTCTTTTACAAATAATTTTTAAATTAAAAAAAAAAATGATAATAATATTAATAAACCAAAATATAACTTAAATTAAACAGTACTTTGTACTTTTTTCAATGGATATTTAAATGCCGAGATGACCGAGTGGCTAGGTGCGTGGCTGCAGACCATGATACTTGGGTTCAAATCCCAATCTCGGCCTCCTATTATCTATTTTAATGTGAGATATTTATGATAAAAATATATAACACCTTAACCCGTAAAAAGGAAGAATTAAAACCTATAAACCAAAATAGGATTAAATTATTTGTTTGCGGGCCTACGGTCTATGATGAATCCCATATAGGGCATGCTAGAACTTATATATCCTTTGATATGATCACTCGCTATTTGAAAAATCAAGGATTAAGTGTTTTTTATTTACAAAACATAACTGATATAGATGATAAAATAATAAAAAGAGCATCAAAATTGGGAATTCAACCAGTAGAACTGGCTCGCAAATATGAAAAGGAATATCTGGAAGATATGCACTTATTAGGTGTAGAGAATGTTAACTACTATGCCCGGGCCACCGAACATATCCCGGAGATCATCAATCAAATTGAAAGATTAATTGCAAATGAAAATGCATATGAAACAGAGACTGGTGTTTACTTCGACGAATCAAGTTTTCAAGACTTTGGAAAACTATCCCGTAGAAATGTTGAGGATTTAAACGTACATAGGATAAATCCGGATAATAACAAAAGAAATCCTGGTGATTTTGCCCTGTGGAAGAAGAGGGATGATGAACCATTCTGGAATTCCCCTTGGGGAAAAGGAAGACCCGGATGGCATATAGAAGACACCGCCATAACCGAGTTATACTTGGGACCACGATATGATATCCATGGTGGAGGGTTAGATCTAATATTTCCCCATCATGATGCTGAGATAGCACAGATGGAATCGGTTTCCGGTGAAAAACCAATGGTACGCTATTGGATGCACACTGGTTTTTTAAATGTTAAGGGAGAGAAGATGTCTAAATCCCTGGGGAATTTCTTAACCATCCGTGACCTGCTGCAAGACTATGATCCAGATGTTTTTCGATTCTTTGTTTTATCAACCCACTACCGAAGCCCAATAGATTTCAGTAAATCAGCCTTAGAACAGTCAAAGAACAGTTTAGGGAGAATATATAAGTTTATGGGACAAATTATTGAACTTATTGAATCAGATCTAAATGAAACAAATGATCAAGATGAAAATTACATAAATAAACTTGAATTGGCAAGAAATAATTTTTTCAAAGCCATGGATAATGATTTTAATACTCCAGAGGCGCTTTCTATAATTTTTAATTTTATAAGAGATTTTAATCGAGAAATTAATGAAGAAAAAGTCTCTAAATCTATTTTAAAGAGGGTCATGTTATTTATAATGGAATGGGGTTCCATTTTTGGATTTAAATTAATCGGTAAAGAATATTATGAAGATAAAACCAAGGAACTTATTGATATTATAACGGATATAAGAGAAGAATTGAGGGATAGAAAAGATTGGGAGCTATCAGATTTAATTAGAAGCAAACTAAAAGATTTGAATATTGTTTTAGAGGATAAATAAATTATTTTTTTATTTTAAATTTTTTCAATACATTTATAGAAAAATCTTTGAATTTTGTTTTTATTTTCTCAACCACCTCGAAATTAGTAAAAACAAAGATTAGAATTAATAAATCAATTATCCATATTATCCCGGAGAGAATCTTTTTCCAGGACTCATTCATATTAATTACTGCCAAATCATCTGGAGTGATAACTTCATTATTGAGTTTTAGGGATATGGTTTTTTGAAAAACTCCAGTTCTTGTCTCGAAATTAGTGGCTGTTCCTCCTAAAACTTCGGTGACTTCTGTCTGATAAGGATAATTGAAATCGTATCTTATATTAATGGGAATGGTTTGACCTTTAAGATTAGTTTGATTAGGTATGTTAATTTTTATTTTTAAGTACATTTCCTTATTCAAAGGACCGTTAGAACTGTATTTGATCTCTTCCTTAGAACCAGGCCATTGATCTATTCTTGAATCTTCTGGTGGCCAGATGGCGCCGTTTTGTGTAATTGTGGTGTTAGGTAGTATGTTTACCAATCCATTATGATAACCCTGAATGGATTCATCCTTCAAATCTATCTCTAAATTTAAATAGCCTCCCGGAGACAGATATCCAGTTGCAGTATATGAACCCTGGTTAATTTCCTGCAGTTCCATAGCAGGAGGAACTAAAAGAAACCAGTAAACTGGGATTGCAATAAGAATACCTATGCAAAGGATGAAAGCTGCTAGTGTTTTTATATTATTAATCTCTTTAAAGGGGAGGTTCATCGTATCTATTTTCCTTTTAATTAATTTTAACCGAAGTTAAAACCTTTTTTTTATACATAGAAATTGATTACTATGTTATGTCAATTGAGACCATATAATAATATTTCTATTTAAATTTAAATAGAAAAACTTTTAAATGATTTGAATAGTTTTTCTAAATAGTTGATAAGTGTTTTTAACAAGATATATTAATTGGACATGCCCATATCAATATTATCTATGTATTTTTTGGTGGTGGTATCATGGTAATGAGTATGGAAATGATGGATGCAATAGAAAAGGATAATGTGGTTTTTTTATCCACCTGCGCAGATGATATACCTAATGTGGTTCCCATTGGATTTGCAAGACCTATAGATGATCAGACCATTCTAATAGTGGATAATTATATGAAGAAGACTCGTAAAAACATGGAGAAAAATCCGAGAGCTTCACTGGTAGTGAGAGATGCTTCTAAGTGCCCCTATCAATTCAAAGGCAGAGTAGAGATTTATGAGTCTGGAGAATACTTCGATGATGCGGTGGACTGGGCAACCAGTGTTATGAGCAAACTATCCCCGAAAGCAGCCATAATATTTAAAATCGAGGAAATATTTTCCGTACAACCCGGTCCTGACGCCGGAGAAAAGGTTGATTAATTTTATTATTATCCATTTCTTTTCAGCAATGAATCTATGATTTAATATCTTTGAATATGATCGACAAAATTGAAGTTAATTTTAATTAATTTATCCTTTTTAATGATTACTATGCAGTTTTTTACACTTTCCCATATGATTGATTCGGATTCTCCAGTACATATAGCTTTAAAAAAGCCAGAAATAGTACAAAGTAGTTCAATTTCGGGTGGTGATGGTTATAACAGTTATATAGTTACACTGGAAAACCATACTGGAACACATGTTGATGCTCCAGGTCATTTCCTGGAAGGAGGCAGGATTATTTCAGATTACTCTACTTCTGAATTATTATTCAAAAGCCCTATGATTTTGGATGTTCCTAAAAAACAGAACGAACTTATAGAGCTTAAAGATATTATCGAAATGGATTTTAATGGTGTGAATTGTATTTTTTTCCGAACTGGGTTTGAATTATTTCGTGAGAAATTTCCAGATAAATATCTCACTGAAAATCCCGGAATATCCCCTGATGTTGTTTTATGGATTAGGAAGAACTTTCCAGATGTGCGCTGTTTAGGTATTGATTCTATATCCATTTCTGGTTATAAAAAACCTGAATTAGGTGAAAAAGCCCATTTAAATGCTTTTGAAGTATATGAAAACATGGGAGAACCTTTGCTTTTAATTGAAGATATGAAATTAAATAATGTAAAAAATGAAGATTTAGGAATTATAATTGTTGTACCCTGGTATATAGGAGGAGTTGATAGCGCTCCTTGTATGGTCCTGGGAATTAAAAAATAATAACTCATTTTATTCATTAATTTAACTAGATTTTTAATTATATAATATAAAATAAAGACTAAATTACAAATAAATTTAGGTAGGAATCCAAAGAAATTTCTGAAGTTCAGGACTTTGCCGGTTATTTAGAGAGTGGAAAGGCAGGTCAGCAGGATATTATCCTTAAAATGTGCGAAATATGTAAAAAAGTGAATTTATAAGAGTTGATTTGCCAAATACATAAATATAAAGATAACATTCCTTTAAATTGCACGGCATGTATGGGTTCTCAGGCAGATGACCTTTGAATAATCCTTTATATATTTACTTAAATCATTCTTTTACAAAAACATTTATTTTTAAATCATCTATTCTATCCTAAATTGAAATCAGATTATCATTAATTTTTTAAATATATACCAAATTTGGTAATAGTTCTCTGGTTAATTTTTTAAATAAACTCATAAAAAACCATTATATTTAAATATGATAGAGTATTAAATTATAATTAGGTGATTAATATGGGTGAATTACCAATGGCTCCAGTAGGGAGACTTATAAAAAATGCAGGTGCACAGAGAGTAAGTATGGATGCTGAAGAAGCATTAGATAAAGCATTAGAACAATGGGCTGAAGAAGTATCCATGCAGGCTGTTAAACTTGCAAAACATGCTGGAAGAAAAACAGTTAAAGCATCAGACATTGAACTGGCTGTAAAAGAAATGAGCTGATTTTTTTCCATGTTTTATTTTTTTTTCAATGATTTATAAGTTAAATTCTGAAATTTTAAATCTATTTATTCTATTAAATTTAATATATTTCTGAATAAAATTAGATATATTCTGAACATTTTCTATATATTTCATCAAAAATATTCGATAACTGGTTTTATGTGTGCTATTGCAGGGATACAGGGAGAGAACATATCCCATAAACTTCAACAGATGTTAATCGCTCTTAAACATCGGGGAATGGATGGTAGCGGAGTTTTCGTAGATGGAATGTTTTCATATGGAGTTATAGATGATCTTAACATTCCCAGAGGAAACCTGGCAATGGGTCATAATCTGCTTTCCATCGTTGGTTCGGAGGAATTACAACCTCTAGAAAATGATAAGATGGTTTTAATCTCTAACGGAGAGATATATAACCACCGAGAACTTAAAAGAGACCTGGATTATGATTTCAAATCAGAATCTGATTGTGAAGTAATAATAGCTTTAATGGACAAATATAACCACCTACCTTTTCGAAAGGCTTTAAATAAATCTTTAAAGTATTTAGATGGTGATTATTCCTTTGCCATATATAATGGGGAGGATATAGCGGTTTTAAGAGATCCGGTAGGTGTAAAACCACTATACTTTGGGATAGATTATATTAAAAACATATCTGCATTTGCATCGGAAAAGAAAGCCCTATGGAAAATAGGATTAAAAGATGTTTTTAACCTACCACCGGGTTACATGCTCTACAACTGGAAAATGATAGAACTGGATAACGGGTTAAAAACTGTTTTAAATAAAAAAATGGATTTAGATAACTTAAATAATAAAATTTCCGAATTAAATAACTTAAATAATAAATCGGATTTAAATGTCGTAAATAAAAAATATCCAACAAAGGTGCAATACGATATTTTAAAAGAAAAATTAAAATCCAGTTTAATCAGTTCAGTAGAAAAAAGGCTGGAAGGACTCTCACAAGTGGGCATAATGTTTTCGGGAGGTATAGATAGCACTTTAATTGCCTTTTTAACTGATGATCTGGGAGTGGAAACCATTCTTTACAGTGTTGGTCATAAAGATTCAGCTGATCTTAAATCTGCCCAGAAAACAGCGGATCATATGCGGCTGCCCCTTAAAATGAGAAAGATCAACCAGGAAGATGTTAGAAAATACCTTCCCATAGTATTAGATTCCATCGAGGAGTTCAACATCATGAAATTAGGTGTAGGAATGCCAGGATATATATCATCGAAGATGGCTCATGAAGACGGGATAAAAGTCATGCTCTCAGGGCAGGGTGCAGATGAACTCTTCGCAGGGTATCATCGTTACCTTAAGTTATATAAGGAACATGGCCAAGATGTGTCTGAATATATCCTGAATGATATCTTCAATCTTTATCAGGTTAATTTAGAGCGTGATGATAAAGTGACCATGGCTAATCATGTAGAATTGAGGGTGCCCTATCTTGATCTGGATGTTATAAATATAGCCATAAATATACCTATGAAATATAAGATCAGTAGTGAAAACGACCCTCAGAGAAAGTGTATTCTCAGAGAAATAGCCCGGGACCTGGGTGTGCCTGAAGAAAATGTTAAAAGACCAAAAAAAGCAGCGCAATACGGTTCTGGCATTGATAAAATGCTTCGAAGAGTTTTAAAGGATGATGATTATCTTAAAACTCTAAATCCCAGATATTGTATATAAATCATAGTATCATTTAGATAATTAAAAAATAAATTTCGATCAAACCACAATCAGGAGGAAGGTATATGAAGATAGAAAAAGAAGCCGAAATAATACTTGAAAAGTTTTCAAAGGCTTTACAAAATATCCCTGACCTTGAAGAAACCCATTACATGGTAGATAATGTAAATCTTGCCAGGGAGGATGCTGGAAAGGAAAAAAATCCTCGAAAAATACTGAGAAATGCACATGTTGATGAAGAAGGTAATTTAATAACTGAAAAAGGAAAATGGGTCAGATAAAATGAGACTAAACCTTGTTCTAGAACTTTTAGACGTGCCTGGCCAACTATTAGATGCTTTAAACCCTATAGGAAGATTAGGAGCTAATATAGTTGCTGTGATACACCAGAGAGATGTTAAAACAGAGAGAGGGACAATTCCTGTACAAATAACCATTGAAGGGGATAAACAAACACTAAATCAGGTTTTAAAGGTTCTGGAAGATGATGGGATCCAGATCATGCAGGTAGACGGAATAGTCAGGAAGGAGAAGATCACCACCATCATGGTGGGTAACATAGTTGATCAGGATCTAAAGGATACTGTAAACCTTTTAAACAAAGTTGAAGGGGTTATGGTGGCTGATTTAGATCTTAAAATATCAGATAATCCAGAAAAATCAGCATCCCGCATTATGTTTGAAGCGGAACTGGGTAGAAAAAAAGAAGCCATGGCAAAGATAAAAGAAATAGGTAAACAAAAGGGATTTCTAGTTATAAATGAGGTATAAATCTTAACTATTAGTTGTTTTAGTTTTTAATGGAGGAATTTATTTTGAAAATATGTATATTGGGCTTCGGTTCAGTGGGACAAGGTGTAGCTCGTGTATTCAGCATGAAAAGAGATATCATCAAGCAAGAATATGGGCTGGATCTTAAACTAGTGGCTGCTGCAGATAGAAGTGGAGCAGCAATAGATCCAGATGGATTAGATACAGATCTACTTCTGAACACGAAAAAAGACACAGGAAAGATATCAGAATATCCAAAACATGGAGTAAAAGGAATATCAGGTATGGAAGTACTGGATGAAGTTGATTATGATTGTCTTATTGAGGTGACTCCTACCAATATTGAAGATGCAGAACCCGCCCGATCACATATATTAAAGGCCATGAAAGATGGTAAAAATGTGGTAACATCTAATAAAGGCCCATTAGCTCTTTCATTTAAAGAATTAGCACATACGGCAGCTCTAAATAAAGTTCAGTTTAAATATGAGGCTTCAGTGGGTGGTGCTATGCCTATAATTAATTTCGCCCATGAAACCCTATCCGGATGTAAGATAGAGTCAATTTATGGCATACTAAATGGAACAACCAATTATATCTTATCCAGAATGGCTAAAGAAGGATCATCATATGATCAAACACTAAATGAAGCACAAGAGATGGGAATAGCCGAAACAGATCCTACTCAGGATGTAGAGGGGGAAGATGCCGCTTGTAAAGTGGTTATACTGGCAAATTCAATATTAAACATGGATGTAACCTATGATGATGTTGAAGTGAAAGGTATATCACAAATAACTCCTGAATCTATTACCCTGGCTAAAAAAGAGGGTTATCTAATCAAGCTCATTGGTGAAGTATCACCAGATTCCCTGGAAGTATCCCCCAGACTGGTAAAAGAAGGATCACCCTTCGCAGTAGAGGGAACCCTGAACGTCGCCACCCTCAAAACTGATCTGGCAGATGAAGTCACCGTAGTAGGTAAAGGTGCGGGATCGGTAGAAACTGCATCCGCAATTTTAAGTGACATAATCAGCATCTGGAAAATGAAATAATCAATATAATAAGTATCTGGAAAATAAAATAATACTATTTTTTTATATAAATAAGGAATTCATGGTGATCTAATGAAGTATGTGGTGGTTATAGGAGATGGGATGGCTGATTATCCAATAGAGGAACTTGGTGATAAAACACCATTACAAACAGCGCAAATACCAAATATGGATAATATAGCTGCTAAAGGAGTAAACGGGCTCTTGAAAACCATTCCGGATGGGATGGACCCTGGTTCAGACGTGGCTAACTTGTCAATTATGGGTTATAATCCACAGAAATACTACACTGGTAGAGGACCCCTGGAGGCGGCCAGTATAGGTGCAGAACTCGAAGATGAAGATGTGGCTTTTCGTTGTAATTTCATTTTTCAAGATCAGGGGTTATTGGCAGATTTCAACGCAGACCATATATCGACAGAAGAATCATCAGAACTAGTAGAAGCATTAAACCAGGCATTTTATAGGTATGGTAAGTTCTATCTGGGAACCAGCTATCGTAACCTTTTCGTGTGTAAAAATGAAGAGATGGACTCTCTGGAATCTACTCCACCCCATGATGTGGTGGGAGAACCAATCAAAAACCATCTAATTAAGCCCGAAGAGGATGAAAATTCCCATATAATAAATAGAATAATGTACGAGTCACAGGATATCCTTAAAGACCATCTTATCAACCAAAAAAGGGTACAGGAAGGTAAGAAACCAGCCAACATGATCTGGTTATGGGGGCAGGGTCACAGACCGAATATGAAGCCATTCAGATCCCAATATGGTATTAAAGGAGCAACTATCACTGGAGTGGATTTGATAAAGGGTTTGGGAGTGTATTTAGGACTTAACAATATTAATGTCCCCGGAGCCACCGGATACTATGACACCGATTACTGTGGAAAGGCTAAATACGCTCTTAAAGCTCTGAAGGATAATGATTTAGTATTTATTCATGTGGAAGCCCCTGATGAGGCAGCACACGCTGGAGATTTAGAGGAGAAAATAAAGGCCATTGAAAGGATAGATAAAAGAATCCTGGGAAAATTAATGGATAATCTACCAGATTATAATGATTACTCCATATCCATACTACCAGATCATCCAACACCTATATCAATGAAAACCCATGCACTGGACCCCGTGCCATATGCAATGTACTCCACTAAGGGTTCTAGTGATGATGTTGAGTTATATGATGAAGAATCAGCTAAAAGCGGTTCCCATGGTTTAAGTGAAGGGTATAGATTCATAAAGAATTTACTAGAATATTCTGGTTAACAAAATGAACACATAATAACCAATCTTTGTTAATAGAATGATTTAAATTTTTTAAGAAATTAAAAATATTTAAGTAAGAATTTTTGTAAAATCAACTTATAAGTATTTATCTACATATTTTAAACTATATTTAATGGTTTGGTAGGAGTTGATAGTCTGTCAAAATATATAATGGTAACCGGTGGTGTGGTAAGTTCCATTGGGAAGGGAATAACCGCCGCGTCTATTGGAAGAATTTTAAGATCTTATGGTGTGGATGTTACGGCTATAAAAATTGATCCTTATCTTAATTGGGATTCAGGGACATTAAATCCTTACCAGCATGGAGAGGTGTTCGTCACCGATGATGGTATGGAAACCGATCTGGATCTGGGGCATTATGAGAGATTCCTGGATGTGGAACTCACTGGAGAATCCAATATAACCACTGGAAAAGTTTATTCTGCTGTTATAAATAAAGAGAGGAAAGGAGAATTTTTAGGTGCTTGTGTACAAATCATTCCACACATAACAGATGAGATTAAGTCCATGATAAGGGATATCTCTAGTAAAACCAGGGCAGAAGTGGTACTGGTTGAAGTGGGCGGTACTGTGGGTGATATTGAAAGCCAACCATTCCTGGAAGCTCTCAGACAGCTGCGTAATGAGGAAGGCCATGATAATGTCATGTTCGTGCATGTAACTTATGTTCCTTACCTGAAGGCGGCTGGTGAATTTAAGACCAAACCAACACAGCACAGCACCAAAGAACTTAGAAGCACGGGTTTAAACCCGGATGTAATAGTTTGCCGATCTGAACTACCTATTGACAGCCATATAAAGGATAAAATCGCTCATTTTTGTGATGTGGAACGTAAAGCCGTACTTAATGCACCTGATGCCCATTCCATTTATGAAGTTCCCCTAATATTAAACAGTGAAGATATTGGAGAATACATACTTAACCGTCTTAAAATAAACGCACATAAACCTGATCTTTATGAATGGAGCAGGATCGTAGAGTCTTTGAAGAGTTATGATTCAAGGGTATCCGTGGGTATTATTGGTAAATATGTGGAGTTGGAAGATGCTTATATCAGCATAAGGGAATCATTAAAACATGCAGCTGCTAAATTGGGAATTAAAGTGGATATTGAATGGGTGCATGCTGAAGACACCATAAACATGGAGAAGATCCGCCATTTCGACGCCATGCTGATACCTGGTGGATTTGGTGAAAGGGGAATAACTGGAAAACTGGATGCTGTGCGTTACTCCATAGAGAATAAAATACCATTGTTTGGTATTTGCCTGGGAATGCACGCTATGGTCATTGAATTCGCCCGTTTAAACGGATTTGAAGATGCTAACAGTACTGAATTTGATAAAAATGCTAAACACCCGGTAATAGATCTTATGCTGGAACAGAAGAATATTAAAGACATGGGGGGAACCATGAGGTTAGGTTCTTATCCCTGCAAACTTAAAGAGGGGACCATAGCCCGGGAAGCCTATAAGAAGGATGTGATTGACGAGCGTCACAGGCATAGGTTCGAATATAACAATATATACCGGGATAAATTAGAGGAAAAAGGCCTGGTGATTTCTGGAGTTTCTCCAGATGATTTTTTAGTTGAGATGGTGGAGTTAAAGGATCATCCCTGGTTTTTAGGATGCCAATTCCATCCTGAGTTTAAATCACGACCGAACAATGCACATCCTATCTTCGTATCCTTCGTCAAAGCAGCTATAGATAATAGGAATAATAGGACCGTTTAATTTTCCATCAAACTTTTTAATACTTTAATATTAAAGAAATCAGGTAATTTAAGAAATCAATTTATCAGAGTAATTTAATTAATCAGTTAATAAATAGGAACTATTGATATCATGGATATTTATTATATTCCTTTAAGCGCAGTGATTATAGCTATTATAGCCTGTTTATATGCCAGTTACTCGGATATTAAGAGGGGTATAATACCCAATAAACTTACTTTTCCATTAATTGGGTTGGGTTTAGTTTTAAATTTAGTATATGCGATATTAACCGGTAATTTATTGTTTGTTATAAGTGCTGTGGTTATCACTGCGGTAATATTCGTTCTGGGTTATCTCTTCTGGAAGATGGGTGCTTGGGCAGGGGGAGATGTTAAGTTATTCACAGCACTGGCTGCTTTACTGGCTATTTATCCGCCATTATTCAATTATAGTATCTTAAATTATCAGATGCCTGTTTATGGATATTATCCTTTTCCTTTCACACTGATAATTAACAGTATCCTTTCCATGTTGCCTTTCCTGCTGATATATGTAATATATATAGCAATAAAATTTAAACCACACCTTTTAAAGGAGCTAATTGCTCCTGTGAGAAATTATAAGAAAAATTTTCTAATGACACTGGTTATTAGTTCAGCAGCATATATAACACTATTCATAACACCTTATATTCCCTTCCAAAATATTTTAATCAGCTTAATATTAATATTCATTTTTTCACTAATAATAAATAAGCTACCTCTGATTGTAAAGTCTGTATTGGTGGCTATAATAACCTTCATAGCATTATATCAGAATTTACTTGTAACTCTAACCGGAATAATTATATTATTCATTATATTGATACTAACAGAGATTATAAGGGCACTGCTTACCAAGGTTAATAAAGAGGCTCTTCAGGATGATTATAAAATTGATGATCTAAAGGAGGGGATGATACCGGCTTATTCTCTTTATCAAATGGATGATGAGGTTTACTATGATGATAAAGGTATATTCCAGAAAATCAGATTAGCATTAACTTCAGGTGATATTTCCATTATTAACGCACCTAAAGGCAAACAATTAATTAGTATCCTGGCCGCTGGTCTAAAGAAAGAGGATATTGAATTATTAAAGAAACTTTCACATGAAGATAAGATACCTGAAACTTTTAAGGTAAAAAAGGGTGTTCCATTCGCCCCTTCCATATTGATAGGCCTTCTGATATCTTTATTCATTGGAGATCTGGCTATAATATTTTTAAATGTTTTAAACTGGTTGTTATACTAAATATTTATATGGTTAAAAAACCATATTTTAACTGAAGTGAGTATGATGGACAGTAAAGGTCAGGTATCTGCGGAATATATATTTTTAATACTAGTTTTCCTGATTATATTAACTACCGTTACGGTGCCCTTTGCTGGAAATGCCATCAGTTCCAGTCAAAACGTTTCTATAACCTCGGATGCTAATACGGCATTATCAACCATAGTGAATGCTGTAAATGTTGTTTATTCTAACGGACCCGGTGCTAAAAGAACAGTAAATGTTTATTTCCCCCAGAATTCTAATCTGGTTTACAATAATAAAGTACTCAGTCTTAACCTGGTGAGCATACCGGTTAATGCCAGTGATCCTGGAGTTCTTAAACCTAATGTAAATTCAACAGTACCATATGCTTTGAATATCCTTCCTTCTGGTGGTTCAGTTACTAAAGGATGGCATAATGTGGTCATTACCTGGGCAGTTGGCAGTTCAGCCATAACAGTGACTATCAGTTAAACAACTGCTGATTCAGTTTAAATTAAATATTTCAAATATTAATTCTTTTAAATTAAATAAATAATAATGGTATTTAATCTTAAATCCGATACCATTGTAAATTGTTTTTTTAAACCAATCAATTTATATCATAGTATTTCATTATTAAAAGATAAGAATAAACGGGAGATTTTTAAATTGGATATTTTCGCCAGATTCGGAGAGCTGATCCTCAAATTGTTTTCATTTATGGGAATGGTAATTTTAGCCATCCCCAAAATCCCCCAGAAAATAAGAAACATCAACACCAGTAAATTACGGGAAAAAATTGACACAGAAAATGTTAAAGAAAATATATCCAAGCTAAAAAGTGAAGTGGGGAATGTTAAAGAAGAATATTCTGGTAATGAGAATATATCTCAACCTTCAACACCTACAGCACCTATAAAATCTGGAGAGGTTGATTCAAGTCAGAAAACCAGTGATTCTGAAGTTATATATATCTCTGGTATGTATACTTCAGAGGAGAAGGAGAGAACAGTCTTGAATCTTCAGATAGCATCGGCATTTTTCATAGTATTATCCATTCTGATTGTTTTCAATTTCCTTAATCTTATTATTTATTTAGCCCTGGGTGGCATTACCGCTGCTTTTGTTATTTACATGTTATTCTACCGGGTAAAAAAGATGTATCCAAAGGATTTCAATGCATATAGGGATTTCTTTTTGATGTACCTGGCGGTGGGCATAATAATCATCCTGATAAGTGGTAATTCTAGTTTGATAATGGCTTTTTCCTTCCAAACATTACCTTCACTGTCCATACTTATCTATGCTATGATGGCTGTGGCTGCAGTATTCCTAATATTCAGAATCAGATACCATCGGAATTTCACCTATGGCGTTGTTTGGGAAGCTGGTAAAAAAACAGCCCATGTAAAAGTAGAATATGATATCAGATCCAATGTAAAACCAGACCTGTACCTGGTTAAAAACAATATGGACGCAATGGAAGGAGACAGTGTTAAACTAAAAATTGAAGAAAAAATAATAAGCACTGGAGGAAATAAGCCTCTGGAAATAATTGAAGTATATAAGAAAATTTAATATTTACTACTTCTATAATCAGATTTCAAATTAAACAGTTTCAGAGTATTTTTATGAGTTTGAAGAATTTAGATAACATAAACCCTAATCATCCCAGATATGAGTCTTTGAAGTTAAGATATGTGATGGTAGAAGCGTATAAGGCTGGTATTCTGGCAGATTCTGGTTTAATAGCCCATGGGAGAGGAGAGGCTTTTGATTACCTTTTAGGTGAGAGAACAACACCAATGGCCAAAAAAGCCATGGAAGCTGCGGCGGCTTATTTAGTTCTAGCTCAAAACCCAGTAATATCCGTTAATGGAAATACCGCGGCACTGGTACCTGAAGAAATAGTGAGTTTAGCAGCTGTAATGGGAGCGAAACTGGAGATAAACCTGTTTTACAGAACACCAGGGAGAGTTAAAGCTATTTATAAAGTTTTAAAGGATGCAGGAGCAGATGAAGTTCTTGGTTTGGAGGAAAACCCAGAGAAAATACCCGGACTCGAAAGTCCACGCTCCAGAGCTAGCAGAGAGGGTGTTTATAGTTCAGATGTAGTTTTAGTCCCTTTAGAGGATGGCGACCGTGCTGAAGCATTGATTTTACAGGATAAAAAGGTTTTAACAGTAGATCTGAATCCATTATCCCGAACATCAAAAACAGCTACAGTAACTATTGTGGATAATCTAGTAAGGGCCATACCCTGTTTGGAGAAGGAAGTTATCCGGCTTCAAAAAGAGGATAAAATCCAGTTAAAGAGGATTATAGATAATTTTCATAATGAACAGAATCTAAAGGAAACTTTAGATATGTTGGTCCGGAATTATATGAAACCATAAAATAAGATCAAATTACTGCTAACTAAATTATAATAGTAATAATACAACTTCAAAAAAAGGGATAATATTTTGCTAATGAGGGAATGATCCATGAAAGTATTGGGAGTAACAGGAATGCCCGGTTCTGGGAAAGGAATAGTAGCTGGGGTGGCTAGAAATTTAGGTTTTACAGTAATCAGAATGGGGGATGTTATTAGAGAAGAATCAGAAAAAAGACAAGCACCTATTGGGGAGACAGCTGTCCGTCTAAGAAAAGAATATGGTGATTTTATAGTGGCAGATAGATGTATGGAGAAGATAAAATCACTGGAAAGAATAAATGAATCAAAATATGATAATGATTCAAAAGGCAAAAGTAAATCCGGATTGTATATAATTGAGGGCATTAGAAGTACTTATGAAGTACAGATCTTTAGAGATAATTTCCCGAATTTTAAAGTAATATCCATAAATTCAACTCCGGCAACAAGATTCAAAAGATTGAAAAATAGGCAACGTTCAGATGATTCAAATCTAAAAACAGATTTTGAAAAAAGAGATAAAAGGGAGCTTAAATTTGGAATTGGGGAGGTTATAGCCACATCAGATTACATGGTGATTAATGAAAGCAGTAAAAAGAGATTAAAAAACATAATAAGGAGTATACTCACAAATGAAATGTCAAATCAAAGTTAAAACTTCTTTAAATCCAACTGAAGACGTAGATAAGGTTATAAAGTCTCTTATCAATGTTTTTGACTGTGACCAGTTGGAGATCAGTGAAGATTATATCCTAGCTACAGGGAATGAAAATTCACTTTTAAAGTTTAAAGATGAGCTGGAGAAGAAAAGAATCAGAAACACAGTCCATCAGATACTTATCAGAGGAGCCCATGATCAGGTAATATTCTTTAAACTCAACAAACAAGCAGCATATGCGGGTGTTATTAATTTCACCGATGAAAAACTATCCCCACTAGGTGAAATTGATGTAAAAATAGAAACCGAAAATGTGGAACAATTCATCAACTGGTTGGCACCACAACAGAAGTGATTAAAACTCTAAGCTAACAGGTCTGAAGTGATAATTCTCTAAAACTAACAATTTAAATGCTAATCCTTTAATAACCGGTCAAAAATGACATTTTAATATAAAAAAGAGTTATTTTATATTTATAATTACTTATCTTCTAAAACAGCCTTTTTAATGGTGATATGACCACTATCTTTATGCCAATGCTTCTCAATTTCTTGGATATTAATTCTCTTCCCGAAAAGGGGGCAATCTAAAACCAATGTTTCTGCTTCACCACCCTCAAAGGCTAGGTGAATTCCGTGTTTTTCCCGGATAGATATAAGGTCATTTAATACCTCTCTATTTATTTCCTTACCCAGCCAGGAATCATCCAAGCCTTCTGCTGATACACTCACTAATATTATCTGGAAACCTAAATCTAAGAGCTCTTCCATGTATTTTTGGGGGTTAACATGCCACAGGGGGGCTATAGATTCAAGGGAAACCTCATTACAAATTCTATCCACCCTGGATTTCTGGTAACTCGATGCCAGAGCACCGGAGAATATGCCATTCACTCCCTCATTTTTTAGATCTTTTAAAACATTTCTAAGATCATCTAATTCCTTCTCTTTCATTCCTGGAGTGTTTTTTTGTATTAAGGGAATGCCCATGGCCTCAGCTGAAAGCTTAGTTAGATTTATATTGCTGGTATGGAACATATAAGACTCAGGATTATTTGATATCATAGATATCAGATATTCCACATCCCATCCGCTCTCAATGGCTTTGTAAATAGCCATTGTACTGTCTTTACCTCCGGAAAACAGAACAGCAGCTTTCATTTTTATTTTATTCCTTTTTATTCATCTTACCCCGGATTTTACTTACCAATTGGGATATGCTATCAATGAATAAACCTAGTAATCCCACCAGCATCCCAATAATTCCGCAGAATATAATTAAACTGGTCTTATCAGGGAGGTTTTTCTTAAAAGAGGCTATCTGATCCTCTACTGGCCCGGTTATATTGGCGATAACCACTTCATTCTGTGGTAGTTGGGTGGAAACCGAATCAACCTGGGATGGTTCCACGGTTATTGATAATTCTGCTATATTAGATAAAACTTCTATACCGGCTGCCATGTTTAACCATTTTTCCACGTTCTTAGCTAAAATCATTGGATTGTTATCTTTATTCAAGTTAATGATCAAAGTATCATTGGAGATCACATCCACTGACTTAACATCAGAATCTACTACAGGTATGCTTTTTTGAATGGTATTAGACCAATCAGACATATTAAATTCAGTGGTTCTTACAGTAATCTTGTTACACTGAACATCCTTTACTCCGTTTATCTTTTTAGTGTTCTGTATAAAAGCCGTAACATCGCTGTCTGTGGACATGTTGATATTTATAATCTCAGGACCTCCGGTGGTTGAGGTGAAGACTGCACGGGCCATATCAGGGATATCATCATATAATGGGGAGATAAAAAAAGCCCCACCAACTACTCCTACAATAAAACCAAGTGATAATACAAAAATAAGATTTCTTTTACCGATTAATGGTGTTAAAAGTGCTGTGGAGAAAACGAACACCATTAAAAAGATGAACAGTACCAACATTATTATTACCAGGAGCATATCCATAATCTCATCTCGCAACGTTTTTTAAGTGTAAAAATTTCATATAAAAATGCAGGATTTCTAGGGGGATCTCTAGATATCCAGTACTATTACTCCTGTGTTGCCGTCTATATATATGGTTTTGCTAGCGGTATTCTGTTTGGTTAAAGGTACGATCCAAACGTTGTAGTTAGTGTTGTTCACTATTATTGTACCTTGTAATGGTGTTCCTACCGTGTAACTAGGCCATGCTTGGGTTGCGATTTTTTCAGCTTGTTCTTTGGTTATCTTAAAAGTGATGTTGGTATTATTGGTGTTGTTGGATGTGTTTTTATTAGTGGTAAGCTTAGGGAAGGGGATGGGGCTTCCTGGTTGGAATGTCTGATCACTGCTGTTATTAGTGGGTGTGCCTGTAAATGGATTTAAGGCATAAATTATGGTGATAATAAAAACAAATCCAATTAATATAAGTCCTTTTTTCTCCCAGTTATCTGGTAAGGGTGGTAAATTCATAATATACACCTAATTGATTAAACTAATTTTTTGTAATGTTAATGGTTCCATTATTGTTTTTAATGGTATATATAACATTCACCAAACCCTGGGGGTCGCTGGTGATATCATAGGTCTGAATACTATAAGGTATTAGTTTAATGGGAATACTCTTACCTTGATATATAACCGTTACATAGTATTGGGGAGTATTTACCCTGGCAGTCATATTAGGTGAGGGTGGAATGGTAATATTAATAGCATAACCACTGCCATGTATATATACGCTGTTTATGGCTTCAGCTATCTTTTCACCTTGCATCCGGGCTTCGCCTAGGCTGGCTGTCTGAGACTTATCGGAGGCGGTGTTAATTACCCCTACGAACATGGTAAAGATTATGAAAACTATAAGGGTAATGAATAGTACTTCTACACTTCCCTGGCCTTTGTCATCTAAAACCAATGATATCACCTGATTTAATAACTATTTGCAAGATTGAAGTAAGTTTTATAGGCATTTGAAAGATAGAATATGGATCCTAAGGGGTCGGTCATTTCATCATTTCCAAACTTAACAGTATAAGTTCCTATTACTGCTGTGAAGTATTCACGGTCCACTTTAGATATATCAGATCGTCCGTGGTCTTCTAAGAGAGGGTCACCGATGATGAATGTACTCATTCTAACACCACCAGCCTCAGTGGAGGTATTTTTACCCTCTAACCTGTCGAAAAAGGATAATCCACTGGGATCTGGGAAATAGAATGGACGTGGGGTTATGGTGCTGGGGTTGTTGGTTCCGTTTAAACAGTCCCATAGGTGATATATTCTATTGTTAACTTTATCCACATCCACATCGAATTGGAAGTCCGGCCCATACACACTGGAGTATGCATAGTAAGGATAATTATAGATTACATTACTACTCCTATATTTGGTGTAAATCCAGATATAAGGATCTTCTAACCCTTCAATAGAAACATAAGTGGATATATCTGGTGTTCTGAGTTCATAAACCTGGTCACGATCTTTCTGAACGATTTTAATAGGTAATCCACCTTTGATATTAACATAAAATCCATACGGATCTGTCTGGGTGATGTTCACATTACTGGTGGTAAATGGTGTGTCGTTATAGCTATCGATTAAAATGTTGTTTATGTAGATATCACGGCCACTTTGACGAGAAACTTCTATGGTGGTGTTTACGATATGGGAGTTTAGAGCAGCGATTATGTTATTTCTTATGGCATTTTTACTGGTTCCGCTGGCATAAAATGCTTTGTCATCCACCACTTGTCTGCTGGCATTATAAGCTGAATTTCTGCCTGCATCGGCTGCGCCCTTCTGCATACTGGTGATTATGGTGGTGGCGGAGGTATAAGTTACATCTCCCCCGGTAATTAGACTACCAATTAAACTTGCTTCGTTGATTATGTTTCCATATGCGATGGCTATGACCACCACGGGGATGATCATCAATAATGATAATGGGGTAAATGCGTATCCTTTATCATCCATTTTTATCACTGCTTCCATAAATCTAATCTTACCGGAACTGCATTAGGCATATCTCCGGCGTAAATAGCTTCCGTTTGAATAACATTTGGGTCTACGATGAATCCGGCCTGTTGCAGTATGCGAATTAAATCTTCTTTAGCCTGGGCTTTAGCAGCTTCTGCTGTGTTATTATATGATATGGTCCAGGTGTTCTGTAAGAATTTTGGATAAATTATGGCCACTCTGGTTCCAGAGAATATGGAGGGGTTACCGTAGGTTCCAGGATTTGAAGCACCGTCACCGGACTGCCAGCTTGGGGGTGCGGTTACTATCACCCTTACCCTGAATCCAGAACCCTGATTTAGGGTGTAGTTGGCAGCGGTTCCCTTAGTAAATCTATGAGGTCCTGCAGCATCTAAAGCACCCAAGTCCAGCATGAATGGTACTGTATCGCTGTCATATACGTTAGTCCAAGTAGCTGTTGCATTACTAACTTGTACAGTTATATGTCGGGCGGTGGTCATGGTGCCCATGAACAAATAGGCCTTCTGAGCTTCAGGACCTATAGTGAAACTTCGTCCAGATGTTGATGGGAAAGTGTATGTTTGCTGACTGCTTGCTTGATAACTAGGAAAAGCAAAAGTCTCCCATCTGATTGGTAAAAATGAATAACTGGCATACACCCTAGAGTCTACCAGGCCCACCAAATCGTAATCATTACTGGGTACGTTATCCCATACGGTGATTCTAACCCTATTCTGTCCGGTACGGAGTTTATCACCTATGTAAATAGTTCCTGGCGTATTTCCATATCCATCTCCATATGAGAAATCAGTAATAGAAGATGATGGTGTTTCTCGAAAATCAAATGAACAGAACACTGCACGCCACTGGCTACCATCCCAGACTTCTACTAAGCAATTGTCCACAGCCCCATATGCATTAACATTCACGTATCCATCAAATATTCGTGCACCTGTTGGGATGTTAAATTCTTTTATTACACTAACAGCTGATCCATCACTAGAACCACCATTAACATCTTGAAAGACAAAAGGTATTCCATCATCATAATTATCCAGAGCATTCCTGTTGTTGGAATAGGTATTCCAGGATAATACCCTTTGAGTGGTTAGATTGGTAACTGTACCTGTGTTTAAATCATATAATTTTCCATAATTACCCCCTGCATTAGAAGGTTTTGCTAACCCTGCTGCATCAGGAAATTCAGTATCTGTCCCATTTAAAGTTAAAATTCCTGTTGGTACAATTATAGATGTGGTGTAATTGGCTATGATCGAAAACCAGGGCATAGTATAATCATAATTTGAACGTAATAGGTTCTGATAGTTGAAATAAACATAAAAATTGTTATCTCCTGAATTTAAATCTGCGGGATTGATTATTCCTTTATAATTATAAACTAATCCATATTGGATGTTCCCGTACTGATCGACTCGGGGATATAACATGGTGAATGGGGTGTTGTTACCATAATTTACTCCATTTATATTTACTTGTACTCCATATGATAGGGCATTGTAATTGGTAGCGGATTCGTTGTTTGAACCTTGCAGGAACATGGCTCCGGTAATCACGGCATCATTTGGGAGGGAGAATCGTATATTTACAGGGGTACCTGGTCGAGTTGATCCGGTTACACCCCAATATTGTCTTTCATATAAACCATAAGATCCCCAGGGATTAAAATTGGTTAGATAGTTATGGAAATTCCATACGGTGGATGTTACATTTATCTGCTCCTGTTCAAATTGCACTTGTTCCTGTTTATACCAGGCTCGGCCGAGCCATCCTTCATTGGGTCCTGATATAACCCTCACCGCGGTGGCTGTATCTGTGGCTATCAGCACTCTAGAGCTATTGGAAACGGAATGGCCCATCATGGTTAAGTTATAAGCAGTATCAGATGGTATTAGTAAACTCAACCGATCATTTAATAGTTCATTTGCACCGGTCACGTTTCCTTGATTATATTTGGTGGCTGCGGTGTATAAGGTCCCGTCCTGTTCCATGGTTTCCAGTGCATCGGAAGCCAGGGCCTGGAGATGTTCGTGTTCCTGGCCCATGAAGTAGGGGGCCATTATATATGCTGCAATGGAGGCGGTGGCTATCATTATCACTATCAGTGCTAATGATGCGTCGGCAGTAAATATAAATCCTCGATCATCCATTTTAATCGCTCCATTTATTTATAATCTTTTCCACTTACTAAATGGTCCATATATAGAATATAAACCTGCACTGTCTCGGCTGTATGTTTTCCAGGTTTATCTCACTTTCAGGAGTTCCTTTGGGAGCTGCTATTATATACACGTCCATTGAAGCACCGGGATTACTTACAGTTCTCACGTCAACTGTATTATCCTGAAAATAGGATGCATTTTTCATAAATGTATCGTTTACCTGCCTTTTTAACTCGGTTATGTGCTGGTTGATATCCTGGGGCCTCACTACCCTATTATTATTTACAGTTACAGTGGCTGAGTCGTATCCTCTATTTATAACCAGCACCCAATAATCATTGGATGCTATAGATTCATCATTAGTGGGGAAAGTGGTTGAATAGGTTCTGGGCTGACCTGCATCCCTGATCAGTCCTTCTAGTGAGGTTATTAAATCGATATTGGAGGCGATGACCAATCTTTCAATACGGGCCACGTTGGGTGTACTGGAATTATATGGAGTTCCCACTGTTTTAACGTTTCTGTTAGTATCAACCGTGGTGATATTAAGATAAAAAGCATATCCGGGACCGGTTAGATTTTGGATATACGCTGGTTGTAAAGCAGACAGTTTAGCAGCCGATAGATAGTTCTGAACTGGCATCTGCTTTTTATTATCATATTTAGCCAGACCTACAACGCTGAGGTCACCGGTCTGCTCCCAGTTATAAGGGCTACCTGAAGTTTTTATAAGGGTGTTAACTGCGTCGGTTCCCACCCTATCCAGTGAGCTCTGATAGACTGTACTTTGTAAGGTGTAGAACATATTGTCCATATCGGTAACCATCATCCCCATGAGGATGGTGAGGGGTATAAGAGCTATCAGAAGGTCCAAAGAAAGATAAAATCCTCTTCGATCATCCATAAATCCCATGTTTAATCTCCTGGATGATTTTTAAATATTCTATTTTTACATTTTTTAACATGATTTTTGGCCAAGACAAATCATTCTGGAATATAAATACTAATAATATACTTTATATGGATTTATATTAATATATATCTTTTTAAGAGAACGCTGAGTATTATTAATTAAATATAATGTATTATCTAAGAATCTGAGTTAAAAAAATGAATGATAAACTAAATTTTTAATCAATAAGATTATAGAGTAGTAATATAATATAAACTAATGATAAAATGGATCAAAGAGGACAAATTTCAGTTGAATTCGTTTTAATGGCAGCTATAATAATGTTAGTAGTAGTTGCGTTTGGTTTAAGCATAGCTAATGAGAATGAACTTAACTCAGTAGCCACCGCTGTTAAAACAGGCGCTGAAAACGCCACCACTTACCTATCAATAAGTAATGCAACCATGCAGCCAGTTAGAGTTACCAGTGTCAATATGAGTGGAACAAACAATGTAAATATTCAGGTTAGCTTTTCAGGCAATATAACTGCAATACAGCAAAATATATTAACCAGCATCAATACTTCACTTACCAGTCAAGGTTTCACAACCCGCTATACTGGTGGAACACAGTTAACATTTCAAACCAGCCGCCATAACTACACAATAAGCTTAGTTTAACTATAAAATAGAATATGGGTAATATCAAAGAAATTTTAGGCTTATACTCAAGGAAATAACAAGTTTATAACCAAATGAAATAATTAAGTAAAACTATTTTAAAAAATTTGGATAAATTAAAATACTTATTTTTAGCAATGTTATAAAGAAATGGGGAGTTATAATCATGAAAGATTTATTAGAGAAGCTGTCCAATGCACCTGGAATATCAGGATTTGAAGATGAAGTCCGTAATTTAATGATAGAAGAATTAGAGGAATACGTAGATGAGATGAAGGTTGATCATCTGGGAAACCTTATAGTCAAATCCGAAGGCAAACCCGGAAGCAAGAAGATCATGTTAGCAGCTCATATGGATGAAATAGGACTTATGGTCAGATATATTGATAAGAAAGGTTTCATCAAGTTCTCCAAAATAGGAGGCATAAATGATCAGATGCTACTCAATCAGACGGTATACATACAGTCAGATAAGGGTAATATAACCGGCGTAATAGGATCCAAACCACCACATAAAATGAAGGATGCAGAGAGAAAGCAAATACTCAAATATGATAATATGTTCATCGATATCGGAGCAACCAGCAGGGAAGAGGTTGAAGAACTGATTAATATCGGAGATCCAATAATTATAAAAGAAGAATTTGAAGAACTGAGAAATGGTCTGGTAAAGGGTAAAGCTCTGGATAATAGAGTGGGCTGTGCAGTGTTGATTGAAGTATTGAAGCGCGTGGAAAGTAATGCCACTGTTTATGGTGTAGGCACGGTCCAGGAAGAAGTAGGTCTTAAAGGAGCTAAAACATCAGCTTTTACAATAAATCCGGACATGGCACTGGCACTGGATGTAACCATATCAGGAGACCATCCCGGAATCAAAGAAGAGGAAGCACCATCCCGGGCAGGTAAAGGTCCTGCCATTATACTAACCGATGCCAGTGGAAGAGGGTTAATAACCCCACCGCAGGTAAAAGAACTCCTCTTGTCAACGGCGGAGGAAGAAGAAATCCCTTATCAGGTGGAGGTTAGTGATGGCGGTACAACTGATGCCACTGCTATTCATCTCACCCGTCAGGGAATACCAACCGGGGTTATATCACCACCTACTCGGTATATTCACACACCGGTAAGTGTGGTATGTCTTGATGATGTTGAAAATGCGGTTAAATTAATACTAGCCGTTTTAAAGAAATTTTAAAATAAGAATAGAATTTTTATTTATTCATTTTTATTTTACAGAAGTTTAAAAAAAATAATTTTCATTATAATTTTATTATTATGCTAATTTTTATTATTATGCTGATTTTAAATTAGCTTAAATAATTAATATTTTATTTGAAATTACCGGATAATATCTCTATACCGTTGGTATTAATTTCATAGGTTAAAAACTGGGTGGGTGTTTTGGTACTTCTCATTTTAACAATGTCCATCACACGTTCTCTACGTCCGGTATAGGGGTTATCTCGTTTCATTAGTTTTATAGCCCCGTAAACAGAGTATAATGCGATTTCATTAAATTCATCTGAAGTAGCACTGTCCAGGATAATTAAAGCAGTAATATTACGCTCTTTAAGCAGGTAAACCAGAAGATCCAGACGGGAACGGAACTCATAGGGGGTGAGTTTAGCTGTGTAACTGCCTATGTTATCGATTATTATGGCCTGAGTATCATCAGGAATGGTTTCCAGTAATTTGGCAAAGTTACCCTTCATGGATTCAATTTCAATTTTAACTTCTGCCTCAGTTACTTCTGCCCTGATCTTGGCCAGTTCGATGAACTTTAAAATCCCATTATCGGTACAACCAGGAATATCCCAGTCAAATGCACTGCTTTGAACATATAAATCATTAGCGTCTTCTTCTGTGGTTATATAAACAGTTTTAAGATCCTGAAGACAGCAATTATATGCGAATTGAAGTCCAAATATGGTCTTTCCAGAGCCAGCATCGCCAGTTATAAGAAGTGATCTTCCTTCGGGAAATCCGTTGGTAAAATTATCGATGCCGCTTATTCCTGTTTTTATCCTTTTCAAGATTACAACTCCTGTAGGTAAAATGATAAAATTATGATGGTTATTAATTAATATTAACTAACTGAATATAATTTAAACTTATTCATTATTTATTAACATAAATTGGAAGTTACAAAAATCATCTTTATCTTCCAGGCAATGTGTTTGTTCTACATTTCCTTTCAGGTTAGTCCAAGTAAAACTGCGTATAACAATCGCCCGGCATATCATACAGAACATGGGGCTGGTCTCTGTATCATCTGCCCAGGGACAGTTATGAAATTTATAATTTCTCATACCCTCATGGGAAACTTCTTCGGTATCAATTCCCAGATTTTTAAAAAATTCACTTAACCAGGAGATATAGCAGCCGAATATATCAGAATATTCATGGGAACCCCTTCGGTTCAAGCAAATTTCCAGTTCATTTAAAAACTGACCCTGCATATTTTTTTCAAAACGATCAGAGAAGCTCCTGGCAATATTGTTCCGCACCTGTGGGGGTATACTTGATGCAAAAACAGGAAGAGCACTTAAAACGAAATTGGAAAGTTCACCTCTTGCTTTATCTTTCAATAGATCTTCCTTCTCTTTTTCAGCCCGCTTACGTTCAGTTATATCCCGAAATACAAGAGCCACTCCGATAACACTGCCGTTTTCATCCCTAATAGGAGCGCTACTGTCATCTATAGGTAACCTGGTGCCTTCTTTAGTGACCAGCAGAGCGGGGTCGGTCATTTCTATAACAGCATCTTTTTTCAGGACTTTAGTAACCGGATCTTCCAGGGGAATTCCTGTTTCTTCATTTATGATTCGAAAAACGTCTAAAAGTGTTTTACCAATAGCTTCATCCGGATTCCAACCTGTAACCTTCCGGGCCACTGGATTCATGAATATAATATTTCCCTCTTTATCGGTGGCTATAACCGCGTCACCAATACTTTCCAGGGTGGTTGAAAGCCATTTTTCACTTTCTTTCAGTTTTCTTTCCATTTCATGTTTGTAAATTGCAATTTCCACTGAACTGTGCAGTTCCCTATCCTCGAAGGGCTTAATTATATAACCAAATGGTTCGGTTATTTTAGCCCTTTTAAGAGTTTCTTCATCAGAATAAGCAGTTAGATATAACACGGGAATGTCAAATTCATCATGAATACGTTGTGCAGCTTCTATACCGTCTATTTTCCCCTTAAGCACGATGTCCATAAGGATTAAATCTGGTGGGTTAAACTTTACCAGTTCTAAGGCCTCTTCACCAGAGGGAGTTACATCGGTAACCATGTAACCTAAGCTCTCTGCTCGGTGTTTTATATCCATGGCCACAATACTTTCATCTTCTACAACTAGAATCTTTATTTTAGACATTTTTATCAAAAATTATTAAGAATATTTTTTATTGATATTATTATTTTGTTATAATTAATTAATTTTATATTCCAACTCTTATATTAATTCTTATGTTAAATAGGAAGGTTTATTTTATTTCATCATTAAGTTCTTCCTGAATTATCTGGGCCAGTTTCTGGTTAATCCCATTAACCTCTGCAATCTGCCGAGCACTGGCTTTTCTAATATTCTCTATACTACCGAAATGTCTTAAAAGTTTTATTTTCCTTTTGGGGCCTACTCCAGGGATATGGTCCAGAACACTGACTTCGATATCCTTAGATCTTAGTTTTTTATGATAGCTTACAGCAAAGCGATGAGCTTCATCTCTTATTCTCATCAGTAAATGCAATGCTTTAGAATTAGAAGGTAAAATAATAGGAGTTGGTATATTTGGCACGAATATATGCTCAAATTCTTTAGCCAGACCAATAACAGGAATATTAGTTATATCAAGTGTTTTAAGGACTTCTAATGCTGTGTTAAGCTGTCCCTTACCTCCATCGATAACTATCAGATCGGGACGAGTTTCATCTGTTTTTGATTTAATTCCACTATCAGGGGGAAGATTATCAATTGATTTGTTATCAGTTGGTAAATCAGGTATTACTTTTATATCAGTTGGAAGTTTATCAATTGATTTGTTATCATGGGGATGATTAGGAATAACTTTTTTATCAGGAAGAATATTAGAATTCAATATGTTATCCTGTTTGAAAGTGGATATTAATTTCCTGTATCTCCGGGTTAACACTTCACGCATCATAGCATAATCATCAGGACCTGGTGTTTTTAGTTTATATCTGCGATATTTACTTTTTTTTGCAACACCATCCTCAAAGACCACCATGGATCCTACAGCCAGTTTACCGCTTATGTTTGAGATATCAAAGGCTTCTATGTGTCTGGGAATTTTGGGGATGCCCAGATAATTTTTCACTTCCATGAGTGCTACTTTAACCTGTTCCTGTTGGTTACGCATTATATTCGCATTTTTAGCCACCATTTTTAACAGCCTGTATTCCAGACCATCTTCAGGAACCTTAATAGACACTTCAATTCCTGATTTTTCTCTAAGCCACTCGGTTATTAGATATTCATCTTCCACATGGTGCTGTAGGATCAGCTCCGAGGGAACCTGACGGGGACCTGAATAATACTGTTTGAGGAATGCTGATAGAATATTGGGCGGTGCATTTTCTACACCACCTTTCAAACCGCTCATTAGGTAATCTTCTTTACCGATGATCTTACCATTGCGAACGGAAAAAATAGCCACTGCTGCAAACTCATCCTCAATGGAACAGGCGATAACATCCTGTTCCAAGCTACGATTGAATTCCATCTTCTGTCTTTCCACCATATCCTTTATAGAGTTTATCTGATCTCTTAAAATAGCTGCCTTTTCATATTCATGATTATGAGCGGCTTCCGTCATGATCTTTTTTTGCAGGTCCATTATTTCCGTATATTTTCCCTGAAAGAATAGATTTGCTTTCTCAATCAATTTTTGATAATCTTCTCTGCTGATTTGACCATCGCAGGGCGCTTCACATAAGTTCATCTGAAAGTTAAGGCAGGGTCCATCCATTTTCTTACAGTCTCTGATCTTAAACAATGATTTTAAAAATTTCAGCATACTTCTCAGGGCGGTAACATCTGTATAGGGCCCATAATAATATGATCCATCATCGGAGACCTTCCTAGTTATTAAAACACGGGGAAAATCTTCATTAGTTATTCTGATATAAGGATATCTCTTATCATCCTTCAATCTTATATTATAACGGGGTAGATATTTTTTTATAAGATTAGACTCTAAAATAAGGGCTTCTTTTTCAGTATCAGTTACTATGTACTCTAAACTATGGAATTGCTTCATCATGATCTCCGTTTTTGGAGAATCCAATTCTTCCTTAAAATAGGATTTAACTCGTTTTTTTAGGTTTTTAGCCTTTCCCACGTAAAGAATGCCATCTTTTATATCTTTCAGGATATAAACACCGGGTTTATCTGGTAAATTATCTGGATCATTGTTTAGAGTCAAATTAGATCAATCCTGGCATTTAATTAATTAAGATCAAAGTTAAACATTAAAATTCATAGAGCTACGTATAAAAATAAACTTAATAAATCATCAAATGGGATGATTAGATTCATTATTTCAATTTCTTATTCAATTGTTTTATAATATATTATCGGTGAATTTATATAATACTTCAAGGTATGGATAATATATATCTATTTTTTTGATTTTCATAATAATATAATATTGATACTATTTTTACAAGAGGATAAGAAATGAGTAAATTCAGGCTTGTATCAGATTATAAACCTTTAGGAGACCAACCTAAGGCTATAAAATCTCTATCAGAAGGTATTAAAAAGGGTTTTAAGCATCAGACCCTATTGGGAGTAACCGGCTCAGGTAAGACATTTACCATGGCCAATGTTATTAGGGATGTTCAAAAACCAACCCTGGTCATGTCTCATAACAAGACACTGGCAGCCCAGCTTTATGAGGAGTTTAAAGAGTTATTCCCAGATAATGCTGTGGAATACTTTGTAAGTTACTATGATTACTATCAACCAGAAGCCTATATACCCCAATCAGACACCTACATAGATAAAGAAGCCTCCATTAACGATGAAATAGACATGATGCGACATTCCACCACCCAATCATTACTATCTCGAGATGATGTCATAGTAGTCTCCAGTGTATCCTGTATCTATGGTATAGGATCACCAGAAGACTACAGTGGTCAGGTCCTCTCAATCAGCGTAGGGGATAACATAGACCGGGAGGCAATATTAACCGATCTGGTTAAGATGCAGTATGAAAGAAACGATATAGACTTCGGCAGGGGAACTTTCAGAGTGAGGGGAGATGTAATCGATGTATATCCAGCTCATGGAAAAGTAGCACTAAGACTGGAACTATTCGGCGATGAAATAGAAGCCATATCCACCATAGACCCACTACAAAGAACACACCGCAGAAGCATGGACCGAATCGCCATATTTCCCGCCAAACACTTCGTTATAGCTGATGAAAAACTAAATAAGGCTTTGAATGATATAGCCGAAGAATTAGAAGAAAGATTAACCATTTTAAACTCACAGAACAAACTAGTGGAAGCCCAAAGGTTAGAGCAGCGAACCAAATATGATATGGAGATGCTTAAGGAGATGGGCTATTGTCCCGGAATAGAAAACTATTCCATGCACCTTTCTGGTAGAAAATGGGGGGAAACACCCTATACACTGCTAAAATATTTCCCAGAAGATTATTTAACCATAATAGATGAATCACACGTTACAGTACCCCAAATAGGGGGAATGTATGCTGGGGATAAAGCCCGAAAAGATAGTCTGGTTGATTACGGTTTCAGACTACCCTCTGCCCGGGAGAACCGTCCATTGAACTTCTCGGAATTTGAAAACCTGCAGAATCAGGTTATCTACGTGTCAGCAACACCGGCCAACTATGAGCTGGAGTTAAGCCAACAGATAGTGGAACAGATAATCAGACCCACAGGACTGGTGGACCCGGAGATACAATTACACCCTGTCCAGGGACAGGTAGAGCATCTACTGGGAGAGATCAACAAGAAAGTAGGGGAAAATCAGAGAGTACTGGTAACCACACTAACAAAACGAATGGCCGAAGACCTGACTGATTACTATGCTCGCATGGGGATGAAGGTGCGTTACCTGCACTCCGAAATCAGCACCCTGGAGAGAATAGATATAATAGACGACCTAAGAAGAGGTGAATTCGACTGTCTGGTGGGTGTAAACCTTCTAAGAGAGGGATTGGACCTTCCCGAGGTGGGGCTAGTAGGAATCCTTGACGCGGATAAAGAAGGGTTCCTTCGATCAGAACAATCACTGATCCAGACCATCGGAAGGGCCGCTAGAAATGTCGAAGGACAGGTTGTGATCTACGCGGATAAGATCACTTCGTCAATACGCCGAGCGGTGGATACAACCAACAGAAGAAGAAATTTACAGATGGAATATAACAAGGAGCATAATATAATCCCAAAAAGCACGGTGCGATCATTAAAGGAAAAAACAGATAAAAAAGACGTTATAATGCGAGATGATCTCAAAACCATGCCCCGGGATGAACTACGATTATTAATAAAAGATTTAAGAAAAGATATGAAGAAAGCTGCCCAAAGATTGGACTTTGAAGAAGCAGCTAAGATCAGGGATAAGATACTGATTTTTGAGGAGCAAATAGATGAATAATAAGAAGGAAAGTATTATAATAAAGGGAGCCCGGGAACACAACCTAAAAAACATAGATATAAAGATACCCCGGGACCAGATGGTGGTTATTACCGGTATAAGCGGTTCAGGCAAGTCCTCCCTGGCATTCGACACAATTTATGCTGAAGGACAGAGACGTTACGTTGAATCATTATCCGCATACGCCCGACAATTTTTAGGGCAGATGAAAAAACCAGAAGTGGATTACATAGAAGGACTCTCACCAGCCATATCCATCGACCAGAAAACCACCAGAATGAATCCCAGATCAACTGTAGGAACGGTTACAGAAATATATGATTATCTAAGATTATTATTCGCACGAATCGGAATACCCCACTGTCACCAGTGTGGAAGAGAAATCAGCCAGCAAACACCGGGTCAAATAGTGGATAGCATCCTTCAAGAGAAAGAAGGAACAAAAATACAGATTTTAGCCCCTCTGGTGCGCGATAGAAAAGGAGAACACCAGAAAATATTCGAGAACCTGCGCAACCAGGGATTCGTCCGGGTGAGGGTGGATGGAGAAACTAAAAGTCTGGAAGACGAAATTAAACTGGAAAAAAACTTCAAACACAGTATAGAAGTATCTGTGGATCGTCTTAAAATCAGATATGACAGGGACTTCGAAGCCAGACTCGCAGATTCTGTAGAAACTGCTCTGGAATTAGGTGATGGACTTTTAATAGTGGTTTATGGCTCTGAAGATGTTATAAATGAGCGAGTTTATAGTGAGGATTTCGCCTGCACAGTGTGCGGTATTAATTTCGAAGAAATCAGCCCCCGAATGTTCTCTTTTAATAATCCCCACGGGGCCTGTCCAGAATGTAACGGATTAGGTAGTAAGCTTGAAATAGATGCTGATCTAGTGGTGCCAGACACTGGTCTATCATTAAATGAGGGAGCAATTCTACCCTGGAGCAAATCCAAACACAGGGAAAGCTATTATGGGCAGATGTTAAGGGCAATTTCAGATTATTACCAGTTCAGTATGGACACACCATTCAGGGAACTATCCAAAAAACATCAGGATATTATTCTCTACGGATCCCCTGATAAAATAGAATTCGTATTCCAGAGAAAAAACAGGTTGCACCGAGTTAAAAGATATTTTGAAGGAGTAATAAGTCGTATGGAACGAATCTATATGGAGACCAAATCCAATTACATGCGCCATTACATGGGACAGTTCATGAGTGATCGTAAATGTCCGGTCTGTTCTGGAACCAGATTAAGACCGGAAAGCCGTGCTGTAACCGTAGGTGATAAGTCCATAGCAGAAGTAGTTGAACTGCCCATAAAAGAATCATATAACTTCTTCCAGGATCTAACCCTCAATGAACGAGAGCAGTACATAGCTCATGAAGTCCTAAAAGAGATAAAAGAACGTTTAAGATTTTTAAAAGATGTGGGATTGGATTACATCACCATGGATCGTTCATCAGGCAGCTTATCAGGTGGTGAAGCACAGCGTATTCGTCTGGCCACTCAGATAGGATCAGGACTGGTGGGAGTATTATACATACTGGACGAGCCCAGTATCGGACTGCACCAGAGAGATAACGCCCGTTTAATCGGAACCCTAAAAAAATTACGGGACATAGGAAACACCCTAATTGTAGTGGAACATGATGAAGAAACCATAGTCTCAGCAGACCATGTTATTGATATCGGGCCAGGGGCTGGAGAGCATGGAGGACGCATAATATCAGCAGGAACACCCCAGGAAATAGCTGTGGATCCAGACTCAATCACCGGCAAATACCTATCCCGACTAGAAACCATCCCCATACCCTCAAAAAGAACACAATTCAATGATTATTTAACGGTTAAAGGGGCTCAGGAACATAACCTGCAAAACATAGATGTTGAATTCCCCCTGGGAGTGTTCACCTGTATTACTGGTGTTTCTGGATCAGGTAAAAGCACGTTAATAAACGATGTACTGTATAAAGGATTATATGGTGTTTTAAACCATAAACACACCAATCCAGGCAAGCACCAGGCCATTGAGGGTATTGAAAAAATTGATAAGGCCATCATAATCGACCAATCTCCCATAGGACGAACTCCCCGTTCCAACTCGGCCACTTATACCGGGGTGTTCACCTATATCCGGGAGATCTTCGCCCAAACACCCACCGCAAATAAAAGAGGATACAAACCAGGAAGATTTAGTTTCAACGTAAAAGGGGGTCGTTGTGAGGCTTGTACTGGTGATGGGATAATAAAAATAGAGATGCATTTCCTGGCAGATGTTTATGTGCCTTGTGAGGTGTGTAACGGCAAAAGATACAACAAAGAAACATTGGAAGTTCGCTATAAAGGTAAAAATATTGCGGAAGTCCTGGATATGACGGTTGAAGAAGCGTTGGAGTTCTTTGAAAACATCCCCCGGATCAAGAAGAAGTTACAGACCCTGGACGATGTGGGATTGGGATATATAAAACTGGGACAGCCAGCCACCACACTATCCGGTGGGGAGGCGCAAAGGGTTAAACTGGCTAAGGAGCTCAGCAGGCAGAGCACTGGAAAAACCATTTATATCCTCGACGAACCAACCACTGGTCTGCACTTTGCCGATATCAAAAAACTATTGAAAGTACTGGAAAGATTGAGAGATACTGGAAACACCATCATCGTGATAGAACATAATCTGGATGTAATAAAAACAGCAGATCACATAATAGATCTGGGTCCTGAAGGCGGGGATGAAGGTGGAAATGTCATAGCTCAGGGTACACCAGAAAATATAGCATTAAGTGGCACTTATACAGGAAAATATTTAAAAACAGTTTTAGACGAGGATAAACAATTAAATAACTCTGAAACTGATGAACAAGCTATTACTGGTGAATCAGGTAATGAAGATAAATAATATCTATTTTTTGTCAATTTTTTTTAAATAAATTTTAATTTATACTCTTACTAGGTAAAAATGATATAATTTAAATCATAGTATAAGCTTACTTTTCTATATTCTAGACTGTTAAAATTTAAGAAGATATCCATATCTAAGGGTTTGAATTTGGAGATCTAGATTTGATGATAAATTCCAAATGATATTAAATAAAAAAAATGTTAATGTGAATCTTAAATTTATTTTTCGGGGGAGGAATGGTGGTTGGCAAAACTGATGTTTATATTATTAATACTAACCAGAGATCTGAGGCAATTCATAGTTTACTGGAGAAGTTTAACTTAGATGAATTTTCAGGGAAAAATGTTGCTATAAAGGCTAATTTTAACAGTGCGGATCCTTACCCTGCATCTACACATCTAGAAACCCTGAAGTCCCTGACGGATGATCTACAGAAAGCTGGGGCATCGGGAATAGTTCTGGCGGAGCGCAGTGGTATGGGAAATACCAGGGAAGTGCTGGAGAAGCGGGGAGTATTCAGTTTAGCTGATAAATTAGATTTTAAAGTTGTAGTCCTTGATGAAGTGGATAGGGAGGACTGGTTTAAAATAGATGGACGTGATAATCACTGGTTGCGCGGTTTCTATATTTCTAGAATATTCCTGGAAGCAGATAAGGTGGTGCAGACCTGTTGTCTTAAAACACATAGATTCGGAGGTCATTTCACCCTATCGCTAAAAAATTCAGTGGGACTGGTTGCTAAAAAACTACCGGGAAGTATTTATAATTATATGAATGAACTACACCTCTCTCCTTATCAGAGAAAGATGATTGCTGAGATAAATCAACATTATCCTGTAGATCTCATTTTAATGGACGCGATAAATGCATTTATTAATAAAGGACCTGAAAGGGGCGATATTGTTGAACCTAATCTTTTAATAGCATCTAAGGATAGAGTTGCTATAGATGCAGTGGGTGTTGCCCTGTTAAGGCACTATGGCACTACCCGTAACGTATCTTCAGGTTCAATTTTCAAGCAAGAACAGATACGAAGAGCGGTGGAGATAGGTATCGGGGTGAAATCTGCCGAAGAGATCAATCTGATACCTCTTGATGAGGCAAGCCGGGACATCACAGCCGATATAGTTAGTATACTGGAGAATCAGGGGTAGATTAGGGTTTCAGAGTAAGATTATGCCATGAAAATGATGCTATCTTAAATATTAGTTAAAATATAAATTAATAGTAGAATTAAAATTAATATATTATTAATATTCCTTATTCCTCAGTAATGGAGATTAGATTAAAAAAAGTATCGAAAATTAATTACAAATTATTCCTAAATAGAATTACTTTTTTTTATTTTAATGGAATAAAACCATTTAAATAATAGTGCAATAATTATTATGGAATGAAAACTATTTGGTGAATTTAATTGAGCCTTATAATCTGTTACATAGGAAATCGTGGAAGCATTATCATAGGAGATAAAAGGAGAATAGGTTTCTTTGGAAATGAGAAGAAAAGGGAGATATTAGAGGATGAACTCTACACTGGTTCAATAAAGACCAGGGAATCCTTACTTAAACGGGCCGAAGAGCTATCCATAACTCTGAAAATAACTGACGACACTACGAAGGTAAGGGAAATAGGAGAAGTAGTGGTAGGTGAAGTTAAAAATTCCACCACATTTGAGACCAAGAGAAAAAGAATATACGGGACCACCGGGAGTTATAGCCTATTAGAACTTTCCGGATCCACCATCAAGAAAATGGAAAGTGGAAGCACATCTATCGTGGTTTTTGGAAATAAATCAACCAAAGAAATTGCTAATCAAGTATTGAAGGATAACTGGAAAAAGAAGATAAATCTAAGGGAAATTGGGGAAATATTTAAAAAGGCCATGGAAGAAGTGGCTAAAAACACACCATCGGTAAGCCCGGGATATGATTTAATTATAAAACATCCCAGATTAAATAAAAACCAATCAAGGGAACTACTGAGAAGTACCATAATTCAGGATGTTAAGGATCTGGAGAAATGGCGTGGAGAATTAAAAGAGAAGATGATCAAAGCGGCCAAAGGGATTGAAATGTCCACCAAGATCCTGGAAGACGGCCTGGTAGGTAAGATCCAAAACATCCAAGGTAATGAAGTCGAAATAATCCTGGCTGAAGGGATAGAAGCACTTGATTTAGACTGGAATCCGATAGCTAAACCTGGTGAACTGGTATCCATGGAAGTAGAAGATTCAAAGTCAGTATCCGTGGGTGATATGGTGGTGGTTAAGGATGAAAACCTGCAAATCATGCCCAGCAAAACAAATTTAATATGTGATGTAATCTTATGTAAAGCAGATAAATAAATTTATAAATAATATAGGTGAACTTTTTTTTTCTTAATTAAATACTGAATAATATTAATAAGATTAATAAATATCATTCATCAGAACAAATACCAAGATGATAGATTAGTATGAATGCTTTTAAACAAATTATAAAAGGCTGATAAATGAAATTAACATTTTTAGGAAGTGGCGGGGGACGTTTCGCTACAATAACTCAAAAGAGGATGACCGGCGGATTTAGAATAGATAATATAGATGGTAAGAATCTCCATATCGATCCTGGACCGGGAGCTCTGGTAAGGACTTACCAATTTGGTTTGAATCCCTTAAGGTTAAACGGAGTTCTAGTCTCTCACAGTCACACTGACCATTATTCTGATGCTGAGGTGTTAATAGAGGCCATGACCCGGGGGATGACCAGGAAAAAAGGTTTCCTAATAGGAGGTAAAAGTGTTATAGAAGGATACGAAAGATGGGGTCCCTGTATATCACATTATCATCAAAGTATCCCCCACGTTAACTCTTTAAAGGCGGGTGAATCAGTTAAAATGGGTAAATTAATGATTACCGCCACCAACACCAAGCATGGTGACCCTATGACGGTGGGGTTCAAGTTCAAAGTGGATGATTTCATCATATCCTATACCTCAGACACAGGTTACATACCTGAATTAGCTAAGGAACATAAAGATGCTGATGTACTTATAGCCAGTGTGATCAGACCGGGTGATGACCGTTTACACGGACATCTCTGTACAGATGATTTCGCCCGGCTGGTGGAGGAAATAAACCCGAAACTTGGTATAATGACCCATTTAGGTATGAAATTAATTATGAACAACCCAGATAAGGAAGCAGAAAAAGTGAGAGAAAATACAGGAATACAGATAATAGCAGCTTATGATGGTATGAAAATAGATCTCAACGATTTTAGACCTAAACAACAAACATTAGATGAATTTTAGATAAAATTATTATATACAATGCCTCGGTGGCTTAGTCCGGAATAGCGCGGGATTCGTAATCCTGAGGTCGCGGGTTCAATTCCCGCCCGAGGCTTTATAAATATTTTTTAATCCATCTCTCTTATCTCATCAACCACGAACTTCCCACCACAAGGACATTCATCTATAAGATCTCCCAGTTCATAGGGTGGAACATCACTTTCCACTTCCATGGTCATCTCTTCGTCACAGGAATTACAACGGGCTATAATAAACCATTCCATAATATTATCCTCCTTAAATTATCCGATCAATATTTATAATATCATTGTTCTGATTATAATCACTTATTGATGTTTAAATCCTATTTTTTTCACGGATTGTTTTCCAAATTTTCTACAGTAGAAGGATGGATGAATCCACCCTGAAGCAGATGATCGACCAACACCATGGCCACCGCTGCTTCAGCCACCGCAGTAACCCGCGGACAGATGCAGGGGTCATGCCTGCCCTCAATTTCTATCTCCACATCATCAATATTCCCCATATCAACAGTTTTCTGTACCTGTGAAATTGATGGGGTGGGTTTAACTGCTATTCTAACAACCAGGGGCATTCCATTGGATATTCCGCCCAGTATACCTCCTGATTGGTTGGTGGTTGTTTTTATCTTACCATCTGCTGCTACATAGAATTCATCATTAGATCCGTATCCTGTGAGATGGGCCGCCTCAAAACCAGCTCCGATCTCCACACCCTTAACAGATCCAATGGCCATCATGGCCTTTGCCAAGTCAGCATCTAACTTATCAAAAACAGGTTCTCCTAATCCAATTGGAACATTCAATGCCACAGTCTCCACCACACCGCCAATGGAATCTCCTTTAGACTTCATTTCCAGGATTAGTTTCTCCATTTTCTGGGCGGCTTTATGATCAGCACATCTAATTGGGTTATTCCTTATTTTAGATTCGATCTGATTAATGTTAACTGTATCTGCCTTTATATCTCCTATCTGGGTGACATGGGCTACTACATTTATTTTAAGAAGTTCAAGTATCTTCCGAGCCACGGCACCACCTATTACATGGCCAATGGTGACTCTGCCACTGCCCCTTCCACCGCCCCGGTAATCATATCTATTATATTTGCTTTTCCATGTGAAATCTCCATGTCCTGGTCGGGGGGTGTTCTTCAGCTCTTCGTAGGCTGATGAATCGAATTCACGGTTGTAAACCACAGCTGCAATGGGAGTACCATCTGTACTTCCTTTAAATATCCCTGATAATATCTGGACCTGGTCTTGTTCACCACGGGAGGTGGTTACATCACTGGTTCCAGGTCTCCTTTTATTCAGTTCTATTTGAATATCTTCTCTTTCCAGCTTTATCCCTGCCGGACAGCCGTCAATGACAGCTCCCAGGGCCACTCCATGACTTGATCCAAAGGTGGTGACCTTGAATATTTTTCCAGTAGTGTTTCCTGACATAGAGTCACATCCTCATGATTAACTAAAATTCCAGTTAAATTAAATTGTAGATTCTCTTTTATAATATTTTTATCTACTATTAATTTATAAGTATCATAAATAAGTTTTACATGTAAATAGAAGATAATAATCATTTCAGTTTCAAGAACTAAACCCTAATTATAAATCCAGTTTTTTCTCCCCGGTTAAAACCCGCGTTTTCATAAAAAAATAATGTAGCATCATCTTTTTGGCTGGTTAGTAACATTACCTTATAACAGCCATTTTCATGAGCTATTTGCACTGATTTTTTTAAAACAGCAGTGCCGTACCCTTTATTTCTATAATCTGGATGGGTTACTACATTTTCTATGAGTCCATAAGGCCGGGCTGACCGGGTTAAGTTCTTAATTATTGTTAGATTACAGGTGGAAACCAGCATATCCTCTTCTTCAATAACCAGATAGAAGTAGTTGGGATCAGATAATAGATCATACCAATGATTTTTTAGTGTATCATCTATCTCTAAAACAGGATCATCCGGATTTAAATAATGATAAAGTGATAATAATGATTCTAATTCATCTTGTTTTATCATGCGTACTTTGTTAATCATTTTTTTAACCAAAAAACGTATTTATTATTAAATTTTTAAATTGATAGAATTATTTTGGGATATTTTCATTTAAGATATTAATTAGAAAATCCAAACCTAATCCGCTGGTAAGTAATCTTTCTTTTTTATCACTCAAAAGTTGCTGCGACCAATTAACAAATCCTCCATCAATTATCTCGTATTCACTGTCCTTAAAAATTGCTGATAATTTAAATTGGATACCCCTGTAATATTGATTGTTGTCATTTTCATTTCTATTTTCAATATCAACCACAATTTCTGACATATTCTTCTTTAGGTGCTTGTTTATTTCCCGAATAATTATTTTTCCAGCATCAAAACCCTTGGATTCTATTAATTTAATTTTAATGTTTCTTATGTTAAATAATTCGTTCAAAATTTTTTTATAAACGGTTATGTGTTCTAAAATATTGTCGATTTCGAAATTATAGGAACCATGATCCCTTCCTGATGTTACCAGAGAGAATACCTTAAAATGAGGTCGAAAGCCGGCTTCTGTAAATTGCTGTGTTCTTATATGGTGGTGAATATTACAAAATTTGAAATTTTCTTTGAATTCATCATTCTGAGGTTTCATATCCTTTTTTAGACTGCAAATATGCAGAGCCATGGAATTTGTGGCGTCTGCAACCACTTCTGTGCCTCTCAAGGCCGATATTACTTTATTCTGGTTTACCGGAGCCATGACAGAACAGGATCCTAATATTGCAACCGGCGGTAAATCAAGAGGAATGAATGAAAATGATTCAGCAATATTATATAAACACATTTCTAATCTTAAATGTTCTTGTAAATTAGAACTGGCAGGCTGCACAAACCTATTGGTTCCATATAAGTGTAATAATTCAGTTGGTGAAATTTCATCTGTTTTAATCCGGTAAACTTCCATCAGTAAGGAATTCAGCTGGGATGATGAAAGATTATATGCTAAAATATCTAACAGTTTTTTTTGACCAGTTTTTTCCAGAATTTTATTTACCACAGAATTAGCCATCTACAAACAACCCTTTCCGTTGAAATAGTTAAATTATCTAATTTTTGCATATAATACTTGATTGTATATTTTATCAAATTTTATAACACTTTTTCTTAATATTCCTTCTAGAACAAAACCATTTTTTTCTAGAACTCTTCTTGATGCGATATTATCTTCAAGGGGAGTGGCAAAGATCCTTTCAAGTTCTAGTTCCCTAAATCCATAATCTGATAAGCATTTTAATGCTGAAGATACAATGCCTTGTCCCCAGTATTCTTCTCCTAACCAGTAACCGACCTCTGCAGATATTCTTTCAATATCTTCACCTATATTTAGTCCTATACCACCCAAAGCTTCATTATTAACTGTAATAGCAAAATTATAGCTGGAATTAACTGCATATTCTATCCATTTTTTACCTTCATCAATGGTATAGGGGTATGGAAACACATCTCTCATGTTTGCAGCTATATTATAATTATTAGCATTTTTAATCAGATTTTCCAGATCAGAATATTCCCATTTCCTTAACAAGCATTTATCACATTCAATTGTCATTTATCATCCTATTTCATACTATTTAGAGATATTATTATTAATATTGTTGATTTCATTTTTAATAGAACTTAACTTATATCTTCAATGGAGATAATCTTATCATTTTTAAACTTGAAAATTGATCTACCTTTGAGTTTAACCAGTTCACCTGCTTTAGGGCCGTCTGGAATATCTACGGCCAGTATAGCCTTGAAGTTGATTTTATTTTCCACAACATCGCCTTCAATTATCTGATCGATTATGGTCATCTCCCTCTTTTTTAATAATTTAGTTGAGTCTTCCGCCTGTTTTTTAAGGGTTTCAAGACCTTTTATATGGACGTTTATCTCGTTGTTTGCAATATTTTTAAATTCAACATCGGGATGGACATTTTTAAGCATCCCCTCTATATTGAATTCGTTATAAGCCTTAATATACTGGTTGATAATAGTTTTTTTCTGTTTATCTTTGCTAACCAACTTTATCACCATAATATGATTATTTAGATATATATTAATAAAACAGTTTAATCTATCTGTTTGAAAGACCAGGGAACCCATATAATACAGCTATTACCACCACAAAGACTACCGATAATATGAAAACTCCTATATTCTGCAGTATACTTAAATTACCGGCATAGAATATCAGCCATAAAGCAAGGCAAACAGCCATCCCCAACCAACGAATATGGTTGCATATATTCTCCAGGTTTCTACTTGAGGATTACCCATCAAAAATCCTCCGAATGATCTATAAAGATATATGTTTAATTTAACTATTTATTGATTATGAGTGAGCCGGAAAATCAGATATATCAGATCTACCACCAATTATACCATCTATACGGTCCACAAGGCTGGTGGCCGTTAATAAATTTTAAAGGAAAGAATCCCCGTAAAAAAGGCCAGAAACAAGGGTATCACCCCTTAAATTATGATTTACCCCAGGAAAGGGACCAGATATTTGAAGTAATAATCGGTTCTATCTTAACCCAGAACACTTCCTGGATGCAGGCCAGTGCTGCGGTAGATAATCTCAACCAGAATGGTGCTTTAAATCCAGAAAAATTGTTAGAACTAAAAGATGAGGAAATTAAATCAGCTATAAGATGTGCAGGTTTTCTGAATCAGAAATCAACATATTTAAAGGAAATCACAAGGTTTTTTATAGAGTTGAATGGTGGGATACCTGTCAGAAATGAATTACTCCAGGTTAAAGGTGTAGGTCCTGAAACAGCTGATTCAATCCTTCTTTACGCATATAAAGTCCCTGAATTTGTGGTGGACACCTATACCCGTAGGATTTTCACTCATCTTAAAATCGTGGAAGAGAATATAAAATATGAAGAACTAAAGGAATTGTTCCAATCAAATTTAGCCCGTGAAGTCCCTGTTTATCAGGAGTACCATGCTTTATTAGTGGAACATGCCAAAAGATACTACAATAAAAAACCTCATGGTCCGGGGGATCCTCTTCTTTCGTTAATTAATGAATAAACATACATATGTTTACTGAATTTATTTGAACAAAATGCTATATATCATTATGATTAATTATTAAATAATCAATTAGAAATGGAAAATATATATTTTTAGGGTGATCTATATAAAATTCCCCACCACCAGAATGCGCAGACTGAGAAAGAACTCTCAGATAAGAAGAATCCTACAGGAAACCGTGCTTAATCCGGAAGATTTAATTTATCCATTATATATTAAAGAAGAGTTAGAAGATGGTCAAAAAGAACACATAGACACTATGCCCGGACAATTCAGATATTCCTTAGCAGACGCTGTTCAGGAAGCTAAAAACCTGGAAGAAATTGGTTTATCATCTGTGATACTTTTTGGTCTACCCCGGAATAAAGATGAGAAAGGTTCATCTGCTTATGATAAAGAAGGCGTTGTTCAGAAGGCCGTAGCTAGATTAAAAGCAGAGACTGATCTGGTGGTTATAACCGATGTTTGTATGTGCCAGTACACTTCCCATGGGCATTGTGGAATCGTTGACGGTGACCAGATATTGAATGATGAAACTCTCAGTCATCTCTCAAAAATAGCCTTAAGCCATGCAGAGGCTGGTGCGGATATAGTTGCACCCTCTGATATGATGGATGGGAGAGTGGATGCCATTCGGAGAACACTGGATGAGAATGGATTTTATGACACCCTGATCATGTCATATGCTGCTAAGTATGCATCATCATTTTACGCGCCTTTCCGTGATGCGGTGTGCTCTGCACCATCATTCGGGGACCGTAAAACACATCAGATGAGTCCGGCTAATATAAATGAAGCTTTAAGGGAAGTTGATTTAGATCTGAAGGAAGGAGCAGATATGGTCATGGTAAAACCTGCTTTACCCTATCTTGATGTTATTAAAGAAGTTAAAAATGAATTTAAAATCCCAACAGCTGCTTATCAGGTAAGTGGAGAGTATTCGATGTTGATGGCTGGTATAGAAGCCGGTTACTTGACAGATGAGTCCATATGGGAATCTTTGATATCAATTAAAAGGGCAGGAGCAGATTTAATAATCTCCTATTTCGCTCCTAAAGTTTTAAAAAATGAAATAGACATAAAAAAGTGCTGATTTTCTATTTTAGGAGTCGTTAATTATGGATTCGGATTTGATAGCCAGAATAGCCCAGATAGCTTCGGTATTGGAAGTCAGCGGCCATCCTAAACCTGGAAACGTTCATCGTACTCAGGATTTTAATGATATGGTGTTTGAGGATTTTCTCATAAGCGGAATCGTAATTGGAGACACCATTAAAAAGACGGCTCAGCATGCATCGAAGTTTAAGGATAAAAAAGAACTTGATAAGATTAATTTAGGTGCATCAATCAGAGAAGCAGTAGTGGAGACCAATAATTGGGTGGAAAATAACACTAATTTAGGTATTATAATGCTTCTTACTCCTATTGCAGCTGCTGCTGGATTAACTGAGGATTTTGGTGACTTGCAGGATAACATCCATGCAATTATGATAAATAGCACTTCATCGGATGCTGTTAATTTATACGATGCTATTAACATAGCCCAGGCAGGTGGAATGGGTGAACAGGAAGCCTTAGACGTGGGAAGTGAAGAAGCAAAAATGGAACTTATGGAAAAAGAAATCAACATGTTCCAGGTATTAGATATTTCTAGCTCATGGGATGCATTGGCATATGAATTAACTCATAAGATGCCGGTAACCTTTAATTTAGGCTATCCTACTTATAAACGATTAAAAAAAGAACATGGAATAAATAAAGCCACTGTGCAGACTTTTCTCACCATATTATCTGAAAAATCAGATACCCTTATCTCCCGTAAATATGACCAGACCATATCCGAAACTGTGAGGGCTGATGCCAAAGTTATATTAGATAAGGGCGGAATATTAACTCACGAGGGAAGAACTCTATTAGAAAAATTTGACCAGGATTTGATGGATAAGAAATATAATCCGGGTACAACAGCTGATTTAACAGCTTCATCGTTGATGATAGCACTACTTGAGGAAAAATGGAAATAGAGGTCCTTTTTATGCTGCAGAAAGTAATAGATGAACTACACTTATATGAAAAGAAAATTCTCAAGGCTTTAGAAGAAAAAAAGGGAAAAGCCACTCCAGAAGAAATTTCAAAGTTAGAGGATATGGATATAAAAGCTGTGATGAGTGCAGCAGATTCTTTAGAATCTAAGGATATAATAGAGATACATAAAGAGGTAAAAGAAGTTTTAAGCTTAAGCGATACAGGTAAACAATATGCAGAGTATGGTTTACCTGAAAGAAAAATATTAGAAGCATTGGAAAGGGAAGATTCCATCAGGATAAGTGATGTCCCAGATAAAACCGGGTTAGATCCATCGGAAGTAAATATTGCCATAGGATGGTTATTCAAGAAGAAATGGGCAACTCTGGAGAAGGGTGAAATAAAAATAACTCCTAATGGTAAGGATGCTTTGAATATAGAATCAGATGATGAAATATTACTGGAAAGACTTCTTAAAACCCAGCAATTATTATTGGATCCATCAAAAGCCATAAAAGAGGGGCTTAATCTCCTTAAAAAAAGAAAAAATATAGTTAAAATAAAAAAACAGCATAAATTCACCTTTAGCCTTACAGATAAGGGTTATGAAGTAATGAAGATGGGAATAGTGATAAAAGACCAGACCACTCAGCTGACCCATGATGATTTGAAAACAGGACGCTGGAAGGAGCTTGAATTCAGACCCTATGATATACAGGCAGAGTATCCTCTGGTTTACCCTGGTAAAATCCATCCATTACAGAGAACCATCGAAGAAATACGTAATATTTTTATAAAATTGGGATTCACAGAATCAAAGGGCACCATTCTTGAATCAGCTTTCTGGAATTTCGACTGCCTATTCCAGCCCCAGGACCACGCAGCCCGGGAGATGCAGGACACCTTCTATATCAAAGTACCCCAAATGGCCAAGTTACCTGGTGAAAAACTGGTTCGCAGAGTTTCACGAGTACATGAAGACGGAGCAGGCACCGGATCAGAAGGATGGGGTTATCCCTGGGATGAAGAGGTGGCCCGGCAATCAGTGCTCAGGACCCATACCACCTGTGTCTCAGCAAGGTTCCTGAAGGATAATAAACCACCATTGAAGATGTTCTCTGTGGGACGTGTTTTCAGGAGAGAGACCATAACCTACAAACACTTACCAGAATTCCACCAGGTAGAGGGGATCATAGCAGATGAAAATATAGACTTCCAGAATTTACTAGGTATTCTCAAAGAATTCTACCACAAACTAGGTTTTGAGGTGAGATTCAGACCAGCATACTTCCCATACACTTACCTGTCAACAGAATGTGAGATATATCTCCCGGAAAAGGAAAGCTGGATAGAACTGGGAGGATCAGGAATGTTCAGGCCAGAGGTTCTGGAACCATTAGGTGTAGAGACTCCCGTAGCAGCCTTTGGACTGGGAATAGAAAGATTAGCCATGATCCGTCTGGGAATCACCGATATAAGGATGCTATATCAAAGCGACCTGGGCTGGCTTAGAAGGTTACCAGTAACCCAGCTATAAGAATCAAATTATTAATTTTTTATTAATTCAAATTTTAGTGAATCATTAAAAAAAATAACCATCTAATTTTTTTCCTCATTTTTTTTTATAAAATTAAATTTTAAATATAATTAAATTTTAAAAACAATCCCTGACTTCAAAATCAGTCATGTTTCTATCAAATCATGCGAATATACTGTAAATGCATCTTCCAGTCTATATCTGACAATGAATTTAGGACGATCTCTACAATTTTTGTTTAAGTTGTATAAATTTAGAGCAGAGTAATTTCAAATAAAAAAAATACAGTTGATATAATAATTAAATTCAATGTAGATAATTTCAATAGAAAAATACAGTTGATTAGATAATAAAAATACAGAGTGATATTTCAATGAAAATACAAGTATAATGATAAAAATCTTGAAATAAAATAAAAAGAAATTAAGGGGTGAAAATAGTATGGAAATACTGGATTTAATGAAAAAGAGGTACAGCGTACGTAGCTATAAATCTGATGAAGTAGAAGAAGCTAAAATAAAACAAGTACTGGAAGCCGCACGTCTAGCACCTACAGCAGCCAATAAACAGCCTTTCAAGTTACTACTGATTAAAACAGAGGGAATAGAGGAGGAATTAAGACGCATATATCCTGCTAACTGGTTCACCCAGCCACCCATCATCATCTGTGCCTGCGCATTACCAGAGCAGGGCTGGACCCGTCGAGACGGTAAAAATTACACAGAAGTGGATGCTACTATAGTCATGGACCATCTGATACTGGCCGCCACCAGTCTGGGTTTGGGGACCTGCTGGATAGCAGCTTTTGATTTAGAAGCGGCCAGAGAAGTGTTAAATATACCTGATGATGTATTACCGCTGGTATTCACACCTTTAGGTTATCCAGCGGATGAACCCGGACCAAAAAAAAGGAAAAAAATAGAAGAATTAGTAAGATATGATAAATGGTAGTATTGAAAATAGAATATAAAAATTCAAAAAGAAATGATCAAAGGTAAAATATGGAGATGATAATATGAAGGAATCTATAGGAGCAAAGACCATAATCTACCCTACACCAGTACTCATTGTAGGGTCATACGATGAATCTGGAGAACCTAATGCTATGAACGCAGCCTGGGGTGGTATATCCTGTTCTAACCCGCCGTGCGTATCCATATCCTTAAGAGAGGCCACTTATACCCATGGGAATATTACCCAGCAAGAGGCGTTCACCATCAACATACCCACCAAGGAATATGTCCTAGAAGCGGATTATTTTGGAATAACATCTGGTAAAAACGAAAATAAGTTCCATACAACCGGACTGACGCCTATAAAAAGTGAACTGGTCAACGCACCCTATATAGATGAATTCCCACTTACACTGGAATGTAAACTGGTGAATACCGTGGAATTAGGCCTGCACACCCACTTCACTGGGGAGATCATGGACGTGAAAGTGGACTCAGATTACACTAATGCTGATGGAAATCCGGATATAACAAAAATTAAACCCATATTATACGATCCAGCAGGTATGGCATATTATGGGGTAGGTGAATTCCTGGGAAAAGCATTTCGAATAGGTAGGGATGTTAAAAAATAGTTTAAGAGAGAATAAATAGTAAGTCCTTATTATTACATGTGAATTGCCTAATTAACTCTTTATTAATGGGGGATTTCATAATTTTTATATAATATATCAATCAGAATAATAACTACGCTTAAAAAATTTATCAAATTTTACAAAATGGAGGTGTAAAAAATTAAAAACAAAATTATATTCATAATATTACTAATTTTAGGCTTGTCAGTAACCTTAACTACAGGGACTGCAGCTGATGATACATCAACAAACACAGGAACACAGTCAATAACGACCTATACCAGCTCCAATACGATGCAATCAGAAGGCACCGGATCATCTGAAGGAACTGTTCAAGAGATAAAAGTTCTCATCTACAATGGAGAATACTCCATCGCCAGTTGCGTTGCAGGAATAAAAAACGGATTAGACACAGCCAACGCCAATAACCTAGTACCCGGATATTATTTCACCTATGCCACCTCCACCACCATCACATCAACAAAACTGGCTGGTTACAATGTTGTAGCCTTACCTGGAGGTGCGGATGGTGACTACTATGTTGCAAGCAGCAGCATCAGCGGCACAGCAATCAGGAACTTCGTATCCAATGGGGGAGGATACTTAGGAATCTGTGCAGGAGCCTATTCTGGTGTTAAAACAGTGGTGAGCAGTTATCATGGTAACTACAATGGATGGGGAGTTGCACCTCATGTGATGGCCACCAGGCCCTGGGTGGAAGGAGATGTGCCTATCCAGATTCAAGCAGCAGGAGAGGAATTATTCGGATATGGGGGTATAATCACTATGGCCCATTACAACGGACCTGCTATGTATGCTTCTGGAGGGGATATGGTGACCTTCGCCACCTATGCTGATAACAGCTGCAATTCTCAGGGACTGGGAGCAATCGTAGGTGATTACTACGGCCTGGGAAGATCGGTGATCGTAGGACCCCACCCCGAGTTAGATCCTAAATACCCGGATATACTAGGAAACCTGGTAGTATGGGCAGCTAATTTCACAGGAACATCCATTGATCCTTCTACAACAGCCAGCATAGCTCAAATTAATAGTGCCGCGGCCATTGTTAAAACTCAGTATGAGACAAATAAGGCTTTACCAGCCACCATAACGGTTAATGGTAATCAGCTTAGTATGGCTCAGTTCTCATATTTATTGGGTAGCGCTGCAGTTAATCTTAATAGCGGTTCTACAGCACCTATAAACATCGAAGACGTTGATGCGCCGGTTAGTCCTTCTGGTTCTATTAAGGCAGGTAGTGTTTATAGGTCTGAGTTTGTAAGTATGGCGCAGAGTTTGTTGTCTTTTGTTTCAGTTAATGGTAAGGCTCCTAATTATTTGACGAGTTCTCTGGGTAATATGAGTTTTGAGAATGTGGTTTATATGTACAGTAAAATTCTGAATTTTTATCAGAGTAACGGTCGAATGCCTAATTATGTTTCTATGGCCGCATCATCTTCGGGTACCACGCCAACACCCACTCCCACCACGGTTACTATGAGTCAGGTGGGTTCGGCTGCGGGTACGGTTAAGAGTTACTATGAAACCAATAAAGTGTTGCCGGGTTCGGTGACCATCGCCAGTCAGTCTGTTAATATGTCCCAACTCTTGCATCTTATAACCACGGCGACGGTTCAGGCAAATACTGGTTCAACTGCTGCAATAACTTTAAAAACAGTTAACCCTGCCACCAGCCCCTCCGGAACCATCAAAACAGGTAATATCAATAAAGCAGAGTTCATCACCCTGGCACAGACCATTATCACATACATATCCACCAATAACAAAGCACCAGACTATATTAGCAGCTCTCTAGGGAACCTGAGCTTCAGCAAAGCAGTATACATGTACAGCAAAATAATGAACTTCTACAAAACCAACAACCGACTACCCAACTACGTATCCATGTAAAAAAAAAAATGGATACAAAATCCTTTTTTTTATAAATTAGTCTACAGTTCCATTACTTTTTTAAATACTCTTTTTGTTAAAAAATATAGATTAATTAATAAATTCTTCCCATACCACCCCTTAGATCATATTAAATCACATCAAAATTTTATTCCATATTTTATTTCATAGACTATTTAGAGGATAATTGATTAAATAGTCTCCCATATCTTATGATTTTTAAATAAATTGCTTAATATTTACCATAAATATATAAAGTTGAAAATATTAAATAGCCCATATGAAAAATCCAATTATATTAGTGGGTATCGTTATAGTCATCTTTCTAGCAGTTTTTACCATGATCAATCTGGGTAATTTCAATCAAAAGGACTCAAACAATCTTACATGGTATTATGATGTTAATTATGCTCTACAACAGGCTCAAATGAATAATAAAACTGTTATTTTGGATTTTTACTCCACTTCATGTGATAATTGTGGAAATTTAGATAGTGTCACCTTTAAAGATCCTCCAGTCAATAAGAAATTAAAAGAAAATTATGTGCTGGTAAAAATAAAACTGGATGAGAACCCTGATCTAGCTAGCCAGTACCAGATCATCACCACTCCTACATTAGTGTTTTTAGATACAAATGGAAAGGAAATAAAAAGAATTCAGGGTTATATAGAACCAGGGGAATTATTGAACAAACTTTAATAAAATTGGTTATTATAATGGATATTGCTTTAATACTCTCATTTTTAGCTGGTATGGCTTCTCTTATTTCACCATGTGTACTGAAAGTCTTACCAGTTATAGTGGGACATTCCCTGGTCAGGCAAAAAACCGGAGAAATCATAGGGTTTACCCTGGGTTTTTTCGTTGTATTCAGCATCTTAACCATACTAACCGTCATTTTCACGGCAGCTATAAACTATTATCTCTTCTATTTCAAAGCAGTAGCTGCAATATTGCTCATTGTACTTGGTTTTTATTTTATGTTTAATGATAATATCTTTAAAATTTCAAACCCCACAAAATATAAAAACGCAGCTCTAGGATCATTTCTCTTCGGATTTTTAACCTGCCTGGCCTGGTCACCCTGTTTTGGGCCATACATAATTGCAGTAGCCACCTACAGCTCCTCCACAGGTAACATGCTCTACAGCGCCGTGAACATGCTAATATATAGTGCAGGTTTCGCCTTCACTATCCTAATCCTAGCCTTCTTAACATCTAGGATAGATATAAAGAGATTAGTCAAATATTCGAGTTATATAAGAATATTTTCTGGGCTTATAATAATAATAGCCGGCCTCTACATGTTACTAATATTATTCTTATGATCAAAATATGATGATTTCTCTAATTTAAAATGAAATAGACTTCAAAACAATTTTTACTTCGTTAACCGTAATATTGTTAACCATAGGGTCGTTATAGATCTAACTTCGTTATAGTATTGAATAACGAAGTAAATTCAAAAATTATACAATAACAAAAAAAAACTAAAAATAAGGAATAAATAAGTGGTTATTGTAATGTCCCATAAAATCAAATCAAATTAACGAATCATATCTCAGATCCAATAATAAAGTCATGTTCACATCTATTGATTTTTTGTGCGGATTTTTTTCCTAATTTAGAAGGTATGTATTGTAGAATAGATCCAGGAAAATTTAGAATTATGATTGAAGGTAATTTGACAATAATAGATTTCCTTTTAATATTTAGTTCTCTTGAGTTTATTCATTTTTTAATCGTAAAAAGTATTCTTAGCAAATAAATTAGATAAAAATTTTAAACAGAATGTTAATAATCGTTTATAGATTAATTAATAAGAGGTGATTCAGTGGTTTATTGTACTCAATGCGGTGAAAAACTAGATGATTTAGCATTATTTTGTTCGCAATGTGGTAAAAAATTGGAAAATAGCAATTTAGATAGTCAAAGTAGTGTTTCTAATATTTCAAATGAAGAGATAATGGATACCGAAGAGATAGTTGAGATTATTTATGTACAGGGACGAGAAGAGGGTAAAATCGCAGGATCCAGGAAAACATTTTTCTTCACAACAAAAAAATTGATCGTAGCTAAAGGAGGAGTATACACCGTTGGTTTAGATGGTATAGGGATGGGTGCAGGCGGTTTAATTGGTCACAAAGTTGGTGGTAAAATCGAAAAGAGCCACGTCGAAAAAACTAGAACTAGAGACCAACAATTAGATATCTCAGAGATAGTAAATTCAGACCCCGAAAACTATACAATACCCTACAGTGAAATTGAAAACATCGAGATTTTCAAAAAATTATGGGTCCCCAGGATTAAAATAGTGACATATGAAAAGACAATTGAATTTGAATTTGCCGAAAGGAAAGGAGATAAATACAAAAAACAGGCAAAATCTTTAATTTCAGTATTGGGGGATAAAGTAACCTTAAAATAAATTTCTGTGAAAATAAGAAAATTCCCCATTTTTTTTAAAATTGTGGAATAAATTGAACGTATAACTCTTTTCTTATCTTTTATTATAATTTAAAACTAGTAAAAGTGCTTGATGAAGTGTTTTTATCTTTAATTCTATATTTTTTTAATGATTTTAAAAAGACATTTTACAATATTCATTTATTTCAGAAAATATTGACTAAAACATACTATTCACAGATAAAAACATTTAAATTTTAAAAAAATCATGATTGATTAAAGCCACTGATGAAGAATATTAGTATAATTACACACTAGCGGGAAAAATATCAATCCGTATATAATATTAAAAAAATAATAAAAACCAAACGTTTAAAGAGATTTATCGGAGTTCTTTTAAATAAATAATTTTAGGTGATGTATTTGTATTGTCCAAAATGTGGAGTTAAAAATTCAGATGAAAATGAATACTGCGAAAATTGTCGAGAAAGCCTAAAGGACATCTTAAATTGGAGAAAAAAGAGTAAACCCATATTATACCTAATAATTACATTACTAGGGTGTTTATTAATAGTTTTAATTTTAAACTGGCTTTATACTCCTTTATTCACATTGATCATTGTATTTGTTATATTATTGTTAATATCTTTAGGTATTCTTGGTGTTTCTGATAAAATATATACAAAAAAAGGTAAATTCTGTCCAAAATGTCAACAATCTAACTTTAATGAAGAATACTGTATTCATTGCGGATATGAATTAAAAAACATTCTCGGATATTTCCCCAGAGGATCAATAAAGACGAGTGAAATAATCGAAGTTGAGATAAATACCAACTATATAAAAATATACGGAAATGTGAATCCTCCCGGATTAAGTAACAGTAGTTCACTTAGACGATTAAAACCAATAACATATCATCAGGATAAGATTAGTAATATACAAATCACAGATCATAAAGGGATAATATTTTCAGGGTACTGCCTTAGTTTTAATTATGAAGATGAGGATAGGCCAGAATATCATGATGAATATTACAAATTTATTAATAACTATGTAGATGGTAAAACTATTAAAGTCCCAATAGATGCATTTTTCATTCCAAAACTGGAGGAAATTATAGCAATGGGCATATTTAATGGTAAAAATTCATATGCTGTTGAATAATCCAGAAGAAGATAAAATATGGCACAACATAATATAATTGATAAAATATGAACGTGCTTAATTTTATTGATTCTGCTAACTTTGATAAATTGATCCACCAATATTTTGCTGCAGATTGGAATATTTTATGGGAAGTAATTCGAGATAGGATTCCAGAACTTAAAGACACATAGATAAGGTGTTAAAATAGCCGTATTAAACCAATAATTAAGATGTTCATTAGATCAAAATCAATGGTAGAGAAATTTATTAATGTAACCTTTCTATCCCTTTTTTACCATCAAAATCTTTATCAAAGGAAGCTATTTCATTTATATTCATTAATTTCATTATTTCTATAGAAACACTATCTGCAAAGGACAGGTTATGGTATTTAACCAAGGTTTGCATTGCTTTGGGATATAATTTTTTTGTTTCAGTTATTATGGTAAAGTTATCCATAATATAGTTAAAAACGATTTTACATGCTTCAACACCTATTTTCTTGTTTATTCCAGTTATTGTTTCACTTAATACTAGATTTGAAATGACTAATTCATCTTTGGTGTCAATATATCCGGATAACTTTAAAGCATCGTCATGCCAATGGTCATTTTCTACAAATAAGCCTATTATAAAGCTACTGTCTAAAAATATCAATGATCATCACCATCTTCTATTTTTTTTACTAGTTTAACACTATTAAATGGTTTTTTTGCTTTAAAAAGTCCTGATACCAGAGATAATGGTTTTCTAGCTTTATTTTTAGGTTTTTGAATGTCAATAAATTCTTTTTTAAGAGCTTCGTTAATAATTTCTGTCTGAGTTTTTTCTTCCTCAATTGCAGCTAATTTAATGGCTTTCATTAAATCTTTCTCAATGTTTAAAGTAGTTCTAACCTTTTGAGTACTCATATAAACCACTTCCAAAAAAATTATGATATGTTTATACATATCTTATATGCTTATACATATTTATGTATTGCGAGGTAATAAATTTTTGATAGTTATTCTATTTAAGCGAAGTAGTTATGCTGATAAATTTTCTTTTAAATAGGTGTAGGATCTGATTATTAGTCAGCTACAAAAAAGTTTAAATAAATTTTTTAGGAGGTTTCATTTATGAACGGGCAACAACGTGATGATATTAAACAAGGTTCAAGAGTTTATATTATATTAAAGAAAGATCAGCGCACAGGAAAACGAACAAAAGGAATAGTTAAAGATATACTAACACGATCATCACATCATCCTCATGGAATTAAAGTAAGACTGGAAGATGGACGAGTAGGTAGAGTAGTAGAGATTGAATTTTGATACATTTTAAAAAAAAGAAATTATCATAAAAACCTGTAATTTTTTATTATCAATAAAATTCTCTGTTTTACTAGATTATGCTCCGATGTAGAAATAATTAATAATTATGTAAATAATATATTATAATATAAAAAGAGGGGGGATTTGAATATGGATGTTGGTAATTTAGTTTCTGATGCGCTTAAATATCCTTTAACTGGTTGGAATAAGTTTTTTTTATTGGGAATAATTTTAGTAATTGGAGGTGTGGTTGGTAGTTTACCTGCTTATTTAGGTTTTTACAACACCGTTTACATGGCTATTTTTAGCATACTAGCCTGGTTGATCGGGCTTTTTGCCAGTGGATATCAGTTAAGAATCTTAGAATCTTCCATTGCAGGAATAAATGAGCTTCCAGACTTTGATAAGTGGGGTGAATTGTTCGTAAATGGGGTTAAATATTTCTTAGTAGGATTTATATATCTTATACCTGCTGTAATCATTATCATCTTTTCAGCACTGGCAATTCTATCCTCTTTAGCACCATACATAGCCGATCCTAATCTAATGAATTCCATATCTGATCCTTCAGTGTTATTATCAACCATTGCTGTCGGGGGAATCATAGGGATCTTCATTGCACTTTTGTACATATTAATAGTATTCCCTATTCTGGCCATTGCCTTAGCCCATCTGGCATATACTGGAGAATTTAAAGCAGCATTCAGGTTAAAAGAGGTCTTTGCAAAGATATCCAGTATCGGTTGGGGAAACATGATAGTATGGTATATCCTATTAGTGGTCCTTTCCCTCTTAATTACTGTAGTAGGCGGGTTCATAATTGATTTTATCAGCTTCCTCTTAGCAATGGGCAGTGTAAGCATGGGAAGAATCATAAACTCCATAATCTCTTCACTGATATTATATCCCTATCTATACATCTACGTTCAAAGATCCATAGCTTTAGCCTATGTATCAGGTAAGGCAGAACCAACAGCAACATAAAAGAAAAATTTCAGAAAAAAGGGACTAAATATCCCCTTTTTTTAAGTTTTTCTAGCAAAATAGGCTAAGCTTTAACCCATTAAAAGGATATTAACTAAATATTTTAATATTTAAAATAGAAATCTAAAAAATAAAATTAATTTTAAGCTTTCAAGCCTTCACTTATTTAAACCTGATTTTGGAACCATATTGCTTTTTCATAGATATAATTTCTTCTTCATCCAATGGCAATACATTCCCAGGTTTCTGCTTCTGTATCTATGGTAGCAAATAATTCTTTTTCAACGTCTTTAAACAAGTCTTCACAGCTGAAATTCAAGTCTGCTGATTTTTTAACTTGGTACATTCTTCCTCTTGCACTTTTAACTACTATATCTCCCTCACGGGTTATTCCCACTACTAATTGTTTTATTTCTTTAGCCATTTGATCATCTCCACCAAAACTATTAATAAATTTTTTATAAAAACCAAATATATTTTTTGATTAATATTTTCAATTAATTTAATTATTCCTCTTAGTTATTTTCATTCCATTAAAATTAATCACCCTTCGATATCATTCTTCAATTCTTTGGACTCCTTACTCAAAGTGTAGCCTATGATGGTTCTAATGGACACAATAATTGCTAAAATAATGATATCGTTGATGGTGGGTGTGATTATTGTTTTGATCAGATCACCAGCTATAAAGAACTCCAGACCCAGAGCTATTTTGTAGGTGAAATCGATTCTCACATCTGCGTAATAGTTTTTTCGTTTTATCTCACCGATTAAGGTATCGATAGTAGCTCTGATTCCGCCATATATGATTATTATGGAGCCTACAACAGAGAAGGCTAATGGGATAATGGTGATTAAGAATTCAAGTATTGATATTATTTCAACCCCCAAATATTTAGAATTACTCCAACCAATTTATGAAATCTAATATTTAAATTTGTTCCAACTGGTTTTACCTTATAGAATTGCACCAAATGGTTTTTTAACACCCTATAATATTTATATAATGCTCCGGCCGGGATTCGAACCCGGGTCCTCAGCTCGAGAGGCTGAAATGATTGGCCGGACTACACTACCGGAGCAGTCATGATACCGGAAAATTTTAATAAAAAAAATTTAAAGAGTTTCCAACTGATTTTATGGAGCTTGGAAACTGTTAATTATTATGTCGAAGTATTTCTGCTGGTCCTGGACATTAACTCCACCGAAGGTTAGAAAACTGAGTATGTAGGTGTAGTTATTTTTGTCGAAGTAGATCAGTTTAATTTGTAACTGCGTGCCATTGGTATCTGCACCGCTGAAGACGGTTACATTACCAGTTAAACCCGTAATGTTCACTTTGCTATCTGTAGTGTTCAGGGTGGTGTTGGTATTATTGGTCAAACTGGTCTTAACGCTATCATAGGTTAAATTAGCTCTTTTTGGTTGTCTGACAATTTCTAATCGGTCCCCTTTAGTACCATTGGATTGCTGGAACTGGGGGTCGTAGAGAATTACCACACTATTAGATTCAAGACTCTGGCTGGTTAGAAGCCAGTTACTGGGATAATTAAAGCTTAATCCGTTGACAGAATAATTTCCATAGGTGGACTGGTTGGTTTGATTGTTGGAAGTACAACCGGATGCAAAGACCACCAGAGCCAGTAAGGCTAATATAAAAGTGTATAGGTGTATTTTTTTCATCTGCTTCCTCCTTATAGATTAATCTTAATCTATGTTTTGGCCCCTTATAATATCTTCTAAATGTAAAAGATAGAAAAGTGGTCTAAAGCAATATTTCCATCCACTCTAATATCTTTCACTTTTTTATGGGGCATTAAAGATATATGTTAAACAATTAAAAGTTGGTTATGATGAGATATGTCTAGGCAAGAAATTGAAAATGCACGAAGATTACAGGAACAGTTATTGGATAATCATGAGGGGGATGTTATCGATGATGTCTTCCAAGGAGAGTTATACCAGACACCAGGAGGGTCCTGTTATAAGATTGAAGAATCTCTAAAAATTAAATTGAATTCCCCAAGAAAAGAGAAGGTATTATCATGTATTTTGAAGGATATTAAATTAATAAATGGGATTGGAGAGGCCAGGGAACGTAATTTGAACAGAGAAGGATACCAAACTATAGAAGATTTGCTAAATCATCCTCAATTTAAAGATAATGCAACAGAATTTCTAAATACACTGGAAAACTCACCACTGGACTGTTTAAAGAGGCGTTGTTCCAATTCACACCCTTATTTATTGTATTCCTCTTCCTTTGGAGATATGGAAGATCTATTATTCTTCGATATTGAGACCATGGGCCTGAAAGACCGACCAGTAATATTGATCGGCCTGGCCCGAATAAAAGATAATAAGATAACAGTTAAACAATATCTTTCCACAGATTTAAAGGATGAAAAATCCATGCTTGAAGGGTTCATATCAGATATAAATAAGAACACAGTTTTCGTATCCTTCAACGGACGAAGCTTCGACCTTCCTTTCATAAAGGGCAGGAATTTTCATCATGGTATCTGGGAGGAGCTTAACTACCACCATCTGGATCTACTGCATTTTTCCCGGCGCACCTGGGGAAGGACCCTGCCCAACTGCAGACTTCAAACATTGGAAAAATATTTATTTAACCTTGAAAGATATGATGATGTCCCCAGTAGCCAGGTCCCGGCTTTTTATGAGAAATATCTGCAAACCAGTAACATTGGACCTTTAATCCCTATAGTGGAACATAATCGACAGGATGTGGTCACCCTGGCCAAGATATTATCCAAATTACAGGAAGAACATGATAATGGTTTAAATGGATGAGGAGATAAAAAAAAATGGAAAATAAGGAAAAGGCCAGCTTCGCAGCCGGATGTTTCTGGGGTGTTGAGGAAACATTCCGCAAACTAAAAGGTGTTATATCAACATCAGTAGGGTATATGGGTGGAGATTTAGATAACCCCACCTATGAAGATGTTTGCACCGGTAGAACCGGCCATGCCGAGGCAGTGGAGATAATATTCGATCCTTCCCAGATATCTTTTGATCAACTGTTACAAGTTTTCTGGGAAAACCATGATCCCACCACCCTCAATCGGCAGGGACCGGACATAGGTGAACAATATCGTTCAGTAATATTTTACCACAACGAAGAGCAGAAGAGACTAGCATCAGCATCTAAGGAGAAATTACAGAAATCAGGCAGGTACAGGAATGATATAGTCACCCAGATAGTCCCGGCAACTACATTCTATAAAGCAGAGGACTATCATCAGCAATATCTGGCAAAGAGAGGTCTAAGAAGCTGTAGATTTTAAATTAGGTGATTTGATGGATAGTATAAAGGAATTTTTTAAGAGAGATAAATTCGCTGAATTATGCGGTATAGAACTGGTTGAAGTTTCACCCGGAAGTGCAAAAGCAGTAATGGAGGTTAAAAAAGAGCATTTTAACGGAATTAACACCGTACATGGTGGTGCTATATTCACACTAGCAGATTTAGCCTTCGCAGCTGCGGCTAATTCATATGGACCGATCACAGTAGCTATAAACGTGAGTATAACCTATATGAAGGCAATAACAGCCGGGAAAATTACAGCAGTAGCCCGTGAGATATCCAGAAATCCTAAATTATCCACCTACACCATCGATATCTATGATGAGTCTGGAAATATTGCAGCAGTGTTTCAGGGCCTGGCCTACCAGAAAAGAGGAAATTTGGACTCTTTAATTAAATAAGTCTATTTGGAGTATTAATATGGATATTAACCAGGAAGATTTACAGGAATTACAGGAAAAACTGATATTGATCTATAAATTAGTAAAACAGGAAAAAATGTTTGAAAAATTTTTCCTGGAAGGCACGCAATATAAGAAGCCATTGAAATTTCAAAATGGTCTTATTAATAAATTATTGGAACTTGAAGATTCTCTTGAATTCCTTAAAACATGCATAATTGAGCTGGAAGAGATTAAAGGCAAGAAATATGAACAAATCTCATTCCAGGATATATTAGCTGAGAATGATAAAGAATATTTGTTCATTAAATATGGTTTAACCGACCTCTATGATGCTGATAAGCTGGATTTAGATCTTTTATTAGAATACTTTTAGTTAAAAATGATTGATTATGATTAAGTACATTAATATTCTGAATTAACAATTTATATCCTAATCACTCTTTGGGGAGTTATTATCATATTGATCCTCTTATCATGTGGTTCAGTGGGTATTTCATTAACGATCTGGTTTTCATGTACCGTGGTGGCAACAGTGGTCTTAGATGTGATGGCGTTTTCTTTAAGCAGGTGTTCGAGCTCCTGATCGGCATATCCGCCTCCTTTACCCAATCTTCTGCCTGAAAGATCCACAGCCACGGATCCTTCCACCACCAGGTCTACTTGGGGGAATTCTTTAAGGGTATTACCATATTTAAAAGCACCTTTAATGGTGGAGGCCATTTTAGCATGGTTAATGACGTCCTGTGGGTTTATTTCAAGGTAACCCTTCTCTAGTTTTGGGGAGGCCATGATCAATTTCTTACCATCGAGAAGTGCATATTCACGTGTTTCTCTCTGGGCTGAATCAGGACTGCAGAATATGATACTGGAATCATCCCATTCTATTGTTTTTCTAAGTCTGGAAGCTGCCTTCATAGCACCTTTGAATCTGGGTATCCGTCCATATGTTCTTCGGGGGTTGGTTATTTGGTTTTCCTTAAGGTCATTCCATATTTTTTCTCTTAGTTTCTTCTTTGCATCCACCGACATCTTCAAACCCTCTTTTAATCATTAGATTATTAATTCATTTATAAATCTGAATTTCCACATATATTTATAAAGGTTAAAACAATAGATTAACATTATATTTTTTTCTATATTTCTAAAAATTTGGGTTGATGAATGAACTTATTAGCATAATTCAGGAAATATTATATGATTTTCAAATTTAATCATGTAAACCCCCTATTATAGATTATAGGAATGAGTAATCAATTATTTTAACGGTGATAAGATGGCAGGAATAGTAGGATACGGAGTTTATATACCATCATACAGGATAAAAGTTGAAGAAATAGCAAAAGTATGGGGAGATGACCCAGCGGCTATTTCAAGAGGATTGGTAGTACAGGAAAAATCAGTACCAGCCCCAGATGAAGACACAGCAACCATATCAGTTGAAGCAGCTAGAAATTCACTTAAAAGGGCTTCTATTGATCCTGAAAAAATAGGCGCAGTATATGTGGGATCAGAATCCCATCCTTACGCAGTAAAACCAACAGCCACTATAGTGGCTGAGGCAGTTGATGCTGCACCAAACCTAACCGCTGCGGATCTGGAGTTCGCTTGTAAAGCAGGTACTGCTGGTATTCAGATGTGTATGGGTCTTGTTGATTCTAATATAATAGATTATGGGCTGGCTGTAGGTGCTGATACAGCTCAGGGAGCTCCCAGCGATGCTTTAGAGTATACGGCATCAGCAGGTGGAGCGGCTTATGTGGTCGGTAAGCAGGATACCATCGCAGATTTTGAGGGAACCTGCAGTTACACCACGGACACCCCTGACTTCTACCGTAGGGAAGGAAAGCCCTACCCAAAACATGGTGGCAGATTCACCGGTGAACCAGCTTACTTTAAACACGTACTATCAGGAGCTAAAGCTCTTTTTGAAAAAATGGGTACGGAAGCTTCTGATTATGATCATGTTGTTCTTCACCAGCCCAACGGTAAATTCTATATAAGAGCTGCGAGGAAGTTAGGATTTTCAGAAGAACAGTATAAAACGGGCCTTTTGACCCCTTATGTTGGGAACACTTATTCCGGAGCCACTCCCCTTGGTCTGGCAGCGATTTTGGATATTGCAAAATCCGGAGAACGTATCATGGCTGTTTCATATGGATCAGGTGCCGGAAGCGATGCCTTCTCCATAACGGTTAACGATACCATAGATGATAAAAGAGAACTGGCACCGAAGGTCCAGGACATGATCAAAAATAAATGTTACGTTGATTATGCCATATATGCTAAATTCAAAGGAAAACTGCGGATGGCAGGTTTATCTGAAGATTAAAAACATAAAATGAGAAGATTATTAATTCAATATTTTATTAAACAAGGATAGAAATGGTTTATACCATGGCAGAGAATTACTAGGATGAAATGGAGGTATTTAAGTGAGAGATGTTGCGATTATAGGCGTGTCCCAAACTAAATTCGGAGAACTATGGGATACTTCATTTAGAGATATGATCACAGAGGCCGGTTTGAAGGCCATTGGCGATGCAGGAATAGAAGGGGCTGATCTGGAGGCGATGTTCGTAGGTAATATGTCTGCAGGATTATTTGTCGAACAGGAACATATCGCATCCCTTATTGCAGATCAAGCAGGATTAAATCCTATACCATGTACTAGGGTAGAAGCTGCCTGTGCTTCCGGTGGATTAGCCCTGAGAAGTGGAATTATGGCTGTCGCATCCGGATATCATGATGTGGTGATATCTGCCGGAGTGGAGAAAATGACCGATGTGGTGGATCCCACGCCAGTTATTTCCACAGCCGCTGATCAGGAATGGGAAGTGCAGCAGGGAGCTAGTTTCCCATCACTTTATGCTATGATGGCCCGGAGGCATATGCATGAATATGGAACCACTAGAGAACAGTTAGCCATGTTCAGTGTGATTAATCATAAAAATGGTTTCCTGAATCCTTTAGCCCAGTTTCCCATGAAAATAACCGTTGATCAGGTTTTAAATTCAAGTATGGTCGCCGATCCTTTAAGATTATTGGACTGCTCTCCTATCACTGATGGGGCTGCGGCAGTTATATTATGCCCTGCAGAAGATGCTCGTAAGTACACGGATACACCAATCTATGTTAAGGCTTCAGCTCAGGCATCGGGGACAATAGGCCTTCATGAGAGGAGAGATATTACCACCATAGATGCTACAGTACACGCAGCCCGGATGGCATATAAGATGGCAGGACTAAAACCACAGGATATAGATGTGGCTGAGGTTCATGACTGTTTCAGTATAAACGGATTATTGGCCATAGAAGATCTGGGTTTTGTTGAAAAGGGCAAAGCAGGCCCGGCAGTTGAAGATGGTATAACTGAAAGAGACGGTAAGATTCCGATAAATCCATCTGGAGGTCTTAAATCAAGGGGACATCCATTAGGGGCTACAGGAATAGCTCAGACTGCTGAAATAGTATGGCAATTACGTGGTGAAGCAGGGAAAAGACAGATAAATGGTTTGGAGATTGGTATGACCCATAATATAGGTGGGACAGGCGGAACAGCAGCTGTTCACATATTCTCCAATTAATAGAAGTCAGAATAAAAATATTTTTTTTATTTATTATTTTTTTTAGAAATTGGATTCTTTTTTAATATTGGATATTTATTTAAGAAAATAGTATGTTCGTTTTTTAAATATATTGGATATTTATTTAAGAAAATAGTTGTTTGTTCATAAATGAAAAATAGAGTAATGATTTTTTTTTAATTTTTAGTTACTGGTAATCTCTTTGATTTCCATTTGTCTATGCCTCCGTTGATATTGATTAGATTTTTGTAACCTTGTTCTTTCATTAATTTTATGGCATTTAAACTCCGCCTTCCGGCTTTGCAGTATACAAAATATGTTTTATACTTATCCATTTTCTCTAGTTCATCTTTGAAATCAATGGATTTAACATCTAAAAGCAATGCATTTTCCAGATGATCTGTCTGGTATTCTTCAGGGGTGCGCACATCCAGGACCACGAAATCGGGATCTTCACGGTGTTTTTCGATCTTTATAAACGCTTCTTTAGGTTCTAAATCTTCAAAATCCTTCTTCGAGTTTCTTTTTAGAATAGACATTGTTTAACCTTATGGTTTTTATTCATTTTATTTGTAAAATAAAAATTAAAAATTTAAAAAAAATTAAAAAAAAATTTAGGGGGGATTAAAATATTCCTAAATATTCTTTTACATCATAGGGGGCATTCCACCCATACCTGGTGGCATACCTTCCATATCTTCAGGTCCTGGTCTGCCAGAGCCGCTGGAAGCTATCACGTCGTCGATTCTTAGAATCATTTCAGCTGCTTCAGCTGCGGATTGGATAGCCTGTTTTTTGACTCGGTGAGGTTCAATTACACCAGCACGGTACATGTCCCTTACTTCGCCTTTAAAGACATCCAGTCCCATGTAAATTGATTTTTCATGGGCGGCTCTCAGGTCTACCAGGGAGTCGATGCTATCGAGACCGGCGTTTTCTGCCAGGGTTTTTGGTACAACTTCCATTGCTTCTGCAAAGGCTGCTACAGCTAGCTGTTCTCTTCCACTAATGGTGTCAGCGTATTCTTTCAGTCCTTTGGCTATGGCTATTTCTGCTGCTCCACCACCAGCTACTACTTTACCATCTTCTACTGTGGCTGCTACTACTCCTATGGCGTCTTCTACTGCTCTTTCTATTTCATCTACTACGTGTTCGGTAGATCCGCGTATCAATAGGGTTACTGCTTTTGGATCTTTACATCCTTCCACGAATATCATGTCTTCACTGGAGATTTTCCTCTCATGTACTAATCCTGCTTCTCCAAGGTCTTCCATGGATAAATCTTCGATATTGGTCACTACTTTAGCCTGTGTAGCTTTGGCCAGTTTTTCCATATCTGATTTTTTAATTCTTCGAACGGCCATTACACCTGCTTTAGCCAGATAATGCTGGGCTAAGTCGTCGATACCTTTCTGACAGAATAAGACGTTTGCTCCGGCATCTGCGATTTTGTCCACCATTTCCTTGATCATACCCTCTTCCTGTTCAATGAAGGCTTGCATCTGTGCTGGATCGGTGATTCTTATCTCTGCATCTACTTCTGTTTCTTTGACTTCAATTGCACTGTTTAAAAGTGCTATTCGTGCGTCTTCTACTTTTTTAGGCATTCCGGGGTGTACTCTTTCTTTGTCAATGATTACTCCCTGTACTAGTGTGGAGTCGTCGATGGTTGCTCCGTCTTTTTTCTCGATTTTTATACTGTCTTGGTCGATGTCGCCGTCTTCTTCTACCTGTTTAACTGCGTTAACTACTAATTCTGCTAGTGGTTCTCTTGCTTTTTCGGTTCCTTTACCTGTCATGGCGGTCATAGCAACTTTTAGGAGGGTGTCGCGGTCTTCGGAGTCAATGGATATTACATTTAAGATTTCCTGTGATTTTTCTGCAGCTTGTCGGTATCCCATGGCTACGATGGTGGGGTGGATATCCTGGTCCAGGAGGTTTTCAGCTTTTTTAAGCAATTCACCTGCTATAATAACTGCAGTAGTAGTTCCGTCTCCTACTTCGTCTTCCTGGGTTTTAGCTACTTCTACCAGCATTTTAGCTGCTGGATGTTCTATATCCATCTCTTTGAGTATGGTTACTCCATCGTTTGTAACAACTATGTCTCCCAGAGAGTCTACAAGCATTTTATCCATTCCCTTGGGTCCTAAAGTTGTTCTCACGGTTTCTGCTAAAACTTTACCTGCTAATATGTTCATTCTTTGAGCGTCTCTTCCTAAAAATCTGTTAGTGCCTTCCGGTAATATTAAAACTGGTTGGCCTTGGCCACCTAATTGTGCCACATTAATCACCTCTTTTTTATACAGTAATTTATCGATGGGTTTGAGGTTCTATAAATAGTTTGTGGATAGTGGATGTGTTACATCACCATATATTAAGAAAAAATATTGATTAAAATAAAGTATATTGGATTATAAAAATAATAGGTTAATCTCCTGTGGTTATGCTTAAGGAGAATACTAAAAATTTATTTGTCTATTTTCTGCCAGTAAGTTATATCATCCTTAGTAGATGATTTGAAATAGCCTTTTCTTTCTAGATTGTGTAGGACATGTTCGAAGTTTTCATGGGAAAGTTCGCTGAAGCCAATTTCGGTTATATGATCATAGAGTTTGTCCAATGTATTGTCTTCTTCTGGTAAAAGTTGATATACTTGGGATTGGAATGAGGTTAAGTCTTTCTTTGGTTTAGCTGTAAGGGCGTTAAAATGGTATTTAATTATTTCTAGTTCTTCTAATTTTTGATTTTTTTTATCTAATAGTTCCTGAAGGTCATTAATCTCTTTTTCTTTTTCCAGTAATTTTATCTGGGCGTCCTCTTTAATTATATTCACAGCTGCATCAGTTTCACCTGATCGGGCTGTTTCTTTTTGACATTTTTTAAGATCGATCTTCAGTTTGCTTATCTCTAAAAGACAAGCTTTAACCAACTGCCTTAATTGTTCACTATCATTGTCCTTCAACAAAGCCATCGTACCACTATAAAGTATTATGTATTTGTCCCCTTTTAAACTTTCCTATTGCCCTTATATTCGGTCTCACTACCTTAATCAATTCGATGAATATGTCACATTAATTAAGGCTATAATTTGACATTAAAAGAAATCATTTTTACATAGATACATAGTTAGGAAGTCGGTTGTTGGTTTTATAGTAGTTGGTAATTTTACTGTACATGTAAACTGCTTTGCTGAAGCTCATGTTTCCCAGGGAACATGTAACATAATCTGGAGTTCTGTTGTTGGTCGATATATATGTTAAAATAGTCTGCGTCATGGTAATGAACTCTGATTTCATTATAATGCCTGATTTTATAGTTCCTGAGGGACAGGTAGAGGGGTTAACTGTTTTTAAAGTAATGGCTGATATTGTACCAGTGTTAACCTGTAGGGTGGCTGTGGTTAACAGGTAAAGGAGGCATGACATGGACACACTCTGACCGGCAATGGTAACCGAACCCGGCAAAGCATTATTACTTTCATAATAACTTTTAACAGTAGAAGCTGCAGAACCTACCTGAGATAGGGTAACTGTAGAAGGGGTAGGGTTAGGGGTTGGAGTGCTTCCTGAAGCAACCATAGAAACATAATTCGGCAACCGGATGTAAGTTTTATAGTAATTCATTATCTTGGTAAACATGTACACCGTGTTGGTGAAGCTCATGTTACCTAGGGAACAAGTTATATAATCTGGTGCTCTGTTATTAATTGAAATATAAGATAATATATTCTGTGCCAGGGAAACAAACTCTGACTTATAGATATTACCTGTTTTTATAGTTCCGGATGGGCTGTTGGCAGCATCAACTGTTATTAAAGTTATTAAAGCTGTAGAACTGTTGTTTGCTTGTACTGTGGAGGTGGCTAAAATGTATAAAAATGAAGACATGGATATGGACTGATTGTTTATAGTTACTGAGCTGGGTAAAACTTTATTACTTTCATAATAACTTTTAACAGTAGCAGAAGCCGATGCCAACTGGGACATGGTAACAGAAGATGCAGGTGTAGTAGTATTTCCAATGAAGCCCAAGTACTGAGCAGCTGCTTTGATCATTTTAAGTTCTGTTTCTGCAGCGGTCATGGTGGGTATGGTGTCTACTTCTACCTCAAGGGTTATACTATTTATACCGTTACTATTTGCAAAACTACGGATCATACCCTTGCTATCTGCTGAATTAACCATAGTATAACAGCCTGTTTGAGATTTAATATAGGATACCCAATTATTTTCTTCTATTGTCCTAGTTTGTGGTGAGTTTATATAAATTAAGCCTTCAAGATAAACACCACTACCTGAATGAACATCGAGCAGATATTTTATTCCCTCAGTTTGTGCGAATTTCACGATCTTCCAACCAGGGGTTCCACTGATGTTGGCTATACGATTGGGGTCTTGTCCCTTATAATCTCGCTGGTTTAAAGCGGTATCACAGGGAATGCTGAAGGGGATCACATACAATGTGCCGTTAAAACTCTGGTCTTTAATATATTCTAAAAATTTCATTACAGCTATATTGGGTTCTTCCTCACTTCCATGAATTCCAGCTAATATGAGCATTTTAGGCCCATTACCATCTCCAAATTTCAAAACCACCGAACCTTGTTTTGTCATATCAAATATTTGATTACTTAAATTCGTTCTAGGAATATTTTGACTTATTTCTGGATTTGCTAGGACATTACCTCCCACTGTGTTATCTAGAACAAAAATTGTATAATTTGGCGTGGCTGCTGTGGCGTAAGTAGACGTAGATGGGGCATAAACCGATGAATTGGTAGAATTAGAATCAGTAGCATAACACCCAGGTATGAGTAAAAATAGAATAGCTATAACACTAAATAACATTAAAATGGTATTTAAACTTCTTTTATAACTAAAATGGGTCATTAAACATCTTTTTTTATTCAAGCCTAACCCTTCTTATTAGAACTTCATTTGGATAATAATTATAGTTCTTACTATATTATATTTTAGGTTCATTTTTTCTACAGTAGAACAATATAGATGATAATCCACAAAAAATTAGTTAGGGAGTTTAAAAAAAAAGATTTAAATCCTTTCTTTATATATCAGTTCTTTGAAGATAATGATAAATTTGGTTCCAGGATGTTCCAATAGTCCTTCATTTTCACTTTCCAGTTCTATTGTTCCGTTAAGTTGATTTACCAGTGAATTTACCAATCTGAGCCCTAGAGATGATTCATTATTTCTGAAGTCCACATCTGCGGGAAAACCCACACCATCATCTGCAATGGTTAATTCGAAGTTGTCATTATTATGTTTCTGCAATTTTATGGTTAATTTACCCGGACTTTTATCTGGAAAGGCATGTTTTAGACTGTTGGACACTAATTCACTGATAACTAAACCTAAGGGTATGGAAGTTTCCATATTTAAAAATAAGTCTTCCACATCAATCACCGTGTTAACGTTGGTTATGCCGTAGTTGCCGGATATATTGGAAACCAGATTTCTTATGTAAGCTGAGAAGTCAATGGAACCCAGATCTTTTGATTGATATAGCATCTCATGGATCATGGCCATGGATAAAACCCTGTTCTGACTCTCCATCAATACATTCACTGCTGTAGGGTTCTCCTTAACATAGTCCTCCTATAGGGTTAGTAAGCTGGAGATGATCTGTAAATTATTCTTCACCCTATGATGAATTTCCTTTAAAAGAACTTCTTTCTCTAATAAAGACTCCTTTAAGGCATTAACTGCTTTTTTACGATCACTGATATCGGTAATTACACCAATAAGGCCCTTAATTGAGCCATCGTCATTTAGGATCCGGGTACCGGATAGATGACCCCAGAAAGTTGATTCATCCTTACGCTGGTAAAGGCGTTCAAGATTTACCACGTCAATGTTTCCATTTATTAAATCAAACATTTTTGTCTCAGCTGTACTTCGCTGTTTAATACTGGTTAAATTTAGATAGGACTTACCAATTAGTTCTCTGAGTTTATATCCGAAAAGTTTCATCATATGTTGGTTGGCAAAATCAATTTTACCTTCTTTATTCACCAGAATTATGCCTGAGCGGACCGTATTAAAGATGGCCCTGATCTGAGATTCACTTTCCTTTAGTTTAATTTCCACCAATTTTCGATCAGTGATATCCATGAACATACCTGAAAGTACATCATCCTCCAAAATAGCACTTACCAAGACGTTTACACTTTGACCATCTCGGCCCACAGTTTCTACTTCATAATCAGTGACAGATCCATTTTCTTCTAGATAACTGAGAAATTTAAGGCGATCCTCCTTATTTTTATATAATCTTACGATACTTTCTTCCATTAACTCATCAACACTGTCAAAATGGAATATGTGGGCCATAGCCTGGTTGGCAAAAATAACATCACCTTGGAGGTTACTTTTAAAAATTCCCACCTGAGAAGTATTTACCAGGTCCCGATAACTCTTTTCTCTGGATTTTAACTCGGTGATATCCTCTAAGATCACCACTAAAGTGTTGATTTTATCATCCGTTTTTAATGGAGTGTAATGGGCTATCACTGTTTTTCTCTCATTATTTTTCCTGTTGATTAGTTCCCATTCAATTTTATCCAGTTTCTTACCCATCAAAATGTTTTTGAAAGCAGATAATGCTTCTTTAAGGTTAATCTTCAACTTAGGCAAGATAGTTACTAAATTATTTCCAATCAATTCATTGCTTTCAAATCCAGTTAATTCTAATGTTTTTTGGTTGAATTCCAGGATAGTTCCTTTTTTATCTAATAGGATTATGGCTTCAGCAGCAGTTTCAACCAGTTCTCGATATCTTTTCTCCGAATCCCGGATTTGCTTCTCAGATTCCTTCCTTTGGGTAATATCTCGGGTAGTTCCAGAAATACCAATAATTTCACCATCTTCATCATGTAAAGGGTTTAATATAACCTCATAATCATGTACCTTCCCATCAGGCATGGGGGTTTTTGTCATGGCCATTACAGTTTTGTTAGTTTTATGAACTTCACTATGTAGATTATCCCATTCCCTGGACTGTTCTTCGGGAAAACCCAGTTCTGAGTGGGTTTTTCCTACTATTTGACTTAATTTTAAACCCATTGCATCACAAAGACTTTTATTTGCAAAGGTGAATCGGCTTTCCAGGTCATAGCTATAGATAAAATCTTGGCTGGAATCATTAATCAGACGATATCTTTCTTCACTTTCTCGGAGAGCTTCCTCGGATCTTTTTCGCTGGGTTATGTCGGTGGCTATATGGATGATTTTATCCAGTTTTCCATTATCATCCAATATGGAGGTGCAGGAAACCAGAGCATAACCACCAAAGGCTTCCATTTCCATTTCAATAGTTTCAGATTTACCTTCTTTGATAAGGGCCTCCAAGGGACAGCAGAAAGGAGCATCTGCTGAATTAGAATCATGTATAAGTTTAAAGCACTGTTTTCCAATTATTTCTTCTTCGGATAAACCCATATACTTTTGTGAAGCTTTATTAACGGCTAAAATATGATGTGATGAATCTAAAATAAGAGCAGGATGATTAATCGCCTGAAAAAAATCCTTCCATTTAATGTTGTTAACTTTCAATAAAACCATCTAATCCAATTCATGAATAAAATATTTGATTATTATAATACTCCTAATATTCGATAAACTTTTTGGTAATTATTTTTTATGATCCATGGATTCCGTCCTTATTATATTGCTGAGTTTAGAAACTAATAAAAACAATTTATTATTTCTATGATCGCCAATTAAAAACTAATTAACTCAATTCCTAAACCAGAATAAGGGGCTGGAGAATATGAAGAAACAGTACCAGTAAAAGTCCAGTATATATCTAAAATGATTAAAAAAATCACTATACAAATTAACAAAAACTTAATTATGTTTTTGGTTTCTTCGTCCAGATAATCCAAAATTTCAATCCCCTCCCTAGTAAAAAAATATATAAAAAAATAGAGAAATAAGAGTTAAAAAGTGATATTAACCCTACATTATCTCTTTAATTAACTCAGCATTCAGTATAGAAGCTCCTGCAGCTCCTCTGATGGTATTATGTCCTACCAGAACATATTTAAGGCTGTTACCGAATGCTTCATCTTTCCTTATCCTGCCTACCGAAACGGCCATTCCTCTCTCAGCATTACGATCCATACGTGGTTGGGGCCGATTATCCTCTTCCCTGACGATTATGGGTGCTGCTGGGGCAGAGAACAGATCTAACTTTTGTGGCAGACCACGGAAGTCACGGAAGCATTCTTCAATATCTTCTGCAGAGAAATTATCTCCCATCTCAATGAAAACTGCTTCAGTATGCCCATCCAGGACAGCTACCCGGTGACAGGAAGTACTGACTCCAAAAGTGGCAGGATTTAAAACACCTTCATCCAGGTCACCAAGCAACTCTAAGGTCTCAGTCTCCATTTTTTCTTCCTCTTCACCGATATAGGGTACTAAATTATCCACTATGGCCATGGAGGGCACTCCATCATAGCCAGCTCCAGATACGGCCTGCATTGTGGATACATAAACCCTTTTTATATCAAATTCATCGTATAATGGTTTTAAGGTCATGGTCAATGCGATGGTGGAACAGTTAGGATTGGTCACAATGAATCCGTCCCAGCCCCGGTTTTTCTGCTGCATTTCCACTAGTTCCAGGTGTTCTGGGTTTACTTCAGGGATAACCAGGGGTACATCCGGTTCCATTCGCATAGCTGCAGCGTTAGAGGCTACAATCATACCTGCTTCTGCAAATTTAGGTTCAACATTAAGGGCGATACCGGCAGGTAATGCGGAAAACACAATTTCAACATCCTTGACTTCAGCAGGATTAGTATCGACCACTGTAATATCTCGGGCCACTTCTGGTATCTTAGTATCTAAATACCAGGTTACTGCATCTTCATATTTTTTTCCCGCTGATCTTTTTGATGCGGTAAGGGCGGTTATCTCAAAATCAGGATGATCTCCCAATAGTTCAATAAAACGCTGTCCTACCATTCCGGTTGCTCCAAGTATTCCTACATTCACCATACTTTCACCTTTTACTACACTTGTATCCTAATTTGATTGATTCTATTTTTATATTTATTCAAAATCTTTTTTTAATAACATTTATTTCAGACCCAAAACATCTCCCATATCACTTATTTCCCCTTCAGGGGCTGTTAAAACGTATCTTATGGCTTTAATCACCCCACTTACAAATGATTGTCTGCTGTGTGCTCTGTGAACTATTTCTAATCGTTCTCCTTCTCCAGCGAATAGAACTGTGTGGTCTCCCACTATGTCCCCACCACGTACAGCATGCACACCTATTTCTTCTTCTGTCCTGGCGCCGACGAGACCTTCTCGTCCGTAAACGCCTGCTTTATCCGTGTCTCTTCCTAGTTCCTGGGCGATTATTTCATAGGCTCGCACAGCTGTCCCGGAAGGTGCGTCTTTCTTATGCTTGTGGTGAGCTTCTATGATCTCCACATCATAATCGGCCATTATGGGTGCCAGATCTTTAAGGATTTTAAAGAATACATTCACTCCCACGGCCATATTAGGGGCTATAACTGCTTTGATTTTATTTTCTTTTATGGTTCTTTTAATCCAGTTTAACTGTTCATCTGAAAACCCGGTGGTACCAACTACTAGGTTAACTTTACATTCTGCTGTTATTTTTATAGTATTAACTGATGCGTTGGCTATGGTGAAATCAACAAGTACATCAGGGGATTTTTCTATTAAAACGTCCCGGAGATCATCAGCGGATGCAATTTCCACTCCTAAGTTCCCTACTCCTATCACTTCACCCACATCTTTACCCTCAAATGGTGTGTTAGGCGCCTCAATAGCAGCCACTAATTCCATATCTTCCTGTTTTAGAATGGTTTTAATTATTTTTGATCCCATTCTACCGCTTGCACCGGTTACTGCAACTTCAATCATGGTATGCATCTCCGTAATTTTTTTTTAAAAAATTAAATTCAAGATGGGAATAAACTCCAGTATTTTCTAAAATTAGAATTTAAAAAATAGTATGAACAAGCCCATTTTAGATCAGTTTAAGATCCTGAAGAACCTTTCTAAGTTGTGCTTTGTTCTCTTCTTTTAAAGTTCCCAGTGGCATGCGTACATGACCTGCGGGTCTGCCCATCATATTAAGTGATTCTTTAGCCGGTACCGGGTTTGTTTCGATGAACAATACTTTCATCAGGTCGTAAAGTTCATAATGAAGTTTTTGAGCCTTATCATAATCTCCCTGAAGTGCGTATCTGACCATTTGACCCATCCTCTCTGGATCAACATTGGCCACTACACTGATAACTCCTTTAGCTCCCATAGAGATCATGGGAAGGGTTAGGTTATCATTTCCAGATATAATGTTGAAGTCGTCCCTGTTACCTAATTGTTCCATTTTTTTAACTATCTGGGAAACTTTATCCAGGTCGGGGTTGGCCTCTTTTATTCCTATTATGTTTTCTAATTGGGAAACTTTACCAATGGTTTCCACATCAATATCGGTACCTGTTCTGGATGGAACATTATAGACGATTATTGGTATATCTGTAGAATCGGTTAACATCTTATAATGTTCGAAGAGTCCATGTGGTTGGGGTTTGTTGTAGTAGGGAGTTATCACTAATGCGGCGTCTGCTCCGGCTTTTTCAGCGTACTTAACCAGGCTTAATGATTCTTTTGAGGAATTACTTCCAGCTCCGGCTATGGCTTTAACTCTTCCCGCTACTTCATCCACCAAAATATCCATCATCTTTCTTTGTTCATCATGGGTTATGGTGGCTGATTCACCGGTGGTTCCAGCAGCCAGTACACCTTCTACGCCTCTTTCAATGAGGTAGTTTATGTTTTCGCGCATTCCTTCTTCATCAACCCCATCATCTGTTGTGAAGGGGGTGATCATAGCGACTATTGTACCTTCTATTTTCATTCCAAGACACTCCTTACCATTTCATAAGCTCTCTTTCCATCATTCCAATCCACAAAAATGACTACGGAAGTTTGACTTGATGAGATCTCCACGATATTAATATTATTTTTACGTAAAGGCTCTGTTATTTTGGTTATAATACCGGGTGTATCTATAAAATCCTGACTGGCCACGGTTATCATGGCTATTTCTCTGCCCAGGGATAGTGAACTTAGATATTGGTTTTCCACCACCACATCATGTAATATTTCATGTGCTTCATCAGCTACTGATTTATCTATAAATAGGGTTATTGAGTTCTGTCCGGTGGATATTCCATAGATATTAATCTTTTTACGCGCCAGGGCATCTGTTAGACAGGATAGAATACCTGTTTTGGTCAGTATTTCTTCTCCTACCACTGCCAGTACTGAAATTGGTTCTTCATTTAATGCGGTTGTTTTTAACATTTCATTTTCTGAAGGTCCAATTATTTCTGTTCCAATAGCAGATAGATCGCCATGTTCAAATCCGATTATTTTAGCATTAATGAGCGGATCTTTGTATTTAAGTGCATGGGGATGTAATACCTGTGCTCCATGGGTGGCCAGGTCCCTCATCTCTTCCACTGATATCTTATCCAATTTTCTGGCGGTTTCTAGTTTGTTAGGATCGGTGGACATCACACCACCCACATCAGTTACGATGATCACTTCCTTTGCATTTAGGCAGTGTCCCAGTAGGAAAGCGGTTATATCACTACCGCCCCTCCCTAATGTGGTGACGGCACCCTCGTTATCTTTACCTAAAAAGCCACATAGCACGGGTACGATTCCTTGGTCCAGAAGATTGAATAGTTCATTAGATTTTTCTTCAGTGGCGTTAAAATCCACATTTGCATTAAGATAGTTATCATCAGTTATAACCGGCCATTTATCCATATGGGGGTCTAGATATTCAGATTTAACACCTAATGATTCTATGGTTGATGAAAATAATCTGACACTGGTTATTTCTCCCATGGATACGATGTCTGCTAACTGTTTCTCTGTAACCGAATCTCCGATGGAGTCATTCACCATCTTAAGTATATCGTCGGTGGTCTTATTTATGGCAGATACCACTACCACCACCTTATTACCTTTCATATACTCCTTTACCACTGATTCGGCAGCTTTTTTTATTTTATTCCCATCTCCAATGGAGGTTCCTCCGAATTTGGCCACGATTATTTCCATATAAATTCATCCTTTAAAATTTAAGAACTTTGTCTTATTATAGGTTTAAGAACGCTGTCTTACTAATCGGGTAATGTATCCTGCGATTTTATTTCTTAAATGTTTGGTACTTACTGAGGAGTATTCTTCCACTAGCTTCTTGTTTTCATCGAAATCTGTGGTGAATTTACCGTTATAAGTTTCAATTAGTTCTTTCGCAATTCTTTTAACAAATGATGTTCTGATATTGCCCATTGTATTTACCTCCTTAGAATTTTTTCCTGTTCTTTTATACTTAAATCTGTTAATATGTCTATTATTTGTTTAAGACTGATTTCATTAATATTCTTGTCTTTAGCTAATTTTTTAATCTTCTCTTGGATAAATTCTTCCCTTTCAGTGTCTTTAATTTCTTTATTTAACACTTTTTTGGCTGTAGCGATCTGGTAAGCAAGAGATGTTCTTTCATCTATCAGATCTATAATCTTATCATCAATATCATCTATTTTTTCCCTAGAGTCATCTAGAAGAATCTTTGCTTCCTTTTTATCCACGTGAAATCACCCTTGTACCCTGATTATCAGCATGAGTCGTTATTACTTTTCCAGGATAAGATTTCAGCACATCCTCAACCATGGGAGAATTTTTATCATTAGCCAAGGCTACAAATGAGGGACCGGTTCCAGAAAGACCTGCCGCAACTGCACCGGATTCTAATGCATCTAGGGCAATGTCCGGATTGAAGTGAAGGGCCGAACAGTATAAAAGTCCGTTTAAAGTTAGAGCATGATAAATATTACCTTTCAATAATTCTTTAAAAGCCAGTTTAACCCAAGGGCCTAGGATTTTCATCCGGGCCACGTCAGCTTCTGCAGTAGGTGACTTTTTATCAGGCATATATATTAATATGTTTTGTCCATACCATTTTTCTCTTCTGATGATCCTCCTCTGGAGGTTGTTAGTGATGCTAATACCACCATAATAAGAGGCACTGGCATCATCAAAGGCACCAGTGATGGTTACCCCAGCTTCCAGTGAAGAATCAACACCCAGATTTAAGATCCCAGAATCATCTAATCCCACATCAACTGGATTAAAATCATATTGATCTATAAGAGCATAAGTTAAGGCCATAGTTACTGCATTTGAAGTAGCACTGCTACTGGAGAGACCGGATGCTACAGGTAAATTAGATTCAGTTTTCACATCCACCCCACTTTCAACCTGAAACTTTCTTAAAACATTTAGGGCACATATCTCCATTAGGCTGGTGTCCACATCTTGGTTTGTTCTGCAGATTATATCAGATCCGGATTTTAATTTGACTTCAGCGTCTACATATAACTTTATGCCGAAAGCAGAACCACAACCAGTGGCAATGGCGTTAATTACTGTTGCAGAACCAGGAGATCTTACTTTGATTTTCATTTTTTTATGCCCCCTAAATAAAATTTAGAAATTTCACTAATAAATGGTTAATTTCTATAATTATTCTTTTTACCTCATTTTTATTATCTGTAACCATTGATTAGAAGTAACTTAATAATAACATCAGATATATAGGTATATAAGGGTTCGTGGATAGATGTTTATAGTACCATACCTGATTTTAATAAAGAGGTGATATAATGGTCGTGAAAATTGAAGTTTTTACATCCCCTTCCTGCCCCTACTGTCCTATGGCTGTAGAACTGGTAGATGAAGTTAAAAGAGAGATGCCCGATGATATTGAGGTAGAAAAGATAGATATAATGCGTGATCGTGAAAAAGCCATTGAATATAATCTTATGGCAGTACCAGCTATAGCATTAAACGGTTTAGTTAAATTTGTAGGTGCTCCTACTAAAGAAGAGCTGGTAAGTGTAATCAAAGAAGAATTAGAAGAGCAATCCTCATAATTATGGAAAATCACAATAACATAGATGAATATATTAAGGATGTTAAATACGGCATCACTACAGGCACTGCCGCGGCAGCCGCTGCAACAGCAGCTCTAAAATCAATTGAAGAAGATATTAAATATGTCAGTCTTAAAACACCCTTAGGTACGTTGAAGATAGACATCCATAGTATCAAGAAAATTAATGAAACACAGGGAAGGGCTTCTGTAATAAAGAGGTCATACCATGATCCTGATGTAACCCGAAATTTAGAGATATTCGCAGATGTAAGGATCATTGAAGAAAAGGGAATAATTATTAAGGGAGGAAAAGGTGTTGGTTTGGTTACTAAACCAGGCCTACAAGTTCCAGTAGGTCAGCCGGCTATTAATCCGGTTCCCCAGCAAATGATCAAAGATAATATAATGGATTTACTTCCTAAAAATAATGGTGCTGAGGTAATTATATCCGTACCAGCAGGGGAGGAACTGGCAAAGAAAACCTTGAACCCTCGTCTGGGAATCGAAGGCGGAATTTCAATACTGGGAACCACCGGGATCGCCCGTTCCATGAATCTGGAAAGCTATAAAAAATCATTCAAATACCAACTGGATGTGGCTTTAGCCCAGGGATATGAAGAACTTGTTTTTGTACCGGGAAATATCGGAGAAAATATTGCCCAAAAAATTCTATTCTATAGAAAGGATCAGATTATTCAGATGGGAAACTTCCCCGGATACATGCTCGAAGAAGCAGAACAGATGAATGTTAAAAAAATAATACTACTAGGCCATGCTGGTAAATTAATTAAATTAGCCGCAGGTATATTTAACACAGAACATCGAATAGCAGATGGCCGTAGAGAAGTAATAGCAGCTCACGCAGCACTAAGGGGTGCAGAAAAAGGCATAATATCTAATATTTTCCAGGCAAACACTACTGAAGAGATGATGAATATACTGGAAGAAGAAGATATCCTTAAAGAAACATTTAAAAGCATTGCCCAGGCCATTAAAGAAAGATGCCAGGGAATATATACTGGAATGTTGGATGTGGTGATTGTAAAAATGGATGGGAGTGTTTTAAATTCCAATCATCAGGTTAAAATAAGAGTTTGATATTGATAATAATTCATAGCAAGTAAAAATAATAACAAGAAAATTATTAATTTTAACTAATTAAGGGATTAAAATGAATATTTGCCTTTTAGGACATTTCCCACCCCATATTGGGGGTGTATCATCACATAGCTATTTGCTTTCAGAGGAACTGGTTAAAAGAGGTGATAAGGTATTTGTCCTCACCTATCCTATTTCTGGTATAATGGATTTCAACCGAATCCATGTTGAATCTGCCCCTACAATAAATATCAAAGGTTTAAGAGGACTTATATTTTTAATCACTGCTACAATCAAACTATTCAATATGATCCGGAAATATAACATTGATCTAATACATGCTCATTTTATAATCCCCCCTGGTTTGATTGCGGTTCTGGTGGCTTTTTTCACTAAAAAAGAAGTAGCAGTAACTGTCCATGGATCTGATATCTTTATTTTAGCATCTAATCCGGTTTTAAGGATATTAATAAGGTATGTACTTAGGCAGGCTGATCATGTGGCAGTGGTAAATGAAACCATAAAACAAAAAATTCTAGAACTCAACATAGGCGATATGAAAGATAAAATCAAAATCACACCCAACGCTGTGGATCTGGAAAAATTCAACCCCCACACTCTAACCAAATTTAGAGAGGAACTAGATTTAAATCCCAAAAAACCCATAATCTTATTCGTTGGCAATTTAGTATCCCAGAAAGGATTAAAATACCTAATAGGAGCTAAAAAAATCCTACAAAATACCGTGGAAATGGTTATTGTGGGTGACGGACCTTTAATGGATGAACTAACAGAAATGGTTAATAAAAAATCCATATCAGATGTATATTTTATAGGGGCCCGCAGGGATGTACATAGGATAATGCCGGCCGCTGATCTTTTTGTCCTTCCCAGTATTTCAGAAGGATTTCCCATAACATTATTAGAAGCATTTGCCTGCGGACTTCCAGCAGTCGCCACTGATGTTGGGGGAATAAAGGAATTAGTTACCAGGGATGTGGGTTTAATTGTAAAACCAGGAGATGCTAAAGCATTAGCAGAGGCAGTAGATGAAATCCTCCAGAACCCTGATAAAAAGCTTAAAATGGGAAAATCAGCACGAAAAAAGGCAGAGGAATATGGAAAAATAGATATTCCATATTAGAATAGAATAATATAATATATTATCAAATGTTGAGAGCTACTATTTTATTGAAATAAATGTTCTACCTATAAAAATGATAATTTTAGTTTTCATAATTTTAATCATGGTATATAAATTTAAAATGGAAAAATAAAGAATATTTATTGATTATTTTTATTGAATAATCCAGGGTGATAAAAAATGGCCGAAAAGAAATTAACCCACCTTTCATCAAAGGGCGTTAGGATGGTGGAAGTAGGAGATAAGCCGGTAGTTAAAAGAACAGCACTGGCCCGCGGAAATATATATCTTAAAGAGGAAACAATAGAATTAATTAAGGAAGAGAAGATTAAAAAGGGTAATGTACTAACTACAGCCCAAATAGCAGCGATAGGAGCGGTTAAATCCACGCATCATATCATTCCTCTCTGTCATTCACTGAAGATTACTGGAGTGGATGTGGATTTCAAAATAAATTCTAATTTTATACAGACCATTATAAGCGTACGATGCAACGGTAAAACCGGGGTGGAAATGGAAGCATTAACCGGAGTAAGCGTTGCCCTATTAACCATATGGGATATGGTCAAAAGCTTAGAAAAGGATCAAAATGGACAATATCCTACAACCAGAATATCAGATATTGAAGTAATAGAAAAAGAAAAAAATTAGATATACAATCTTAACAATACTTGTTTTAAGAGAATTAAGAGGGCCAATGATCAAATGGAATCTGTAAAACCCGAAATAAGAGAGATTATACGCAGATGTTATCCCCAAATAGAACAACTGAACCCCGCTCAAAAGGCAGTGGTAGACGCTGGTTTCTTGGAAGATGACCACAATTACATACTGGCCATACCCACAGCCAGTGGAAAAACATTATTAGGTGTTATGGCAGCTTTGGATGCCATAAATAAAGGGGGTAAAGTGGTATACGCTGTGCCACTAATATCCATCCAAAATGAGAAACTAAAAGAGTTTAAAAAATTTGAAGAATTCGATATAAAGGTAGGGAGACATCCCTCCACAGCTGATCTGGCAGTGATGGTTTTTGAATCTTTCGATGCCCTAACCCGTTTTTCCTGGAACACCCTGAGAGAAGTGGACCTGCTCATAGTAGATGAGTTCCATATGATCGGAGAATTTTCACGAGGACCCACCATAGAATGCGCTATTACCCGATCAAATATCTTAAACCAGGGTATGAGAATAATAGCCCTCTCAGCCACCCTAAAAAACATGGATGAGATAGCCAACTGGCTGGACGCTCACGTTGTTGAACATGTCTTTAGACCGGTGCCCCTCTACAAGGATGTGCTGAATACCGAGGAGATGGAAACAAAAAATAAAAATGATGTAATATTAAGGGTTTTGAAACATTCCATGGATGAATCTTCCCAGATACTGGTTTTTGTATCTACCAGAAGGTTCACAGAGTCTCTGGCCAACTATATTTCTGGTAAAATAAAAAAAATAATCCCCTCAGATAAAAGGAGTAAATTTAAAGAAGTTTCAAATAAGATACTGGAAGTTCCTAAGAGAAGAGGTTCCAGACCAACCAGCGTATGTCTAAAACTAGCGGAATGTGTTGAAAAAGGAATTGCATTCCATCATGCCGGGTTATTTGACCAGCAGAAAGAGATAATAGAGGATGAATTCAGAGAAGGAAACCTTTACATGATCACTGCCACGCCTAGCTTAATGTATGGGGTTAATCTACCTTCCAAAAATGTAATAATAAGAGACTACACCCGCTGGACATCTCAGGGTCCTCAAACCATACCTGTTTTTGATTATGAGCAAATGTCCGGTCGAGCGGGTCGTCCTGGTTATGATGAGGAGGGATACTCCTATTTAATTGCTAAAAATGTGGAAGAGGCCTATGAACTAAAGGATCACTACGTTTACGGAGAGATAGAGGCAACAAACTCCAAAATAATGGAAAACAAAGACGCCGTTTACCGGCAGATACTGGCCCAGATAGCATCCACATTATCAAAAACCCCTGATGAAATACAGGAATTCTTCAAAAAAACATTCTATGGATACCAGATGTGCAACAATCAATATTTAAGCATGTTTGGCTCTGATAGCATGGAATATGAAATTCATCATGCTCTAGAATTTTTGATGGAACATGGAATAATACAACCTACACCTGAAGGTTTAAAAACCACCACAATGGGAAATTTGATAGCCCGAACCAATTATTCAGTGGAAACTGCGGTTAGACTGAAGGAATACGCTACCAGAAACAAGGAACTGGATATTTACAGTTTAATCTACGAGATCACCAAGACCCCTGATATCATACCCATCTCATTCAAGGGTAGAAAGAGCAAAGAACCAGTTAGAGATAAACTGAACAGTAAAGGCATATTCGCAGTTGATATTGGTAATAAAGAAGCAACAACAGCCGCTCTGATTGAATGGATGGAGGAACGCACCGAATACCAGATCGAGAATGTTTTCGGGGTCTATGCAGCTGGCGCCCGGCGTACGGCATACGATGCCTCCCAAATGGTGAAATTTTTTAAAGAAATGTGTGAGGTTCTGAATATTTATAATTATAATCAGGATTTAGAGGCCCTTTCTGCCAGGTTATATTATGGGGTTAAGGATGAACTCATACCACTGGTAGTTGGAATTAAACGACTGGGCAGGAAAAGGGCCCGAGCTTTGGTCCGGGTCTTCGGCAACGATTTAAACCATGTTCCAAGGGATGATCTACTTAAAGTTGAAGGCATAGGTCCTAAAATAGCAGATGCAATAAAAAAAAATTACGACAGTTAAATCAGAAAAAAGGTATTTTGAACATTTGAGATTTTATCTATAAGGTTAAATAAATGATTGATATTGATCTATCTGGTAAAATAAGTAAAGATGAACTATTATCCACTCTTAAAAGCGAAGCAGCGGCCATCGATATAAAGAAGATCATGCTGGCCACCAGTTATTTAAGAGAAGATGCCCAGTATATGCAATCTCCCTACAGGGAAGAATACATAGAAAGATTTTCTAAAGCATTTTTTACCAGGATAAAAGATGTAAAGGATGATAAAGGTAAGTATAAGGGATTTGTTGATGTATTGAAGCTTAAGGAATTTTTAGAAGTACTGGATAACCAGCGAAAAGAAGCAAAAAGTGAGGCTGAAATCTGTTTTCTTAAAATAGCCAGAATAGTAGCTTTATATACTACTTTTATCCTTGAAGAGTCCATACATCCTGTGGGGACTAAGTTTCCAGGTGGTTTTGAGCTGAGATATTCAAACGGACGTTTCTTATGCCCGGTGAAGGAGAAGCAAATGAACAATCCCAGTGCCCTGTGTCGTTTCTGTGTTTCTGTGCAGGATGATCGCGTATAACCTAATAGGGGGTAAATTATTTATGGGTCTTAAAACTTTTTTAATAAAAAAGGAAGAGGAGAGAAAAGATGCATGGATTAAAAAAGATGCGGAATCATTTCTTAATCTCTTAGATGATGACTTTCATGAAGTCAACATCTTCGGATGTTTGGATAAGGATTTTATTATTAAAAACCTATTTTATAAATTAGAACTTTTAGAATTCGACATGTCGAATTTTCAACTGGTTAAATCTGGAGATACAGCTATAGTGATCTATCAATGTTATGAGAAATTTGTATTTAAGGAAGAATTAACTGGTTATTTCAGTGTATCTGCAACTTATAAAAAAGTATATGATGATTGGAAGCTGCTTTTATGGCAGATAACACCCTTGGATCAGGATTTGAATTCTTTATTTTGACCGGAAATTGAAGAGAAAATAGTCTGTATAAATAAAAATTTGGACTTATTTACTGGCTGAAACTTTGGGGTAAGCGTATCTGGGAGTGTAAATAAAGTTATCTGTTTTGTTTTGGATTTTTCTCTCTCTTATTTCTTCCATAAGTTTGATCTTCTCCAAATATTTATCTCTGGCCTTTAATTGAATACTGTTCCATTTATTAGGGTTTTTCCGTAAATTATTTGTTGATCTACGGATGTATAATGATTTTTTTAATGGGGTTTTGTTATCTTTTGTTGAGGGAGATCGAATTATATTTACCCAAGTTTTAAAGTTATTTTTCATTTCAGGAACTGGATACATTGATTCTGTCTTCTTCATAGTATCAATGTAACTATTATGAAAGTTAGAGGTATATATACTTTTATTTTAACATCTATCCATAAAACAGGAAGCCATGTCTCTGGTCTTGGGACTGGAACTCTTTAGTTGTTCTTTGACAAACTCCATAATCTTATCTTTATCAGGGGCATCTGGATAGATTTTTCGGAGGGCTTCAATGGCATATGCTTTTACCAGTTCCTTCTGTTTGCCAGTATGCATGGTATCTGTGTTCAGGAGAATTTCAATTATTTTTGATTGTAGTTCTGGTTTATTTTTATAGATAGTTGGTGAATTAGCGGCCACATGAGATGCATTCATCACTTTGTCTCCGCCTATTATTTTGAAGTATTCATCAAAAATTTCATTGAATTTATTTTCATCATCGACCACTGTGAGGTTGGCCAGGATATAAATAGCGATATATTTATGGTAGTTGTTTTTACTTCCAAGCATCTGGTAAAAATAATCCCAATAGGGATATAAAAACTCAGGTTCTTCTTCACTGATTAGCTGAAGGGTTCTGAAACTGTTCGATCTGATAGTGTTATCCTTTGATTTCACTCCAGCGACTAATTCTTTAAATAAACTTTCATCAGAAAGTGCATCTTGAGATAATTTATTAATATCTATCATTTTATCTTCTAAATTATAATTTGACAAGAAAAAAACCTCATATTAATTGATTTTATCAGTAATTGATTTAATAAATATCTTCAAATTATTAATTCTTATTTTTATATTTAGTAACCAGGATAGTGGTAATTTATATTGAATTAAACCTTAATAACTCCTAAGAGACCTAATATTCCTAGTATCAATCCTAATGCAACCCCAATTAAGGAAACATATGTTATGAGCTTACTATTGTATTTATAATTGAAAAAACCGAATAATCCAAACATACAGAAACTGAATAATAGTAATGGATCGTGGGATCTCCATGCGTTAAGGCCGAGGAAACCCAGAAATCCTAGTATACCCAGTATCCAGTATTTTTCATTCACATCTTCTGGAATGTTTAATTCACCCCAATATGTTTTTAATATTACATTTTTAGGTGATTAATCTAAAATAATTATCCCCATACATTTACTAATTACTTAAAAGCTCTTTAACCTTCACAGCTCTGTGTGTATTCCCTTTATAGTTTACTTTGCAGGGTATGGCTTTTTGTGGGCAGAAAGAAACACAACGCATGCAGAACTGACATTTGAACTTATATTCTGGGTATTCATTCATCTCAATATTGTTCAATGGACATATCTGGGCGCAGATACCACATTGGTTACACTTTGATGCATTGGCTTTGAATCCAAACCATTTCTGTTGAGATTTCCATTCCCATGACTTCATGAAAGAACGACTTAGAGTGTTTAGCATATGGGGCAGTACAGGGAAGCTTCCCCATTTTGCCTTCCCATCACTAAGCACTTGAGCATATTTTTCAGCTTCTTTCATTCCTTTTTCTATTATTTTGCTTCGGTTTTCATCGCTTTGTATATAGAAAATATTCGAAGGCATTATAATTTCACATGCACCCATTGGGTTGTATCCTTTCTTTTTCAGTTTATCATGGAGTGGTCCAACCATACCACCAGAATATCCTGCAAGAGTGTCCACCATGAAAACAGGAGTGCCATTGGCAGGTGGAAGGGACTCGATAAATTCCCAGACAAATGGATAGGTGGATAATCCTGCCACTGGGAAAGCTAAGCCCAATGTATGCTGAAGATTTACCTTTTCTGGGTCAGATTCCTCTATCCGATGAAGTTCTACATTTACCCCATTCTTTTTGAAGGTCTCTTCCATTTTCTCAACAACAAGGAGGGTGTTCCCGGTTCCAGAAAAATAATAGAAGGCTACTTTTTCCATTTTCATCTATTTCATCCACCTATAACTTATATTTATAATCTCATTCGCTCCAGAGTTACTTTTTTTCAATTATAATATGTTTTAATCAGTTTTTTGTATAGATTTTATGAATTTTTCCTCAAAAGATTGGAGAACATCTTCCAGTACTAGATCATCATCAAACAGCATATATCCCAATACACCGTCTAATGCTGCCATTAATGAGATGGCACTGGTTCTAACATTGTGAGGTTCGAATTCGCTTTGCTGGATACCCATGTTAAAGACACTTTCTAAAAAGGCAATATAATCAACGGTGTATTGTTGATAGTATTCTAGAAGTTCATTGTTTTCTAATATTTTGGTCACTGATAAGAATAGAAAGCTGGTTTCTTTGGGGTGTTCCAACCAGTATTTGAGATAATTTTCCATGTAGAACAGTATTCCCTTTTTAACTGAGGGCATTTTCATGGCTTCATACATTATATCCTCAATTTGTTGGTTTATTTTTTGATTAACAAATAATAAAATGACATCTTTACTTTTAAAATAATGATATAACCCGCCTTTACTCATACCTGCGTTTGCAGCGATTTCTTCCATGGTAGTATTTTCATATCCTTTTTTGAGGAAAATTTCCATAGCTGCATTGGTTATTTTTTTTATTCTAATTTCTCTTGGTTCTTTTTTGGTCATAGATCCAACTCCACATACCGACCGTCGGTATGTTGTATCATTTTATTATTATATAAACTTTTAGTCAAATGGCTTGATCGAGTTATAAAAGATTAAAGATAGGGCATTGATTTAGTAAAAAATAATTTAGTAAAAATGAGGATTATGTTAATGAATAAAAGATAGAAATGATTAATTTAGATAAAAAAAGAATATTAATAGAATTAGAAGTATGAGAGGAGTTATTCTACATTATTAGAAGAAATGAAAAGAGTCTTTCACCATTAGAAGAAAATAAAAGGAATTATCCTCCGCCATCACAGAGTTCTGAACTCATGTCAACGTCTTCTAGTTTCTTTTTAAGTTTAACTGCCTTCTCGACCTTATCTTCCTTCTCTTTTAACTCTTTCAGCTGTTTTTGTTTACGTTTAATTCTAAGATATTCGCGCTGGTCAAGCAATTCCAGAAACTGACTTTTATACCAGAGATTTGTGGTGTCTATTTTTGCCCAGGTCCCTTCTGAATCTTCTTTAACATCTAAAACTTCGCCAGCACTACCGGTACCTGTATATCTCACATTAGAACCTTTTAAAATATTCTTTCCATGGGCATCTGCAACTTCCATTTTAATCCCCTCAATTTTTAAGATTCATAAAAGAATTTTAAAATATTTAGATAAATCAGAATTTTAAGCTGGTTTTCTCCTCTTTATCTTCAGATTCAACGTCCTTAATCTGGGCTTTTTCCACATTTAATAAGATATAATCTCCAACTTCTTCAATCTCAGAAGGAGTAATGAATAAATCGGTTCTCCTCAGTCCAAAATCACCAGTGGATATTTGGATCCCGGTAATTCTAGCTTCTGTAGGTTCTATAATAATCTCCGATACTTTACCAATTTCCATTGCTTTTTTATCCACAACTCTTGTCCCTAAAAAATCGGTCACCTTCATAATTTCACCATTTAATAGTATGTTTTTTGCAGTTATATAATTTTATTAGAAACTAAAAAAATGATATTATTCAAATAAAAAGGATTAAATCAAATCTATTCCTCCCTAAACTAGTTAAAAATTAATATGAAAAATTATTAGGATGAATAAAACATAGTTATGTCCATGAAATATTCTATAAAAATCTTCAGTATATTCGGCATACCCGTTGAATTACACTTCTCATTCCTACTACTGATAATGGCCATATACCTTGTGGCACTATTTAATTTCATACCTGGTGTGGATATTGTAGTAGCTGTTCTTATAACTCTCCTTTTCATTGCGGTAGTGTTGCATGAGTTGGCCCATTCTTATGTGGCTCAGAGATACGGTATTGAAATCGAAAGGATTGTTTTACTTCCCATCGGGGGGATATCTGCCATGAAGGAACTGCCTCAGGACCCTCGTCAAGAATTAAGAATAGCACTGGTTGGACCGTTGACAAACCTGGTGATAGCTGCTATTTTATATCCTGTCTATTTATTTATAATCGGTTCTTTATCTCCCAGTTTGAACTTCTTAATGTACAATTTCATACTGTTGAACCTTCTTCTGGGAGCTTTCAACCTACTACCCGCATTTCCCATGGACGGTGGAAGAGTATTAAGATCCTTTCTTGCGGAGAGAATGAATTTCATAAAGGCAACAGAACTTGCAGCATCCATAGGAAAACAATTAGCCATAATAATGGCCATAGTAGGCATATTTTTTAATCCATTCCTCATCCTCATTGCCATATTCGTATATATGGGAGCTGATCAGGAATCCAGGACAGTACTGATATCTAAACTCCTGGAAGGGGTTAAAGTAAAAGATATCATGACTAAAGATGTAAAAACAGTACTCCCCACTGATACAGTGGATGAAGTACTGAAAACAATGTTCAAATATAAACACATGGGATACCCGGTTTATCAAGGGGAGAAACTTCAGGGAATAGTAACCTTCCATGATTTATCCAGTATACCCGCAGATAAGAAGAATACAACTGTAGAACAATTCATGACCAGGGAAGTCCTGGTTTCTAATCCGGAAGAAGAAGTCACCAGCATCCTGGAAAAACTGAACATAAATAATATAGGCCGTTTACCAGTAATAGATGATAATGAACTGGTGGGGATAATATCAAAGACCGATATAATGAAGGCACTGGAAATAAGAAGAAGCATTATAGGCTAAGATAGAATTATTAATTATATAAAAAAATCAATTCCAATATTTATTAAATATCATTTGGATTAAAAAAACCAGATTGATTATAAAATTTTCTGGATTAAAAAAAAAAACCAAATTCTTATTTAAAAAATTATATGGAAAAAAAATCCAATATTTTTTGTTTAATATTACTTTGGATTATAAAAAAAATTCTAAAATGGAGTAAATAACTGATGCAAGATGCCTACAGATTTATAATAGAGGAATTAATTAACGGACGAGTGAAAAACAGCAAAGACCTGGAGAAAATAAAGCACAGAGCTTGCCGAGAATACAACTTACCCCAGTTCATCAGTAATTCCCAGATTCTGCAGAACGCAACTCCAGAGGAAAGAATCATATTAGCCCCTATAATTAAAAAGAAACCCACCCGTACACTTTCCGGAGTTGCCATAGTGGCGGTGATGTGCAAACCACACCAATGTCCCCATGGACGATGTTTGTACTGTCCGGAAAGTGAGAAAGCACCTCCCAGTTACACTGGAGAAGAACCTGCAGCCCTACGCGCCAGAAGATTTGAATTCCATCCCTACCTACAAGTATACAATCGATTGAAGCAATTGCATAGTATTGGACATCCATTAGATAAAGTGGAACTAATTATAATGGGAGGAACGTTTCCTTCATCAAATCTATGTTATCAGGAATGGTTTGTAAGCAAATGCATCCAGGCTATGAACGATTTCGGAAAGATAGTCAGTTTTATTGAAAAAGAGCAGAAAAAAACCGCACCAGCTTCCCCTGAAAGGTATGCAGATTCAGTTGATCACAGGCAAATACCCATTGAATTCGCCTACCTGGAAGATATTCAAAGGGACAATGAAAGATCTCCGGTGAGATGTGTGGGAATGACCTTTGAAACCCGCCCAGATTTCTGTAAATGGGAGGATGTGGATCGTATGCTTCAAATGGGAGTTACCAGGGTGGAACTGGGAGTTCAGACTATCTATAATTTCATCTACCACCGCATAAGCAGGGGCCATAGAATAGAGGATGTGGTGGAATCTGCCCAGATCCTACGTGATTCTGGTATTAAAGTTGCTATGCATCTAATGCCGGGTTTATTTGCTGATCAAAAGAGAGATCTTAGAATATTCAGGAGAATATTCACAGACGAAAGGTTCAAACCAGATATGCTTAAAATATATCCCTGTTTAGTCACCAAAGGCTCAAAACTACATCAATTATGGGAGAATGGAGAGTATGAACCATACACTACAGATGAAGCCGTTAATTTAATCGTGGAAATAAAAAAATCTCTGCCCAAATGGGTTAGAACCATGCGTATTCAGAGAGACATCCCTTCACCACTCATAGAAGCAGGGGTTAAAAAATCCAATCTGGGAGAACTGGTTTATAATGAACTGGAAAAACAAGGAGTTAATTGTAAATGTATAAGATGCCGAGAAGTAGGACATAGAGCATCTAAAGGTTTCAAACCAGAAATGGATAAAATTAAACTCCTAAGTGAAGAATACCCCGCGGCAGGGGGAAGGGAGATATTCATATCCTATGAAGACGCATCATCAGATATATTAGTCGGATTTTGCAGGTTAAGAATCCCTTCTCTAAAATCACACCGTAAAGAAGTTGATGATAAAACTGCTCTGATAAGAGAATTGCATGTTTACGGATCTATGGTTCAATTAGGAGATAGAAAAGATGATCTATGGCAGCATCAGGGTTATGGGGAAGGCTTATTAGCTGAAGCTGAAAAAATAGCGTCTGAATTATATGATAAAAATAAATTACTAATAAACAGTGGAATAGGAGTGCGAAATTACTATAAAAAATTCGGATACAAAAAAGAAGGACCATATATGGCTAAATTACTCAGGAATTAATTAATCTCATGAAATAGCATATATGAGGAGGTAAAATAGATGATGGATCCAGATAAACTAGCCCAACTTATAGACCATACCAATGTCCGGGGGGACGCTACTGAAGCTGATATCCGGAGATTATGTAATGAAGCGAAAACATATAATTTTAAAAACGTATGTGTAACGCCCACCAATGTGGAACTGGCTAATGAATTATTAAAGGATCATGAAACTGGAGTTTGTGTCGTAATAGGGTTTCCTCTAGGTGTTCAAACTTTAAAAACTAAGGCTTTCGAAACTGATGAAGCAATCTCTCATGGTGCATCTGAGTTTGACATGGTTATAAATGTGGGATGCCTGAAATCTGAAAGGTATGAAATGGTAAAGGATGATATTATAGGAGTTGTGGAGGCTGCTAACGGTAAAATAGTTAAAACAATCATGGAAACTGCATTATTAACTTCCGAAGAAAAGATAAAAGCATGTTTATTAGCAAAAGAAGCAGGAGCTGATTTTGTTAAGACTTCCACAGGATTTGGAGGGCTTGCTGGAGCAACTGTAGAAGATGTAAAACTTTTAAGAAGTACTGTAGGTTCTTGTATGGGAGTAAAAGCTTCAGGTGGCATAAGGGATCTGGAAACAGTTTTAAAAATGTTAGATGCTGGAGCAAAACGGATAGGCACATCTACCGGTGTTCAAATAATGGAAGAAAATAATATATTATAATAAAAAAAATCGGATAAATCATTTAATCATTTTTTTACCAAAAATATTCTCATATTCAGAACAATTTTTCATATATTTGATGCAGATCTAGTGGTAATATCATGGAAATAATCATTGAAGTAGAAGGAAAAGGTAAAGCCCGGGCAAGATTAGATGGTAGAAATCAGGAAACAGCTACACGTTTCTTTAAAACATTACCAATTAAGGGAAAAGCCAATATATGGTTGGACGAAGTCTATTTTATCATACCATTGGAATTAGAATATGAAAATCAATATTCCAATGCGAATAAAGGAGATATATCTTACTGGCCACCAGGGGCGGCTTTCTGCATATTCTATGGAGAATCACAACCCGCTTCACCAGTAAATCATATTGGTAAAGTTACAGAGAATCTGGAACTCTTTACTGAGGTTGAAAAGGAGGATAAAATAATAATTACTCCAGTGTAGTGAATTTTTTCCCAATTAATTTTATTAGTAATTTTAAAATGGAATAATTCTATAAATGAATTAATATGTTAAGTTTATATTGTATTAGCCCATTATATTGAATCTTACATTAACTAATTCTTTTACAGGTTAATTGCATGAGTGATACAAAAATAGCAAAGGGCAGCATAATAATATTGTTAGGCTCCCTTATATTCCGGGTAGGTGGTTTTATCTACCGATTCAGCATGGCTTATTTATTAGGGCCTGCTGGTTACGGTATATTCACTTTAACCCTACCTTTAATCTCAGTTTTACAATTATCTGCTGAAGGAGGTATACCTCCGGCGATTGCAAAATATATAGCACAATATGATGCAGTTGACCAGAAAGACATGATTAAGCAGATAATAAAGACTTCTTTTAAATTGGTATTAACATTAGGGGTTCTTTTAAGTATCGCCATGTATATTCTGGCCGAACCTTTAGCTTTAAATCTATTCCATAATCCCGCGGTGATATTGCCATTTAAATGTGTGGCGTTGATCACTCCCTTCAGTGTAATAACTGGTGAATTAAAGGGTATATTTTTGGGATATTATGAAATGAATTACATAAACGTAACCAAGGCTTTCGAACAGAGTTTTACCATCCTCTTCGCGGTTTTACTGGTACTAGCTAATTTTTACGTTGCAGGAGCAGTTATCGGTACTGCCATTGGATATGTTATAACAGGATTGGCTGCTTTTATCATCTTCAGGAAATATATTTGGGTTAGATTAAAAAATGACCGTGATAAAAGTGATTTATCTGATGGTGCTGAAAAATTCACCTTAAGGAAGGAGTTAAGCCTGGTTAAAATGTTATTATTCTTCTCCATTCCCGTATATTTAACTAGTCTGGGTGAGTTGTTCATGTACGATATAGGTACCTGGGTAATTGGAGCATATCTGCCCACTGAATGGGTTGGTTATTATGGTATTGGGAGTCCTATTGCCCGTATTCCACTAATGATAAGCATGTCTGTAGCTACTGCAATTCTCCCCGCTACTGCTGCTGCATTAAGTACGGATAATAGGGGTCTACTCCATACTTATGTGAATCAGGCTTTCCGTTATGTAACCATAGTGGTTCTTCCCACATCCTTAGGAATAGCAGTTTTAGCCCGTCCACTTCTTAGCTTACTCTTCCCCGGATACGAATTAGGAACGGGTGCATTACAAATTTTAGCTGTAGGAATGCTGTTTTTCACAATTTACACAGTTTCTGCAAGTTTAGCCCAGGGAATAGGTAAACCAATTATCCCTATGATCTCACTCGCAATTGCAGTGGTCGTTGAACTGGGATTAAGCTTGCTTTTAATACCTTCCTATGGAATTAATGGCGCTGCCCTGGCAACAACCATCGCTACATTTGTTTTAATGGCCACTGTCGCCTGGAGGACGCTTAAACAGGCAAATACTGGTTTGGAATGGGGGAATCTTGGAAAGATAGCAGTTGCATCAATTATCATGGCAGTTATTCTATTCTTCATACCCACTAATTTAGCTTATACTGCTAGTTATGTTGGTATTCCCTTCTCCCAGATATTAGCATTTTTATATATCCTAATTATCTGTTTTATAGGGGCTGTGATTTACATGGCCATTTTAACCATGATTGGCGGTGTTAAAAAAACAGATGTTGATGCATTTTTAAAACTGGGCCGTAGATTAGGACCATTAGCCCCATTATTTGATAGAATAGGCTCTTTCCTAATGAAATATGCGACATGATAAAAGAAATAATAAATAAATTTAATTAGAATTGAATTAAAAAAAAAGAAATCTTGTTATAAATATTATTTGGGATAGTATTCCACTTGGGATATCATTGATTGGGATTATAATATCCTTTTAGGAATATTTTAGTGCTGCTTTTAAGTTTTGCCAGAGCATATTTCATATCAGTGCTTTTAATAACATCTTTGATTATCTTTTTCATTTCAGCACTTTCAGGATATAAAATACCCAGACCATGAAATGCTCGGGGATTTACTATTTCCAGACTTAATCCTAGATCTGATTCTTTAACAAAATCTTCCGCCGCGGTTAGAACACCATTTCTTGGGGTGTTTTCATCAAGAGCATTATAAAGATCGGCATTTACTCCTCCCCTAACTCCGCTGTTATTTATCAATTTCCTCCGGCCGATACGCATCCCTGCTTTTTTATAAGGTTGTCTGAATTTCTCCGGTATGTTTTCAGGGTTATAATACCCGTCTCTCCGGGCGTAGGGCCATCCTACATCATGTAAAAATATCACAGGAAACTTTTTATCTTTAAAATTTCCCTCAATTACCTTCAGTTCATGGTACACCGTGTACCAGTTATGATCACCGTCTAATAAGACCACATCATAATCTTTTAAATGGGGCAGTGCGTCTAAGCTTAGTTCGGTGCAGATATTGAATTTATCACCGAATTCTTTTTTATATTCATCTACGTTAAAAGCGGGAAAAGGATCAATAGCTGTCATATGTGCATCATGATCCCGGCAATACTCCAGTATGTTCCAGGTGTTTACACCAGTGGCCGAACCAACTTCAACAATATACTGGGCATTGATTTTTTCAATAATAGGTCTCATCAGAGGACTCCACATTCTGTTCATATATTATAACCTCGTATTTCAATAATTCATGTAAAATTTTGTTAAAACATTTAAATTAATATTTAAGCTACATAAATATCTCAAACCATTCCATTAAAACCCAAATTATAATTCTTTGAAACTAAAATGAAATAATTTCAGAAGATATGATATTATATTTTATCATTTTTTTATTTTAAATAAAATATAGAGTTAACATAATTTTTAAAACACCAATATAAAAACCTTCTTATTGTGATTATCTTAAAATTATACTCTATTTAATGAAAATTTTAGACACATTTTAGAGAGAATAAACTAATATAATTTATAATCAAAAAATCGAAGATTCTTTAGATAAATTACAATCATAAAATAAAAAATTCTTAAATAAATTTATCATCATAAATGGAAGATTATTCAGATAAAAATTATAATAATTAATTGATATTCAAAATATCTGGTGAATATATGGCAAGCGAATTGGATATAGACTATGTGGACAGAGTTTTAACAAAAAACAACTACATACCAGATGACAACATAAACACCGTGGTCTTCCTGGCTTTAGCCCTAAAAAAACCAATATTAATTGAAGGACCACCAGGAACAGGTAAAACTGAACTTTCTAAAGCAATTTCACAGGCATTTTCTCGTGATTTTTACAGAATACAATGCTATGAAGGAATCACCTTCGAACAGATCATAGGGGAATGGAATTATCAGAAACAGCTCTTGAGCCTGGAGATGGAAAAAAAGAAGGAAAGCACGGAAGATGTTTTTCAGGAGGATTACTTTATAAAAAGACCTCTTCTATCTTCTTTTATGAACAAGAATGATTCAGTAATCTTAATCGACGAAATTGACAAATCAGATGAGGAAGTGGAGAGTTTCCTCCTACAAGCCCTGGGAGAAAAACAGATAACAGTCAATGACCTGGGTACGTTTCATCTAAACAACGACCTGATGGTCATCATAACCTCAAATTCTCAAAGACAGCTTTTAGACGAGACTAAAGACCGTTGTTTATATCTTTACATCGACTACCCCTCCTTAGAGAGAGAAATAAAGATTGTAAAATCTCATATCCCCGAAGCCCCATCAGCACTGATAAGAAATGTGGTTAAGGTTATAGAAAGAATTAGAAAACTGAACCTTATCAAAGCACCGTCAATCCGAGCCAGTGTAGACTGGGTAAGGACACTGACGATATTCGATCAACACACATTAGATGATGAATCCCTAAATAAGACCATCAACGTGGTAGTGAAGAATGAAGAGGATAAAAAAAAGGTATTAAAGAATATAAAACTCGATTAAAAGTATACTTGTAAAATGGTTATTTATTATGGATGATATAGTCAGATTTTCCGGAATTTTAAGGGAAAATGGAATCCCTGCCAGTATAAGAAGCACACAAACCGCTTATCAAGCATTAAAATTAACCGATGGTCCTAAGAAAAATCTTAGAGAAATTTTAGCATGCATCTACCTTAAAGACCAAAGACAGAGAAAGAAATTCAACGAATGTTATGATAATTTCTTTATGAATAAAAGAGAAAAAACCCTAGAAAATCCATCGAAACTAGAAAATAAGTCTAAATTCATCAGAAAATTAAACATGTCCGTCACCAGTAAAAACACAGCAAATTACAATTACAACACCAATTTACAGTACAAATTAGACTACATAAAAAATACACTAAATGACCATAACCAAGATGCAGATCAAGAGGGCAACTCGAAACTAATAAAAAGCAACATACACACCCTGAACAGTCTCCAACCAGAATTAATAGATTTATGCCAGAAACTAGGTAGAAAAATAGCCACCAAAAGAGTGCGCAGATATAAACAAGCAAAGAAACAGAGACCAGATATTAGAAGAACCATTAGAAAGAATTTAAAACATGGTGGAAGCCTCCTGGAACTGGTGAAAAGCAAACCAAAAATGAAAAAACAAAACCATTACTTCTTGAGTGATGTCAGTGTTTCCTGTGACTGGATCAGTATATGGTTTTTCTGCATGATCTACGCAGCACAAAACTCATTTAACCGGGCAAGAGCATTTGAATTTGATAATAAAACAGCTGAAATATCATCAGCACTTAGAGAATTAAATATCGTGGATGCGTTTATTAAAGTATTGGACATCCGTAGGAAAAATAGCATGATCCAGGGCAAATCCAACATGTACACCGCATTTACGAGTTTCCTGGATCAGGCCAGTATCAATCATAAATCCTATGTTCTGATATTAAGCGACTGCAGAGACTGGGCCGGTCCCAAATATGAAAGAGAACCATTAAGCGCTGATCTAATCAGCAGCATATCCCGTAAAGCTAAAAGAGTACTGATATTAAATCCTGAGCCCAGAATAAAATGGAACGCAGCAGATAGCTGTGTATCATTCTATGAAGACGCTGGTGCTGAAAGTTTTGAAGTTAGCAATTTAGAGCAGCTTGCGGATTTAATAGGGGAGATATGATTCATTAAAATCTGTTTATCATCATATTTGTTCTGTTTTCTCCCACTGATCAACCACATAAGAGAATATCTCCTTCCCGAAGTCCGAGTAAACCGCAACTTTGGACGGGTCGAAGGATACATTATTTAAATATTGCAGGGTAAGCGCGTCTCCATTTAAAAATTCCGGCATGATACCACTGAAAAAGAATCCTAACTCCTCTATTTTTGGACAGAGTAATGCTGTTGCCGGGTCTTCTAGGGGTAAATCAATAACGATGAGTTCAACACCTTTCTGTAACATTTCCTGCATATGTAAGCGTAGTTCGTCAACAAAATTAACCCCAAACTTATTAACTCTAAGAAAGACCGAACCCATTTCCGGAAGATAATGAGAATAGATTTGAGACTCTGGATCAAGTGGTACCTTTAATGATAGGGGATATGAAAGATTTCTCTCCATTTCCAGGTGAGAATATATCTTCTCCATAATTTCTGTATGTTTTTGGGGGATGAAAACTTCTCTTTCCCTGTCAACCCCTACTGGAACATAAAATAGGGCAACACTTCTCCGGTAGCTGTCTTCTTCTGCTTCCATTTTTTTAAATATGGCTGTAGGGGGTGAGTGGGCTATGATAAAACCGGTTAATTTAGAGCCCATCTTCACATTAGACTTTTGAGAAGCAATATGAGCAGTTACTGCGCGACTGTAAAGGCCTAAAAGGTTGTGATTAGCTGCTTCCTTCATCATTAATTTTTTCATTCTGGGAAATAATCCCTGCCCCCGATAACGTGGATCGACAGCTGCCAGTGCCGATTCACCAACCTTATCTTCAGGAGTCTCTAGGAATATGCCTAGATGACCTACTACTTCATCACTGTCGTTAACTGCAACGCAGGATTTAACCAACCCAGATTTGATGAGAGAAGCAAATTTCTTTGGATAATAGATATCTTCATGGGGATAAGAATAACCATAAACCCGATAAATACATCTGGCTAGGGATACGGTTTCATCTGGACGCATCAGACGAAGAGAAACATTTTCAGGTTCTGCGGGTTTTGTTTCATCTGAAACTATACTATCCAGGGATATAGAATCATCAATATCGTTTGCAGGAAGATATTTGATTAATTCTACGACTTTACCTTCTTTTCCCAGATAACGACTGTTAATTTGGTCGGTTTTGGCTTTCATCAATTTAATTCCCAGATAATGGGGTTTTTCTTCTTTGAGTAATTTAAGGTTGAAGGGGATTCCCTGATCTTTTACAGTAACCACAAAACGACCGGGTTCTATTCTGATTTCTAGAACATAATAGCCCTCTTCATCATCATAAGCGTGTTCTATGACGTTGTGACAGGCTTCTTCACTGGCTAATTCCAGGTCTCTGGCGAAGTTTTTAGGCATCCCATACTTACGGGTGACCTTCCTAACGGTTTCTATAACTGCAGGTAATAATTTAATCTCTGCTTTCGCCCTTAAAGAGATTAAAGTTTCAGATTTTTGATCATTATCCATATGATATCCCCTCATCTATCAGAACCAATTTTAACAGTAATCCACAACAATGGATACAATAAAAGTTTATAATATGTTTTAATTAAAATTTTCTGATTAGAGATCGAAAGAACATATGGAAAATAATTAAGTGATAACATTGTATGATGGGGATAAGATTGAAACGAACAATTTAGAAATAAATAATAATTTTATAGATAAATGATAAATGATTTATGAGATAATCAATACCTAAGAGGGTTTTTGAAATGTATAATAATGAATACCAGCAAAAATTAACCACGCCTGATGAGGCGGTGAAGCTGATCCAGGAGAATGATATGTTGGTGCATGGTCTGACCATGGCAGAGCCACCAGCACTACTAAGAGCTGTAGCTAACAGGCTTAGGGAAGGTGATCTGAAAAAAATGAGATTATTTTCAGAACTGCCCATGGCGCCTGCCTGTTCAACGATTCTTGCACCTGATCTGGTTGATTGTGTAGATGCAATGACCGGATTTGTAACCTCTGGTAGCAGGGGTTTGGTAAGGGCTGGTCTGGAATATTATGTTCCCAACCATCTTCACCAGGTGCCCCGACTCTTAGAGGAGTTCATCGGGGTTGATGTTTGTATAACCACCGTATCACCAATGGATGAAGCGGGTTATTTCTCTTTTGGAACAGCCAATGATTTTACATCCACCGCAGCCCGTGCAGCGAGAAATTTGATCGTGGAAGTGAATCAGCATATGCCCCGGGTTTTTGGTGAATCTCTGCTCCATATTACAGAAGTAGATGCAGTCGTAGAAAACCATGAGCCTATAGCGGACTTTCCCAGCGGAGAATTCGGACCGGAAATCGATGTTATAGGGAAAACTATTTCTGAGATGGTTCCTGATGGTGCAACCTTACAGATGGGTATCGGTAGCTTACCAGATGCAGTTTCAAAATATTTAGACCAGCATAGTGATCTGGGGATCCATACCGAAGTTTTTGGACCGGGAATGGTTGATTTAATAAAGAAAGGTGTTATCAATGGTGAGAGGAAAACGCTTAAACCCCGTAAACATGTTTTCACCGTGGCACAGGGTGATCAGGAAATGCTCAGATTCATGAACAACAATCCCTCCTGTGAAAGTTATCCCTGCTCCTATACCAATGATCCGGCGATCATAGCTAAAAATGAGCGTATGATATCCATAAACTCCCTCCTGCAAGTTGATCTCTTAGGACAGTGCAATGCAGAGTATCTGTTAGGTCATCAATACAGTGGTACAGGTGGTCAGCTTGATTTTGTGAGGGGGGCTTTCGCATCTAAAGAGGGTAAATCAATTCTTGCCTTTAACTCTACCGCGAAAGATGGGAAAATTTCGAGAGTGGTAGACCGCCTGGACTCAGGAGCGATGATCACCACACCCCGAATGGACACACATTATCTGGTCACTGAGTATGGAACGATTAACCTGAAGGGCAAATCCACCAGAGAAAGAGCACTGGGTATTATCGATATAGCACATCCCAAATTCCGGGAAGAACTCTTGAAAAAGGCAGAGGATATGTATCTGATATGAATTAAAGGATATCTTCTGATCTGAATTAAAGATAGTTGATGAATTAAAAAAATAAAAAGGTAACTGGCTTGTTTTCATTTAATAACATTAATCTTTTTGTATAGGGTATCCCTTTCGGCAGGTACTCTTCCCATGTCCCTGATTATTCTCTGGAAGTTTTCAGGAGTGGTCTGCACGCCGTGTTCAGCTCCGGCTGACTTGGATATGTTTTCTTCACCCAAGGTTCCTCCCAGATCATTAGCCCCAGCTGTTAAACATACTTGGGCGAATTTGAATCCGAGTTTAACCCAGGAGACCTGTATATTCGGTAATAAATCTCCAAACATGAGTCTGGCCACGGCATAAACTTTCAGATCCTCAATTCCAGTACTACCTGCTTTGGAAACTCCTTCCTGGTAAATGGGGGTTAATCGATGCATGAAAGTTAAGGGCACGAATTCGGTGAATCCACCTGTTCTCTCTTGTATTCCTCTTAGAATGTCCATATGTTCCACCCGATGATGTGGTTCTTCGATATGGCCGTACATCATGGTACAGGTGGTGGGGATGCCGGTTTTATGGGCGGTTTCCACTATTTCAATCCATTTAGCGGTGTTCATCTTATTGGGACATAAAATTTCTCTTATATCATCGTTTAATATTTCAGCAGCATTTCCTGGTATGGAATCCAGTCCTGCTTCCTTTAACATTACTAGTTCATCTTTAATAGATATATCAGCATTTCCTGCTCCATACAGTATTTCCATAGGAGAAAATGCGTGTATATAGATATCCGGAAGTTCCTCTCGTAGTTTTAAAAGTAGTTCCTCATAGAAATGAGCATCCACATCCGGGTGTAATCCGCCCTGTATACAAACCTCTTTAGCACCGTTATTCCAGGCTTTTTTGGCTCTTTCAACCACCTGATCAGGATTTAAGAAATAAGCACCCTCTTCTCCCGTATCTTTACGGAAGGCGCAGAATCCGCAGTTTCCAGTGCATATGTTGGTGAAGTTTATGTTCCAGTTAGGAATGTAAGTAACCCTGTCCCCTACTATCCTATTTCGTAAGGTATCAGCAGTTATTATAAGAGCATATAATTCTTTTCCTGTTGTTTCAATAAGTTTAACAGCTTCCTGAGTTGAGATTCTCCTTTTTATGGATTTTTCTAGTATCTCTTCTATTTGAGGGTCAATGTCTACTCTTCCAAACATGCAATTTCATATTTTATTTTGTAACCTTATAAGTTTCGTATTTGACTTACTTTCCATCAAATTTTAGGGATCTATGATTGTTTTTTACTTAAACAACAATCCATAAATTAATTAAATATTAAGAATAAGAAAGTCCTAAGATTAATTTATATATAAACTAATTATTTGGCTAATTTATGAAATACAACCATATTTAGATGATAAAATTTTAAAATATTTAATTGAATTGGTTATTTTAATGATTTATTTTTTATAATTGTTGTGTAAGTTATTTGGTAATAGGATCAAGGCTTAGATCTGAAATCCTATTATAATATCCTGGGGAAAAATAGAATTATAACTGAAACCATTTTGATAAGGTTTTCTTCTAAAATACCTAGATTTTTTTAGTGTAATTTTAGAAATAATGATTGGGGTTATAAAAACAATGCTCTGTTTTTTATAATGTTTATGTTTTTATTTTTTGTTTTTGATCAAAATCATTATATATTAGTTTTTTACCACTTACTATCATAGATGGGGGTGTGGTATTTTTATGTATAAGATGAATTTAAAAATATTTTTTTTAATAATGAGTCTTGTTTTTGCTTTTTTTATGTTTACTGGGGTGGTATCAGCTGCTAACTGGACTGTAAATCCCGGAGATAGTATTCAAGCGGCTGTTAATAATGCCGCTGTTAACGATACGATTGTTGTTAATGATAATGGTTCATCTTATACATATACCGAAAATCTGAATGTTAACAAAACAATCACTTTACAAGCTAATAGTAGTAATGTAAACATACAAGGACAAAATCTTTCAATACCTACTCTTTCAATTAATTCACTGGGAAATGGGACTACAATTCAAGGATTTACATTTATAAACAGTACAAATGCTGGAATCCTTATAGATGGAGCAACTGATTGTACGATCACTGGAAATAATTTCATTAACAATACCAATGGAATTATTCTTCTCAATTCAAGTAGTAACACCATCAGTGGGAATAATATACAAAACAACACCAATATGGGAATAAGCATTTTTAATTCTTCTAACAGTAATATAATTGACTCCAACACCATCTCTAATAATGGAATAATAGGTGTTTTTATTCAGAATTCCAATACCAACACTATCAGTAATAATACTATACAAAATAATGGTTGGGTTGGAATCTGTCTGGATAATTCCAGCTCTAACACGATAAACAGTGGAAATAATATATCTGGAAACGTGGAAGGCGTATATATAGTTAGCAACGCTAATGGAAACACCATAACAGGCAATAATATTCATAATAACAGTGATGCTGGTATAAGTATTTTAAACGGTTCCAATGGAAACATCATCACTGTCAACAATGCCATATCCACTAATACTGTAATCGGAGTACTCATAAGAGATTCTAACACAAACACTATCACAGGGAACACTATCCAGAATAATGGCTGGGCAGGTTTAGCTTTGGATAATGCTGATGGTAACACTATAAACGGAACTAACATAATATCTGGGAACGATGAAGGAATATCCATAGCTAATAACTCTGATGGTAACAATGTAAATGGGAATAACATAACAGGAAACACCAATGTCGGGGTAAGTGTTATTACCAATTCAACAGGGAATTTTATCACCAATAACATAGCAATATCTGGTAATGAGAATATAGGTGTCTATTTCAGAGATTCCAATAATAATACTGTTTCTGGTAACAAGGTGCAGTTTAACAGTTGGGCGGGAATCTGCCTAGATCATGCTATGGGAAACATGATAAACAGTAATAATGAATTAAGTGGAAATCAGGAGGGAATATTCCTGGCCAATAATTCCACAGGAAACACCATAGAAGGGAACAACATTCATAACAATAATGGTGCAGGAATAAACATACTAGCATCATCAAATAATAATTTGGTAACTAATTCTGTTATATCAAATAATGGTGTAATGGGGGTAATTATCCAAAACAGCAACTCTAATACCATTTTTTCTAATATAATCCAAAATAACACATGGTCGGGAATAGTACTCGATCATGCTTCCAGCAATATTATACAATATAATAACAAGATCACAGGCAACCAAGAAGGAATATACATAGCCAATAATTCTAAAGGGAATACAATTCAAAACAATATAATAAACAATAACGCCGGAAGCGGCATAAACATATTAAGCTCCTCCAACGAGAATACCATTAACTTTAACAGTCAAATAAACGATAACGGTGTAAGCGGAATATTCATACAAAATAGTAATGGCACTATAATACATAATAATACAATACAATCCAATAATTGGACCGGTATAGTTTTAGATGCTACTAACAATAATAAAATAACTACCAATATAATAGAAAACAATTCATACGGAATTTATTTAAATAATTCATCGGCAAATTTAAATTTCAATTGTTTAAATGATAACTACTACTATGAAGTATATAATGTAGGTAATGGGATAATAGATGCTATTAACAACTGGTGGGGTAATAATAACCAGGTAAATATGGTAAATGGGGGTATAAACTACATTCCATGGTTAATTCTAAATATAACTGCCACACCAGATAATATCGGTGAAAATAATTCTACTATAATCGCAGATCTAACTCGCAATAGTAACAACGACGATACATCACCTCAAGGTTTTATTCCAGATAATCTACAGCTCAATCTAACAACAAATCTAGGAAATATAACCACTACAATTTACACCAATAATGGAAAAGCTACAGCCGTATTTAACCGTGGTACATCCACCTCAGGCATAGCAAATATAAATGTGACATTAGACGGGCAATCCATCCAAACAAATATCACCATAGACACCACTCCACCAAATGTGACAGCCAATCCCAATGGTGGAACTTATACAACCACCCAAACAGTAACACTAACAGCTACGGACAATTACGATCAACAACCAACAATATATTACACAACCGATGGAACAAACCCCACAACCTCAAGCATAATATATTCAACCCCAATAAACATTATAAACCAAGGAACTACGATTTTGAAGTTTATTGCTGCTGATAGTGCTGGGAATCAATCTAGTATTCAAACACAAAATTACACATTAAACCTACCATTGAATATAAATGATGTGGAATTAGCTTCCCAGGCAGTAATTAATTATATTACATCAAATAACCATGTGCCCAGCTATGTAAATGTTTTTGGTAAATACAGCACTACACCTTCATTTTTAAACACACTCACTTCATTTACTTTAAAACTCAATAATAATGACACCACACCAGTAAGTATTGTTAATGTAAATGCTGCATCAAATCCTTCTGGATCAGCAAGTGGTACGTTACAATTATCTGAGTATATAACTCTAGCAAATAATATAAAAACGTTTATAAGCAATAATGGGCGTGCGCCCAATTATGCATCCAGTAGCCTAGGAAACATCCGTTATGAATCATTAATATGCCTGTATTCGAATATACTGAATTACTATCGAATCAACAACCAACTACCCGGATCAATTACCGTAAGTAACATTGTAGGTGTAAGTTCAAGTGGTGTAACAATTAACATGGTTACAAATATTGATACTGGTAAGACATATACCAGTATTCAGGACGCTATAAATGATCCATTAACTCTTAATGGCAATACTATTGAATTAAATTCAGGTACATACACAGAAAATGTAACAGTTAATAAAACATTAATTATAAAACCAGTTCCTGATGGTAGTGCAATTATTCAAACATTAAATTCATCAAATCCTATTTTTACTCTTAATTGTAATGGTACGATCATTCAAGGACTTACAATTACCTTAAACGGTAATTCAGATGGGATTTATCTTAATCAAAGTTCAGATAATACAATTCAAAATAACATAATATCATATAATGGTGGATATGGAATTCACCTAAGTAACAGTTCAAATAATACGATTCAAAACAATACCATAATAAGTAATGGCAACTCTGGAATTTACTCCTTTGGAAGTTTGAATAACATAATCCAAAATAATACAATAACAAACAACAACGGATCAGGAATTCATATTTACATGGATCCTTCAAATGGTATCGCTTTCTATGGCGGGTATAATAATGGTATAATTAATATTGGATCAGGTAGTAATGGGTCTGTTTTAAATACAGCTGTTATTGATAATCCCACTGATAATAAGTCTGCTTTACTTGAGCTTATTGGTAATAGTTTACTGAACAATGCAATTCAAAATAATATTATAACAAATAATAATGGAAACGGAATAAAACTTGAAAATACTTCAAATAATCTGATTCAAAACAATAATTCACAAAATAACAATGAATCCGGAATTTACATTTCTTATAGTTCAAAAAACATCATACATAACAATATTCTAATGAATAATGTTGAGAATGGAATTTATCTTCATTCCGTTAGCACTAACAATTTAGTTCAAAATAATACAGTCTCCTATAATAATGCTTCTGGAATTGTCTTATATAGTGGAAGTACTGGTTATTATTTAATTCAATTTAATATAATTACAAATAACCAAATAGATGGTATAAACGTTTCTGGTTATACATCAGCTGATATTAACTTTAATAGAATAACTGATAACGGTAGATGTGGTTTTTATGGCTATGAAACAGGGGTTGTTCATGCATTAAATAATTGGTGGGGTTCAAATAATCCAGTATTTTCATCAGTTTATGGAAGTGATATTTATTATAATGTGGGCTATGATCCTGTATATTACAATCTTTGGTTAGTTTTAAATGTAAGTTCACATACTCCGTCCGCTGATAATAGTGACTACACGGTATCCGCGGATTTAACTCATAATAACCAGGGTAATGATACTTCTCCTCAAGGATCTATTCCTGATGGTACACCCGTTAATTTCGTCACTACTTTTGGAACAATTGAAACAACAGTTTATACGTGTAAAGGAAAGGCCGTATCCCCTCTTAGTTCCGATATTAATGGGGTGGCTAATGTTACAGCAACTTTGGATGATCAGACTAATTTTATATCAGTAATTTTGGGGGCTTATAATGAAACAACCCAGATATCATATACAAGTATACAGGCTGCTATTAATGCTGCTTCCTCAGGAGATGTGATTGGAATTTATAACGGAACCTATAATGAAAACATCATCATAAATAAAAGTATAAAAATCGTTTCTGGTGGTGGTTCAAATCCCACAATTAATGGTTCAATAACTATCAATAGTGATGATACTAACATTCAAGGTTTAATTATTAATGGACATATCAATTTATTTGCTAACAATTGTATAATCTTTGGAAATAATATAATTGGAAATGGAACTTCTGGAATTATCACTTCTAATTCAACTAATAATACAATAACCCATAATAACATTACCAGTAATGGTTTTAATGGAATCCAAAGTATTGAGAGTTCAGTGATTATTTATCATAATACAATCCATGATTGTGTAAATGCAATCTATTCAGAAAACTCAAATAATACAATTAGAAGCAATTCGATAATAAACAATTCTTGTGGTATTTATACCAATAATTCCACAGACACAATCCAATTTAATAGAATTACAGGGAACAATTATGGTCTTAAAAATGAAATAGGCACAGTAAACGCAACAAATAATTGGTGGGGTTCAAACAATCCAATAATATCATCAACAAGTCCAAGTGACATATACATCATAAGTGGAAATGTTGACCATGATATATGGTTAATTTTAAATGTAGATATTTCATCAACTAACTCTGGTGGAAATACATATGTAACTGCCGATTTAACCCATAATAATCTGGGAGTAGACACTTCTACTCAAGATTTTATCCCAGATGGAACACCAATAAACTTCACAACCAACAATGGATCAATCATTAACCAAGCCTATACTGTTAAGGGTCAAACTAAAACTATCCTAAATTTAAACAGTACACAACCCCAAAATGTAACAACCTCAGCATCCTTAGATCAACAATCTATTTCCACAACAGGAAACATTTCTACAGGAATAGCAGTACTGAACCTGACTAGCACAGCCATAGATAATTCCACGGGTCAACCACTTAATATCACATACAATATACCTCTAAACGAATCTGTAACCTGGTTAAGCATTCTTTGGACGCCAACTACTATCCCTGGTATTTCAAATCCATCAGAAGAAATTCAAATTATTATTAATGGAAATGTCGTATTAAACAGATATATCTATAATATTAGTGGTCAAAATAGGGACGATCTAGCATTTAATTTAACATATCCTGGAGTAACTGGATTTAACATAAATGTAACTGATCCAAATAATCAAACAACTAATCTAAACTTCCCGGGAAATGTGATAATTAGAACAAGTAAGATTTCATACACTGGTTCTCCATATGATGGTGTGAAAAGCTTTGCAATAGCCACCAAAAAAGTAACAAGTGAAATATTTAATTACTGGTTAGATCAAAAATCGCTTTATAATTCTCCAAATGGTATGAGTGATGCTTATACTGCTTTTTTAACAGCTCTAATGTTGGAATATTATCATGATTATATAGCAGATGAGTATGCATCTGAATATAATGTTACCTGGAGTCGTACAAGCCCGATCATAGTTTCTGCAAATGATGATGCATATGAAACATATTTAACCTTGGAATGTGATCATACTATGGGAATGACAGTTGTGAGCACACCAGATAATATGTTCGTCTTTAATTATTTCACTTCTTTATACATATCGCTTACAGAATGCATGATTATGAAAGATTTATATAATGTATCTTACCAGTCTTCCAGTTCTAATAGAGAATTTACTTCAGTTGCCATGGATCTGCTCAAATATAATTCATTTAATAGTGCATTAATAGAATCATTTATACAAAATGATTATTTGATAATAAAAACAGTTAATAACTACGATTTTATGATAGTTGATCTAGATACTGGTGTTGTAAGGGATATCAATATAATTAATAATTTTTGTGGTGCATATGATATAAGGGCTATTTTTGGTTTTTCAGTAACAGGTACCCCTATATGTGGTTATCCGACAATTTGGGGTAATCCATGGACCTTCGGACCACTTACTTTTCATTGGGATGGTTTTGGAAGGATTCTAATTGCAAGTGATTATGCAATAAATCCTGACACAGACCAAATATGGACAATGGGTAAATTAACCGTTATAGGTACACTTGGCACTTTATCTTTTAATCAATCAAACCCCGAAAATACACCGGTTTATGGTCCAGACTTAGATGTAACTGGAATTTTAATTCCAGGAATGGATAATATTATATCACTTACACTGGATGCATCGGGCGATTATATAGGATGTTCACCATTGTGGTTAATACAAGTGATTGATCTTGATTATAAAGATAGACTTCCACCATTTCCGGATACGCCATTAAATCCGGATGATCCACATAGTCCATTTAATCCCGATAATTTACTAGACCTTCTTAAAATTATTGTATTTGATACCGATAACCCTGTTAAAGCGGTACCCCCGAACAATTCCACCAATATTTCTGGGTGGTTTGATTGGTTTAAAAACGATTTATATAACAATTACAATGAAATCTTTGGATTAGATAAATTTGGACATCCACTCTAATTATCCAAAGATGCTTATTTGACCATATCGTTTTAAGAATACTAAATCAACTATTTATAAAGATAACTTTAAGTGAAATAATAAATTATAGAGTAAAGTAAAATTTCATCTTTAATAGATTTTAGATTATTAGAGTGAAATAAGGATTGATCATACTAAAAGGAGGTTGAATCTTATGAATCCAATTTTATCCATAATTTTAGCGGTTTTGATTACGGTTATATTTATCGTTATTTGCGCGGTTTTAGGTATTTATATACATGGCTTCGATTTTGTCATTTTTATTTTAATGTTTTTATGTGGGGGAATAGTTACATGGTTTTCAACTGAAAATAAAGTTATATATAGTTTATATTACGGTGTCATTATCATTTTATTTTTATTGACTTTAGGATCTATTACAAGCTTAAATAATATTGTTTTAATTACATTACTAATTCCTGCTTTATTTGGGGGTTTTGTTGCTAAAAACGAGAAAAATGGGGGCTTAAAAAATTTGTTAGATAACAAATTTCGGTTTGAGTATAATGTTTTTATTTTAAGTTTTTTTAAACGGAATAAGTTATTTTTAATTGCTTCAATGGTTATTTTTTTGGTATCTTTTTTTATAGGTGCTGTTGGTCCTTTTTTAAATGACACAATCAACCATTATATAATAGATCTATGGGCTAGCTATATTCCCAATACTGTAGATGGTTTCAATATAATTTCAATTTTCATACAAAATGGTAGTTTTGCTCTTATTGATTTTTATTTTGGTGGAATTTTCCTTGGAATTCTAAGTACTATGCATCTGGTACTTTATGGCTTTGTAGAAGGATTTGCTTTAGTTAATAATCCTATTTATTTTATTTATGGTATATTTCGAGATTTAGGCTTCATTATTGCAACTGCTGCAGGATTCAAACTATTATGCACGACAATCAACATTATAAAGAATATGTTACACATTGAGAGAAATAAACCAAAGATCATGCAAATTAGTCAGATTCTAGATGCAAATTATATGAAATTTAGAGATTCTGTAATATTATTTTCAATCTCAATAATTGTAATCTTTATTGCAGCAATAATTGAATTTTATATCCTCCAATAATTTATAGTGAATTCTTAAAGTCTAGATCCAAATTAAGAAAATTGTTCAAATCTACGAAGATATTAAAAAAAATTCGAACCACTTTTTTATCCATTGGAGCGGTCTTATTTCTAATCACTCTCTCTGGAGTGTTAGAATGATTAACCAATTTATTTTCCTCATTTTTTATTATATGAATTTCTGACATCCATCTCATCACTTGGGAATAAATAAGTCAAATGACTAACTTTGTAACCTTATAAGTTTTGGTTATATGATGTTCCCATCAGTTACATCAGTATGGTATATGTCATGGACAAAAATGCTATTATAAACGATAAGTTTAAATATTATAGGGTCATAGCTAAATTAGGAGGTGATAATATGGCTGAATTACCTATTGCTCCAGTGGGAAGAATCATCAAAAATGCTGGTGCACAAAGGATAAGTGATGATGCAAAAGAGGCATTAGCAAAATCTTTAGAAGAAAAAGGCGAAGAAATTGCTAAAAAAGCCGTTGAACTTGCAAAACACGCCGGTAGAAAAACTGTGAAAGCGGATGATATCGAATTAGCCGTAAAAGCAGCTTAAATTTTTTAATTTTTTATTTTTATTATTTTATTGGTTATAAATTGCCTATAACACCATTTATACCAATATTATATTTTTTTTTAATAATGGATTTATGATATTTCATCTTATTAATGATCTTTTTGAATACCCAAGTCATCCCATAGATCATTTTCATCAATTAATTGGTTAATTTCCTGGTTTTCTTCATCTATGTAAACAAGATATTTATTATCATGTTCTGTAATTGCCATGGCGATGGGTAGTATGTTTTCATAAATATACTGGTCCTGATATTCCACGGTAAAAACTCTGATTATGGGATAAATAGTTCTTTCAGCCACTATTATGGGCTTGCCCTTTAAGATTTCCTTCTGATAGGATATATCTGGACTTTCGAATTTAGAATCAAGGTCCAATTCTTCCATTATACTGAATATGGTTTCATTATCTATTTCATCCATTAAACTGAATAGTTTTTCCTTATCTAATTCGTCCAGGATGCTCGAGATGGATTTCATTATTAGGTCATTCATATTAAATCACTGATTTAATTTTCTCATGCTCCAGAATAATTTGAGAACCGGTTTTTTGGTTATGGCCCTGATTAATGCAGCAAATAAGTGGTATAACTTTAGTTTAATAGCTAAATCAAGGGATCCGTCGAATTTGCTATTTTGAAAATCAGGAGTGATGGATAGATTAAGTGGGGGTATAAGATTTAAAATTGAGCTAATACTCCAGAAAAAACCACTGAATAAAGCAGTGGTAACTGGGCTGTAGAAGCCTATATTGAAGTTAACATCAACTTTTTCCAAGGTTATGGATTTAAAAAAAGCTTGAAATATTGGTATGAAATGTGGAAAGGCGTTGATGAATTCTTTAAATATTTTTTGAAAATCATCAAGACTAGTTTTTTTCTTCTTCTTTTTCTTCTTTTTTTCCTCTTTTTTCTTTTTAGATTTTTCCTCAGCTGGTATATCACGTTGGATAAGCCCTATCTTCCACCAGCTAATCTTAATCTTCCCTTTTATATCAGTACCCTGCTTTTTTAGATATAAATAAATATGAAAGGGAATAAAGAGGATTGACAGTAAAATCAGTGCCAATATAAGGATTATGACACCAATTATAGTTAAGATCAACTGTAATCCTCTCTTATTTTACTTAAATTCTAAAATCAATATGAGGTTATTCTGCTTTTTCTTCCTCTTTCACATCTTTTTTAGGATGTTTTTTATGGGGCATTCCTTCTTTCATCATTTCCATGGCTGCGGAGCCTACTTCTCCTAATGCCTGTGCTATGGGATTAGAGGAGAGGGTTAATACTTTTACACCTTCTGGACCAGCTACGCCCTTAAATACTACGATCATGGCTATAGGTTCTATTCCAGCAGCACCACCAGCTGCAGCCCCAGCTCCTTCACCACTGCCTTGTGATTCTGATCCTCCTTTACCTTGTCCCATTCCTGCACCAAATCCCATTCCCATCCGGGTTACGGGAATTAAAATTTTATCATCAGATTCAATTACTTCTCCAACTACATTTTCGATATTCAGTACTTTCCGAATTTCTTCTACCGTGGTTTTTATTGGGTCTCCAATATCCATCACAATCACTCCTTCTTTTTCAGTACAACAAATTATGTAATCATAGGCATAAATAAATTTTGTAGCATTGTTATTATTCATGCTTTTTTGAACGTTTTATCCTTTATTATATTCAAGAATAAATAAATATTGGTATTATTGGTAATAATAAAATTTAAAATAATATTTTTCCTATTTAAACTTATCAGACTTGAATAATTATAATTTAACAGTTATTAATTTATTCTATAAGAAATAATTTATTCTGCGTCGGATTCCAGGTTTGAAGTTACAAAGATTTATATACCAATAGGATTATATTCAAAATGGACGACGGGGCCCGTGGTCTAGGGGTATGATACCTCCCTGACACGGAGGTGATCACGAGTTCGAATCTCGTCGGGCCCATTTTGCCGTGGTAGTTCAGTTGGGAGAACGCCAGACTGAAGATCTGGATGTCGCTGGTTCAAGTCCGGCCCACGGCACTTCAAATCTTATTTTCAAAAAATATTGGTGAAGATGGTAAAAAATCATCAATTATGGTTAAATATAAAAAAAAGGAGATCACACGCCTATGGCTATTCATTGTCCCAAATGTGGTTCAGATAGAATGAAATTACACGTTCCCCAGACATCAATCTGGAGATGTGGAAAATGCAGATATATGGGGCCGGTATTTATAGAAGATGGGAATCTTGAAAAACAGTTGAAAGAAAACAGAAAAATTGAAAAACTAAGACAGAAACTTTTCCGGTTTAGATAGTAGCATCGTTTTAGATTAAGGATTTTTTACATTACATAATCAGCTGATTTTTAGATAAAAAAATTTTTTCTTACATTTTTTATCTAATAAACAATTTATAAGTTATTTACCTCTTTTTTGTTTTATTCCTCTTTTCCCTAGTTTATGACCTCTTTTCCTGGGAATTATTTACCTCTTTTTCTAGGGATAACTCCAATAAGCCCTCCTAACATAGAAAGCAATCCGAAGATAATAACTCCGCTCATGAATACTATTAATCCACCTGCTAATCCAATGATGAACCCTAAAATAACCCCAACCATTCCGCCATTTAAGGCTCCCTCTATATATTTCTTACTTCCACTTATATAGGATGAGATGGAACCGGCAGTTATGGTTAAAATCATGGTAATTATAGAGAAATAGGTTAAAAACTCTGAAGTGATATCTGAAATATTGGTAGGAACATTATTTCCAAATAAACCCAATACAGAAAAAATAAGGGATAAAAATAGGAATAGGAAACCAATCAGAACTCCTTTCCACTTTATCCTACTGATGGGAGATTTAGGCTGGTCAGGATGTTTATTAACTGGGAATTTTTTTATATTGGCTGAATATTCCAGTTTACCACCGCAATCGCACTGGTCATAGTTGAAGGAGGTTATACCTTCCGGTATTTCATATTCTTTTCCACATTCTCTGCAGATCATATAAGACATAATTATCGCATATTTATTTTATTTGAATGAAAAAATTGGTATTATTAATTGTCCCTATGAATTTTAGGATTTAAATAGATTATTTTTTTAGATATTTGATTATAGGAAAAAGGATACCCTAGTATAATTAATAATCTTCTAAGTTCTTACGTAACCAGGGAGCCACCAAACCACCGATACCAGTGAGGGTTCCATAGATCATTCCATAAACCACCAAAGTTACTATGCCTGCAATTAACCCGCCTAAAACATCCATGGTCATGGTAATTACGGTAACTAAAAGAGCTCCTAATATTGAAAGGGTCAGACCGACCATAGCCCCATTTAGAAAACCGTCTATATAATCCCTGGTGCCACTTATATATGAGGCGATGAATCCTGAACCAATTATGGCAAAGACCATTATAATCAAATATCCGCCTAAGGATCTGAACAGATCCACACTGCTACTAGAAATTATACTACCCATCACACCAAATGCTGCGATTATGGTGGCAATCACTAAAAATACAATACCTGCTAAAAGGCCAGTGAAGCTTATCCGGTCCAATATGTTTATCTGAGTTTTCATAGGTCTTTTAACCTGATAATCGCTTATTCTACGGTTGATCTTACGGAGTTTCTCACCGCAATTAACACATTCAGTATTGGTTTCCTGATTCGAAGCCCCGCAATGAATACACAGGATGGTTGGAGCATCCCTATTTTTAACTATGTCTTTAAAAGATGTGGCATATCGTATAGTACCACCACATTGACATTCATCAAAGTCTTCCAGAGATTCCCCTTCCTCTAATTTATAATAGCCACCGCAATCATCACAAACAATGTAACGCATGTTAAAAATCCCCATATAATTATCTACATGTTGTTATCAGTTACTATTATATTTAATATTATAGCTGGTGCAGGATTACAGTTAAAAATGAGCAGGTTCAAATTGAACTAAAATAGGTCAGATTCAAATTAAATTTAAAATAATCCAGTCAAATTTAAAACTTAAAATAAATCTAAACGGTGACTATTTTTCCTTTAAGGTAAGTTCCCTTGGCTTCGGTGATTTCTACATCAACGATACTTCCTAGATGGGCTTTTTCAACTATAACTGTTTTATACGTATTTGTTCTACCTATAAATCCGCCCTTACTTCCTTTGCCCGTAATTAAAACTTTTAAAATTTCACCCTTTTTGTCCTGATTTTTACTGTAGGAAATACTGGATTTAAGTTCATTTAACTGTTTAGACCTTTTCTTCATTTCCTGGTGTTTTATTTCATCTAATGATGAGGAAGATGCTCCTGGACGGTGATGATACTTGGATATATGCAGGAAATCAGGTTTAATCTCCCTAATAATATTCATGGTATCTTCAAATGCTTGCTCTTCTTCGGTGGGATAACCAACTATGATATCCGTGGCTAGGGAAATATCCGGAAACTCAGAACGGAATCTGTTAATTACCTCCTTAAACTCTTTTATGTCATGTCCTCGTTTCATATCATCTAGGATATCTTCATTACCACTTTGTAAAGGGATATGGAGGAATTTATATACTTTATCATTTTTAAAAGCCTTAATCAGCTCTTCTACATTTCCTTTAATGCTTTTAGGATGCATCATTCCTACTCTGATTCTGAAATCTCCATCGATACTGGTTATGCTATTTATTAGTCCTGGAATTGAATCTCCTGTATCCTTACCATAAGCAGCGGTGTCCTGGGCGGTGAGCTGTATCTCCACACAACCCTCCTTAACCGCTTTTTCCACTTCCTGCTTAATTAGTCGAGCAGGATAACTATAGAGACTTCCCCTGGCAATTCTGGTGCAACAGTAGCTGCAGGCCCCATCACAGCCTTCACAGATTTGAATTATATCAATAAGAGGGTTAAAACGTGTTTTAGGAAGGCTTACTTTGTTTATTTTTCCTGGCCCGGTTAACCTGATGGTTTCACCATTTGCAACGGATTTCACCGCATGAGAAATAAAGTTGATCTTATGGGGTCCGACCCATCCTGCCTGTGGTGCTATCGTGTATAGTTTATCTGGGTCAATCTCCACCATACACCCGGTTATAATAAGGTTTTTATGGGGGAAATCATTCTGAAACCTGTTAATCCGATTAATAATCCGTTGTTCAGTTGGTTTTTTAACGTAACAAGTATTTATTATTAGTATTTCCGCATCATCAGGATTATCAACTATTTTATATCCATCTTCTCCCAGAAGGCAGGTCATAATCTGGGAATCAGCTTGATTGAAGGTGCAACCGAAGGTTTCAATGTATAAGTTCATTTTTAGTTTATTCCTGGTAAGTATCTAAATAAAAAAGCCTTAGATTATAATTAAATAAAAAACAGCGGATGAAAATTGATTGATAATCTATTTATTCTGGCCATCCATGCTCGCCGATCATGGGGACAAAGGCTACACCACCCATTGAACTGCGTTCATACTCATCTAGAGACACTCGGTGTACACATACCAATTCTTGAAAGAGATTATGTGAACCTACGGGAGTTATAAGCCTACCACATATTTTCAACTGTTCTTTAAGTGGATATGGGACTTTTGGAGCGCTTGCGGTGGCGTAAATCCGATCATAGGGTGCTTCCTCTTCAAATCCTCTGGTACCGTCTTGATGGATTACAGTCACGCACCTATCATAACCTGTTCTTTTCAGGTTTTCTTCAGCAGCAATTGCCAGCTTCTCTATGCGTTCAACCGTATATAAATGCCCTTTCGGGCCTAAAAGCTCAGCTACAACAGCTGCATTGTAACCGAATCCGGATCCTATCTCTAAAACTTTCATACCCTTATTGATTTTTAGTATTTCACAGATTATGGCCACCATATGTGGGGCGGAGATGGTTTGACCTTCTCCGATGGGGAGCGGCTGGTCTGTATAGGCATATTTCCTGTTTTCAACTGGCATAAACTCTTCTCTAGGTACTTTAAGCATGGCATTTTTAACTTCTTCTGTTTTAATATAGCCATTACTCAATAATTTATCCACCAGCTCTTCTCGTTCATTTTTCATCTAAGCACCCGGGAAGATAGGTCATGGTTAAATTTTTTATCATCAACTGGTCTGCCATAAACTCTTTTGGTAACTGAAGCCCTGGCGAAACCTCTTCTCATCTTTCTCTCCATTGTTTTAAGGGAATTAATGCTAAAAATGATGTTTCCCATTTTTATCACATCACCAATTACAAATTCAAAGTCACGGTTAACCTCCACCTTTTCAGATAAAATCCGACCACCATAGTCTACAGAAATACCAACTCTGGCTGGGGTGTCTAAATAGGATGCCCAGATTGTATTTATATCCTCCACTGGACTTTTAGGAACTCGGCCGCCTTTTTTATTCTCTAGGGATGTTATCTCTGCTTCTCTTCCATCAACTTCAATAACATCTCCTGTTTTTAGGATCTCATCAGGATATAGTTTGATGAAGGATTTATGTGATTTTTCAAATTCACTTACAACCACCCGACAATCCCGGGGTTTCCCTATATCTATGGTTTCTCTGAATATATTTCCACATTCTTCACATTCTAAAAGAAGTTCTTTAGAGTTTTTACCCTTAGATTTTATTATAGCCAGTGACTGTGAGCCACATACATTACATCTCATAATTCCTTCCCATTAATTTTTTTTTGATAATTATCATAAAATTCTTTTTCATAAAACAAAATTATTAAACAGTTTTCTGGTAATGCTTCACCAGACCACCATCTTGAAGTATTTCGAGCATAAACTTCTTGAAAGGCTCGATCTTAAAAGTTTTAGAGGTGGTTTTATTTTTTATGATTCCCTGTTCCAAGTCTACACATAATATATCGCCTTTATGGGCTTCCACATCAGCCACCACCACGGGTAGGCCGACATTTATCGCGTTTCTATAAAATATTCGGGCAAATGATTTGGCCACAATAGCAGATATCCCCGCATGTTTTAAAGCCACAGGAGCCTGCTCTCGGGAAGAACCGCAGCCAAAGTTCCAGCCAGCAACGATAATATCTCCCTGATTCACTTTATCTGCGAAGTCCGGATCTTCAGCTTCCATAACATGGGCTGCCAGTTCATCTAAGTGCATGGCTCTTAAATATCTGCCAGGAATAATAACATCTGTATCTATACTGTCCCTGAATTTCCAAACTCTACCTTCAATTCTACTAATCATAAATATCAACAAACCAGATTGAAATAATTAAAAATACATCTATTAAATTAACTCCTTATTAAAGGATTCTTTATTATAATATTTTTATTAAGGGAATTTTGATCTTATATTATCCAATTAAAGAATAATAATTAATAGAGATTGGCACCATAATTTTGGGATTTAGTCAGGTATATTTCACCTTCTTTATCCTTCATTATATTCTGGGCGGCCCTATAGATCTTTTTATAATTGGTATCGGTAACTGCATATACTGTAGGTCCGAAGGAGCTCATACCCACACCCGCAGCTCCGGATGATTTTAGATTATCCATTAAATCTCTTATGAAAGGATTCTGTAATGATAATTCCACCTTCTTAAAGCCCATGTTCTGAACCAGATCAATTGATCGTCCAAATTGGTCAAGGTCTTCTTCAAGTACTGCAGGCATCATCTGCATGAATAGGACATGGATCAACTCCCGCACATCTTCTAAAGGTATGGGACAATATTTTTGGAAAATATCGACTTCACCATCACCAAAGACCTTCCTTTGCACATTAGGTATGACCATGATTATATTCCAATCTTCAGGAAAATCATATCTGGCCAATATGGGTGGTGGGGATGCTTTAGAAGCAGAAGAAGGTAAAAAACTCTTCTTATCAGTTTTTCTATGGCCAGCGTCTACTATGAAACCACCGTGATCAAAGGAAGCCACTCCTATTCCGGAGGTCCCTCCTCTCCCTACTATCTGCCCAATATCAGGAGCACTCATGTCCTGGTCATTCATATTTAATATCAATTTAGCAACGGCCAGTGATAACTGGGTGCCTGAACCAAGACCCGAATGTGAGGGGAAAATTTCTTTAAGTTTGAAATGATATCCACCCTCTAAATTAAGGAACTCATTTATCTTACCCGTTGCAGATAGTATCTTTGACTGATAATCATTCTTAGTTTCCTCGCAAAGAAGGTCAGATTCCAGATTTGCAAAATCGACATGAATATCATCAAATCCATCTCTGCCTTCAAGTATTAACCGGGGATTTTCAGTGGTGATGCCCACACCACCGTCTATCCTATCATATTTTCCATTTAAATCGATAAGGGTAATATGCAGTCGAGAGGGTGTTTCTATTATCAATTAAAAAACCAAAAAGATTCTTTTATTAGCTGAAATTTTATTCTTCTGAATTTTTAAATGGTTTAGCAAATTTCTTCTCAATTTCCGGTCTATATATGGAGTTCATAGCACAGAAGGGTATTATTCTTCCATCAGGCACTGCATAGTGGATTACACATTTTTTTACCCGGTCATGGTCGAAGTTCCAGGGATCCATGAAGTGCATGCAGGCTATGAGTAGGCTTTTATGGTGGAAATCACCCAGAGCACTATAGGATCGTTCCTTGAAAACTTTAATCAGAATATTTTTAATATCCAGTGAATCAGGAGTTTTGGATAAACTGATGGTTTTCGGTAATTCCAGGGTGGCCCGGGCCACAACTTTGGATTTAGCCACTATTCCTCCTTCATTTATATCTTCACTACTGCTTGAAAGTAGATTGAAGAAACGATCCACATCTATGAACTGGGTTACCGGGACCATTTTATCATCATCGATAAATACGTAGGTGGCCGCACCACAATGGGGATGGCAGGTGAATTTTACCTGTGGGTCGCCTTCTAAAGCTTGAATAAATTCTGAAATGGGAAGAACTGATGATGCGGTGTAGAAGTCTTCAACTTTGATCTCTGAATCGGTCTGTTCCTGGACAAGTTGTTCAAAATCGGGTACAGTTATACGCTGTTCTTCCACTTCTTCACTGGGAGTTCTTCCTGCGAAGGATACTGGTTGGAAAACAACACCCCTTATAATATCAATATTATCAGCAGCGAATTTTATAATTTTACCCACCTGGTCATGATTGATACCTTTAACCAGAGTAGGGACCAGTACTATTCCTAAATCTGCTTTTCTGCAATTTTCTATGGCTTCCAACTTCAATGGAAGCAGGTTCTTATTTCTATTTTTGATATAAGGTTCCTCGGTAACTCCATCAAATTGTAGGTAAACTGTGTTGAGATCTGCTTCCTTAAGTTCAAAGGCAAGTTCGGGTTTTTTAGCCAGCATAATACCATTGGTTGCGATTTGGGTGTGGGTAAAGCCCTCTTCAGTTGCCAGTTTAATTAATTCAACAATATCCTTTCGCACCGTTGGTTCTCCACCAGCGTACTGGATGGCGGGGGTGGGAACAGGCTGGTTAGCCCTTAAATTACGTAACATCTGCCTAATTTCTTCGTAACTCGGCTCGTACAGGGATTTGGACACGGCTGCATTGGCAAAACATATGGGGCAGCGAAGATTGCAGCGATTAGTAACATCTATAAGTCCTAAGATGGTATGACTTTCATGATCAGGGCATAATCCGCAGTTGGAAGGGCATAATCCGTCCGCTGATGTCTGGGGATTGCTTAGGCCTTCTCCCGTATAATCATAATCAGATGCTATGTGATACATCTCACTACTGCTCCAGTAAGTGTTTTCAAATTCACCATGTTCTTTACATACTTTTTTAATCATTATTTTATCCTGATCTTCATAAACTTCTGCATCGATGATGCTGAGACACTCAGGACACAAACTCTTGGTCTTCTTTATAACCATTAACTCACCAATATTATTTTATTAGCTGATTTTCGATAAAATCAAGTTTTAAATAGATACTATCAATATTAAATTCTATAACATCATAATATGTGCTGAAGATATAAATAACCATTCCTTTTATGAGAAATTTTTTTACAATAAAAGATAAACCCAGCACTGAATGATGGTATAAATTGATTATCTAAACTACCTTAAAAAATTTCCGCAAACAATTGATTATATTTAACTAAAGAATGATAATAAAAAAATGACATAGATAACCTATTTTATTTAATAACTCACAATTAAAATAAAATAATCAAATATTAAAAAAAGAAAATCAACACTAATTAATCGAAAAACAATTAATATCATCCTTTTTTTATTGGAGGAAAAATATGGACCCAACTATCAGTTTTTTAAGTTTATTAGCATATGCTTTCTACTTCATGCTACCAGCATACCTGGCCAATATCTCAGCATTGGCATTTGGCGGAGGTTATCCAGTAGATTCAAAGAGAAATTTCACCGATGGCCGCAGAATACTAGGAGATGGAGTAACCTGGAGAGGAACCATCATAGGAATCATAATTGGTACTATAATCGCAGCCATTCAGGGCCTAATATTCATCTACTATGGGGATGTATTCACCCTAATACCAGAATGGGTGACCATACAAGGTATAATCCCCAGCAATTTTACACAATGGATACTATTAGGCGTATGCCTCAGTGCCGGTGCATTGATCGGTGATGCAGTAGGAAGTTTTATAAAAAGAAGAATAAACATAGCCCGGGGAAGACCAGCACCCTTATTAGATCAGCTGGACTTTGCAGTGGGTGCTTTGCTATTAGCATCCCTAGTGGTAACTATACCCCTGAATTTAATCATAATAATAATCGTAATTACCGCATTTTATCATCTAGCAGCTAACACCATAGCCTATCTCCTCGGTTTAAAGGATGTTTGGTATTAAAATCAACTTTTTAAGGAAAAGGTTGAAAAAAGGCAGGCTTTTAAGGTTCAATTAATCAACTTTTTAAGGAAAAGGTTGAAAAAAGGCAGGCTTTTAAGGTTCAATTAATCAACTTTTTAAGGAAAAGGTTGAAAAAAGGCAGGCTTTTAAGGTTCAATTAATCAACTTTTTAAGGAAAAGGTTGAAAAAAGGCAGGCTTTTAAGGTTCAATTAATCAACTTTTTAAGGAAAAGGTTGAAAAAAGGCAGGCTTTTAAGGTTAAATTAACCAACTTTAAAGGAAAAGGTTGAAAAAAGGCAGGCTTTTAAGGTTAAAATAAACCAACCTTTTAGAAAAATGTTGAAAAAAACATTATAATTGTAGATTTGAATAAAATCCAAAATTAATTTAGGATGTGTCCTTTTTTTACCTAAATTTAGAAAGATTTAAAAAATCAGTGCTTATCCTGTAAATATTCCCTCATTAAAATAGCAGTCCCCACTGCCGGGGCTACCACGCACTCCTCTTTACTTAAAAGCTGATCCATCCCTACAGAGGGGATCCCTGCAAGTGCACTGGCTTCAGCACCGATAATGTCCATGCCCAGGCCGGTGGTTATTACTTTTGAAAGGCCAGTCCTCTGTGAAACCTCTTTAAGAGCATCAGAGACTTCTTTTACCTGGCTCTGGTACACATATTCTGATATACCAATAATATCTTCATGGCTTAAAATATCCAGATCACCACATACAACACGGGATATTCTTCGCATACAATCCTCTACAGTCTTACCCTTACCATCTGGTGTGCTGCAACTATAATCCGCCTCACTAATATTGCCCAGTACCATATGAATGTCAGCGCTGATGGCGAAAAGTTCAGAAGCCACTCTGATCCACTCACCATCCAGTGGAACCTTACCTACCAATGCTGCTACATTGGTCCTTAAAGTCCCACTGTAAACCAGCTCACCTGTTCCTAATCTTTGCAAATCAGATTTACCCGTAGCACATTCAACTCCATCTTTAACCGGGATAATATCAGTAGTAGTGCTCCCGGTATCAATCATGATAGAATCTGAGGATATTAAACCTACTAAACTGGAAGTAGCAACCCAATTAGCCGCTGCAACCTGAAGAGGATCCTCCCTTAATATGTTGTAATCTATTACTCCCTTATATCCAATGAAACCCAGAGGAAGCTGGAAAGTCTGGTCCGCTTTACCTGCAATATCCAGAACGCCTTCTTTCTTAGTCAGATAGGCATCTACCAGTTCAGCGGTCATACAAATTCCCACAGCATCGATTTCATCTAACTCATCACCCATTAGAATTTTAAGGGTATTGGAAAGATTTTCCTTCTCCTGCCACATGGGCAAATATACGAAATCAGTTTTAATACCCTTTATCTGTCCTTCATCATCGAATTCAACCACAGCTAAGTCCGTGTTAGCTCCTCCAATATCAAATCCAGCGATCTTCATAAATATCATCACAATTTTTATAATAAAGAATTAATTCTTAAATATAATATTATCCTCTTTATAAAAGCTTATAGAACCATTTAATAATATTTCAGATGGTAATATATCATCAACAGCTTCAAGGATAGCCTCACCCAGATTAAAGTTTAATAATCTCCTTAAAGCAACATAGGACGTAGTTAAGCGGGGATTTATCTCCAGGAGGTATACTTCCTGTTTTACTTCATCAAGCACCAGATCCACACCAACATAACCCACGAGGCCATTGATAGATCCAACAGCAGTTTCAGCGGTTAATTTGGCTTTTTCTGATAATTCATGCTCAAATGGTACTTTACCGCCATTATAATTTAATTCAGATCCATTTAATTCAATATCCTGTAAATTCAAGCTCAATGGTATGGTTTGATTACCGGTGCTTAAGAGGCTTACACTGGCACTGATCCCTTGAACATAATCCTGTAATAAAAAATATGGTAAACTGGTAACTCTTTTAAGGAGTGGGACGGCTTTAAGAAGGTCTTCATAGGATCTTACCAGATGAACTCCTGAACAGGAAACACCATCAGCAGGTTTCACCACCATCATCTTCTCTCCAGAATTAAAGACATCGGAACATTCTCTTAAATCATTGAAAAATACTTTACAAGTATTAATCATGGGGAAATCATTTTTCAACAAATTGTAAGTCTCAAATTTATCACTACAGGCTAATACAGCCTCAGATGCAGAACCGATATTTTTAACATCATTTTCCTCTATGATCTGGGTTAATCCATATAATATTAGGTTTTCTTCAGGGGCTACAGGAAAACAGATATCATAGTCTCCTATATTTTTATCCAACCAGGATGAAAGATTCTCATTTATTTCTATTGATTTAATACGGTTTTTATCCCCCATATCTTTAATAAAATTATCAGGAGAGTTTTTAGAGATAAGATATTCCATATCATAATCTTTAAAATCATTTATAAGTCCTTCCAGCATGGCCTGCCCTTCCATGGTGATGGTAGGATCAAGAACTCCCATGGCAGTTGCATATTCAAAAACAAGCAGTTTCAAGATATTCCTACTCCTTTGAAGATTATGCCCTTGGATATAAAACTCTCTGGATCGAGCAGGGGTCTGGTGCAGACCAGAACTCCCTTGTTGATCATCTCCGGTTTTAATTCTTTATAGATGCTATGATCAGTTATTAAAACTACACAATCACATTTTAAAGCATCTTCAAGTGTTACAGGCATCCCCTTAAAGGATTTTATAGTTTCAGGTGAAACATAAGGGTCATGGACAAGAACAGACGCGCCTTTATCTTTTAAGAAGTTTATAAGGGGTTGGGCTGGTGATTCCCGGGCGTCGGCCACATCACCTTTATAGGCTACTCCTAAAATCCCGATACTGGAGCCTTTAATTGTTTTATCTACTTCCTTAAGACTTTCTTCAATGATATTAAAAACATGTCCCGGCATGGATTCATTGATTTTCCGGGAATCACTGATTAAAGGAGCATCTAAACCTTTTTCCCGGGCCATTTCCACGATGAAGTAGGGATCAATGGAAAGACAGTGCCCTCCCACACCCGGTCCGGGGGTGTGTATGTTAACTCGGGGATGGTGATTTGCAGCCTTAATAGCCTCAACTGCATTTATATCCAGATTTTCGCATATTTTAGCAAATTCATTGGCTAGAGCAATATTAACATCACGATAAGTGTTTTCCATGAGTTTTACCATCTCAGCGGTGATGAGGTTTTTCACATTAATAATTTCACCAGTGGTTATTTTTTTATAGAGTGAAGATGCATATTCTGCGCTTTTTTGATTGATACCCCCAATTACCCTGGCGTTATGAGTGATCTCATATATGGTGTTGTTGGGAAGAGCTCTTTCCGGTGTACATGCCAGATTAAAATCCTCACCAGCCCTTAAACCACTTTCTTCTAAGAGTGGGATCACCACATTATCACAGGTACCGGGAGGTACGGTGCTTTCAATGATCACCAGGTCATCTTTTTTAATAGCAGAGGCAATGGTCATGCAGGCGGATTTGACAGCGTTGAGATCTGCGTTGTTCTCATTATCTAAGGGGGTTGGTACTATTACGATCATGACCTCTGCATTTTCTGCAGCTTCCTCTCCATCTAATGTGGCGGATAAATTTCCGTGGGATACAGCCTCTTCTACCAGTTCATCCAACCCTGGTTCCATGATGGGTGACTTTCCAGAATTAACGTATTCCACATTCTCATTATTTATATCAACACCCACTACTTTCAAACCATTTCGAGCAAAAAGGGCTGCGGTGGGTAGGCCCATATGGCCCAATCCGAAAATTACAATGTTTTTATCCTCTTTAACCATGAAAAAAACCTGTAAATCATTTTAATTTTTAATTATAATTCTTATTGGTATTTAGCCTATTATTTATGGTGTTTAATCTTTTAGTGATATTTAACCGATTGTTTATGGTTCTTAATCGATTTTTAATGTTATTTAATCGATTTTATTTGAATGAAATCTTTCGACAAAAACTGTTTTATTTTTTAGATTCAGATGTTTATAGGGAAATATTGCCCGGTTATCATCAAAGACCATCACTATTTTTAACTGGGGGTTTTCTACTTCATAGCTGGTAACATCCAGATCATCTTCTACTTTTTGAATATAGCGGCCTTCCAATCCTTCAATATTCTCTGGTGCTTTAATGGTAAGTTCGCCCTGATTATATGCTTGGAGTATGATATCTAAAATTTTTTCAGATGTTTTCCCATCACCATAAGGATTGGGAGCCTGACTCATCTTATGATATAATTCTTCTTCATTAATTATTCCATGAACCGTTTCCATTATGAGATTTTTATTAGTACCGACCAGTATGTTTCCTCCGGCTTTTACTGTTTCCGGTCTTTCAGTATTGTATCTTAAGGTTATACAGGGGATGTTAAGGGTTATAGCTTCTTCCTGGATTCCCCCTGAGTCGGTTATAACCAGATGGGTATTTGATAGTAGTAGAAGAAAATCAAGATAACCTACTGGTTTTATTAAATTGATATGCTCGGATTTATCCAGTTTATCGTAAAGATCATATTTCTGGAGATTCTTAACAGTTCGGGGGTGGACGGGAAATATAATCTCGATTCCCTTAAGTTCCAGCAAAGCATTGATAATGTTATTTAATCGTTGTTCATCATCCACATTTTCCGCCCTATGCAGGGTTAGAGTTATGAACTTCTTATCCAGATCGATATCAGAAAAACTGGAACGTTTTTTTGCTATCTTCAAATTCCTAAAAACAGCATCAACCACAGTATTACCGGTTATGAAAATATCATTTGGATTTAAGCCTTCAAATATAAGGTTAAGAGCTGATTCTTCTGTGGGTACGAAGAAGAGGCTGGAGCACACATCTGCAACCACCCGATTTATCTCCTCAGGCATGGTTTTATCATATGATCTAAGACCAGATTCCACATGTCCCAGTGCAATGTGCATTTTAGCCGCTGCCAGGGCCCCTGCCATCACTGCATTGGTATCACCTTCCACCAATACAATATCTGGCTTTTCATTGGAGAGTATTCCCTCGATTCCCTCCAGCATCACTGCTGTCTGCTTTCCGTGGGTGGTTGAGCCCACACCGATGTTATATTCAGGTTGGGGAAGTTCTAAGTCTAAAAAAAACTGATCTGACATTTCCTGATCATAGTGCTGGCCAGTGTGGATCAAAATATAGTCGATGTCCCGCTTATCCACTTCATCAATTAAAGGGGACATTTTTATTATTTCCGGACGAGTGCCAATAATAAATGCGATCTTCATAATAAAATGGTTGAGTGAATATGTGATATTAAGTTTTTTAAAATATTAGAGATTATATTCAAATTTTTGATGTGGATTTGTATTTGATTAAATGATATTTTCGCTATGATTGTAACTTCTCTTTTATTTTTAAATTAAACGGATCTTTTTCTGTGAGCTCGGTATTCGTCGAAGACCTTTAAGATTTCCTGATTATTTTCTTTGATCATCTTATTTTCTGTTTTTTCTTTCCATTTTTTAATTTCTTTTTCTAAATCCATGCTGTTGATGATGGCGAATTGATCGATCATCCTTATATCCATCTCATCTGCCCGGAGTAGAGGAACTATGTTTTTTTCGAATTCTTCCTGTGCTTGATGCGATATTTTATCCTGGATTAAAACAGCTTTAACACCCATTCTTATCAGATGAGCTGCTGTTTGGGATCCTCCGCCTTCAGAACTCTTTAGAAGAACAACATCGTCCCTTTTTATTTTCCAGTAATCACAGGCTTTATTTATACCTTCCCTAGTAAATGTTTCTATGATTTTAATGGGTATAGAGTTCTGGGTGGGGTCGATCATCTGAATATCCTGCAATGATCTGAGATTATCCTCTAACTTATATCTTAATGCTTTTTCTTCATTGTATTTGTCCTGTAATTTCTTTAAAAGCGATATTTTAGCGGCTATTTCCTTTTTAAATAGTATGTCTTGGGTGTATTCGTAATGCAGTTTATCTATCTTATCCTGGAGTCTGTTGATCTCGTTTTGGTAGTTATTGATTTCCTGATCCAGTGAATTGTTTTTATTTTTAAGATGTAGGATCTGATTATCCTGCATTTTAATTCTATTTTTTAATTTAAGAATTGTTTCATCTGGTACTGAGTCTTTATCTAAATCTGATTCTTCATTCAATGATTCTGATTTAATATCTTCCTTAAAAGTCTCTTTAACTATCCTTATGGCGGTACTAATGGCTGTTCCATCAATTACCAGCATTTTAACCTGTTCTATTTGTTCAGAGTTCAGATCAGTTTCTTTAGAACGGGTTTCGATTATTTCCATTTTTTTCTGGTAACTTTTATAGGTTCTGATTGACGCTGCCAGGGCATCTCGTTGATGAGCATCATGGGGAACTTCATCAGATGGTATTGCCTTGGATCTTGGGGAGTATTTCTCATTTAAATAAGACTCCACCAATTCTATTTTAGAACCTACAGACATGTCCTTATAAGGATAGTGTAACTTTGCATTTAGAGAAGTAGCTAATTTTTTAACCATCTTAGGAGGGGGATAGACATCTGTAGAGATTAAAACTGCTTTTCCATAACTCATGATATGTTTTATTATTTCTGCCCGGGTTATCTCTTTAAAACTAGTTACCGATAAAATATTTCCTTTAAGGTCCATAATGGCTATGCCTGCAGTTAATCCTGGATCAAAACCTACAATAAGTATTCTATTTCTTTTAAAAGTCAGATCATCCGAATTTATTTGATTTAATTCTTTAAGATTCTTTTTATTTAACAGCTAATTTCCTCCTGTGTTAAATTGTCAGTTAGTCTACACTGATATTATATAATACTAACTAATATTTATTATTTATTAATTAAAGGTTTAAAAGAATATTTGGCCTTTAATTGAGATAAAAAATAATATATAATGATTTTAATTTTATTAAAGGTATATACGCATAATTTGTTTAAATTGGAATATTATTTATCCATTTTTAAGATTTTTGATCATCTCTATTTCAGCTGAAGCGATACTCTGGTTTTTCAGGTATTCCTTCTCTAGGTGAGAAGTAAATGACTTCTGGGCATAGGGATCCTCTGTGAATTCCACACCAGAGTAGTTCACATTCATTAGAATAAGACCTTCCGGTGGCATTGGTTTAATATGGGCCTTTTTTTGGGGGTTTAAAAATTCATATATCCTATCAACCTCTATTTCCCCATATCCTATCATCAACAACACCGATACTATCTTTCGGACCATGTTCCATAGAAAACTTTCTCCTTTAACATCTACTATGATCAGATCAGAATCCCTCTGGACCTCAACACAGTTAATGGCTCTGATGGAGCTTCTTTCGCTCCTTTTTGAGAAATTACTGAAGTCATGTGTCCCTATCATAATTTGGGAGGCTTTTTTCATCTTTTCAAGATTCAAAACATTGCGATGTATTTCACGATTTGTCACTAATAAATAGCGATAATGCCTTTCGAGGGCGTATCTTACTTTAAAACGTATGGGAACATTTGTATGTGCTAATATTTTAATATTATTAGGCAGTGCATTGTTAATCTGGTTTATGATTACTCTCTCCTCTGTTAAAAAGGAGATCACGTTTCCCAGCGCATGTACTCCCCGATCAGTCCTACCAGCTATACCGAAGCCGCATTTATCCGGGTCTTTGATCACACCAACCTCTGAGAGTGCAGATAATAGTTCTCCCTCTACAGTGGGTAATCCTGGCTGCCTCTGGAAACCATAAAAATCAGTGCCTATATAAGCTATTTTTAATGCAACCCTCCTCATGAGATCACCAGAAAATAGGCAATATTGAGTTGTTCTATACAAATAAATATTTAATTAAAATACTAGGGATATTCAATAGAAGCTCTTTTGTTGGAAACTGTTAACTCTTTTATTGGATGAAATGTAATAATCACTGTTTAAGCCATTTTATCTCATTGAGATATACGGTGAAGCTTTCGATTATATCACTGATTAGGAGGGCGTTTTCTTCCCTGGAAAGTGGGGGTGTGCTACGGTAAGTCATCCGCAGTGAAAAGATAGTAATATTTCCAGATTCAATGGCATCAGCGAAATATGCATCTCCTAACTGATGCTCGTCGATATTCCAAAATTTTAATTCTTCTTTGATCTTGGAAAGCTTACTGCCAAATAATATATCCGTGGTTAAGTATAAAAATTCAGAATCTTCAAAAGGTTTTTGTTTGCTGATCTGCTCTGTTCCTGCAAATTTTAATTCGAGTACCACCATATAACCATCTCTATTCCATATTATGAAATTTCTTAACCAAATAATTTACTGGAAATAAATTAGTTTTTAACATATTGAGATATCAGATAAAAGTTAATTTTTTTTATAAAATTTGATTTATATTGTATTATTTTTTAAAAATCATCAACATTTTAAGCATTGATTTTTTGTAACTTCCTAGATTATTATAATTTTGAATCACATATCTCTTTATTATCCATAAATTCGAGTTAAGAATATTAAGGGGACATTAGATAGTTTTTTAAGAGTATAGGTACAATAAATGTAATAAGAAATAAGATTTCATGTATAGAAATAAATAAGTAGGAATATTAAGTGTTACAGTATTACAGAGTTTATAAATGAAAGGATCATCCTGAAAGGGGGTTTTTATGGAATCCGTTTCACTAGAGAAATATTTTGATGAAGGTAAAAAATACTTCCATCATGGAAATTTCAAGAAAGCAACAGAGCAATTGGATAAGTGTTTACAAATTGATCCCCAAAATTTTGATGTTCTAATCTATATGGGTGTTGTCTATTTCCAATTAGAGAATTATGATCAGGCATTGGAATATTATAGTAGGGCATTGAAAGTAGATTCCAAAAATGTCGATGTTCTCTGTAACTTAGGAGTGGTTTATTTCCGTCGTGGGGATTATGATAAAGCTTTAGAATATTATGATCGGGCTTTGAAGGTTGATCCTAGATTTGTGAATGCACTATGTAATTTAGGGGTTGTTTATTTTGATTTAAAGGAGTACGGAAAAGCCTGGAGATATTATGATAAGGCTTTGAAGGTCGATCCTGAAAATACCGATATATTATTCAATCTGGGAGTTGTATATTTCCAGTTAAAGGAATATGATAAGGCGTTAAAGTTTTATGATCGGGCTTTGAATGTAGACCCAGAATATGTGGATGCCTTGAATAGTAAGGCTGATGTTTATTTCCGTTTGGGTGATTTTGATAAGGCTTTGGTGTATTATGATCGGGTTTTGCAGGTGGTTCCTGATTTTGTGGATGCCTTGAATAGTAAGGCTGATGTTTATTTCCGTTTGGGTGATTTTGATAAGGCTTTGGTGTATTATGATCGGGTTTTGCAGGTGGTTCCTGATTTTGTGGATGCTTTGAATAGTAAGGCTGATGTTTATTTCCGTTTGGGTGATTTTGATAAGGCTTTGGTGTATTATGATCGGGTTTTGCAGGTACTTCCAGATGATGTGGATGTGCTCTGTAACAAAGGAGTGGTTTATTACCAGATGAAGAAGTATGAAAAGGCCTTAAACTGTTACGATCGGGTTTTAGAGGTGGCCCCCGATTTTGTGGATGCCTTGAATAGTAAGGCTGATGTTTACTTCCGTTTGGAAAATTATGAAAAGGCAGTGGAATTTTATAACCGGGCCTTAAAGGCCGATCCAGAGAATATTCATACATTGAACAGTAAAGGGAACGTTTATTTAGAACTTAAAGACTATAAACTAGCGGAAAAAATCTTTGACCAAGCTCTTAAAATAGATAAAGAAAATATTGACGTCCTATTTAACTTGGGAGTTCTTAATTTCCAACTAAATGATAATGATAAAGCTTCAGAGTATTTTGACGAAGCAATAAAAAACAATCCCCAAAATACGAAGATCCTAAACAACATTGGAGACCATTATTTCAACAAAGGGAAAATAAAAGAATCAATGAAATACTATGATCGGGTTTTGAAGGTGGATCCCAACTTCGTTGAAGCATTGAACAGTAAAGCAGATGTTTACTTCCAACTAAAAGATTATAATATGGCATTAACCTACTATGGTAAAGTACTGAAGATAGATCCGGATTATGTAAACGCTTTAACTGGTAAAGCAGACATATATTCAGAACTTAAAGACTATGATAATGCACTAAAATACTATGATAAAGCATTAAAAATAGATCCAGACAATGTGAACACCCTTAATAATAAAGGAAATGTATATCTAGAACAGGAAGACTATAATACCGCTGAAGAAATATTTAAAAAAGCATTAGAATTAGATAAGGAAAATCCAACGGTCCTATACAATCTAGGTGAAGTCTATCTGGAACTGAAAGAATATGATAAATTCAAAGAAATATTATCTAGATACTAATAATCGATTAATGAAACCTAATAAACATATTAAATACCTAAAAATCCTATTATCTCAGAATCTTCAATTAATGTTTTGATAAATTCAAATTTTTGGTTATATAAGTCTTACTTTTTAATTTTAATTAATTTTTTACATTTTTAGTCATTAAATCTCAATTATGTCCTCTGAATGTTTGGGCATGAACCATTTTTGAGCAATGAATGTTGGTATAACTGCACTGGCCACTACTACTCCCACCAGAATAGAATACTGCACCGGGTTAATGTAACCCGCTGAAAGACCAAATACACTGGCAATTGTCCCGAAGGTAAGTCCAGTACTCATAAGGAGGGTGGTGTAGATACTTCCATGGGGAATGAATCTATCTGCGAAAAAGTATACACCAATGAATTTAGTGAATAATTTTAATCCGAATAAAATAGCAAAAAGTCCAAAAACAGATAGTATTAATGGAATTGAAACATTCAAACCCCCTACAATGAAAAATAGGGGAGTGATGACCGCATAAGAAACAGTTCTTAACCTGTTTCTCACCATTTTGGTGCATGAAGTTTCGCTGAAGTGTTTGGACATCAAAAGTCCCAGTAAAAATGCTGGTAAAACTGCCTGTCCGTTGCCTATGCTTGCGAAGTACATTAAGACAAGTAATAATACCAGAATATATTTTATTTCAGGTTCAACCACCTTATCTTTTAATCTAGGATTATCAAAGACAATATGGGAAAATTTAGCCGCTAAAATTATAACAATAATAGAAATAATAATGAATAAGGCGGTGTATAATGTGGGTTTGATGAATATGATGCTTAATGCTATGGCGGTTCCCATATCAGTAATAAATGTTGAAGCCATCAATATCTTGCCTATTTCAGTCTGCGATAAATTGGTTTCCACTAAAACAGAATAAACCACTGCTAAAGAAGTGGTGGATAAAGCTACTCCTGCAATTAAAGCAGCAGGGAGATTCCATCCGGCGAAATAATAAGTATAGAGAGTGCATCCGATAAATGGAGCTAAAAATGAGAAAAATCCGATTAAAAAGCTTTCCTTAAACTTATCCCTCATCAGATCAGTATCTATCTCCGTACCGGCCAGAAATGTTAATAATATACCACCAAAACTAGCGATAAAAAGCATCCAATCCTGTGTTTGAATTATACCTAAATTACCGGCAACAACTCCTAATAAAATTTCTATAATAGCTACAGATATTCCCAATCTTAATGAAAGCAAACTAGCAATCAAAATGGTAATTCCTACTAATAAGGGTATTGCTTCAGCAAGTAACATAACGCTTCCTCCAAGAAATATATATTATATTAAAATAGGAGTCATCAGCTCAAAAAAAGCGGTTAAAGGTGAACTCCATCACCTGATAGTAATTTAGAAATTATAGTATAAATAGATTAATGGGCTTAGAAATTATTAAATTTAAAATTCTTCTTACAAATTTTATTTGACTTCTTATTTTTTTATTTTCATTGTTTCCTGTTGTTCTACCTTACTTTTCAAGTTAATAGTTAATATTAACATGATAACGGCAGCAATTCCTATGAAAATATAGGCATATTCATAGCCAATCAATTTTCCAGTATAAGAACCTATAAAAGCCCCAATAAGAGCTCCTCCGATTAACTGCCCAATACTGGTTATAATATTCAATATTCCCTGACCAGACGCCCTTTCCCTGGGAGGACTTTCCAGAAGCATGATATATCGTGGAGGTGAGCCGATAGCTGTTCCCAGTCCAACGCCAATCAATATTCCGCTTAAAATGAATACAAAAAATGATTTAGGAAAGAATCCAATGATAAATAAACCCAGTATCATAGTAAAAATTCCGGTGAACATGATATTTCTGGAACCGAACTTATCCAGAAGTTTGCCAATAATAGGGGCGCTGATGGCCATGGTTAATACAATAGGTAAGAGCATTAGACTAGCTTGTGAAGGAGAAAAAGAGATGGCTGCTATTGTGAAGGCAGGAATAAATATGGTGGATGCTTGCACTAAACCAGTGCCAAACATTATACTATTTACCAGTTTAACTTCTTTATTTCTAAATAAATCAATAGGAATTAACGGGTTCTGAACGTTTATTTCGATTTTTCTGAAGATGGGGAATAATAACAAGCTTATGACCAGGAATGGTAACACATTTAAGGATAATAAACTTTCTAGAAAATTATAGGCGTCTATTTGATTGATGCCATATGATAGTAGGGTAACTAGTACTCCTAATACTATTAAACCCGGCCAATCAAATTTAGATAATGGATTTTTCACACTTAGAGGTAGCATATAAAGGCTTGCCAGAGCTACAATAATCGAAATAGGAATGTTAATAATGAAAAGCCATTGCCAGGCAAAGTTGAGTAGCAAACCACCGAAGATCGGACCTAGAACAAAGGACAAACCCCATACGGAACTTAAAATACCAAGCGCTCCCCCTCTCTTCTCTGGTGGGAAAATATCCCCAATAAAAGCATTGGCCACTGGAAATATACCCCCAGCACCTAAACCCTGAATAGCCCTACCCAAAAGCAACATTTCAAATGATAAAGCCGTTACGGTTATTAACGAACCAATACCAAATAATATAATATCCAATATGTAAATAAACTTTCTACCATAAATATCTGACAATTTAGCCATTAAAGGGGTGCCTAAGATATAAAAGAGGATGTATATGGTGAAAATCCATGATAATACTCTTTCATTCACCCCAAAATATGGTTGAATAGCAGGAAGAGCCGGGCCCACAATACCCATATCAAGGGCTCCCATGAAAACACCCACAAAAAGTAAGAATAATATCCGAATCTGCCCATTATTAACCATAAAATCAATTTAAACACACTAATAAAAAAAGATTTTCAAAAATGATACCACTAATTTCATTGATTAAATTACCTTTTTTCATATTTGGTAATCCAGAACTCTAATTAAATTAAAAATTTTATTTTAAAAAAAAATTATTTTGGCATAGGTGCGTCCAAAAATTCCATGATCATGGAAATTAACCAATCAGAACGTTTTAGCAGTGAAGCATGTGTAGTCCCCGGGAGAACTGCTAGTTGTGAATTAGGAATACCTACTAAATCTCCGGGTACACCGCCACCAAGAATCTTGAACATCTCAACAACATGATCAAGGCTTACAATATCAGAATCTCCTATAATTAACAGTGCGGGTGCCTTAAGTGACTTTAAATCTGCATTAGGAACCCCTTTCCATGCATGAGTCATTTCCTTTATTTTTTGAGCTACAATGGGAAGATCTGAAGGATTTGGTGCTATACTATCATAATAATCTTTCCATGGTTTTCCCGGTCTCATCATTTTATCTGACTCTAAGAATTCAGTGTAGAAACCATCAGGATGATAACTGGGCCCCCCTGAAAAAACAATTTTACGCACCAAATCAGGATATCGCATAGCTAACTGTATTGTTACATCCCCACCCAAACTATATCCATAAATATCTGCATTATCAATATTAAGATAACGTAAAAGTGCCGCTACGTCATCTGCCAACTGTTCGTGTGAAAGAGGTCTATCAATATCAGCAGTATGGCCATGTCCCTGCATTTCTACTGCAATAACTTGCCTATTTTCCGCGAAAGTAGGTAAAATATTTCCAAAATTAGTTTTTATAGACCCGAACGCACCATGAATTAAAATAAGCGGTTTACCTATACCATGAATTTCATAATACATATTTAAACCGTTTACCAAGTAGTAATTACCTTTTTCTACAGTATCTATCCTTTTTTCGGACATATTTAATCCCCCTTTATTTTTTATTTAAATACAAATTTGATTTATTATGATAAACACTTTTTCACTAGCAACGATCAATCCTCTCATTATTTTTTTTATTCATAAATCCCATGCTTCAGAATTAAGATCTCAACTAGGGATTAAAGGTATTAGATCATTTTGCCTACCACAATACTTTCTATTTAAGAATAATTCCTATACCTTGCTCTTTAATAACATGATATTTAAGACAAATAATAATTATAATAAAACTTTAAATCAATAATAGAAAATTTTTTATATCTAAAAAAAAAGGTATGGGCTTTCGTGAGGAAAAAATGATAATAATCCCCGCAGTAGATATTAAGAACGGTAAGTGTGTGCAGTTGGTGCAGGGCAAGCCCGGTACTGAGCAGGTGATCATTGATAATCCGGTGGAGGTTGCTTTAAGCTGGCAGAAAAAGGGTGCGAAGATGCTGCACTTGATAGATCTGGATGGGGCATTTGGAGATAATCGCCGTAATCAGGATCTGATTAAAGATATGGTTGGGAATTTGTCAATCCCTATTGAAATGGGAGGCGGAATAAGAAGTATACAAGACGCTGTTAAACTTCTTAATTTAGGAATTAATAGGATTATACTGGGTACTTTGGCCATAGAAGATCCTGATGTTGTTAAGGAGCTTTCAGGGGAGTTTGGAAGTGATCGGATCATGGTAGCCCTGGATAGTAAGGATTCCCAGGTGGTGGTCCGTGGTTGGACCGAAAAAACAGATATGACGGTCCCTCAGATGGGTAAGATTATGCAAGAAGCCGGCGCAGGAAGCATACTCTTTACTAATGTAGATTTTGAGGGACTTTTAGAAGGATTCCATCTAAAACCATTACAGGAACTATTAGATGCTGTGGATATACCAGTAGTTTATGCTGGTGGAATATCCTCACTTGATGATTTAAAATTACTCGCAGAATCTGATGTTCATGGTGTTGTGATAGGATCTGCCCTTTACAGGGGTAAAATAGACTTTGAAGAAGCATTAAAATTATTAGTAAAAAATTAGTGATGATTAATTAATATTTCCTGGAATTCAGCCTATATCTCTAGGATAAAACTCCTATCTGGAACTGGCGAGTAATAATTCATTTTCTGCTTCTTCTACTATCTTTCTCATTTTAAGTATCTGATCTGGATTGGTGGAGATGGATCCTATACCCCAGTGTACCAGTTTCCTCACTATTTTAGGATCTGAAGCAGCGTAGCCGCTGATACAGCTTTCTATCCCTTCCTGATCACATCTTTCAATGATCATCTGGACCATGTTCATCACCGCGGGATGGGTTAATTTGAAGTGATGGGCTACTTTAACTCCCCTGCGATCAACTGCCAATGAGCACATAGTCAGGTCGCTCATGCCCAAGGTTATGAAGTCTATACCCTTACGGAGGAAATAGTCGAAGGTAAATACCACGGAAGGTGTTTCTACAGATATACCCACTTTTAAGTCCTTATGAGGTCTTAAACCGCACTTCTTCATGACTTTTAAAGCAGCATCATACTCAGAGATATCCCTTAGATAGGGTGTTTTTATGGCGATGTTGGAGTAGCCTTCATCTAAAAGGTTCCGCACGGCCATATATTGGGCTTCCAGGATCTCTGGATTTTTAATATCCTTATTAATACCTCTTAATCCTAGTAAGGGGTTTCTTTCAAATGGTTCAACATCCCCACCTTCCAGTTGTTTCAGTTCATCAGTGGGAATATCGAAGGTCCTATAGAAAACTGATTTAGGATAAAATGCGTCAACTATCTTTCTCACGCCCTCGGTTAACACATCGGTTAATCTTCCCTCATTTAATAGTGTTTGGGGGTGTTTTCCAGTGCGGATGATCATGTTTTCTATTCTAAGGGAGCCTACACCATCGGCATAGGGCGCTACCCGGGAGGCTATCTCTGGTATGTTCAGGTTGACCTTGATCCTGGTGGATGGGTTGTGGATTTCCAGTGATTCCTTCTCCTCCTCCAGTTCAATGAATCCCTTATATATGTTACTTGTTTTACCATCGATGGTTACTATTTCATCTTCACAGAGAACATCAGTAGCCTTACCAGTACCTACTATACAGGGCACTCCAAATTCACGTAGCACAATAGCCACATGACTGGTTATACCCCCATAGTCAGTAACCACGCCACCTGCCTTTTGCAGATAGGATAGCATGTCTCTTGAAGCCTTTGAGACCACCACTATTTCACCGCCTTCTAATTGAAGAAGATCCTCTAGTGTTTCTATTTTTCTTATCTTTCCCATGCCGATATAGGGGTTGGTCCCAATTCCCTGTATTATTATCATATTTTTTTTGACAAACTCTTTAATTTCAGATTTTTCCAGATATAGTTACTCGGTTAATATGGTATTCAAGTTTATTTATGTTTAAATTCATATATTATTAATTCTAATACTAATTTTAGCTTATAAATGCGATATTTATTATATTAGAATATTCTAATTACTAAGATTTTAAATACATCTTAATGCAAAGGATAATGATCATGGGACTATTACAGAATATCAGATGCAAAATCGCCGAATTCATGGGTAAGTTATCCAGATATCTAATTAAACTAGGAAGTGGTATGGGTAAAAGCTTTCCTGGTTACATCTATCTAAGGATAGGTAAATTAGAATGTGTGAGAAAGTTGGCCAGGAATATGAAAATAGGCTCGGTGATTATCACTGGAACCAATGGTAAAACAACCACTACCAAGATCATAGTATTATTATTAGGTAACGATACCAAAATAGCATATAACTACGAAAGCAATACAATAAACGCCATTACAACCGGTTTATTATCAGGCAAAGCCGATTTAGGGGTTTTTGAATATGGTATCCGGGATATTAAACATGCCATACCAGATACGGTCTGCAGAATAGTGGATCCTGTAGGGGTGGTTTACACCAACGTCTCCCGGGAACATTCCCAAGTATCCGGGAAGAAAAATCCATTCGAAGAATATTTGAAGGCTAAAAAATTACTATCCACCCCTATGAAAAGAGGTGTAGTCGTATGCAATGCAGATGATCCTCGAATAACCTACATCGGTAAGGAAAAGGAAGAAGATGTTCGGGTATGCTATTATGGATTGGATATTGATATGGAGGATAAGACACCAATAACCGGTGATGTATTCTGTCCTATATGTAAAAATGAATTAAACTATTCGAAAAGATATCTTAACCATCGGGGAATATACCAGTGCAGCTGCGGCTTCTCCCGACCACAACCAGATCTCATACTCACCGAATTAATAACTGAGAAGGATGGATGGCAGGTGAAACTAGAAGGAGAAGTATTTAATTATTCTACAGAAAAACCTATTAGCCTAGATTTCATGGTTAATTTACCTGCATTCGGGGTTCATAACCTTTACAATCTGCTCTGTGCAGCAGCCACCTATGCATCGTTCACACCTTACCCAGAAAAAGTCGAAAACACCATTAAATCGGTATGTAGGGATTTAGATCTTTCCATATTACCGCCCGGACGTTTTGAGATCTTCAATGTTGATGGAAAGTCTGGAGAGAAAATGGTGGGCATGGGTCAGGGTGATAATGGGGATGCTCTTAAAGCCAACATACAGTTCATGCAAACTTATGCTGGAGACGAAATAGCAGAAAAAACTGCTTTCATATACACCACCCCTGATGAAGGTGAATATGAGATATTTGAGGACCATCTAAGCTCAATAGTTTCTTTAAATCCCCGTATGGTGCATGTTGTACCGGGAAGAGAATCTGTGGAAGCAGCGAGAAAATATTATGAGATTATTAAAGATTCCCTACCCGCTGATTTCCATCCATTATCCCATGAGGATATGCAGAATAGAATAGATAAGATCGGGGAAATAATTAAAGAATCACCCTGTCCTTATGTGCTGGTTTCCGGATGCGGACCTGAACAGTACATGTGGGGTAATCTGAAATCAAAGTTAAAAAAATAACCTAACTTATGTGAGGTGTTAATATTAAGATTATAATGGCCACAGGAACGTTCGACATCATCCACCCTGGTCATGGATATTATCTCCAGGAATCCAAGCAACTTGGAGGAGAAGATTCTAAACTGGTGGTTGTAGTGGCGCGTGATTCAACTGTAATATCCCGGAAAAGAGTCCCCATAGTAAATGAGGAACAAAGATTAGAAGTTGTAAAGATGCTTAAACCAGTTGATGAGGCCTATCTGGGAAGTAATACGGATATGTTTGAAATTGTGTGTAAAATAGACCCGGATATCATCACCATAGGCAGTGATCAGAATTTTGATTTAGATAAACTTAGAGAAGAGTTAAAGAAACGTAATTTAAAAGCAGAAGTGGTGAAGATCACCGGTTATAAGGAGTCTCCTCTCGACAGTTCCTGTAAGATCATCCGTAAAATAAAAGAAACAGAATTCCTGGAAGACGCACTTAAAAATTGTTGAAATTTATTCTAATTTAATGCTAAAAAATTTATTTTAATTCTTTAGATTATTAGAACCGATAATTCTTAGGTCCTTTTAAATAATAATACATCTTCTTGGATGTTAAATATAAAAAGAAAAAAAAGAAAAGGGTTTTTTTTAGAAAGGCAATTCTGCATAGATGCCTACTAAAGTCCAGTTGCTGGTGTCCCAATTGTTAATTACACCGAAGGAGTTTCTGTCACTTATGGCATCTGCACGATACCAATTCCCATTAACGTATACCTGGGCCCATACATGTCCGAATACACCATCGCTGAATATGCATTCACCGTGCTCGTATCTGGCAGGGATTCCTGCTGCTCTGGTAAGTGCAACCAGTAAATTGGTGGTGTCACAGCAATTAGCTGTACGTGCGCTTAAGGTTCCTAGTGCTCCTTTTTTACTGTTGTAGTAGTAGGAGTAGGTTATATTGTCACTGACCCAGTTGAAGATGGCCACTGCTTTTGAATAAGTAGTGGTACAACCTGCGGTTATAGAATCTGCTAGTGAGATTATAGTGGGATTAGTGGATTCAGCGTGATTTGTTTCTTCTAAATAGATTTGCATTGAATCTGGTACTGTATCAGATGAGCTTCCGCCTGTTAGGCTGGCCCATGAAGTGAATGTTACTGTGTTTGGTAAGCGATTGTTGGTGTTGTAAAAGGTATATATTTTAGAGTAGGTGTAGATCAGTGTTTCGTAGCGAATTTTCCCAAGAGTACTACTGGCGTAGTTGGGAATTTTTCCAACCGAGTCCATATATGATTGGACTCTACTTGCCAGGTCAATATACTCTGCTTTGTTCATGCTTCCGCTTTGCAGACTTTCGCTGGGGTTTGTAGGTACACTTGCACTTTTCAGTGCGATTAGTGAACTATCTTTATCATCTATATGTATTAAACCGGTGTTCAGTAGTTCCAGGAACTCGGGCATGGTTATTTGTTTTCCATTTATCTGTACAAAGTTTGGTAATCTCTTATTTTGTTCGATAAATGTTTTAACCGTGTTTGCTGCCGTGCTTATCTGGACTATGGTGAAACCATCCTCATTAGTTTCGTTTCCTGATGCATTTTGGTCTGTTTGGTTAGCAACGCTTTCCCATGATTTTAAGGATGCAGTTTGTGGCAATACGTTATTATTATCATAGTAACTCAATATTCGTGAGTACATGTATATCAGTGATTGGTAGCCTACTTTTCCTAATGAACTGCTGGCAAAGTTGGGTGCTTTACCATAGGAGTTTATATAGGATTGTATTCTAACTGCTAAATCCATATATTCTGATTTGCTTATGGTGCCTGTTTTCAGATTTTCTGAAGTATTCGTGGGAGTGTTAACTGTTCTCAGTGATGTGGATGAACTGTTTCCATCCTTAATCTGTATCAAACCTTTTGTCATGAGTTGTAGGAACTGAGGCATGGTAACTTGAACGTTTCCCATGGTCACATATGTGGGTAGCTTATGGTTAATCTCTATATAAGATTTAACCCTTCCTGCTGCTTCGGTAATCTTTTCGGTGGTGAACCAGTTATTCTGGACATTACTAAGTGTTTCATCTCCTGCAGCCGCTATGGCATACTGAATATTTCCTGTGTTTAGAGTTTGGGTAGAAGATCTTGGTGAAGTGGAAATAAGGGTATATGGGTTTTTTATTGGACTGTTTTCTGTATCATTAATTGCTTCTGTTCTTTGATGGTCAGAAGCAATTGTATTTTCTTTATAACCTGTTTTATAACTGTAAACTGAAATATTCTCACTATAAGTTGTGGTATTATTGAGGATATCTGTGTTCTGCTGGTTTGTTGTGGTGGCATATATATTTGGTATGAACAATGTTACCACTACAAGCAGTAGCATTGTAAGCAACAAATGTCGCTTCATTATACTGCCCACCTCATTTTCAGCAATGTCAGATAACTATAATTAGGTTCCGACAATTAAGATCATATCTTTAAAAATATATAAATCTTTGTAATTTAAATAATGAAAAAGAAGGTCTAAACGGGTTTTTTTAAAATATAAGCATTCTCTGATGGAATATTATGGTAGATAGTAATTTCTTAAGATTCAAAACAGTGATCCATTATCATATTAATAACTGTGGTTGTTTTAAAAATAAGATATAGTATAAGATGTTCTATAATATCATATTCACTATTAATATTCATTTTAGATTTATTCTAATTATTTAAATTATATTAATTCAATTAAGAATTATTTAAATCAACATCAAACATAATATAAGCTATTAATCAGATATTAACTATTTAAATGGGATTTAACAATAACTGGTAAATTTTTCTATAAACACCGAAAATTTCTAATTTTTAATCAAGATTACATATATTGATTTTTTAGAATTGATTCCTAAAATTTATAACCTAGAATTAAAAATAAATTGTTGCATGGAAATAATTGAGGTCCAAAGGGCACTGGTAATTCTCCAGAATTCAGAGTATATGGTAGATCTTATACCAGAGGTAAGGAGTAATCTGGTGATGGCCCGGGAAAATGCGAAATCGGTAGAGGATGTAGTGGGCGTTCCAGGGCGTATAACCACGGTAAAAGGGAGAGTGATGGCATTCTTAAAACCAGAATGGGGTGCATCTTCCCATGTGGCTCGTCTGGTTCTGGAAATTATGAAATACGATCCAAAAAAGCGCAGTGCTATAAACATAAGCTATCACCCGGATATAATTGAAATCTGTGAAAGATTAGGGCTTAAAGTTTCATTTTACAATCGGGCAGAGGAACCTGAAGAAATGAGAAATGTTGAGGGAAAAACCATTTCATGGGGCGTTGAACAGGCCATACAGAATATAGGTGATATTCCAGATGTAATCTATCATCTCGGTGACTGGGGTAAGGAGCCCATAATAGCATTAATAGGCAATGATGCTATGGATGTGGCTAAGATGGCGGTATGTTTAGCTGAATTATACAATAACAGAAAAGATATGTAGAAAGTCTTCAATTATGAAAGCCTTAATAATCAAATGGAAATATTGAATTAAAAATAAATTTTCTAATTATATAAATTAAGTATATATCTGGTTTAATTAGTTAATATTTAATAAAAATAAATTCTAGTCAATTATTATATGTAGATCTTCTTGAATCTCCTTTTTAGGCATTTTAACTTTGAGAATACCATTTTCAAAATCTGCTTGGGCTTCATCAATTTTAATCCTAACTGGCAGTTCTATCTTCCTGTTAATTTCCCCATATTTTCTCTCTTTTTTAATGTAACTGAAACCTTCCTCTAAATCTTCATCCTGGAAATCAGCACTTATCTCCACTGTAGCTTCACTAATATCTATCTTAATATCCTCTTTTTTAAACCCTGGAAGGTCAGTTATGATAATTATATTATTTTGATCTTCGATAACATCCACCAGTGGTCTGCCCGAGACTCCTGAGGTGTATCCAGATAATGTTTTTTCCAGCTCCCCCTGTGATTCTTTAATGGTATTTAGAGCGTCGTTAAATAATTGTTCGGCGATGTTTCTTTTAGTCATCTTTAAATTCCTCCAATTTATCAATTATCTGGGAGATTCCATCACCCTTTGATGCTGCTACCAACAAAGGTTCATCCACCCTATTAGTATATTCCTTTAAATTATTAATATTTTCCACCAGATCCACCTTGTTAAAAATGCAGGTGATGGGTATTTTGAATACTTTTTTAATGGATTCATATAATATATACTGATTTTCTAAAGGATAACCAGAGGTTTCTGATGCATCAAAAATAAAAAAGATACCCTGCGCCAGATGTTCCAGGGCTACCATGGCGTTAAGTTCTATATTATTCATATCCTCCACCGGACGGTCCAGTAACCCAGGGGTGTCTATGATCTGATATTTCTGCCATTTAAGTTCCAAATGACCTATTTGAATACCGGTGGTGGTGAAGGGATAGTCCGCCACCTTAGGCTCGGCAGTGGTAATCTGTCTCAGCAGAGTGGATTTACCAACATTGGGAAAACCAGCAATTACCACGGTTATGGCATTAAAATCGACGGTAGGCATATTACGTAGTTTAGCTTTAGCAAAGTCCAGAAAGTCGAGTTCATCCTTTATACGGTTAATCACTGATGATATTCGTCCATATGCTTCTCTTCTGACATTGGATGCATTTTCTGGTTTTGTTCTTCTGACCTTGAACACGTACTGGTTTTCAAGTTTACTTATAATTCCAACAGCCCAGTTTAAGGCGCCTAGAGACTTTTTAAGCTGATCAACTCCCACTACTACATCTATATAGTCCTGATAGAACAGGGGTAATTCCTCTACCTTGGGTGTTTTATTCAGAATATTTTTAAAACTTTCCTGGATAACCTGACAGGCTGTTTTAATTCTAACTTCTTCAATTTTCTTCGATTTCTGCTGACGGGGTATTTTAGAACTTCTTAATCTATTAGCAGCCTTTTTAGCCCGGTTAAATCCCTTGTCTAAGATTTCTTCTGGAGTTGGTATGGTGGGTAAAAACATGATATATCACATTACGATAATTAAAAATTTTTTTAAATAGGAATTGATAAGTGAATTGAAAAATTATCTATTAGAATATTAGGATTTAATCCTATTTTAAATAACTGATTATATATAGAACAAATTTAATTTTCATTTAATAAGAATCATTTTTTTATAATAATTTATTGGGAATGATAGTTCTAAAAAATTTTATTCCTGGAAGATCTGACTTTGAAATTTGTAGATCTTCACCTGAGGGTCCAGCCAGCAGTCCGCGTTTAACCCTGCTTTCATGCAAGTGTTGGACAGAAAATCCTCCTGGTCCCATTGCCATTCAACTGCAACCTGGGGAAGTAAAAGCCCCCTACTATAGCTGCTTTCTATTATAAGACCATCTTCACCTATCATAATTTTATCAGGATAGTCAGTGGGTTTATCCACCAGTATGATTTCCGGCTTGGTTAACACACTTACCTCCAGATGAAGTTTTTCAAATTCACCGGAAGTTACTGGGGGAAATCTGGGATCCTGAAGGGCTGATGAGATAGCAACTTCAATAACAGCGTTAACCAGTGGTTTAACAGGTTCAGGATAACCAATACATCCCCTGAGCTGCCCATTACGGTCAAGGGTTACAAACGCTCCCATTTCCTCATTTAGAATCTCCGGAGTGTTTTCAGGTACTTCTAATATTTTATTTTCTTTTAGATAAGTTTCAATGGATTTTCTGGCTAGTTTAACTAAAAATTCACCCTCTTCATCACTTAACATAAAATAACAGCTCCTAATATCTATCTGTTTATAACTTCACATAGATTCTTTAGTTTTATCACATAGATTCTCTAGTTTTGTCACTTAGATTCTTTAGTTTTATCACTTAGATTCTCTAGTTTTGTCACTTAGATTCTTTAGTTTTATCACTTAGATTCTCTAGTTTTATCACATAGCTCCGCCTACTGTGGCTTCCATAACTTTTACATGCGGTCCTCCGTCACCTACGGGTACAGTTTGACCGGATTTACCGCAGAAACCCACACCCATTTTAAAATCGGATCCCACTTTCTCCACCTTCAAGAGCATCTCCAGGATGTTGCCTGATAGGGAAACATCCCTTAGTGGCTTGGTAACTTCTCCTTTTTCTATTAGAAAAGATTCAGCGGCGTTGAACTGGAACACACCCTTACCAGTGTCAACCTGACCTCCACGGGAGCCTTTCAGATAAATCCCATCATTCATATCCTCTAATAATTCTTCAAATGTGTAATCACCCGGTTTTAAGTAAGTGTTGCTCATACGCACAATGGGCTGATCATCCACAGCGGATCGGGCATTTCCAGATGGTTTTATTTCAAGCTGAGCTGCTGTTTCTCTGGAACTTAAATATGATATTAGCTTCCCTTCCTGGACTAGGATATTTTCTCTGGTTTTAACTCCTTCTGAATCATAGGGATAGTATCCAAAAGCGTCCATGGTAGCATCATCTATGATGGTCACATTAGGAGAGCCTATTTGAGTGCCTATTTTATCTTTAAGAATTGAATCGTTTTGTAAAATTAGATCAGCTTCTGAAGCATGTCCCAGGGCCTCGTGTATAAATACGCCGGTTAGTTCAGGATCCATAACAACAGGAAATTTACCTGAAGGTGGTAGTTCGGCTTTTAAAAGTCTTAATGCCTTTTCTGAGGGAGTTCTTCCGAATTTTTCCAGGTCTAATTTTTGCAGTACCTCGAATCCACGAGCGCCTCCGGTACTTTTATGTCCGAACTGAATCAATCCATCTGATGCAGCTACAGCATTTATAAATAGAGCCACTCGGCTGTCCTCCACTTGAAGAAAAGTTGATTCACTATTGGCAAAGATGTTTCTTGCTTCCTGGTCCACGTAGTTGATGGTGGTGCTTACTATGCCCTCCAAATTAGCTGCTTTTTCCACATCGGACATGACATCCTTCTTCTCATCAAGAGATACTTCTGATGGTTTAATTTTTGCCTTCGATTTTACATTATCCTCTCTATGATCTACATCGGCCAGTTTTATATCATTGTTTAAGAAATTTGAGAGTTTTAAAGCGGATTCAGCTGTTTTTTTTAGTTCGGATGGTTGGGTGGTGTAACTAACTCCCCATGCTCCGTTTTTTAAAACACGGATACATCCTCCCCAATTATTTCCAGATCTAATCTCCTGAATTTTACCATCCTTCATAACTATAACGTTATTCTGACTTTCATTAATTCTTAAATCTACATAATCCGCTCTATCTTCTAAAAAAGTTATTATATTCGGTATGGTGTCGGGATCCCATGATAATTCTTCTATTTTATTAATTCTATATTCCCCCTGAACAATTCTTTTTCGAATAATAAATTTAGTTTAATATTAGATTTTTTACTATCATTTATTTCTATTAAGTAAGATATTAAAGTTTTCAGATTAAATCAAAGCTATTTAAAATTAAATAGGTGAGGATTAAAAGAATTTTAGTAAGTAATATACAATTTATTAATACGATAATACTTCATACCACCTAAAAATTGATGATTAATGAGAAATTTGGGCATATATATTTATACTTAAAATTATAATCTGGTATTGCATTATAATATTTAAAAAATGTAAGAAAAATAAAAACCAGAAATAAAAAATAAATCAAAAAAAAGGAACCTAGAAAAAGAAAATAATAAAAAAAAGAATTGGGTGATATAAAATGAAAAAAATAGCCATAATATGCATTTTAGCATTGATGCTAGGCCCCATGCCCATATATGCCGCGGATTCCAGCGCCGCTCAACAACTTCAACAAGATAATCCGCAGTTATATCAGGATCTGGTCAATCTTAAAGACCAGATTATGCAAAATCCAGGTCAAATAACTGAAATTTTACAGAGACAGGATGTTCAAAATGAGATAAGTCAATGGTTACAAAGACAGGACGTACAGGATCAAATCTACCGTTGGCTGCAGAATCCAGTGGTTCAGGAGAACCTGAACATTTTATTCCAGAATCAGAATATTAAAAATGAATTGAACAATATTCTGAACGGATAAAATATCTCATTTTCTTATTTTTTTTATTTTTTAGTTGAAAAATTAGTTCTTTTTAGGGTAATATTAAAATAGAATGCTTTTTTATAAAAAAATTTATTTAAATGTCAATAATTTAGAAATACTGCATTATAGATCCTTATTTTAGAAATCTTGCACTTTAAATTAGTCTTTTAGAAATTTTGCTCTGTGAAATTAATCACAAAATCATTTTTATAATTAATAAGTTTTTCTTTTTAGTTTTTTTAGTAAATGGTTTATTCTGTAAATTAATTACTTCTATTATATTTTAATTAAAAAAATAATTGGTAGGTAAGTTTATAATATTAAATTCTCTTACTAGCCCGTATTATTGGTTAATAATAAATTTTTAAAGAGATATTAAGGGTACTATTCCATAATAACTATTCCTCTAATTATCGGGGAGGTGTGTATATTGGTTTCCAACGATGAAATACGAAAAAAATTAAAAGAGAAAAGAGAAGGATCAGGTCCTGATGAGTTGTATTGCTCCCAATGTGGGACTAAAAATACAAAAGAATCTGCTTTTTGTAAGGAATGCGGTGCAAATTTAGTAGTACCTGATAAAGAAATAGTGCCGGGAGTAAAAAAGGAGATTGAAGAAAAAACTCCTAAAAAGAGCGATTTTCCGGAAAAGCATCCTAAATTGGCCAAAATTCCGGGTTTTAGATCCGGAATGGGCTGGAAAATGATAATAGGTTCAGCGGCATATGTTTTAATAGCATTAATTATTGTTTTCGTGATCTTAATAGCCTTAATAAATGTTAATGTAGCTACTAATGTTAATTCCGCTCTTTATTCTGAAAATCTCGCAGGTAATTCTGTTAACCAGGCAAGTAATAATAGCTCCAGTTTCAACAGCAGTGACAAACAAAAATTTTTAATCATGAATATCTCGGTAAAAAATAATGGGAATGGGAAAGTGACTATTGATCCAAATGATTTCAGTCTTTCTACCGGTAATCAATCAGCGAATTCTAAGGTATCTATTGGTAACACCAGCATTAGTAGTATAGACTTAAATCCGGGTGAAAATAAAACCATGCTTATTGCATTCATCATCTCTCAAAATAATACCCCCACTACCTTGAAATATGCTAACTTTTGGGATATGGGCTCTGAAGGAATAAGTGCAAATATAGGAAAAATATATAATCAAACACCAATCAACGGACAATACGCTTTTTACACGGATAAAGGAGAGTTTAAATGGTCTGGGGGATCAAAAAAAGTTGAAAAAACGTACAATTTCAGTTATGAGTATTTGAATGAACCTTTTACAATTTCCTATTCCAGTTCATTTACTTTATCTAACGGATCTAGTCTCAGTTATTCTACAACAACTGAAGAGTCCGTAAAACAAACAACAGAGATTAAATTGATTTCACCCACTGAATCAACCATCGATATATCAGGCAGTGCATATATAAGCATGAATTCGGGAACAAATAGCGAAACTCTAAGCGCTTACCTGCGAGATAAAAATGGAGTGTATCAATCACTTGATATTCTGAATCCATTTCTTAGCTTCATCGGATCCAGCATGCCCATAGTTGATTCAAATAAAAACACCGTAGGTAATGAGAAGTTGATCCGATCAGAAGTAATAGAGATCATGGGTAAAAAATTCGATTGCTGGGTGACTGAGACCAAAACTAATTCAACAAATGAGCAGACCCTATCTTACTATGATAAAACCACCAAACTCCTGTTGAAAAAAGTCCAAAAATACACCTTACCAGGATCATCTGACGTCACTTATTCAGGAGAAACAGTGTTAACAGCTACCAATGTTCCTTTAGTGGGATTAAAGAGCTGATGGAAATATTAGTAGGGATTAAAGAGCTGATGGAAGATAATGAACTGTTTAGAATTAGGATAATGGGATTATTTTCCTTCACATAGAATCCCATTTTCCAATTTATTTTAATAGATTAAATTAAGGATTAAATAAACAGAATGTGTTTTAATCCCCATCCCTTTTATACCATTGGGATTATAACAAAATCAATAAGGTTTTTTTTATTTATTGCAAATAATTCCCTAAATTATTTGAAAAAAATCAGTACCGATAAAAAAAATTAATCTTTTTGGATTAACTTTATAATTATAAAAATTAAAAGATTTACTGACCAAGCAAAGCATCGGATGTGACAGAATGAAAACAGTTGAGGAAATAAACCAAAGGATCAAGGATGGAGATGCAGTGGTTGTTACTGCTGCTGAAATGACCAGTTTAGTGAAGGATAACGGTTTAAAAGAGACCGCGAAAGAAGTTGATGTGGTTACAACTGGAACATTCGGTGCTATGTGTTCATCAGGTGCTTTTTTAAACTTCGGCCATAGTGATCCGCCTATAAAGATGTCCAGGACATTTATAAATGGTGTAGAGGCTTATTCGGGATTAGCGGCGGTAGATGCCTATTTAGGAGCTACACAGCCTAATCGAAACCCCGATGTGGGGCTGGAACACGGTGGAGCTCATGTGATAGAGGATCTAATCAGGGGAGAGGAAGTTGAGCTGTATGCAGAGGCATATGGAACTGACTGTTATCCTCTAACAGAGATAAAGACCCAGATCAGTCTGGAATCTCTTAATCAGGCTATCATGGTAAATCCACGCAACTGCTACCAGAACTATGCAGCGGCAACCAACTCCACAGATGAAACGCTCTATACATATATGGGTACTTTACTGCCTAATAATGGAAATGTGAGTTATTCCAGTGCGGGGGAGCTCAGTCCACTTTTAAACGACCCTTACTTTCAGACTATAGGAACTGGAACCAGGATTTTCCTCTGCGGAGCCCAGGGATATATAATGGGTGAAGGGACGCAATTTGCAACTGATGTAGAGAGAAAAAATGGAGTTCCGGTCTCTACCGCCGGTAACCTAATGCTTAAAGGTGATATGAAGGAAATGGACGCCGACTTTGTCAGGGGTGCCACCATGCCTAAATACGGTCCCACACTATATGTGGGGGCAGGAATACCCATACCAGTACTCAACGAGGAAATAGCTAAAAGGACAGCTATCAGCGATGAGGAAATTGAGTGCCGCATAATTGACTACGGAGTGACCCGCCGGAGCAAACCCACCGTAAGGCCGGCCAACTACCATGAACTCAAAACAGGCACCATAGAGTTAGATGGAGTGGAAGTACCCACATCTCCGTTATCCAGTCATAAAAAAGCCCTGGAAATAGCTCTGGAACTAAAAAAATGGATTGATAAAGGAGAGTTCTATTTAACCAGCCCAGTAGAAAAATTGCCCACAGAGGGGCTTGTGGTAAAACCTCTGGAAATACAGAAGCCTTCCATTCTGGTGAAGGACCTGAAGGGTGAAGCTCTGATCCTGGCCCGTCCAAATGATCAAATAAATGAAGTAGCACAGAAAATGGTTAAAAATAGTATAAACCATTTACCGGTAGTGGATGAACGAAACAAACTCCTGGGCATAGTTACCTCATGGGACATAGCAAATGCAGTAGCCCATGGTAAAAAGAATTTAACCGATGTCATGACCAAAAAGGTGATAATCGCCCGTGAAGAAGAACCAGTGGATGTTATAGCCAGAAGAATAGATAAAAACAAGATATCAGGACTTCCTGTAATTGATAAGGACAACAGGGTGAAAGGAATGGTTACAGCTGAGGACATATCCAGATTAATAGGTGGTGACTAAAAATGAAAGCATGGCTAACATTTTCTCCAAGTATTGTAAACCGGGCAATTATATCGGATCTAGTTAAAAATTTCGAAATAACCTTTAATATTTTACGGGCAGACATCACCCCCAAGGGAGGTAAAATGCTCATAGAAATCGGTGGAAAACAGCGAAAACAGGCCATAAAATTTCTGGAAAAGGAAGGCATCAAACTTACACCAATTAAAAAGGTAGTAAAGAAAGATGAAGAAAAATGTATAGACTGCGGAGCCTGCATATCATTATGCCCGGTTAAGGCCATCTGCCCAGCTGATGACTGGACGGTTGATGTGGATGATCAGTTATGTATAGGCTGTGGATTCTGCACCTTCTCCTGCCCAACCCGGGCGATAAAGGTAACAGAGTAGATCAACCTTTAAAAAAAGGTAGATCAAAAGTTACATAGATTAATGGATATATTAAGAAAATTTTTAATTCTTTTACTCATTGAATTTTTTTTATAACAATGGGGTTCTATAAATTGAATTCTTTTTTATTCATTGAATTCTTTTAGAATCCTTCTTCTGGCTTCACCAATGGTTAGGGGATAGGGTTTTTCGAAGGGTAGTTTATCTTCTTTTTCCAGGATCTCCATAAGATGTGCTATACGTGGAAGTCTTAGATTGGCTTTTCTTATGGTTTTAACATCCTCAAATACTTCGGGAGGGCTTCCTTCTTTGATTATCTTGCCCTCATTTATTATATAAACGTTATAAGCGTATAATGGCACCAGATCTACGTCATGGGTTGAGATCACTATGGTCATTCCTTCCTGGTTCAATTGGTAGAGTATCCTCAGGATCTGTGAAGCTCCCCTTGGATCAAGGCCGCTGGTTGGTTCGTCCAAGACCATTATCTGGGGGCGCATGGCCAGGATTCCGGCTATGGCCACTCTTTTTTTCTGACCACCGCTAAGGTGATGAGGTGCTTTATTTTCAAAACCAGCCATTCCTACTTTTTTTAAGGCTTCTTTAACCCTTTTTTCCACTTCTTCATCAGTTAAACCCATATTCATAGGCCCGAAGGCCACATCCTCAATAACTGTAGGTGCAAAAAGCTGGTCATCTGGGTTCTGGAATACTATTCCCACCTTCTGTCTGACTTTCATGAGATGTTTTTTATCATAGCTTAATGGTTCGCTGTCTATGATGATGTTACCGGAATTTGGTCTTAGTATTCCATTAAAATGCAGGAAAAGGGTTGATTTACCCGCTCCGTTAGGCCCTAATAGGGCGACTATTTTACCCCTTTTAGCCTTAAAATCAACATTTTCCAGGGCTTTAGTCCCGTCGGGGTAGAAATAACTGATATTTTTTGTTTCAATGATATTCATAACTGTATTCATCCTTTCCAGGGGGTTTCATTATAATTAAATGTATAATGGGAGTTATTTGATTATTTAAAGTTATGTTTTATAAAATAATAGGTTTTTTTTAATTTCAAAATAATCTGAAATTGGCGGTGAAGTAGACCCCTAAAATTAGAAAACCTTCAAACATCAGTAAAAATAAGATATTTTTTAATCCAATAGTTTTAGCACTATCCTTGGATCTCATCGTATTTATAGAACCAGTATAGCAACGGGATTCCATAGCTTGATAGGCCTGTTCACCTCTAATCCAGGTTCTTATAAAGAGATTGCTGGCCAGCATTCCCATTGATTTATAGGCCTTCTTCATATTGTGGTAGCCCAATCTGGTTTCCTGGGCATGGTACATGTTCACTGCTTCATTTAGAAAGACAAATATATACCTATAAATGAGCATAGCCAGTTCTATAACAATTTTAGGAATTTTAAGATGTTCTAACACGGTAAACATTTCATTTGTGGGTGTTGTCAGGGCTAAAAATGCTAAACATGAGAAACCACCCAGCATCCTTGCAAAAACGAGAAATCCAAGGTTAAAACCGTCACTGGTAATGGCAAGGTTGAATATTCCAAATTCCAGGATATGTGATCCTACTCCAAAGAATATTGACATAAAAATAAAGGTCAGAAGTCCAAATGAAACAGGTACAATTAGTAAAAATTTCAAATAGAATTTCAAGGGAATTTTTGCCTCAAAAATAATTAAAAAAGACATAAAAAAGGTTATAATGAGAGGTATAACTGGTGATGTTGATATTAAGTTCATTACCATGGTTGAGATGACAAATAATACCTTGAAATAAGTATTTGCATCTTTAAGATTATTGGAATGAGCATAATTATCCAAAACGTTATCAAACATTTATTTATCACCAATTATTCTAAATTCCATTATTTACTTGATTCTGCTATTTTTTCATGTTCTTCCAGTTCTCTTCTGCGGGATTTAGCCTGGCCTTGATAATAACCTAAAACATAGCCTATGATAATTGCCCCGATAGCGGCCTGTACTGCAAATAATAGACTTTCTATTTCACCACTGGGCGGTTCCCATAGAGAACTAAACCAGGGTTCATAACCGGTTTCCTCTACTGCTTCACCGGCTGCACCATCAGCTCCTCCGAAGAAACCTTCATCTTCACCTAAACCACTGTAAAGGGACAGTGGTAATATGGTAATAATAACCACCAGGGCCAGTAAGACAATGTAATATTTGCTATCCATTTAAACCACCGCCTGCACTTTTTCCTTTACTTTAGGGATAATCACATTCAAGTTCTCCAAGATGTCTGGTCTAAGTTTCATGATGTAATCAAATATCACCACAGTTAAGAGACCTTCGGCAATGGCCAGAGGTATCTGGGTGATGGCGAAGATCCAAATGAAGTTACTGAAAGCAGCAGTAAAAGTTGGAATTGGAAATGCCAGGGATAATTGGATAGCGGTGGTTACATAGGTCATAAGGTCCGCCAGAGAAGCCGCCAGGAACACTCCTAGTAATGAAGACATTCCCGCCTTTTTAACTCCTTTATAAACTAACCAGGCTATTACAGGCCCTACAATGCCCATGGAGAATATGTTAGCACCGAGGGTGGTTAGTCCGCCATGTGCCAATAGAATAGCCTGAAAAACAAGTACAATGGCACCCAGTACACTGGCGATTGCCGGTCCAAATAAGACAGCTCCTAAACCAGTACCAGTGGGATGAGAACAACTTCCGGTAACTGAAGGAAGTTTTAAGGATGACAATATAAAAACAAACGCACCTGAAACTGCTAATAATGGTTTTGACTCGGGATGTTTTTCTGTTACTTTTTTTATCTGAATTACTCCGTACGCTACTACTGGTAATGATAGAACGAACCAGAAAACACACCAGTACCATGGTAAAAATCCTTCCATAATATGAATATTATCAATTCTCCTTTAATTTTTTTCAAGTATAATTGAACTTGTAAGTTTTATATATAATTTACTATTTTATTCTAGTAAATTTGATAAGTATTAAAATAAACTTGAATAATTTGTGTATTTTCAAAATATTTCGATATAATTAAATATTCTCGAGAAAAAAATATCATAAGTAAAAGAAAGCCAGTTCATCAGACATGATAAAAGATAATGGAGGATAAAACATGGGCAAAAGTGGTAAAAAACTTTCCAGTGGTATAAAAGGATTTGATGAAGTATTAATGGGAGGTTTTGTACCTCAAAGGGCTTATCTCATTCGAGGTAACCCTGGAACAGGGAAAACAGCAATAGGGATGCACTTTCTAACTGAAGGTGTCAAAAATAAGGAGAAAAGTCTCTTTATAAATATGGGAGAACCTACCCAACAGGTAATTAGCAATGCACAGGGAATGGGATTTGATACTAAGGGTATTGAATTTCTGGATCTAAGTCCAGATGAAAAGTTTTTCGCAGATATGGAAAGCTATGACATATTCTCTCCAGCAGAAGTGGAACGTGAATCAACAACCGCCCAAATAATAGAAAAAATAGAAGCTGTAAAGCCAATCAGAGTCTTTTTAGATCCTATAACCCAATTCAGATATTTATCCACAGATGAATTTCAATTCAGAAAACAAGTCCTCAGTTTCCTCCGCTTTTTAACTGATAAAGGGGCCACCGTATTATTCACCTCAGAATTCAGCACAAGTGAACCAGATGATGATCTACAATTTTTATGTGATGGAATCATCAACGTGAAATTTTTCCCAGAAGGACGTAGCATTGCAGTAAGCAAATATAGAGGTTCAGGGTTCCGATTTGGTTCACATGCTATGCGAATAACGCCGAAAGGAGTTAAAATATACCCCCGTTTGAGACCTACAGTTAAAGAAAAAGAATTTAAACAGGAAACAATATCCTCAGGAATTCCAGAAATTGATGAATTATTACATGGGGGAATAGAGAGAGGTACTGCAACCATAATTAGCGGACCCAGTGGTGTTGGGAAAACCACAGTGGGAATCCAGTTCATGAAGGAAGCTGCTGGGAGGGGGGAACCATCTATTGTTTACACATTCGAAGAAGGAGAGGAAAGTTTAATCAACCGCTGTGAAAGCATAAATATCCCTGTAAACAGCATGATAAAAACAGGTTTGCTCTCTGTAGTGCAGGTAGAACCATTAAGATACTCACCAGAAGAATTCGCCCAACTGGTTAGAAAACAGGTTGATGATAAAAAAGCGCAAATAGTGATGATAGACAGCACATCCGGATATAAACTATCACTTCGTGGAGAAGATCCAGTAAGCCACCTGCATGCATTGACCAAATATCTAACCAGAATGGGATGTACCGTAATACTAATAAATGAAGTAGAGAAAATAAGCGGAGGCCTGAAGATAACTGAGATAGGGATCAGTTACCTGGCCGATAACATAATATTCCTAAGATATTTTGAATCAGATGCTGAATTGCATAAAACCATCGGTGTTCTTAAAAAAAGATTAAGTAGTTTCGAAAAAACTTTACGAGAAATAGAAATTACCAAGTACGGAATAAGAGTAGGAGCACCCCTAAAAGATATAAGGGGAATATTAAGCGGAACACCCGAACGTAGAGATAAAGAAGGAATGGAATAAAATGTCAAATAAAACCCCCTTCATTCTAATCCTCAATCGAAATAAGAAGAATATAGAATTAATGGAAAAAGTAATATCTCCAGAGGGATACCAGGTACAGGGATTAACGAACCTAACTGAATTTAAGAACTTTATTGATGCCCAAAAAAAGATTGACCTGGTATTAATGGACCTGACTGGGTTTGATAAAAGCATATGGAAAGAATGCGAGAATTTAAGAGAAAATGAAATACCATTCTTAATAATAAGCCCACAAAAACACATACAACTACATAAAGAGAGCATAAAACATGGGGCAGAGGATTTCCTGGTGAAACCATTGGTGGTTAAGGAGATGGTTTCTCTTATAAATGAATTCATAAAAACCGATAATTAACTTGAGGATCGGGTATTAACTAGAATTGATGTGGTGATTATTTGGAAACAGTATTGATTTCAATGCTAAGTAAAAATAACAGTCGAATGATTGGTGAACTATTAAAAGACTATGATGTTATTTATGAAACCACATTTGATGAAACTATTGATCTAATGATAATAGACACTCCCTCCTGGAGTAAAAAACGTCAAGAATTACAGGAAATGAAAAAAAAGGAAGGATCTATTTTTTTACCGTACATACTAGTTTCATCACCAGGAGATCTAAAAATAGTACCGCAAGAAGTATGGGAAGAATTAGATGAAGTAATTACCACACCTATTAGTAAAACCGTTTTACTAGCCCGGGTAAAAGTTCTTTTAAAAACTAGAAATCTCTCCTTACAGGTGAACCAGCTACTCCAGGATAAAGAGATGCTTATGAAGGAAATACATCACCGGGTAAAGAATAATTTAATGGTTATATCCAGTTTATTAGAACTTCAATCTTATCATTTAAAGGATGAAGAATCCATTGAACTTTTTAAGGAAAGTCAAAATCGTGCAAAATCAATGGCCCTGATACACGAACGACTATACCGTACAGATAGTTTAAAAAACATTGAATTCAGTGAATATATCAATACCCTGGTAGAGGACCTGTTCGCTACTTATGCTACAGATCGCAGTAAAGTAGATCTTATCCTGGATGTGGAGAATATAGACATGGACATCAACTCATCCGTCCCCTTAGGACTTATCATCAATGAAATGGTCACCAACACATTGAAATATGCATTCCCCGGAGATAAGAGCGGTTTTCTAAAAATCGCATTACACCAAAAAGACTCAGAATACATCCTAGAAGTAAATGATAATGGAGTAGGAATACCTGAAGGATTCAATATTGAGGAGTCAGATAGTCTGGGTATGCTATTAATAAACAGTCTAACCAGTCAACTGGACGGAACAGTAGAACTGACCAGTGATAATGGAACGAAATTTAAAATAACTTTCCCCAAACCAGAATTCAATTAAAAAATTTAATTGACAAATAGTAAGAAAAATCATTTAAAAACCTAATAAATAGCTAATTTTCAAATCTATAAATTCTTAAATAGACAGTTCAATCCATCTCACCATAGATTGATTATATTCACTGATTAGAATAGTAATAAATTACAAAAATCTTTTAAATAGATTAATCAAAATAAAAAATTGATGAAAGTCAAAAATAAAATAATACTAGCACTGGATATCAACAACCTAAAAACTGTAAATAAGCTATTGGAAGAAGTATCAGAGTATATAGACACTGTAAAGATTGGTTATCCCCTGGTACTTGCGGAAGGCCCACGATCAATATCTGTAATCAAAGAAGAATATGGATTCAATATCATAGCGGATTTTAAAGTAGCTGATATACCGGAAACCAACCAGAAAATCGCTGATTTAACCTTCAGCGCAGGAGCGGATGCCATTATCGTGCATGGTTTTGTGGGTGAAGACAGTGTTCAGGCCTGCTGCCGATCAGCAGATAATCACGATGGAAAAATCTTCCTATTGACTGAAATGTCGCATCCTGGTGCAGAACTATTTATGCAGAAAGTATCACTTGATATAGCTCGAATGGGAATAGATATGGGGATAAAAAATTTTGTAGCCCCCTCCACTAAACTAGATCGTCTTGAAAAAATAAGAAAGATAGTAGGAGATGAGTCATTCCTAATATCTCCGGGAGTAGGTGTACAGGGAGGCAATCCAGTCCAAACCCTGAAATATGCTGATTCACTGATCATTGGCCGGTCCATCTACGCTGCGGAAAATCCCCAGAAAACTCTCCAGTCTATCATAAATAGCATTGAACTTTAAACCAACCAATTCATAGGATAATTCAAATACCAGGAAGTATAGGAAGGTTAATGGAGAGAAAAATTGTATCCCCGTCATTTGTAGGTAAGGATATATATTAACCATCAATCCTAAAATTGCAAATAAGAAAATAACTATCTTAAGGGCGAAACGATACTGGAAAAACCAGTTAAGATATTTCTGCCGGGCAGCCCATTTACTATCATTGCCAATCTCATCCAGGAAGGCCGCCACTGCACATAAAATCAACGTAAAAATTCCAATAGCAGGAAAACCCAGAATAAGAATTATTACAACAAAAATGAGAAGAGATATAATATGATTGATACAGTCCACTTTCCAGGCCGCTAAGGTTCCGATTAAGATTGCCAGGAAAATGCAGGCAGCATCTGCACTGTTTGCTGCCAGATAACCAATGGACACACCACAGATTACAGCCGCCACCACACCCAGGATAGGGTTATTTTTCTGATCATGGGCATCGTCAGAAACCTTCATGAACAAACCTGAAAGGGAATAAAAAACAATCTCCAACATTCTAATCAATTTTCTTTTCTAATTTTTTAATCATAATCATGTAATTTTTTTAAAATCTCAAATCAAATATTTTGCTTTAAATGAATATTATGTATAAGTATAAAAAGTTGTTTAGGTAAAAATTGTTTTATTTAAAAATTAAAAAAATTATGAGTTCATTCATCGTCATCATTGATTTCCCATGCTCCTGCTACCATCAAAGGGAATATGATGGTGGCATCGCCAATAACCGTTACCAGGTTTGACCCGCATTTGGCCTTGGCCCATGATTTAGCTTCCTCCAGAGGGGCTCCGCTCAGACTTCCAGTTTCAGCACGATCCATAGTGACCTGAATACCAAAATCAACTCCTCCTTTAAGTAGATTAGAAGCTAATGCATAATGTTTGGGTAATCCTCCTCCTAACATTACAGCCGCTACCTTTTTAGATGAGAATACTGTGTCAGATAAATCATTCATATCTCCTATGGCATCCAATAATAGTTTGTTTTCCTGGGTGTACATCCAAAGCTGTAATCCCAGCATACTGTCAATGATACCGGGTGAATAGATGGGTAAGTTTTTTTGTGCTGCCATTTTTACGATTGAGTTCTCATCATCTAATCTCAAACCAATTTCGTAAATCAATTCTTTTATGGAAAATTGGGTTTTATCCTCACAAATCTCGGAAAATAATCGGGTTATTTCTTTTTCAAAAACTTCAAAATCCTCAGATTTAGTGTAAAGATCCCCTATCCTTCCCATGCCCATTTCCTGTAGTTTTTCATCATTACCTGTGATCTCCCGGTAATGATTTCCTCCAAATGCTTCTAGAAGATCATGGGTGATGTTTGCTCCGCTGGTTATAAGCACATCAATTTCATCTTTAATAATCAGGTCCCTGATTATCTTTCTTAGACCTGCAGGAACCAGTGGGCCGGCTAAACTCAAAAATACCGTGGTCTCTTTATCTTTTATCACCTGGGCCAGTAGTTCGGTGGCTTGGTTTAGTCTTCCCGCACCCAGAACACCAGATTTTCCCATTTCTTTTATAAGTTCCAGGACACTCATCTTCTCCTGGATCTGCATGTGATTTATTTTCAAAGATATAACACCCATTTTGAGTCTTTTAATCTAGAATTATAGCAATTTTAATCTGAAAAATAAAATATTTAATTATTTATTGATTATGAAAAATGAAGTATTTATAAATGGTTTCGAATCGATTCAATTAATTCACTGGTCATGGGTTAGGTCGGCTATTTTATTTAGAAGATCGGTACGGGTTATTATTCCCATTATTTCTCCTTGTTCGTCTATGACGATTAATCTTCCTATGTTGTTTTTGTTCATAACATCCACTGCTTCGGCGATCATCATATCAGCTTCCACAGTGATTATGCGATGGGACATGATATCTTTAACTTTTAGATTCTCTTTATTATCAGCCAGAGATTTGGTTATGTCACTTAATGTTAACACGCCTATGACTTCTTTGTTGTTTATAACAGGAGCGCCTTCTATATCTTTATTTGATAGTATTTGAGCTGCTTCTTTAATATTCATACGGGGATCAAGGGTTATCAGATCCTGACTGGCTACCTCTATTACTTTCTTTTTAGGAATACTGCGTATACCTGTGGTGTCTAAAAGCAGGATATTGTCCATATCATCCCTACCAACCACCACACCATTAATCACTAATTTATTAACTGGTGTGGGTCCTACTCGTATTTTATCCCCTAAATCAATGCTCTTAATATTACCTACGGCTTTAATAGCGGCTTCACATTCGCCGGGATGGGGGATGCTGGTGAATTCGATCTTAGCCACAGTCAGATCCTGTAATAGCTTACCATCTCTATAGAGTGGGACCTGGGTCTCCTTATTAACATCGGAAATATTTAAGTTATGATAAGCTTCAATAGTTGGTTTATAACCTCCACGAGGTCCGGGAACACCTTTAACCAGCCCTAAACTCCTCAGAGATTGCATCTGATTCCTTATGGTACCCGGATTACGATTCATCATCTCAGCAATTTCTTCACCCTTAATGGATTTACCTTCCGATTTACGATATAAATTAACCAGGCTCTGTAATATTTCCTTCTGGACCGATGTGAGCAAGATGACCACCACAAATTTGTTAATTATTTATAATTATAATTATTTGTCACATATATAAGTTTTTCTTCAAAGCCCTATTTTTTTAAGTTTTTTAAGTTGTGTATTCATTATGATGTAATGCTTTCATTTATATCACCTTTTTTTCATAAAATTGGTATGAAATTATGTTTCGAATCAATTCAAAAATTTTATTGAATAGAAAAAAATAAAGTTCATATCTTATAAGATATATTTAGAATAAAATTGAATGGAGAAGCAATTATGGTAACTCGGAAACGTTCTTTAAGTACCAGTCTTTCTGTACCTGCCGATATTCGTTTTTTGAAAATGGTTCAGGGATACATCCTTAAAATGTCTGATATTGCTGGTCTTTCTAATTTAGATGGGCAGCGCCTGGAACTGGCTGCTGAGGAGGCATTTATGAATATACTGGAGCATGCCTATCCTGATGGTAATCCTGGGGATGTATTTATAAAAACAGCGGTATCTGAGAGGGAATTGAACTTATCCATCCGGGATGAGGGGTTACCCTTTGATATTTCACCGGAGAATTATCCAGAACCTGAAATTGAATTCATTGAAGAGGGATTGGGATTTCGTTTAATCCGTAATGCGGTGGATGAAGCTCATTTTGAAAATCTGGGTCGCAGGGGCAAAGTACTTCGTCTTATCAAATATTTAGATGAATCATTCACACAGGATCATGGAGAAATATCTCAGATGGTGGAGGCAGCTCCTCCTCAACAATATAAGATCCGGCCTATGAGTCCTGATGAGGCCATCCAAGTGGCTCAGTTGTTCTGGGTAGCTTATGGTTATTCCTATAAAAATGAAGACTTCTACAGACCGGAAGGTTTAGTTCATCTTATCGGTAGTGGTAGGTTAACTAGTTATGTGGCTGTGGCGGAAAATGGTGGTGTGGCTGGTCATGTGGGTTTGCTTAAATATAAAAACGTTCCCATGGCCGAAGAAGCTCTTTTAGTTGTATCTCCTGTCCATCGTGGCCGCAGGATCATGGACTTGCTTCATGACGCAATACAAGCCAGGGCCATGGATATGGACCTTAAAGGAGTTTCAGTAGATCCGGTAACAAGTCATATTATCAGTCAAAGAAGAATTATTCAGTTAGGAGGACGTCCGTGTGGTTTGGACTTGGCAGCGTGTCCTCCCCGTGTATTCAAAGGGATTATAAATGAGAAAGAGAAGCCCCAAAGAGAATCCTACTTGCACTGTTTTAATTATTTAACCCCACCATCACCAATTGTGATTCATGTACCAGCCCATCATGAGGAAATGGTATCCCAGATATATAAAAATCTTGATCAGGAATTTGTCTTTGAAAATCCTGGTATTGGTAAATTACCCGGTGATTTCCAAATAAACTTCGACAAATCTCTTAATAAAGGAGAAATAAAAGTAATAACAGCTAATGAGAATCAATGGTCTGAAATACTCCGTGTGGCAGATGATCTGGCTGAATTTGCCGGGGCAGAGGTTGTTGTTTTAGATCTTCCCCTGGCACAAAGAGCATCAGCCATTATATGTGAGTTGGCAGAAGAAGAGGGATTCTTCTTCTCCGGTATTAGGCCTTGTGAAGCGGTTGATGGTGATTATTTAAGGTTGCAGCGATTACATGTCTCCATGGATCTAAGTAAACTTAACATTTACTCCGAACTTGGTCAGAAACTCTTTGATTATGTTAGTAATTGCCAATCTAAGGTTTTATAGATTTAAAACTGGATTAACCCTTTATTTTTGACACCATTTCTGTTAATTTATTTATAGTATATGCCCATAATAATCATAAAACATTTCAGAATAACATTATTAAATCATAGATTTATTGGTGAAATATAAAATCAATTGGTGAAATATGAAGTCGAAGATTTTGATTGTGGAAGATGAATCAATCGAGGCCATGAGTTTCGAACAGTCATTAAAATCCTTTGGCTATGATGTAGTGGGCATTGCCCAAACCGGAAAGGATGCGCTTTTAAAAGTAAGCCAGCTTAAACCAGATCTTGTTTTGATGGACATTGTTTTAAAGGATGATATGGACGGAATTGAAGCTGCCGCTCAGATTAAGGATAATTATAATATTCCAGTGGTATATTTAACCGCCCATCCTGAAGAAAGTGTGGTCAACCGTGCTAAACTAACTCTACCCTATGGTTATATAATTAAACCAGTAAATCGTGTAGATTTAAAGAATACTATTGAACTGGCTCTTTATAAACATCAGATGGAGAAAAAATTACAGAAAAGTGAGGACCGATACCGAAGTATCCTTGAAAATTTACAGGACGCTTATTTCCGCGCGGATAAGGAAGGAAATATAATTATGGTCAGCCCTTCAGCAGCTATAATGTACCGATACGATTCAATAGAGGAAATGATAGGTATCAAAGCTGTTTCATTATATAAAAACCCAGAAGACCGGAATCATGTTTTAAAAATGCTGAAAGAAAAAGGTGATGTCCAGGATTTTCAGGGCGAAGGTCTTAGAAACGACGGAACATCCTTCTGGGTTTCCCTGAATGTACAGTATAAATACGATGAACAGGGTAAAATTAAAGGTACTGAAGGTTTTATAAGGGATATAACTGAACATAAAACTTCAGAAGAAAGGATTAAAAGATTATATAGACTATATACTACGCTAAGCCAGATAAACCAATCAGTAGTCAGAATTAAAGATCAGGATGAGTTATTTAAAAATATTTGTAAGGTATGTGTGGAATTTGGAAAATTTAAAATGGCATGGATAGGTTTAATCGACCCTAGAACTGGTGAATTAAAGCCGGTTGCTCATCATGGTCATGAAGATAATTATCTAAAAAAAATCTCCATAAATATTCATGATAAAAAATCAATTCATAAAACAACCACATCTGCTCTAAGAAAAGGTGAAGTAATAATAAATGAGGATATAAAAAAAGATATTATCAGTCAAATGCATAAGGAAGCCCTTAAGAGAGGTTATAGGTCCTTAGCATCCATTCCAATTAAGTTAAAAGATGAAGTGATTGGTAATTTAAATATTTATGCTTCTGAACCTGATTTCTTTAATAAGGATGAAATAAATATGGCTGAGGAAATAGGGACTGATATTTCTTATGCCATTACATCCATAGAATCTGAAAAAGAGCTTAAAAGCATACATAAAGCATTAGCGGAAAGTGAGAGGAGTTACCGTGAATTAGTGGATTATTCCATGGTGGCGATATATAAAACCAACATAAGAGGTGAGATACTCTTCGCAAACGATGCCATGGCTCGAATTTTTCGCTTCGATAACATAAGTGAGTTAACTAAAAAAAATTCATCAGAACTCTATAAAGACCCAGCAGATAGAGAAAAGATCATTGAAAAACTAAAAAAAGAAGGTTCTTTTAGCCAGTATGAAGTGGAAATGAGATCCAGCACCGGGGAAACTGTCCATATAATTCTCAGCGCGAATTTGGTAAATGAAAATATTTCTGGGATGATGATGGATATAACCGAACGAAAACACGCTGAAAAAACTCTTAAGGAAAGTGAAGAGAGATTCAAGGCTCTTATAAATAATTCCAATGATATAATTCGGATCCTTGATGAAGATGGTAAAATTATTTTTGATTCACCATCATCACAGCGTATCCTGGGCTATGACGATGGCTTCATCATAGGAAAGAGTCCACTAGAATTTGTACATCCAGATGATCGAAACAGGGTTATAAATGATTTAGGAGAAGTTTATGAAAATAATAACCCTGGTGTTCCCACTGAATTTAGAATTTTAAAATCTGATGGATCATATATCCCTGTGGAAACTATTGCTCAAAATCTTACAGATGTTCCAGCAGTAGGGGGTGTTGTGATCACCACACATCCTTTAACTGATAGGAAAAAGTTTGAAAAGGCATTGAACGAATCAGAAAGACTTTTAACTGATATAATTGATTTTTTACCAGATGCCACTTTCGCAATTAACCAGGAGGGTAAAGTCATTGCTTGGAACAGGGCCGTTGAAAATATGACAGGCACTCTTAAAGAGGATATATTAAATAAGGGAAATTATGAATACGCTATTCCATGGTATGGGCGGCGAAGGCCTGTTTTAATAGATCTTATACAGGATAAGAATGTGGAATATAGGGAAGAATATGATTTTGTACAGAAAGATGGTGAAACATTAACTGCAGAGGTATTTATTCCATCAATATATGGTGGAAGGGGAGCTTATCTATGGGTATTAGCATCACCTCTCTTAGACAGTAAAGGAAATCATTACGGAGCTATTGAATCAGTGCGTGATATTACGCATCGTAAGAAAGCAGAATTAGCACTGCAAAGAAGTGAAGAGAGGTTTAGAGCAGTTGCTGAATCAGCTGTAGATGCAATTATAACTACAGATGTTAATGGGAAGGTCCTATTCTGCAATAGTAGCCTTAAGAGCATATTTGGTTATAAAAAGGGTGAGATCATCGGGAAGAATCTAACTGTTTTGATGCCGGAAAGAATGAAGAAAGATTATATAAAAGGATTAGAGATGTTTAGATTTTCAGGGGAACATGATCGTGTGGGTAAAACATTGAAAACCATAGGACTTAGAAAGGACGGGACTGAATTTCCCTTTGAGATGTCGCTGGCATCCTGGAAATCAGGGGATAGTAATTTCTTCACATCGATTATCAGGGACATTACCGAAAATGAAAATGCTAAAACTCAGATTGTAGAATCATTATATGAGAAGGAGACTCTTTTAAAGGAGATACATCACAGAGTTAAGAATAATTTACAGATCATCTCCAGTCTGTTAGATCTACAGGAGAATTATGTTAAAGAAGATGTTACTGCGGTTAATGTTTTAAAGGAAAGTCAGAATAGAGTTCTTTCCATGGCCATGATCCATGAGATGCTCTACCAATCAAAGGATCTAAGTCATATCAACTTTTCAGATTATTTAAGAAGTTTGATATCGAATTTGTTCCATACCTATGGGGTTGCCAATAGAATAGTTTCAGTGGTGGATGTGGAAGATTGTTATTTAAATGTGGAAACATCGGTCCCCCTGGGTCTGATCATAAGTGAACTGCTCTCAAACAGTCTTAAATATGCTTTTCCGGATGATAGAACCGGTGAGATAAGAATAGCCATTGAAGGAGAAAATGATGGTTTCAAGTTGTTAATAAGTGATGATGGGATAGGTTTCCCGATTGATATTGACTTTAGACATGTTAGTACAAGTTTAGGTCTACAATTGGTGAATTCACTGGTGGATCAACTTGACGGCACCATAGAACTGGATAATAATAAAGGAACTAAGTTCATTATAAGATTCAGGGAGCTTAAGTATCTGGAACGTTATAAGAAGTAGTATTTGATATTTTTTAAAAAATAAATGTTAAATTTTTTTTTATTTGTTTGAAGATGGATTGTTAATTAATATTTAAAAGAAAGGAATTTTATTAGTATATGTCATTTTTTAATAAGAGAGCATAAAAAATAGTATATCTACTCTCTTTAAAAAATAGTATTGCGAATTTGTAAAAATAAAAACGAGTTAAGAGTTTTTTTATTCACTTCTTAAGTTGTATTTCAATTGTAGAAACGTTACTGTCTCTTCCCTCTGAATTTTTTATTTCTTCTGTGGATATATCTATAGATCCCAGTTGTACATCAGTTATAAATTTGTTTCTAACAATTTCTGCAACATCTACAGCCCTGCTAATTGCTCTTCCACGGGCTTTAAGGATTACTTCTGATACTCCACTATTCATCTGTGTTACTACGGCTAATACATAGTTCATTACTGGCTTATTTCCGATGTATACTACATTTTCCTCTGACATCTAATTTACCTCCTAAAAAGAAATTCAATTATAAAAGGGTATAGGGATTATGTTTATAAAATTTTCTATCTAATTTTTCTTAAAAGTTATTTTCACCTTTGATTGGGGAGTTTTTTTCCGGTTTTTTTAGGCTTACCAAAAAGTTTATATATATTTCCCCATACATGATGTTTAGGTGAACCTAAATGCCTCATAATCAAAGGGACAAAAAAATCAGTGAAAATATTGAAGAATACTTGGAAACCATTTACCGATTAAGTAAAAATGGTGAGCAAGTGAAAACCACCAGAATTTCAAAGACCTTGAAAATAGCCCCAGGAAGCGTTACACAAATGCTTAAAAGACTAGATAAAATGGGATTTGTTGAATATTCTCAATATAAAGGTGTTAAATTAACTGATAGTGGTTTTAAAACAGCTAAAAGCATAACACGTAAACATAGGCTACTTGAACGGTTCCTGCATGATATATTAAAGCTTAAAAATAATTTATTACATGATCAGGCATGTGAAATGGAACATTCCTTGTCCGATGAAGCAGAAAGGGCATTATGTCAGGTCTTGGAACATCCTGATAAATGTCCAGATGATTACCTCATACCTGCTTGCGATCTTCCATTTGCCAGTTGCGAAGAATGTATGGCTCGAAGGGATGAAGAAATAGACCAGGTGGGAAAAAGAAGTGAAAATCTGGTACCCATAATGGAACTAAAAGATAAGCAGCAAGGAAAAGTCTCATTTATTAGGGGAGATTACAAGATCATCAGAAGACTATTAGATATGGGCATCACTATCGGGGCCAAGATTAGAGTTATTAAAGTAGCCCCCTTAAGCGGCCCGGTAGAAGTAGCAATTAGGGATTCTAAACTGGTAATTGGACGAGACATAGCTTGTAATGTATTCGTTGAATTAACCGGAGAGGAAAATCACTCTTAGGTGAAATCTGAATGATGGAGCTTGGAAAAAATAAGACTAAAAAAATCCTATCCTCATTAAAGTCAAATGAAATTTTAAAAACAAATGATTATAATCCAAAAACAAAAAAACATCAACATAGACGTCGAAAACGTTTTAGATATGGATTTAATAGTTTTAGAAAAAAACAAGATCAGGACGAAAGTTATATTACCATTGCTCTTGCAGGAAATGCTAACGTTGGTAAAAGCGTAATATTTAATGAACTAACTGGTTCCAATCAGATAATCGGAAACTGGCCTGGTAAAACAGTGGAAATTGCAGAGGGAAAACTGTACTTCGAAGGTCAGAATATTAAGATCATAGATTTACCTGGAATCTACTCATTTTACACTTATTCTATGGAAGAATCTGTTACCCGGGAATACATTGCATTTGAAAAACCTGATTTAGTAATTAACGTTATCGATGCATCTGTACTGGAACGTAACCTATTCTTCACCATCCAACTCCTGGAGATGAAAGTTCCCATGCTGATCTGTATCAATCAAATGGACATAGCTCAGCAAAAAGGGATTGTAATCGATACTAATAAACTTGAAGCAGCTCTGAAGGTGCCAGTAGTCCCCACCGTAGCCATAAGAGGTGAAGGATTACATGAATTAATGGATAAAGCAGTAGATATTTTAGATGATGCCTATAATTACCAGATCAACCCTATTGAATATGGTGCGGAAGTCGAAAGAAGAATAAAGAGCTTAACTCGATATATAGAATCTAAAGAATCGGAGATAGAGTATCCTTCACGTTGGGTGGCCATAAAACTTCTGGAAAACGATCCGGAAATAAGGAAAATGGTAGAATCTGAATCAAGGGAAGTGATAGGAAGAGCTTACCAACTGGCAGGGGAAATAGAAAAAATACATGAAGAACCATCCTTTGCAGTAATTGCTTCGGAAAGATATGCTATGGCCAATAGAATATCCCAGGGAGCTCAATTTCAAAAAAAGTTAAAGACATCTTTTGCAGAAAAGTTGGATAGAATGGTAACCCATAGAGTATATGGATATATAATATCGGCACTGGTAATTGGCGGACTTCTTCTATGGACTTTTGTGGTGGGAGATTTCTTATCCGGAATATTATCAGATGCATTCAGCTTTTTCCAGCCGATAGATCCCCAAGTCAGCGGATCAATTGTTAGTATCCTGTGGAATGGTGCTTTCGGTGGTTTGGTTGCTGGTGTTACCCTGATAATACCCTTTGTAATTCCATTCTATTTTATGTTAAGTTTAATTGAAAATTCAGGAATATTAACCCGGGTGGCATTTATGATGGACAGTGCCATGCACAGGATAGGTCTACATGGAAAGGCACTAATACCCCTGATTTTAGGTTATGGATGTAATGTACCGGCCATCGAAAGCACCCGCATCCTGGAAAACCGTCGAGAAAGATTATTAGCAGCCTTTGCCATCACTTTTGCACCATGTTCGGCCAGAACTATAGTAATCATGGGATTGGTAGCATTATATGTTAATATATGGTGGGCTTTAGCGCTATATGCTATAGATATTCTAGTCATGTTAATTGCGGGTAGAATAGCCTATAAAGTAATACCTGGAGAAACATCTGGACTGATCATGGAGATGCACTCCTTTAAAATCCCATCATTGGCTGTTGCTTTTAAGCAGACCTGGAAAAGGACTAAGTCATTAATATACCTTGTTTTCCCTGTTTATATAATTGCCAGTGCCCTGATTCAGGCTTTATATGCATTCGGATTCTTAACTCCTATAGCTAATTTTTTAGCCCCTATTACAGTTTTTTGGTTGGGTCTTCCTGTATTTGCAGGAGTGGTACTTATATTTGGCGCGGTAAGGAAAGAATATACAATTCTGATGTTGGTGGCATTATTCGGTACCAATCTGGCTGCAGTTCTAACACCCGTGCAATTCATTATACTGGCCTTGGTAAGTATGTTGTTTATCCCCTGTTTATCTACGATCACTATCATGCTCCGTGATTTTGGTTGGAAGGCCACCGGCACCATTGCAATAGCCAACATAATCACTGCCATGCTGGTGGGAGGGATTGTATTCCGCATAATTAATCCATTTTTCTAGAATTATAAAAATGGAGAACAATTTTAATTAATTTCTTGCATAGATAAGGCAAACAGAACCAGATTAATTTTCCCTGACTAAAGCAGGGAGAAATTAATCAAAATTTGAGGTTGAATTATGATTACTTTAGTAAATCTTGGGAATGGTAGAAATGCAATAATTAGAAGAATTGAAGGAGGTCCCGGTTTAAAAAATCGTTTAGAAGTAATGAATATTAGGGAAGGTAAAAAAGTTAAAAAAACATGCTCGGGACCCCTACGAGGCCCTGTTGTTATAGAGATTGATGGCTCTAAAATAGCAATAGGCCGAGGAATGGCAAATAAAGTGTGGGTGGAAGAAATTTGAAAAAAATATTGCTAATGGGTAATCCAAATGTGGGAAAAAGTGTGGTTTTCTCAAGATTAACCGGAGTAAATGTAATACAATCCAATTATCCCGGTACTACAGTCGGATACACAAAAGGGCATATTAAAATAGATGAAAATGAAATGGAACTCATTGATGTGCCTGGAACTTACTCTTTATCACCATCCTGTAGAGCAGAAGAAGTTGCTAAAGAAATGTTTTTTGAGGAGAAACCTGAGTTAATCATCAATGTAATGGATGCAACTAACCTGGAGAGAAATCTTTATCTCACCCTTCAGATTTTAGAAAAGGATATTCCCACCGTGATAGTACTAAATATGTGGGACGCAGCTAAGCGGAAGGGAGTGCATGTAAATTTAAAAAAACTACAGGAAATTTTGGGAGTAAAGATTATTCCAACGGTGGCTGTTACTGGTGAAGGAATAAATGAACTGGTTAATGTTATAAATGAAATAGATTTAAAACCGAAGGATAATATTTCAATAATCCCTAAAATGGATGATGATAAAAAATGGACATTTATAGGTCAGATAATATCAGAAGTTCAAAAAATTGAGCACCGTCACCCCTCCCTATTGGAACGTTTAGAGGATGCATCTGTAAAGCCTCTATCTGGAGTTATTATAGCATTAGTGGTGTTATTTATTACACTGCAAGTAGTAATTGGATTTGGAGAATTATTAATCAACTACATTTTAGATCCTTTATATTACCAGTATTATGGACCATTTATTACTGGTGTCGTGGAAAACGCTATTCCTGCTGGTTTTATTCATGATATTTTAGTAGGTAGCGGATATGAATATGAAACCTCCTTTGGTTTACTAACCACTGGAATTTATGTTATCTTTGTGGTTGTTTTACCATATATTTTGTCCTTCTACCTTGTTTTAGGATTTTTAGAAGATTTTGGTTATCTGCCTCGTCTTGCAGTTCTATTGGATAGTATTATGCATAAATTAGGACTACATGGATATGCTACCATACCTATTATTCTTGGTTTCGGCTGTAATGTACCTGCTATGCTTTCAACTAGAATTTTGGAAGGTAAAAGGGAAAAATTCATCACTGCCACACTAATCGCCATATCAGTCCCCTGTATGGCTCAAACAGCAGTTATTATCGGATTATTAGGTCAATATGGTATTCAATATATTATGATAGTATATGGGACTCTTTTAATACTTTTAGTTACTATAGGATTCATTCTGAACCTTTTATTGAAAGGGGAAAGTCCGGAGATTTTCTTTGAAATCCCCCCATACAGAATACCCCACTTGGAGACATTACTTAAAAAAACATGGATGAGAGTGAGAGGATTCCTTTTAGAGGCCGTGCCATTTGTATTTTTAGGAATACTGGTAGTTAACATCTTGTACATTGTTGGGATAATGAGTGCCCTTTCCAACTTACTAGCCCCTATCATGTCCCAAATGTTAGGTCTTCCCAATCAAGCGATTGATGCTTTGATCATGGGCTTTTTAAGGAAAGATTTAGCAACAGCCATGCTAGCTCCATTGAATCTAAGCCCTAACCAACTTGTAGTGGCATGTATTGTACTGGCAAGTAGTTTCCCATGTATTGCCACATTTATAGTTCTAATTAAAGAAATAGGGGTCAAGGACATGCTTAAAACTGTTGTTTTAATGTTATTCATTGCCTTAATCACCGGAACAATATTAAACTTAATATTAGGTTGATAATATGGAAATAAAGAAACTTCTATTAAAACTTCTAGTCTCGCTTTTTAAACACGAATGCATAAACTGCTCAGGATGCTCACAAAAACATGCTCATATTAAAATTGCGTATAAAGATAGGAAAGATTAATAATTACATGTTTGAGCAATATAATTCCTTAAAAAACTTATAAATTGATTAGATGGAAATTAAAACATTATTCAGATAAACATAAAAACCACCAGTTTGTCTTTTTTGTAATGTCTTTTAGGAGATAAATCCCTTTTTTAGAGACATTCATCCCCGAAAAAAGCAATTATTACTAATTATCTTTTTTTTAGATTTCCGAAAAATTGATTCAATTTAAATACAATTAATAAATATGGCATTGTACAAGTCTGAGTCCTTAGAAGATGAAAAATTGTTCATATCCACCCAGGCCTATATTAAACTTTACAACAGATTTAAACAATTAAAACACGGAAAAGGAAGATTTATACAAGTTATTGGCTCTCCAGGGACTGGAAAATCAACTAATATTTACCATGCTCTGGCTAATCTAGATTTAGACATCTATGAGCCAATATTATTATTAGATGGTCTGGATTGTAGCTCCAGAGAAGTTTTCAGAGAAGTTTTTAATGTTTTTAAAAAAGATTTTAAAGTAAATACCACCAAGGATGTTTATAGAAAGGCTGCACAGTATGATGCTGTATTACTGGCTGATAAATTATTGGATTCAGAATATTTGGATCAGAGTAAAGTAGGACTCAGTAAGTGGATTGAAAATAAGGGAATCAAGTCTTTTTACCTGTATTTATTGTTCATTTTTGAGTATTTGAAACATATGAGGGATTTAAAAAAGGTTAATGTAATTTTACACCATTCACCAGTTATTATAATTAATGGGAATAAATATGATTTATTGATGGATTTAGGTGTATTATCCAAGATATTAAAAGCATTAGTTGGATTGTTATTTGAACTGGTGGAAATATCTTATGATGAATCAGAAACAATAGAAATAGTAAAAAACCATCCTAAATACAAAAATAAAGAACAAATTAAATTATTTATCCGGAAATATGGCAACAGACCCCGATTAATTTGCCAGGCACTGGAAGAAATCCCCAATAAGTCTGTCCGGTAAATATAAAAATAGAATGATTATAGAAAAATAATTAAATCCAGTGATTTGAATGGGAATAAATTCTCTAACATTAACTAATCATGAAATAAAAAAATTAAAAGAACTTATTTCTCTGAAAAAATATAAGGAAATCCCCATCACCAATGAATATGAATTACTACGTATTAAAGATGGTGAAATCAATCTAATTCTCTATAAGACCGGTAAAATAGTTTTCAATGAAAATCCAGTTACAATTAAAATATTAAATTCTATTATGTTAATGGAAAGTGGTTATGATTATATTCTGGGTTCAGATGAAACTGGTAAAGGAGAATGGTATGGGCCATTGGTAGTAGTAGCCACGGCTTTAACTCCTGAAGAAATAGTAGAACTTCGAATGGCCGGTGTTAAAGATAGTAAAACCATGAAAACACCGAAGATAATGGAACTTGCATTAAAAATTATGGAGATGGATTTCCCAAGACAGAATATAGTTTTAAAGCCATATAGTTATAATAAACTCTATAAAGATTTTAAAAAGGAGAAAAAATCCCTTAATGATCTCTTGGCCTGGGCACATTCCAGGGTTATCCATGAACTTCTAAATAAAATTGAATTTAAAAGAACTAAAGTGTTCATCGATGAGTTCGACCAGCAGAAAACAGAATATCGTCTGGGAAATTATGATAAAAAACGAATAGAAATCATCCAAAAAACAGGTGCAGAATCTGAAACACCCGTAGCAGCAGCCAGTATCATCGCTAAATACATTTTCGAAACTGAAGTAAACAATTTAGACCAGGAATATGGTTTAAACCTTAGAAATTCAAATCCCAAAGATATAAAACCCGAAATTCTTCCACAGGTAGCTAAATTACATTTCAAAAACGTAAATAAATATTTATGAAATAATATTGGTGATTATGAGGGGCTATTTATGCATATGGATTATTATGAGAGGTTTATTTTTATATAATATGGATTATTATGGGGTTTTTATGAATAATCTGGACGATTAGGTGGGTTCTTTGAAAAACATGGAGATTGCACAGATAATGGAAGAAATTGCAGATCTACTGGAAATAAAGGAGATTCCTTTCAAACCCATTGCGTATAGGAGAGCAGCTGAAACATTGAAATCGCTTTCAGAACCTGTTGATGGATTAAATCAAAAACAACTCATTAAATTACCGGGTATTAGTAAGAATATAGCAAAAAAGATAGATGAACTAAATAAAACCGGCCATCTCATCTACTTCGAGGAAATGAAGAAGGACTGTCCCATTGAATTTGAATCCCTACTATCCGTGGAAGGAGTGGGTCCTAAAACCGTGAAATTACTCTACCAGTCCTTGGACATCAAAAATCTGGATGAACTGGAGGAACAAGCCAAACATCACAGGATCAGAAGACTTAAAGGAATGAGTGAGAAAAAAGAGGCAAATATACTGGAGAATATTAAATACGCAAGGAAAACAGGCCGAAAACTTTTAGGTCAGATGCTACCACTGGCAAATGAGATTAAAAATGATCTGAAAAAATTAGATAAAGTAGCAGATGTTGAAGTTGCTGGATCAATAAGGAGGAGAAAAGAAACCATAGGAGACATTGATATACTGGTAATAACCGATGATCCCCAGGAAATAATGGAATACTTCATCAATATGGATAAAGTGGATCGAGTTATAGCCCGAGGACCTACTAAATCCACTGTTAGGTTAAGAGGAAATATTTCCTGTGACTTAAGGGAAGTCCCATCTGAATCGTTTGGCTCAGCTCTGTTATACTTCACCGGTTCTAAGGAAGTCAACGTGGAACTTAGAAAGATAGCCATAAAAAATGGGTGGAAACTCAGCGAATATGGTCTTTTTAAGGGTGATGAAATCATCGCAGGCCAAACAGAGGAGGAAATATTCAGGAAATACCGGATGGAATACATGGAACCTGAAATCAGAGAAACCAAAGAAGACGTGGAAAAAGCAATACATGATAGATTACCCAACCTGATCGGATACTCAGACCTTAAAGGCGACTTGCAGATGCATACCAAATGGAGTGATGGAAAGGACACCATTAAGGACATAGCAAACTATGCTATGGGTTTAAACCATGAATATATTGCCATCACAGACCATACATCTGGTTTACCCTTAAAAGATGTGATGGATGAGGAAAAAATCAAAATTCAGATGAAAGAAATTGATAAAATAAATGAAGAAATAGAAGGTATCACCATCCTCAAGGGTCTGGAAGTAAATATAGATTCACATGGAAAATTGGACGTTAAAGATAATGTTTTAAAAGATTTAGATGTTGTTGTGGCCAGTGTACACTCTGGTTTCAGGCAGAGTAAAGATCAGTTAACCAACAGAATAATATCTGCCATGGAAAATGAATACGTGAATATTATCGCCCATCCAACTGGCAGAAAAATACAGCAAAGAGATGAATATGATTTAGATCTCCCTAGAATCTTCGAGACCTCGGTGGAGACAGATACTTTTCTCGAAGTTAACTCCCAACCAGTAAGACTTGATCTGAGGGATGTGCATATCAAAAAAGCCATAAAATATGGTTGTAAATTAGTTATAAATACCGATGCCCATACCAAAGAACATCTGAGAGATTTAGAATATGGTATTGCAACGGCCAGGCGCGGATGGTCAGAAAAATCGGATATAATAAACACCAGTACTTTGAAGGAGTTATTAGGATTTTTTAACCATTAAAATGTGATTTAATAGTTTTATATGGTATTTCCTTGATATTTTTTTTAAATTCCTGATTAGCAAGGGGGTTAATCAATTAATCTTTACTTTTGGCAGATAATTTGATGTTCTTTGAATATTCAATTTTAATCCTCTTTTAAATCTAGTGATGTTCAATTTTCATTAAGATATATTGATTTTATAGGAGTACCATAATACGACTATGGCTAAATATAAGGTGAATTCTCCAGAAGATAATAAATTCTTCCTACCCACCAGGGCATATCAAAAAATTCATGAAAAATTCATGGATTTGAAAACTAATAGAGGAAGGATAATACATATCTTAGGAGCTCCTGGAACTGGTAAATCTACCAATATATATGAGGCCATAATGAAACTTAATTTAAATGTTTATGATGTCTCATTAGCCCTTGATGACACAGATATTAGTTCAAAAGAAGTTTATGAGATATTTTTTCACACCTTAAAAAGTGATCTGGGAGTTTTAGATAAAGAAGATATTTACAATAAGGCCTCGGAGTATGATGCATTATTATTTGCCGATAAATTCCATGATTACCATTTATTAGATGAAAATAAAGTGGGTTTCAGCTTATGGACGGACTATAAGGGTTTTAAATCTTTACCCTTTTTTTTAAGGCTAGTTTTGGTATATATACAACATATAAAAGAATTCAAAAATATAAATCTGATCTTCCAGACAGCATGGAGGATCCGTTTAAGAGGGGAGAAGTATGATTTATTCACGGATTTTGGACCTCTGTCCAAATTTAGTGTAGGCTTGTTGAAGTTATTATTTGAAGTGGTAGAACTTTCATATTCAGAAATTGAGATCATTGAAATGGTGAAGGAAAGATATCCCTCTATAGATGAATATCAGATCAAACTCTGCCGGGATAAATATAGAAATAGAATCCGGTTCATACTGGAATGTGCAACACAGAAAAAGAAAAATTAGTGTTAATGAATAAGTAATTTGATCTAGAATAAAAAAGGACATAATTTAATAAAAATGAATATATAATTTGATTAAAATGGACACCAGTACAAGAACTTTTGCAGTAAGGGATGTTAGTAGAGCTTTAATAGCCTTTGGAATCATCATATTAGTATTGAATCTTAATAACTACCTCATAATATATATTTTCGGAATTATTACTTTGGTGGTGGGTGTTTTAAATCTTTTTTCCCTGAAGCCCCAACTAAAATTAATAGGTGCCATAAATATGGTTATTGTAGCTCTTTACCTTATTATATCTTCAATATTGCTTTATAGTAATATTTATGGTTTATTGGGGATTATGGTCATGACAGCTTTGAGTTTGCTACTTTTAGCTTTTAGTATAAGATATATAATTCACCATATTCAGAATTAGTCCATGGCTTAAAAAAAGAATTTCTATTAACAGATATTAAGAATCATTTACAACTTAGCCCCACAATCAGCACAAAAACGAGCATTAGGTGGGTTTTTGGTTGAACCGCATTTTGGACAGCTCTTTTTTTCTGATCCCCATGCTCTTAATTCTCTCTCAATTCTTTCTTTACTTTTCCGGCGGCGAGCTGTTTCATCAGTGGTTTTATTTGGCTGAGCACTGCTTTTATTTTCATAAGAATCTTTAATGGGTTTTTTCTCACTACCAGTATATTCTCTGGATGTTCCTGTTTTTCTCTTAGATTCGGGGTAATGAGTAATTTCCTGGGATTCTGGGATCTTATCTTTGGAGAAAACTACATAGAGCAATACTAAAATTCCCAAACTTAGTAAGATAGTTCCTAATGACCCACTTATTACGAATCCTAATATTAAAAGGATAGCACTGGCAATTAATAGATCTTTACGCATTTTATATCCACTATAATTTTATGGTTTTAATAATCAATTTTTAATATGATATTCGCATTATCTTTGTAATATATATTAACACACGGTTCAACACCAAAGAAATAATAAAGATAAAATATAAAAAATATTTATCTATAGTGTTGAAATAGGAGCACATAGAAAATTAATTTAATATGTAATGTAAATTATACCGTAGTTAGGTGGTCTAAAATGGCAGATAATAAGGAAATAGAAGATAAGGTAGAAGATGTTGGGGGAACTGCTTCTCTTGAGAAAAAAGATGTAGAAGAAAACGTGGAAGAAGTGGAAAACATTGATGAGGAAGAATCTGAAGAAGGTATTGCTAAGGGTAGAACCCAAGCAGAGAAAATGTTCAATGATTTTATAAACACAGTCCGCAGCAGACAGGAAGATTTCAGTAAAGCAATCTCAGATTACACTTCAAACCTTGATAAACCCTTGGCTGATGTAATAGAAACAGAAACTGAAATAATAATAAAAACAGACCTACCAGGTATAGAGAAAAAGGACATCAACGTGAATTTAACCCAGGACAGTGTGGAAATACTGGCCACCTTTGAAGAAGAATTCAATGAAGAAGAGGTAGATTACATAAGAAGAGAAAGGAACTATGGAGAGACTAGGAAGGTTATCCAACTACCAGCAAAAGTTAAAGTTAAAGATGTCACCGCAAAATTCGAAGACTCGATTTTAACCATCAATCTTCCTAAAGTTGAAGCAGAAAAAATTGAGGTCGATATAAACTAAAAATCAAAAGAAATTTTTATAATAATACAAATTTTTTTTAATAACTATTTTTTTAAGATTACAATTATGTTTTTAAATATAAGTAAGATACAATTTAATTTAAAAATAATCCAATCTGTAAATGGTGTTTTATGGCTTTTCATGTGATGTTAATTCCTACCTTAGGCTGCCCTTCCAATTGTAATTACTGTTGGAGTTCGGAGGAAGATTCTCCCCTTATGACAATAGAAATAATCGAAGATGTGGTTAAGTGGCTTAAGAATTTCAGGAACGAGCCAGTTACCTTCACCTTCCATGGAGGGGAACCTCTACTGGCAGGTTATGATTTTTACAATAAAGCACTACCCTTATTAGCGAAAAATTTAAGGGAATTTAAACCTGCATTTGCTCTACAGTCAAATCTATGGTTGTTAACACCCGATTTGGCCCGTCTTTTTGCAGAATATTCGATACCAGTAGGGTCTAGTTTAGACGGTCCTGAGGATCTAAACGACCTTCAAAGGGGAGAAGATTATTATGAAAGGACCATGAAAGGATATAAGATCGCCAGGGATAATGATTTACAGGTAAGCTTCATATGCACCTTCACATCATATTCAATTGACTTCAAAGAGGAAATATTCAATTTTTTCCTTGAAAATGGGTTAGATTTAAAATTACACCCTGCTTTACCATCTATACGTGATGAAAATCCTGATAAATGGGCTCTTTCTCCTGAAGAGTATGGGGAGTTATTGATTTATCTATTGGATGAATATCTGGATCATATAGATCAGATAGAAATAAAAAATATTGACCACATCTGTAAAAGCATATTCACACGCAGAGGAACGGTATGTACCTTCGTGGATTGTATGGATGATACCTATGCAGTGGGGCCCGATGGAAGCATATATCCTTGTTACCGCTTTGTAGGAATGCCCGAATGGGTGATGGGTAATGTAAGGGATCATCCCAGCCGGGGAGATCTGGAAAAATCAGCACCCTGGAAATTCATGGAACAATACAAGTGTTATGTGGATGAAAACTGTAAAAGATGCACCTATATAAAGTTCTGTAGAGGGGGGTGTCCATATAATGCCCTGGCTAAAAGTGAGGGGAAAATTGATGGCGTTGATCCTCATTGCACTGCCTATAAAAAAATATTCAAGGAGATTACCAAAAGAGCAACTAAGGAGATGTTGGGTTCTGTTAGTCTTGGTTTGGATACTGAAGATACAGGTAGAAAATCTAAACTTGGTGTAATGAACTTGATGATTAAATAAACATTAATAAAATTTAATTTTTATTTAGAAAAAAAGAAGGAATATTTTAATTTAACAAGGAGATAATTATTTATGAACATAGGTAAACTGGATAAGAAATGTCCTGAATGTGGTAGTAAGGATAAAACAATTAAAAGAGATATTGAATCTGAACATCGTGCTCATGCCACTACCAGCGCTGTTATCTGCTCTGAATGTGGATATGTATTTGTAACTGGTTAGAATAATAAGGAATGAATTATTCTACACATTTTTGGGTTTAAAAGGAAAAGTAATTTAATTTAATCAATTATTCGGATAATTTTTCTAAATTGAAAATAATTAATCCATTAAAAAAATTTAGATCAAACACATTTGATCCAATAAAAATCATAAGAAACTTTTTAACCAAGATTATAGATATTAGAAGTTTAAAAAATAAACAAAAAGGAATATTTTAAGGATAAGTTGATAAAAATGATAGTAAATGAATGGTGCATGTACTGTGGGGAATGCGCCGCTGTATGTCCCCGCTCTCTGATAGAAGTCAGAGAAAACAGCTTAATATTCAATGAAGGATGTAAAGATTGCAGGATATGCCTCCAAGTTTGTCCGGTTCAGGCCCTAAAAAAAGAAGAAAATTCTGATTTATCATAAATTTCAAGGAGAGAAAAAAGATGTTAATAGAAACCGACATTCTGATTATAGGAGCAGGACCCGCAGGATCATCAACTGCTAAACACGCAGCATTAAACGGTGCAGAGGTTATATTGATCGATAAAAAATCAGAGATAGGAGCACCTAAAAGATGTGCAGAAGGAGTATCCAAAGAAGGACTTAAAAAGTTGAAAATAGAACCCAGCAGCAGATGGGTAACTAAGGAACTTAGCGGAGTTCTAATGAAAGCTCCCAATGGAACCAGCGTATGGTTAAATGAAGAGAAAGTTAAACTACCAGAAGCAGGGTACATCCTCGAGAGGAAAGTATTTGATAAACACATGGCCATGGACGCAGCCCGGGCCGGTGCGAAAATCATGATAAAAACCCTGGCCACAGGAATGCGAAGAGGAAATGACAGTTTAATAGTTACTGCAGAAACCATGGGAGAGGAATTCGAGATCAAATCCAAAATAGTTATCGGAGCAGACGGACCTGAATCAAGAGTAGGAAGATGGGCTGGTCTTAAAACCACTATAAAACCTAAGAATATGGAATCATGCGCTCAGTTTGAAATGGCAGGGGTTAAAATGGATGATCCTAATTCTATTGAATTCCACTTCGGAAGCGTAGCCCCCGGAGGATATGCATGGTTATTCCCTAAAGGAGATGACATTGCTAATGTGGGATTGGGAATTCTAACCACAGAAACCGATAAAAGCGCCTATCAACATCTTTTAGAATTCGTAAAAAACTGCCCCGCCACCCAGAACGCTCAGCCCGTGGAATTTAACATAGGAGGAGATCCCGTGGGTGGAATGCTCAAGGAATTGGTAACAGATAATTTCATGATTGTGGGAGATGCTGCCAGTCAGGTAAATCCCTTAACTGGTGGGGGTATAATATCTGCTATGGAAGCAGGACTATATGCTGGTCAGGTTGCTGCAGCTGCAATTAGAGATGGTGATTGTTCAAAAGCCAGACTGATAAAATATCAGGAAAGGTGTGAAGAAAACATCGGTAAGAAGTTCAAGAGAGATTTAAAAGTTAAGGAATACCTTTTAAGCCTTTCTGATGAAGAACTTAACTCTATAGCAGAAGCATTCCAGGACATAGAATTAGATAACATCAACACTGCAGAATTAATAAAGAATTTGATAAAAGTATCTCCTAAAGCACTTTTAAAGCTGGGTAAACTGTTTTAAAAAACCCAGATAAAAGAGTTCTTTAATTTTTTTTATTTAAATAAAATCTATATTATAAAACTAGGCTTCATTCATAACTTTTTTAAATAGGCATCATGGATATCTTCTTTAAAACAGGTTTTATGCATTTTTTTCTTTTTAATTTATCTTCTTATTTAACTAGAATGTTTATTTTTTAAAAATAGGATGTATTCATATTTTCTTTTTAAAAAATCAGGATGTAGGCTATGCATACCAGGTAAAATATTAGGGCAACTTGATGATATAGGATATCAGCTATTTGGGACATTCTTTTTTTATCCCGGTATAATGATAGGTATAGTGGAACACCGGCTATAATGGCGGGTAAAACAGCCACAGCCAGTTGTATTAAATTCATCTCACCAGTATAAAGTATATAAATAAGAATAATGCCTGTTATAAAACCTAATATACTGGCTGTTTTTGGTTTTCCCTTATACATCAGATATGTTCCTATACTGGCAGTGTACATGAAAATATATACACTTAATGGTACTATAAATAGATTTCCCAGTAGGACGCAGCATGCAGCAATTCTTAAGACGGAATTAGTACCAGTACTTGCAAGGGGGGCTAATTTAGTATCTTTAAGTCGGATAGGGGGTAATGTGTATATTATCTGATTCAATACCATCAGGGCCATGATAATGGTGAACTCCATGCTTAGTGTTGTTATTGAAATCAGGAATACAAGGGAGATTAAAGAGATTATGAACGTTAAAATCCATTTTTTTTCCACTTTTTCCTGGATAAACGCTCTATTTTGCTTTTCAGGATCTTCCAGATCAGATTTTAGATCAGTAAAATCATTCAAACTGTAGAGAGCTCCCCACAGTACAGAAACCAGAATAAGGCCCTCCACTATTTCCAGAGGAATGTTGATGGTCAAACCAGTAAAATAAGCATAGGTTAGGGCCAATAGAAACATATTCACCGTTTTCGAAGCCCAGCTTATTCTAATTGACTTTAAAAGTGTTTTTATCATAGTATTCAGGGATTTTTTTTATTAAAGGAATATTGGATTTATTTTTTTTATATTGAAGAAGTAATTAAATTATTCTCATAAAAAAATTTTTATCCAGAAAATATTTTATTAAATCTAAAATAGAATCCTAATATAGAATATTTTTAGATGGATTCATGATACATGTTGATTCATCATAAGAAAACAAAATTAATGAGTGGTAAAAATGGTTTTAGAGTCATCGGATATTCGATCAGAAATCTCTGACACAGAAGAAAATAGAAAAAGATGCATGTGTCCCAGCTGCCCCAGTTATCCGCATAAATGTTCTGGAGAAATCCTTTTTTGCGGAATAAAGGCCAGTAAATGTGATATTGATGCAAAAAGCTGCATATGTAACACCTGTCCGATTTATTTTGAACATAATTTAAATGGCCTTTACTACTGTAATCAGGTGGAAACAGGTGAAACTAAAATTTTAATGCGTAAAAAAAAATCCGATGAAGATAAAAAATTATATAAAACCATAGTAGATATCAGAGAAATGAGCCTTAACCAGGAAAGCACAGTGGTTTCCATGGGTTCTTTGAAAAAATTACCCTTCTCTCTAGAGGATATTCACTTCATCCCTGCTCAGATAAATAAAATACCCTTAAATAGAGATGAGTTCGTAAATCTAGAATTCACCCTAGGAAGACAGGCCAGGAAACCGTTAACGTTTTCATCACCCATTATGATCTCAGGTATGAGTTTTGGTGCAGTTTCCAAGAATGTTAAACTGGTGATAAAAGAAGCATCAGAGCAGCTTGAAATAGGATATAACTCTGGTGAAGGGGGATTAATAGATGAAGAAAAAATACCTGGGGATTATCAAATAATACAATACTCCACCGGACGATATGGAGTTAATGAAGAAATACTTAAACAGGCCAGTGCAGTGGAAATAAGATTTGGACAGGGAGCATACCCTGGAAAGGGAAGCTATTTGCCTCCGGAGAAAATGACCCTGGAAATATCCAGTATAAGAGAATTAGAACCTGGTGAGGGTTCCTACTCTCCAGCTCATCATCAAGACATGACCAACCCACAGGATATTCAAGATAAAGTAGACTGGCTTCATAATATTACTGATGGAGCACCAATAGGTGCTAAAATAGGGTGTGGAGATGTGGAAAAAGATGTGATGATACTAGCAGATTCAGGAGTTGATTTCATAACCCTAGACGGATTCGGCGGGGGTACCGGGGCAACTGATCTGTACGTTAGAGATAATGTTGGCATACCATTATTATCTGCCCTTCCCCAAGCCCATAAAACACTTGAGAATTTAGGTTTAAAAGAAAAAATATCCATTATAGCCTCTGGTGGGCTGCGCACATCTGCTGACTTTGCTAAATGCCTATCTTTAGGGGCTGATGCAGTTTACATTGGCACGGCAGCTCTAATAGCTATAAACTGCCAGCAATATAGGGTATGCCACACCGGTTTATGTCCCACTGGAATCACCACTCAAAATCCTCAACTAATTAGACAAATAGATTTAGACGAGAGTGTTAAAAGATTGATGAATTTTATTAAAGTCTTAAACGAAGAAATAGCTAATTTAACCCGTATCGTAGGTAAAAATAATATTAAAAAACTGGATAAAGCTGATCTGGTGTCCATGGATAAGGATATATCCCGGATATGTGGAATTAAATGGTTGAATGGTGAATATATAAAATAATAATGGAATGTTAGTTTATTATAAAATTTAGGAGATATCGATGAAGGTTCTTTGCACAACTGAACTAGCCATAAATCGTCCTGAAGCCAGAAGATGGAGGGATAGAATGATCTATCTGGATCCTCTAGGAGATATGGTGGTTGTATTGCCATGCAGTATGAGGAAACCTTACTCACAATCTAAAACTCATATGACCTTCATGAGAGCTACTAAAGGTTTCCAAGAGGTTATTTTAACTTCTCCATTTGGTATATGTCCTCGTGAAATGGAAAGAACTTATCCCATACAATCATATGATGTTTCGACCACTGGAGATTGGTCTCAGGAGGAGATAGATGTTACAGGTAAATGTCTTCAGGAATATGTTGGTGATAAGCCGGTGATAGCCCATGTAAGTGGGGGGTATCGAGAAGTTTGCAAAAATTATCTGGATGATGCGCTCTACACTTGTGAAGATGGTAAAACAACATCACCACAGTCTATGCATAATCTTAGAAAGAACCTTAAAAATTACTCTAAAATTAAAGATAAAAACAAAAATCTGAAGAAACTAAGATCTATCGCCCGTTATCAATTCAATGGTAGGGATGCAGATTCTCTAATCCCGGATGGTTCAAGAATAACCGGCCGATTTAATCGGCGTATAATTCATGAAAATAAACAGATAGCCACACTATTATATGATACAGGATTATATTCTCTTAATCTGGATGGCGGTCAGAAATTACTGGAGATAGATAAAAACTGGGTGGAAATTGATTTTGACTTGAAAACTAATACTTTATTTGCACCGGGAGTAGTTAATGCATATCCAGATATTATTCCCAGGGATGAGGTGGTGATTTTAAGAGATGGTGATGTAGTAGGAGTTGGAAGAGCAGTCCTTGAAGGTGAAGAGATGAAAAAAGCAGAAAAAGGGGTTGCGGTAAGGATCAGACATAGGATAAAAAGCTAAAATCAGTTTAATCATAACCAAAACTTTAAGGTTATTATACATATACAATATTTAGGTTTTCCCCATGTCAAGTAATAAAATTTTATTGGTAATGGATGAAAGCAAGCCAGCAAGAGATATTAAGGTAACATTGGAACCATTTGGTTATGATGTGTCTTATATAGCTTCCAATGGAGAAGAAGCGATAAATAAAATAATAGAATTAATGCCTGACTTAATTTTAACACAGATTAATCTTAAGGACAATACTAACGTTGTTGATTTAGTTTCTAAGATACAATATTTGGAAATTCCTGTGATATATCTGACTTCTCATTATGATGTAGAGACTTTAAAAAGGGCACAGGAAACTCAACCATATTCTTTTTTATTTTACCCTTTTGATCCCCAGCAATTGAAGTTGGATATTGAATTGGCTCTTTACAAGAAAGATTTAAATAAGTCTTTAAAACAGCCGGATGATTTCAGATTATTAATGGAAACATTGGATGATGTTATTTATGTGGTGGATCTAAAAAAGAATAAATTGACTTATATATCTTCAGCAGCTGAGAAAATCACTGGTTGGACAAAGGAGACCTTTTACAACAATTCGGATAAATGGATGGAAATAATACTCCCAGAAGACCGTCCAAAAGTAATATCCTGTATTTCAAGAATAATTGAAGGGTATAATGATAAAAAAATAGAATATCGAATCCAAACCAGAAATGGGGAAGTAAAGTGGATTCAAGAATCTTATAATAAAATATTCTCTAAAGAAGGAGAAATTTCTCAGATCATTGGTCATGCTACAGATGTAACTCTGCAAAAGGAATCAGAAAGTCAGCTTAAAGAATCTGATAAAAAATACAGGACAATCTTCGAAAATAGTGGTCTTCTACTTTTAACTTTTAATAATGATGGGAAAATAATCCTTTTTAACAATGAATGGGAAAAAGTATGTGGTTATTCTCGTCAGGAAGTTGAGGGGAAGAAAAAATGGATGGAATTTGTCCATCCAGACTACCTGGAAAAGATGTTGGAATATCACCATCAGCGAATAAAAGATCCAGATTCAGTACCCCACAAATATGAAACTATATTCTTCCATAAGAATGGTAATCCCCTGGTTTTATACTTAACCATAACTGATCTTCCAGGAGGCGATCAATGGTTAGCATCTGCTGTGGATATTACAGAACAAAAAAATACCCAGAAAAAATTGGAAAAAAATGTTCTACGTTCTCGTGCTTTAACAGAATATGCCTTAGATGGAATCATAACCACAGATGTCCATGGAAAAATTTTATATTTCAATAAAAGCCTGCTTAAAATGTTTGGATACTCTAAAGAAGAACTTAAAGATTCACAGATCACCATTTTGATGCCTGAAAGATATCATTCAACTTATAAAAATACATTTAAAAAATTCCATTTAACCGGGGAGCATAGATTAGCTGGAAGAACCATTGAAACAATCGGACTTAGAAAAGATGGCAATGAGTTTCCCTTTGAAATTTCACTTACCAAATGGGAAGTTGAAAATGATATTTACTTCACATCTATTATTAGGGATATTACAGAAAGAAAAATAGGTGAAGAAAACAGGAAAAAAGGTGAAATGGCTCTTAAGGAAAGTGAAGAGAAATATCGGGCATTAATGGATTATTCTGGAGATGCAATTTTCTTAGCAGATATTAATGGTAAGATCATCGAATGCAATAAAAAAGCAGTGGATATTTTAGGTTATTCCCAAGATGAAATACTCAAAGTAAACTTTGTTGACTTGCATCCTCCTGAAGAATCTAAAAAAGTTCAAGAGTACTTTAAAAGATATTTAGAAGGTTCTTCGGAGGTTGTTGAAACATTAGTTTTAACCAAAGACGATAAGAGAATTCCAGTATCCATCACAGGCAGTATCATTGAATATGGGGATAAAATAGTTCTACAGGGAATTTTCAGAGACATAACTCAAACAAAAAAGGCTGAAAAGGCACTTCGTGAGAGTGAAGAAAAATATAGAAATCTTTTCGAATTCAGTCCTGATTATACAATTCTGGTTAACTCTGATGGTATTCTCACCGATATTAACAGAGTTGCAGAGCAAGTAACTGGATTATCAAAGGATGAATTGATTGGAAGACCCTTTGCTGATTTAGAAATTTTTCCTGAAGAGGAGATAGACTTACATAAACAAAAATTCGTTCAAACAATAGAAAATGGAAAGATAAAACCTTATGAGGCTAGAATAATTGATAATAAGGGTAACATCCGCTGGGTTTTAAATCAATCAATTGCCATCATGGAGGAGGATAAACTAAACTATTTAATGGTAATTGGAAGTGATATCACTGAACAAAAAAAGGCAGATAAAAAGTTTAAGAAAAGTGCTGAGCGGTTCCGTGCTGTTGCTGAGTCTGCTGTGGATGCCATAGTCACTACTGATGATGATGGGAATATTATATTCTTTAATGATAGTTTAATGGAAATATTTGGATATGATAGAGACGAAATGGAGGGTAAGTCTTTAACTATTTTAATGCCCGAAAGGTTCAAGAACAATTATTTAAATGAACTTAAGAAATATAAATTCAGTGGTAAACATAGACTGATGGGCAAAACATCTACAACAACAGGATTAAGGAGTAATGGGACTGAATTTCCCTTTGAAATGTCACTTGCTGCTTGGAAATCGGGTAAAAAAACATATTTCACTTCTATAATCCGAGACATAACTGAACGTAAAAAGTACGAAAACGCCCTCTTGGAAAGCGAAAAAAGATACAGACATTTATTTGAAAGTGTTCCCATCGGTATAGTCATCTTTAGTCTTGATGCAGGGCAGGTGATAGATGTTAATAAGTCCATGCTAGATTTAACTGGTTATTCCTTGGACGAATATAAAAAGGCCAATATTAAAGAAGACTTTGTTAATCCTGAAGATCCCTACAAGATTTATGCAGAACTACAAGAAAAGGGCCAAGCAAGAAATTTTAAAATTAAGATGAGGCGTAAAGATGGCAGCATATATCATGCGCTCTTAAATTCAGAATCAATGGAAATGAATGGAGAGCGAGTTTTTGTACAAACAATAAGAGATATCACCTACCTAATAAAAACCGAAGAACAGACAAAAGATCATTTAAAAAAGCTCACTATACTTAATAAAGTAATAGAAATGGCCAGTTGCGCAACTGATATTGATAGTTTACTTAAAGATGTTGTTTATTCCACCATGGACTTATTAGATTTTGATATTGGTGGAATTTATTTAGAAGATAAAGTTACTGGATTTGCAGAATTAGTATTTCAAAAAAATTTCCCCCCATCAATTCTGGAAAATTTCAGCAGAATGAGTTTGGATACAACACCCTATTCTAAATTATACACCGAAAAGAAACCTTTATACCTTGATAGTGATAGAAACCCAGAGATCAACAAATATGGGTTTAAATCTATTGCCATGGTCCCTCTTTATTCGGCTGATGAAACTATTGGAAACTTAAGCGTATGCAGTAGTGAGAAATCATTGATAAGTGACCTGAAAAAGGATATATTAGAATCAATTGGTATGGAATCTGGTACGGTAATTGCTAAAATGTATTCTGATGAACAGAATAAGGAGCATTTGAAAAAACTCACCATCATAAATAAAGTCATAAACACTGCAAACAACGCATCTAACATAAATAATTTACTAAAAGATGTTTTAAAATCCACTATAAATTTATTAGGATTTGAAAGCGGGGGAATATATTTACTTGAGGAAAATAAAAAATATACAAAATTAGAATACTCTGAAAACCTCCCAGAAGCGTTTAAAGAAAGCGTGAAGAGATTGAAGATCAATAATAAGCCTTATTCTACAGTTTATCATGATGGAAAGCCTATTTATGATTATATGGAGATAAAACCATACATGGAAGAGGTATCTGGTTTTAAATCAGCCGCAACAGTCCCTCTATTCTCTGCAGGTAATATAATAGGTTCTTTAAATGTGGCCAGCAGTATAAAAACAAAAATCACCCAACTGGAAAAGGACGTATTAGAATCCATAGGAATGCAAACCGGGACGGTTATTGCTAAAATGTACTCGGAAGAGGCTATTAAAGACTCCTTAAGGGCGAAAGAGGTATTGCTTAAGGAGATACATCACCGGGTTAAGAATAATTTACAGATCATCTCCAGTTTACTTGATCTTCAGGAATCTTATGTAAAAGAGGACCCTACTGCGGTGAATGTTTTAATGGAAAGCCAGAACAGGGTTTTGTCCATGGCCATGATCCATGAAATGTTATATCAATCAAAAGATTTAGGCTCCATAGACCTATCCTCTTACATCAGAAACTTGGTTTCAAATCTATCCGGCAGTTATGGTGTAATTAACGTACAATCAATAATTGATGTGGAAGAAATCTATTTGAACATGGAAACATCCATACCACTGGGACTGATAATAAGTGAACTGGTCTCCAACAGCTTAAAATATGCGTTCCCCGAAAATAGGCAGGGTAAATTAACCATATCACTCTTAAAACTGGAAGATCAATATGAACTGATAATCAAGGATGATGGAATTGGCTTCCCTGAAGACGTGGATTTCAGGAATAATGAATCATCACTAGGTCTAAGATTAGTAAATTCACTGGTAACCCAACTAGATGGCAATATTGAACTTGATAGAAGCGAGGGGACAGAATTCACCATTACATTTAAGGAACTTAAATACAAGGAAAGGATATAAAAACGTTTTTTATAAAATTAATATAACTGAACAGAATATAAAAGTCCAAATCTATATATTTGCCTGAAACATCAGTTTATAAAAATTCGGTCCATTAAAAAATTTTTTTATGATCATCACATAAGTTTAAATAGCATATCTGTAAAATAGAATAATACATTTATTCAATGTAGAAGGAGACTTCTTAAGGTATGATTAATAAATATAACTGCATCGAATGAATGAATTTAAAATTTAATCATATAATAATTGATTTTTGAGGAATAATAATGTCAGAAGATGAAATAGTTAAAAAGATAAGAGAAGAAATTGCAAAAGTGCCTGATCCTCACATGGGAATAAGCATCGTGGAGATGGGAATATTAGGTAATGTGGAAGTAAACGAAGAAGAAAAAACAGCAAAAATTACCATCATACCCACCAATCCAGGATGCATGAGCGCTGCAAACATAGCAATGCAGGCTAAATTAGCAGCTGAAAGTGTGGATGGAATAGACAAGGCAGAAGTCATTGTTGAAGGACACATGATGGCAGATGCCATATGTGAAATGGTGAACAAATAAAATGGTTCTCTGGAACCTTGCCGTGGTGGTGGGTGTTCCAGGTGTAGGAAAAACATCCCTAAGCCATCAAGCAGCCCAATCCTTAGGATATAATCATATAAATTATGGGGAGCTGATGCTTCAACTGACAAAGAAAAAGGAAGTAGCATCTACATTAGAGGAGATGTTCCAACTTCCCCTGGATCTGCAACATAGTATCTGGAAAAAAGCAGCTTCCCTAATAAAAGATCAACAAGATGTTCTAGTTGATCTCCATGGTTTAGACATATCATCTAAAGGATATTTAATATCCCTCCCGTTGGAGATACTTTCACCTCAAATCATCATCTTAGTAGAAGCTTCCTATGAAGACATCATCGAACGCCGGATTCATGATCAAAGCAAATCCAGATCCCTGGAGAATATTAAAGAACACATGATGCTTTTAAGGGTTGCAATGGCAAACTGCTCAGCTCTTATAGGATGTCCATTAGTTATTTTAGAAAATAATGATTTCAACAAGACTTTAGACCAAATGAAAACTTATTTATAATAAAAAAATAACTAAGTGAAATGGATCTAATAGACAAGATAAAAGTTGATGGTTGATTAAATTTTACAAAATAGATTATTCCTGTTTTTTTTAAACTTCTCCAAAAGGATATATATGATGAAAATTAAATCATGCATCTGCGATTATATCCTTTGAAATATAATAGGAAACAATATATATAAAAGAAACAAAAAATTAATTAAAACAGTAATCTGGAGGGGCCCGTGGCTCAGGCGGTAGAGCGCACGGCTGATAACCGTGAGGTCCTGGGTTCGAATCCCAGCGGGCCCATTTTCTTTAAATCCAAAATTTCCTATATTTTTTATATTCATAAATTATTCAAAAAAATATGAATTTTTCATTTTCAAAAACTTTATATTCAAGATCAAATAAGATAATTAACTGGAGCAAGTGGTAATTTAGTGAATATTAATTACCTCATTTTTTACTTTCTTTTTTAGATTACCTCAGTAAAATTGTTTTATTTTATTAAAATTAGATATATATGCAATAATTCAATAAAAGAAAATATAATTAATCTACGAAATAAGGATTAAGATTATATTTGCCTTTAATCTATTCATTACTTATTTTAATGAATTCATGAAGTTTATCCAGTGCAGCACCATTTTTTACAGATTTAAACACCATTTCAGCGCCCTCTTTAAAATCAACTGCTTTACCTGCTATAAACAGAATTGCAGCAGCGTTCATTAAACAGAGATTAAGCCTGGCTTTATCTTCAGGACCATTGATACTACCACTTAAAACAGAATAGAAAATATCCAAATTTTCATGGAGAGTATCAGGGGCAGTTACATGATCTTCGGACTGTTTTATCAATCCAAAATCCTCTGGATAAATCTCTCCTATTTGAACCTGTTTGTTATCCAATAGTGCTATTTTAGTCTTACCTAGAATTGATATTTCATCCATGGCCGGTTGGTTATTTTGATCAAAACCATGTACCACCAATGCTCGTTTAACGTTTAAATTTTTAAGTACCAAGGCAACCGGCTCCACCAGATCAGGATCGAAAACACCCAATAATTGAATATCTGCACCGGCAGGAGAATTTAAAGGACCTAATATATTAAAAACTGTTTTTATGCCCATATCCTTCCTAATAGGAGCTACATTCTTCATAGCAGGATGAAAAAGAGGAGCATACATAAAGCCTATCCCTGCATTGTCCAGGCATTTCCTGACACCCGCGGCGTCGCAGTTAATGTTAACTCCCGCAGCTTCTAAAATATCCGCTCCACCACATTTACTGGTTATACTGCGGTTTCCATGTTTTGCAATGGTAACACCACAGGAAGCAGCCATAATAGCGGCTGCCGTACTCACATTAAATGTTTTAAGTTTATCACCACCGGTACCGCAAGTATCCACCAAGGATTTACTGGAAGAATTAACTTTAATTGCAGCCTCACGCATGGCCTTAACAAAACCAGTAATTTCAGCTACAGTTTCCCCCTTCATGGAAAGAGCTGTTAATAAGGAAGCTATCTCCACATTACTCGAGTATCCTGTTATTATATCCTGCATGCACTGGTAAGCTTCTTCTTCACTCAAATCTTCTCCAGTAGATACTTTCTTCAAATAGAAGGACGTCATATAATCACAAGCACGTTCTTAAAATGTCTATCTCCTTTTAGTTGCATTTTTAAGCTCCTTGGAAAATTCAGCAATCCTGGCAAGCATTAACTCCTTATCCTGCAAATTATCCGATATAATGTTTAGAAGAGCACTAGCGACGATAGCACCATCCGAACCAGCATCAACAACCTCTTTCACATGCTCTGGTTTGGAGATGCCAAAACCCACAGCAATTGGAAGATCACTATGTCCATTAACCCTTTCTACCAGTTTAACAGTACTCTGTTTAAGCTTTGACCTTGCCCCGGTTACTCCCATCACTGCTACCACATATAAGAATCCGGAACATAACTTATTGATTACCTGTAACCTTTCATTGCTGGTGGTCTGGGCAACCATAAATATTTGGTCGATCTGATATTTTCGTGCGGAAGCAACAGCCGGTTCAGCCTCTTCAGGAGGTAAATCAGCGGATAAAATGCCGTTAACACCACTTTCTGCTGCATTTTTGTAAAATTCATCAATTCCCATCTTATAAATTAGGTTGTAATATACCAGAATACCAATGGGAATACTGGTGAATTCCCTTATTTTCTTAATAAACTCAAACCCACTTTTGGTGGTCATACCCGTTTTAAGCGCCCTAGTATCAGCCTCTTGGACTGTAGGGCCATCAGCTACTGGGTCACTGAATGCGAAGCCGATCTCCAGTGCATCAGCTCCATTTTCTGTGAATTTACGTACAATTTCTAATGATGTTTCAAAATCAGGATCTCCAGCCACTATAAAAGGAATGAAGGCGCCTTCACCCTGTTTTTTAACTCTCCGGAACATTTCCTGGTAACTTTCTATATCTAAATTATTTTCAATTCCAGTTGATGCTGATGATTGATTATAATCTCTTTCTTTCTGATTTTCTGATGATGGGTGATTATTCATTTCTTTCTGATTTTCTGATGATAGGTGATTATTCATAGTTTTAACCCCATTTTCTGCGCTGCTAAGAACATATCTTTATCTCCTCTTCCTGAAAGATTCACCACAATAGTTTTACCCTTGTTTTCATTTATCTGGGCGTATTTTTCTGCGTACGCAATGGCATGAGCACTTTCCAGCGCAGGTATAATCCCTTCGTATTGGGAGAGTAATTTGAACCCGCGAAGGGCTTCCTGGTTATTTATTGCCACATATTTAGCCCTTTCAGTGTCCTTTAGATAGGAATGTTCTGGACCCACCCCTGGATAATCAAGACCAGCAGATACCGAGTGGGCTTCAGATATTTGGCCATCATAATCTTGAAGGACATAAGAGAAAGAACCGTGCAAAACTCCTTGCGTACCAATAGATAATGTCGCGCCTGTTTTCCCACTATCTAACCCTTCACCTCCTCCTTCAACCCCGATAAGGTCTACTTCTTTATTATCTATAAATCCTGAGAATATTCCGATGGAATTACTACCCCCTCCTACACAGGCAATAATAGTATCAGGGAGTTCATCTTCCTTTTCCATGATCTGTTCTTTAGTTTCCCTGCCTATGATGCTCTGAAAATGTTTTACCATTGTTGGATAAGGATGGGGGCCCATAGTAGAGCCAATCAGATAATGTGTGGTGTCTAAGTTGCTTATCCAGTCCCTGAATGCCTGATTAATAGCGTCTTTAAGTGTGCAGGAACCAGTGTATACTGGTAAGACATGTGCATCAGAGAGTTCCATCCGGAAAACATTCAATTTCTGTCTCTCCACATCTTCACTTCCCATGTAGACTTCTGTGGGAATTTCCAGAAGAGCACCCACTACTGCAGTGGCTATACCATGTTGTCCTGCTCCTGTTTCAGCGATTAATCTTTTTTTTCCCATATATTTTGCCAGAAGCCCCTGTCCTAAAGTATTATTTATTTTATGTGCTCCTGTATGCAGCATATCCTCTCTTTTTAGGTATATTTTACATCCCAACTTATTTGAGAGGTTTCTTGCCAGATATAAAGAAGTAGGTCTTCCAGCAAATTCTTTCAAATAATAATCTAGCTCTTCATTGAACTTATCATCATCTTTATATTTTAAAAAAGCAATTTCTAATTCTTCTAAAGCAGGTATTAAAAGTTCAGGAACAAAAATACCACCATATTTACCAAATTTTCCCTTGGATATCATTTTTATCACTTTTATCAATTTTTTATGTATTGCATTAACTCTCTTATCCTATTCTGATTTTTAATTCCCGGCTGGGTTTCCACTCCTGAGTTAACATCTATATAATCATAAAATAGTTCAAGGGTGTTGAATTCCTTTTTTATAAATTCTAAATTCATCCCTCCGGCTAAGAATAATTTTATATCACGGTTAACATTTTTTGCTATCTTAGCCGCTTCAATGGCATGTTCTAAGTTAATCTGTTTACCTGTTCCTCCGCTTTTACCATTCACCTGTGAATCAAAGAGTAAAAAGTCGCAGATTCTTGCATATTCTTTTATTTCCTCTTTTTTAATATGATTACACCTTTCATGAATTCCAATGGCTTTGATAATCCGTATTGGTTTTTTTAAAGTGTTAAAATGTTTTAATATTTTAATATCTTCTTCTTTAAGGGAATGAAGTTGAATACTATTCATTTTTGAATATTCCACAGTTTTAATGGCTTCATCTATGTCTTTAGGCTCTATTACTAATACTGCTCTGTTTTTATCTTTCATAGGTTCTACTAGTTGCCTGATCTTTTCTAAATTGAGATATCGGGGGGATCTTTTAACATTGATGAATCCTATAAATTCTGAGTAAAGGTCTTCACAAATTTGGACATCTTCAGGCCGGGTTAGTCCACAGATTTTAATTTTCATATCCTTTTTATCCTGGAGTTTTTTGCGGAGTTAACTATTTCACTTACTCTTTCATTTATACTGGATTCCATGATACTGGTCCCAACCAGTAAAGCATCGGCCCCGTAACTTGAGAGGAGTTTTACATCTGCTTCTGTTTTAATTCCGCTTTCCGATACCAAGACTACTTCCGGGGGAACCATCCTCGCTAGTTTCTTGGTTTTATTTAGGTCAATAGTGAAATCCTGAAAGTTCCGATTATTTATGCCAATAATTTCAGCACCAGAATCTAAGGCTTGTTTTATTTCAGATTCATTTTTACACTCCACTAAAGCGTCCATCCCTAAATATTCACTGATTTGAATACCTTCAGATAAATCAGGATAAATATCCGCCATCAAAAGTACAGCACTGGCCCCGCCAGCTCTGGACTCATATATCTGATACTCATCCAGGATGAAATCTTTTCTAAGTAGGGGTAATTTACTTATTTTACATGCGATCTTCAAATTTTCCATATTACTTTTAAAAAAATTTTGTTCAGTTAGTATGGATACTGCACTGGCACGTTCGCTTTCAAATACAGGGATAACTTCTTCCACTCTTCTATTAGATATTTTACCCATGGAGGGTGAGGCTGGTTTATACTCACAGATTATGGAAACATCCTCTTCGTTGAGAAGACTGTTTTTAAAATTTTTTCTTATTTTCATCCTCTTAATATTTTTTTTCAGTTCATCTAACGGTTTATAAACCATTTCATTATTTAAAACTTCCTTTCTTAATTTTATTATTTCATCGAAGGTGATAGTAGCTGAATTATTCGATTTTAGATTTGAATTCGCCGTGTTTTTTAAAATTTTATCAATCATCAGTAATCAATCTCCATGAAATTTTTAAGTAAAATCAGACCTTCATTGGTTCCAATAGATTCTGGATGAAACTGGAATCCAAATATTGGTTTATTATTATGCTTAATTCCCATTATCATCCCATCTTCGGTATTTGCGATTATTTTCATACAATCTGGTGTTGTTTCCCCGTTACAGAGAAGGGAATGATAACGTGCGGCGGAAAGAGGGTTTTTTATGCCCTGGAATATTCTGTCCCCATCATGGAATATTTGACTGGTTTTACCATGAACAGGTTCTGTGTGAATTATTTCACCCCCAAATGCTGTGAATATCCCCTGATGGCCTAAACACACACCTAAAATAGGTATATGATCCCCTAATTCCTTTATTATTTGATTACAGATTCCAAAATCCCTTATATTAGTGGGACTGCCAGGACCTGGTGATATGATTATTCTATGTGGATTTAATTTTTTAACTTCCTTCAGGGAAATTTCATCATTTCTTTTTACGATTATATCATCATTAAGCTGTCCGATTAACTGATAAAGGTTATAGGTAAAAGAATCGTAGTTGTCCATTATTAAAATCATTTAAACCTCCCCTGGGTTTTCTATTTTCAACGCATCAAGCAAAGCATTGGCTTTATTTTCGCACTCTGTATATTCTTTATCGGGCACTGAGTCATGGACTATTCCTGCGCCAGCCTGTATTTTAGCCTGGTCCCCGTCACATACCATGGTCCTGATGGTTATGGCAAAATCAGCATTGCCATTGAGGGAGAAGTAGCCCACTGCGCCTCCATAAGGTCCCCGGGCAATTCCTTCCAATTCATTTATTATTTCCATAGCCCTTATTTTAGGCGCACCGCTGAGGGTGCCTGCAGGAAACATGGCTCTGAAAGCGTCCACAGCAGATTTTTTTGCTTTTAAATCACCGGTTACTTTGGAGAATATATGCTGTACATGAGAAAATTTTTTAATATCCATATAAACGGGAACCTTAACCGATCCAAAGGTACTTACCTTTCCCAGGTCATTCCTGGCCAGGTCAACTAGCATCAGATGCTCAGCCCTCTCCTTCTCATCAGATAATAATTTTTTTTGAAGATTGTTATCTTCTATCGTTGTTTTTCCCCGTTTGACTGTCCCGGCTATGGGGAATGTTACTAATTTACCGTTCTCTACTCTTATCAGCATTTCTGGACTGGAACCTATTATTTCTCTCTGGCCTAGCTTCAGATGATACATGTAAGGGGAGGGATTTATTTTTCGTAATTTTTCATAAAAAGAAAGTTTATCTCCTTTTAGTTCAAATTTTCTGGCGTTAGAAATAACACTCTGAAATATTTCGCCATCTTTTATCTTTTCTTTGGCTTGAAGGACCATATCTATGAATTTTTCTTTTGAAAAATAGTATCCCTTTTCTTTGAAGTTTATAGCATGGATATCATATTCGTTTTTGGCGATTTCTTTTATATAATTTGATTTATCCTCGCCTAAGGTTACATAATGGCATTTATTTCGGATCCGATCGAATATTATGCTATCTAGATATAATCCGAATTCAAAATCAGGATATGGGCTTTCCTGTACCTGCACAGGTTCGAAGTGCTTCACCGCCTCGTAGGATACATAACCCACCAATCCTCCTTTGAATCCTTTTTTTTGGTAGGAGGAGGTTGTTAGTTTTTTTATTTCATCGAATGGGTTTTCCACATCGTATTCGGCTTTTTCACCATTTTTTTCTATTTCTAGGATATTTCCATAGGCTTTTATTTTAGCTGCAGGTTCAAATCCCAATACAGAATAACGAGCCAGTCCACCATCGCTTTCCATTGATTCTAGGAGGAAAGCATAGGGGTGATTATGGTAAATATTTTTGAAGAGTTCAAATGGCGATGTAAAATTAAGATTGGTGGTTTTTATTTCTTTTATTTCCAATTCGCCAAAAACATTCACTGCCTTTCATTATAAATCGCCTTATTTATTATTAAAAAGATTGACATAGTCTACTATATTTATAGTACTATTTAAAGCTTTACTGTACATAATTATACATTAATGGTTTAATTTAAATATTAGTAAACAATAAAAAAATGATCATATGTGGGATAGAATAAAACACAAGTTCGAAAAATTCCCTGCTCGAATGAGCGTCGCCAGAAAAATTGTAGAACTCGGCCTGCGAGTAGGAGAAAATAATAAAATATACTGCGGAAATGTAGAGATCAGTGATGTTGCACTGGCAAGAGCAGCTGGTGTTGATCGAAGAACCATAAAAGCCACCATAGAAGTAATTCTCACCGATAAAAATCTCAAAGATATATTCACCAACATATATCCTGCAGGAGCACTCCTTAAAAATGTGGCTCTGAATTTGGGTTTTGGAGTGGTGGAAATAGAAGCACAAGCAGATAATCCTGGAATACTGGCTAGGGCAACAGAACTAATATCACAGGAAAACATAAGCATACGACAAGCTCATGCAGGAGATCCAGAATTAGAGGAAAATCCACGTCTCACAATTATAACAGAAAAACCAGTTAAAGGAGAACTATTCAACGAATTTTTAAAAATTCAAGGTGTCAAAAAGGTTTCTATTTATTAAATAGAATTAATATGCGGGAAATCATTGTAAAATTTTTTATAACTCTGATTATCATGGGACGCTGTTTAAAAAGTTTAAATGGTAATAAAAAAAGATCACTGGAAAATTATATGATTCTAAAAAGAATAGATGAAATCAAAAAAAACCTATAATTCTTCCTCATCCATAACCTTTAAAAGTTCATCCCAAGCTTCTAAAGATTCTTTAGCTTCTTCCTTGGTTAAAACTTCTATAGCATAACCGGAATGAACCAAAACATAATTACCCAACTCCACATCAGAAACCAGATCAAGTTTAACCTGTTGTCTGACTCCTCCAAAATCAACAGTAGCCATCTTCTCATCTATTTCCATAATTTCAGCAGGTGCTGCGATACACATAACTATCTCCTCGGTAAAATTTGATAAATAAGTAAATTTTCTTACATTAAACTAAAACTTAATTTTTAATTTATTTAATATATTAATACGAACTTATACCATATAAAAAACCCGATTTTTGTCCGGTTTATTGGGATTTTTTAAGCATAATTTGGCTAAATTTATTACGAAATTCATATTAAAAATTATAAGTTAATGTTATTTTTATTTTATATATACTTTAACAGGGTGTATGATTTATGATGAAAATTTTCGGTTTGTTAAGCATGATTCAAATTTTGATATATAATCAGAGTTTCCTGTAAAAATTCATTTGAACATCCTTTTTAAACACCATCTATTTATCATTAAGTGCGGAATTAATACTCATGATTTAGAATTGAAATTAGATTTAGATAGGTTCAATAAAAACAATTTAGAATGATCTTTATGAATTTAAAATGATAACTAAACACCAGATAACTAGCTTAATTCTTTAAAAAAATATAAAAGCCCCATAAGAGTAGATTTAATCATAGAGTGTGGTGAAAATGAAAAAAGCACATATAATAATCATCATTTTAATAATATTTCTAATTTCAGTTCCATTTTTAATTTCAGTTACCAGTGATAATCGGAGCTACACCATTTCTAAAGCCACCGTTGACCTTTACGTGCAGCAAGATGGATCTTTAAAGGTAAAGGAAAAATTGCATTATTCATTCAAGGGAACTTACCAGGGTGTTTATCGGGATATACCTTTATATACTGGGGAAAGAATTGAAAATTTGACCGTATCAACTACAGGGGCTTATTCTACTTATTCCGTGACCAATAAAAGTAATATGAAGTCCGTTAAGATTTATCTCTACACTAATGAGTATGCACTCAACCCCATTACTGATAGGGATGTAGATGTGATTATTGAATATGACTTCATCAACGTAATCACCATATACAATGATATTGCCGAGTTACAGTACAAGGTATGGGGAGAATACTGGGATGTAGAGGCGGGCCAGCTAACAACCAATGTACACCTTCCCTCACAGAACGGCGTTAAATACTGGTTAAATCCACCATATTATGCGGCCAACAGTACCTGGCTGGGTTCAGTGCTGAATGTGATTGCCGGGCCCATTCCCTCAGGAAACTTCTTTGAAATACGCCTGACCATACCAAAAGAACAGTTTAACAATCCTGTATTCGCACGTCAGGTGAACATAGATGCCTTGACACAAATAGAAAAGGTACAGAACGATTATCAGAATAATATTAACTTTTACAGCACATTATACTATATTCTTGGTATTTTAATGCTATTAAGTTTGATCATACCATTCCGGATTTACTTAAAATATGGAAGGGAGCCTAAAACAACATATCAAGGAGAATATGAAAGCGAACCTCCCACCAATGATCCACCAGCCATGGTAAACGCCATCTCTGGTAAAGGATACAGGAAGGACGTGGGAAAACCGGCTATGGAAGGATTCCAAGCCACCATTATGGACCTCATCAACCGGGGATATCTGGGCATTGAATCTGTTGCTGAAGGTAAGAAAAGTAAAAAATCGGTTATCATTAAATTCACATCTACAACACATACCAGTGAACTTGATTCACATGAAATAGATGCAATATTCTTATTGAAAAGTTTCTCTGAAGGGGGAGTTCTCAATCTGAATAAGATGAATAAGATGTTAAAAGATAAAGATAAAGCACTTACATTAAAGACATCCTATGAAACCTGGCAATTTGGTTTCTCCCAACAATATCTAAGTGAAAGTACAATTAAGGAGTACTTCATAAGTGCGGGAAATAAATATACGAAAAACTACGGCATAATAGCATTGATCCTAGCCGGGGCTGTCTACTACTTCATAAGGACAAGCACACTCCCCGCTGCAAGTTTCTTGGTTCAAACCTCCATAATCCTGGCGATAACTGGGGTTATATGTTTAATCTCACCTCCTAAGGTAGCTGGCAGGTGGACCCAAAAGGGAGTAGATTACAATGCCAAATGGCAGGCCTTCAAAAAGTATCTCCTGGACTTCTCCTTAATCAAGGATCATCCCCCAGAATCCGTGGCCATCTGGAACAAATACCTGGTCTATGCCACCGCACTGGGAGTAGCCGATAAAGTGCTTAAATCCATGGAAATATCAATACCTGAAGAACAGATAAAACAAAGCAATATATACTTATTCCACTATTATGGCGGTTACACAACATTATCATCTTGCCTAAGTACAGGCATGTCCACCTCTAGTAGCTCAGATGTAGGAGTAGGCGGATCTGGTGGTGGTGGAGTAGGTGGAGTCGGAGGAGGATCCGGTGGAGGGGGTGGTGGGGCATTCTAATATTTCCCATCCAAAACCCCCATAAATTAAAACAATTTAATCTGATGATAGTGAAATTTTATCTTTTGATGAAATCTATCCTTACCTGAAAACATCCTTCGAAAACTTTTCAATACTCAATCTCAATAGGGAAAATCGATGAATTAATTTCATCTAAACAAGCAGAATCTCAAAAGATTAAAAATTCTTCTGAAAATTCAAGGGATGATCTTAAAAACCTTGCATAATTAAAAGATTAGGGTATTTTAACAAAAGAAGAATTTGAACCAAAAAAAAGGAATTATTAAAAAGAATATAGTAATAATAAAGATATTTAAAGACTTATCAAATAAAAAAATGTTTTGGTGGGTATTTAAATTTACAAATATTTTAGATGAAATTGCAAAAAAAAATAATGGTTGGAATGGTTCCATGAAAATTATAATAATAGGCGGAGGTCCTGCTGGTAAAACAGCAGCAATAGAAGCATCACAGATAGGAGAAGAGGTTACTCTTATTGAAAAGAATTTATTAGGTGGAAAATGTTTAAATGAAGGCTGTATGGTTGTTTCTGGATTAAATGATGTGGCTAAATTTTTTAAAGACTCCCAGAAATTTCATGAACTGGGAATCAGCAGCAACCATGTGGAGATTGACTATGGAAAATTAGCCCAGGGAGTTAAAGATACCATAGCTAAGATAAGATCTGTACATGAAGCAGAAACCAGGGAAGCTGATATTGAAATAATAAAAGGCGAGGCCAAAGTCCAGGAAGGCCAAATATTAGTAGATGATGAAAAACACAAATATGATAGGTTGATCATCGCAACTGGTGCAAGGGCATTTATTCCACCAGTAAAAGGCGTAGAAAAAGCACTTACATATGAAGATATATTAAACTTTAAAACTATTCCAGAAAAACTCATCATAGTGGGAAGCGGAGTAATAGCAGCTGAATTTGCTGGAATATTCTCCTCATTAGGATCTCAGGTCCAGGTCCTATGCAGAACACAATTTCTAAAGATGCTTGATGAAGATGTAAAAAAATATGTGGAGAGAAAACTCTTAGATAAAGTAGAAATATGGGAAAATATCCAGGTTAAGGAAATCAAAGAAGAAGGAGTACACACAGATAAAGATTTCCTGAATGGAGATGTTCTTTTAGCAACGGGAATGAGACCTAATTCAGATATTTTCAAAGGAATGGTAAATATAGGGGATAAAGGCCAGATAATAGTAAATCAGCAGATGGAGTCCAGCCATAAAGGCATATACGCTGCAGGTGATGTGGTTGGGGGAATAGGAACCACACCTGTAGCCCGGATGGAAGGAATAGTAGCCGCCAGAAATGCATGTGGAATTTATGCCCAGGCAGATTATCGTTTTATAGCTAATTCCATATCCCTCTACTATGACGTGGCGTTCATTAATAAAGAAACAACTGATTATAAAGCATATCAGGATATTATAATAGGTTCAGTACCAGGATTCGCAGGTCCAGGCTCATTCTGGAGAGTATTAGAACGTAATACTGGATTTACTAAGGTCAAAATTCAATCTGAATCTGGTGAAATAAGAGATGTTACATCGATCTCACCATCAGCCAGAACCAGCATGGCCTACATCTCCAAGATGATGCGAGATGATTATAAAACCCATGATTTTGAAGATTTCACAGAAACCCATCCCTCAACAGATCCAGTGTACAAGTTGATGAGATTTTTCTCGAAATTTGCATAAAAATAAACATCTTAAAAAATATTACTTTTTATAAAATTAACATAAAAAAATTGTAATATCTAAAAGAGATGAATAACAGTATACAACTAAAACCAGCAGGATTTGAAGACAGAATAAAAGCATATGAATGGTTATATTATTCGGATTTTTCTTCATATCTAATTGAATTATCAGTAGAAACATCGGAAGGCGGAATTCCCACATTATCCCAATTTAAAGAGGATTACGAATTTTTCTTCTTCGATGGTTCCCGTCCTGAGAAAGGACGTGCCTATCTAATAATCCTAAGAGAACCTAATTTGAAGGAAGAAATCGGATTCATAACATATACCGCATTTCATTTAAAAGAAGGAATTGCTGAAATAGATATATGGCTTAAAAACCTGGAATATGCTGGAAAGGGATATGGGACAGAGGCTGTTAAAATATTAGCCCATAAACTGTTTGATGAAAAATATCATACTCTAATCATCAGACCTTGCAAAGAAAATCTAAGGGCTGTTATTTCTTATAAAAAAGCAGGCTTTCAGGTGACCAGTTTCCAGCCAGATTACTATAAAAAAGAATATCTCCACCAATTCGCCGAAGGCGATTGTAAAGATGGTGATGACCTATTCATGGTGCTAAAAAAATAATAAAATACCCTCAATAGAATAATTTATTCAAATTAGTTAAAAAATAGAATAATTTATTCAAATAAGATTATAGAATAATTTATTCAAAAACCTGTTAAAAAATAGATTAATTATTCAACTAACTCAGAAAAATAGGATATTGTTTTTTCAAGTCCATCTCGTAACTTATATTCACATTCATATCCCGAATTACTTATTTTTGATATATCAGCCAGGGAATGTTTAACATCTCCCTGTCGTGGGGCGGTGTATTCGGGGTTGATGTTTTTTCCTAAGATTTCATTTATAAGTAGAATTAGCTGGTTTATGGTTATCCTCTGACCACAGGCAACATTGTATACGCCGTCCATGGATGATTCACATGCTAATATATTGGCATTAACCACATTAGATACAAAGGTAAAGTCTCTGCTCTGTTTTCCGTCTCCAAAAACAACCGGGGACTGGTCTTTCATAATTGCTGTTATGAACTTGGGTATAACTGCGGCGTACTGTGATTTTGGATTCTGACGAGGGCCGAAGACGTTGAAATATCTCAGCGATACAGTGGGTAGGTCATATAATTCACTGAAAGTCTTACTGTAGAATTCACCGGTAACCTTAGTAATAGCATAGGGCGACTTGGGATTTACGGGCATATCTTCAACTTTAGGTAGGGTGGGAGTATCCCCATAAGCGGATGAAGAAGAGGCCCAGACAACTTTTTTCACATCACAATCTCTCGCTGCGATGAGAACTTTTAAGGTGCCGGTAACGTTAACATGATTAGAACTCAGGGGATCTTTCACACTACGGGGAACGCTGGGCAGTGCTGCCTGATGAATAACATAATCTGCATTCTCAAATATGTTATGCAAGTCTGCGTTGGTGATGCTGTCAAATATTATTTCCATATTTTCAATATCGAGATGTTCAATGTTCTTAATGGTCCCTGTAGATTCATCATCCACCACTACAATTTCATTATCCATATGAAGTTTTTCAACGATGTGTGATCCAATGAATCCCAGACCACCGGTAACTATGACCCTTTTGTTCTTAATTTTTTCAGCCCCTTTAAATATAAATCAGTTCATTCCTCTAATTATCTTTAATCATTTAATATAAAAAAGTTTTATTTAAATCCATTTAAAACTTTTTTTAAGTAATCTAAAAATAAATACCCTTATTGTTTTATTGATAAAAAAAAATAATAGATTGTAGTGTTAATTTCCATCAGGCACTTGGGGCTGGTGACTTTCCTTATTTTGATATATTCGTAGATATGATCGGCCGCTTTTCACTTTACCTTTCAATTCAACGATTTCATCACCTTCTACTTTACCGTAATCGCCTAAGAAATGGTCCTTAAATACTGTTGCCCGGTTGTTTATATCGGTGATGAGAAGTTTACCCTCTTCATCATGTTTTACACTTAAACCACGTTTGGTTAAGATTTTCATTTTACCAGATTTATCTTCATGAGCAATGGTTCCGAATTCAGAACAACCATATCTATTATATACTTTCCCATCGAAGGCTTCTTCGATGTTGGTTCTCCATTCTGGGAACAATTGTCCACCGGATGTTATGGCGGCAGGGATATTCAGGGGATCTTTTTTGGTTCTTAGGATGTATTCTGCGAATACGTTAACTGCTTCAGAGTAACCAACTAACAATTTAGGCTGGAATTTTTTCAATTTTTCATAATGTTGTTCCATTATCTTATCGTCTAAGTTGAAATATGATAAGAATAGGCCATTATCAAGATTATAGGCTATTTTCAACCTAAATCGTCTGTAAAAATTATCAGTAATTGCAGGATACCAGTAATGACACCATGGATCTCCTACTTCCCATCCGGTCCAGGAGTTGGTCCATTTCTCAGCACCCATACGCAGCTCTAATTGTTCTTTATTTACCAGTACGTATTTATGTTCACCGGTTGTTGATCCTGAAGTGGCTATATGTTTAGTTTTTCCCGAGAAATTTTTAATCTCTATTGATTCGCCATTGGATAATCTTTCATAGTAATCGTCTATATTTTTTCTTTCCACAAACCAGTGTGAATAATTCCACAACATATTATTTATAATTCCATGTTTCATGATATTACACTCTCCTAATTATTTAGCTGCCAATCCCTTTTTATTGATTGGCAATTTTCTCTATCTAGAAAAATTATCGTTTAACACATTCACCTTTCCAGCATTTATTAAAATTCAACTAAGTCGGAAATATGTTTCCTACTACTGATAGTTATTTTAAATTATATAATACTTTCGATTATATACATTAGAAATTTAACTTTCCCATCAAATTAAACCCTATAATGGAATTTAATTTATATTAACCGTAATTTAATTAATGGATTAAAAATTGATGAAAAATAAAAAAATTTAAATTTTTTTTATATGGAGTTTGATTTATAAATAGCCGCGGCCAATTCCCCTATAATAGAATCCCATATCTTCAAGCTGGTTTGGGTCAAAAATTCTTCTTCCATCGATGATTATGGGTATTTTCATCAGTTTTTTAATTTTATCGAAGTCTAATTCTCTGAACTCGTCATGGGCAGTCATGAGTATCATGGCATCAGCACCTTCCAGCGCCATGTATGTATCGTTTTCCAGTGTGCCGTGGACTTCGGATTCTTTAAGTGTGCCGTAGACTTCGGTTTCTTTAATGTAGGGATCTACAATTGTTACCAGTGCTTGGTTCTGTGCCAGTTCGCCGATGAGTTCCACGCTGGGTGATTCTCGGTCATCTCCCACGTTTTCTTTATAGGATAGTCCTAGAACAACTATCTTTGAATTTTTAACCGGTCTTTCATTATCATTTAATGCATCGGTGAGTAATCCAAAGACGTGTTTAGGCATGTAATCATTTATAGCCCTGCCAGCTGCTATGACTTTGGAGTGGTATCCTAGTTCTTCTGCCTTTTTAACCAAGTAGTAAGGGTCTACTGGTAGGCAGTGTCCTCCTACTCCTCCTCCAGGATAGTAAGCGTTGAAGTTCCATTTGGTGCTGGCGCCCTTAATTACCTCCATGACATCAATGCCTATTTTCTCGAAGATCATGGCCAGTTCATTGACCAGTGCTATGTTCAGGTCACGTTGGGTGTTTTCAATAACTTTAGCCGCTTCGGCGGTTTTAATATTTCTTAATACCTGAATGTCTTCTTCGATAATGAACTGGTATAATTCACGGGTTATCTCCGCCCATTCTGGTGTTATTCCACCAACCACACGTGCCACTTTTTCAATGGAGTGGGCATCGTCTCCGGGATTGTATCTCTCAGGACAGTAGGCTAAACCGAAGTCTTCACCAGCTTTGAGACCGGAAGATTCCAGGATGGGTTGTAATGTTTCTTCGGTTACTCCAGGGTATACTGTTGATTCCAGGACAACCAGTTTACCCGGTCCCATGCCCTGGGCAATGTTTCCTCCGGCTGATTTTATATGGGAAAGATCAGGGTCTTTGGATTTGGTAACTGGTGTTGGTACTATGATCAAAATTATATCAGATTGACGGGTTGCTTCAGGAAGATCGGTGGTAGTGACTAATTTTCCGTCCTGAACAACCTTCAACAATCGAGAGTCTAAGCCAAGCTCACCAAGTGGTGAAATTCCCTGTCCAATCATATCCAATTTAATTTCATCAGTACCGACTCCAATAACGTTAAAGTCATTTTCAGCGAAGAATATGGCGGTTGGAAGGCCTACATAGCCTAATCCAACTACACAAATAGTTGATTCCTTATTTTTAATCTTATTAATTAATTTTTGATACACTTTCGCACCTTTTTTTAAGTTTATAATATTAATATATGAGATTTATTTCAGGGAATATATATGATTTTTTTATTATCATATTATGGTTTCTACCAGCAATCGAATATTTGTAATAACAATCGAATATTCGTAAATAATTTAAAATAAATCTTATTTAATGAATTATTTGTTATTTAACACTGTGGTAAATTATATCAGCGATTCTATCTGGAGTTTCTAATATATCCTTACTGTACTTGTTAACATTTTCTTTCATTTCATCGAGATGATCAAGGGCTTCTTTTACTTCTGTATCTATGGTTTCTATATGTCCCTGAACTAAAGCACCTTCAAATATTTCAGGGAATCTTGTGATCCTACCCCATTTCACCCCTTGAAGTGTAATCAGTGGTAAGCCACAGGCTATAGTTTCATGGATCATAATTCCATCATCAGATGATATAACCAAGTCGGTTAATTTAAACAAATCACGAATCCAATCAATAAAACCTAAATATATTATATTGCCTTCTTTAAGGAGTTTTAAACATTTCTCATCTCTATTGATTCCCACAACAACAATATTGGCTTTTATATCACTTTTACCAAGCTTTGAAGCAGCTAGAACCATTTTCTCAAAGAGATGAGATCCTGATGATAAGAGGATGGTAGGTAAATTCTCATCGTATTCATCCGGCATAAGATTACGGGCTTTTTCCTTATCTCCGTTGATTACAGTAGAATCAATTGGAGAATATGATTGATGCAAGTTTTTGAATTTGGTTTCTTTTCCAAAAAGTGGAGACTCGGTACTGGTAACACAGGCAGTTGCTACTCTGGGACATATCTTAGCATCGATAGGAGTCCATAATATGCATACGGAGGGAACATTGGCCAATTTAGCAGATAAACATCCAATTACTGCTCCTCCACCACTTAAACCTATAACAACATCTGGATTAACCTTTTTTATTAACCTTGATGTTAGGAAAACTGCATTCATGGATTTAATAGCAGCTTTAAATAAGGAAACCTTGGAAGCCACATGACCCCCTGCTGCGGGTACAGTTGTCTTATACCAGGTTAAGTTATTATTTTTAAACAACAAACCACTGGATTTACTGTCCAGGGCGAATTCACTTTCAACACCTATTTTAGACAAGGATTTTGAGATGTTAAGTGCTGCTGCACTGTCCCCTCCAACTCCTGGTCCGGTAATTACGAATAATGCTTTCATTAAAACACCTTATAATATAATTTTAACATATCTTTAATTTTCAATAACTCACTTACACATTATTAATTAAATTTATAAAAATCTCGATTTTCATTTAAAATTAAATTTAATTGACAATAAATATCATTTAAATATTTTAATTAATTGGTGATATTGCCTTATAAATCTATTTAACATTCTTCTTAAACATTGAATCATCGGTGGATATCTGGTTGAAATAATCTGAATTCCAGATGAAATCATAGATTCCGGATATAGTATCAACGAACTCCTGATACTGATTCCATATGGCTATAGCAGTTTCAGATAAAGCAGTGGAACCTGATAATTTACAAAATGCTATTAACATCTCTTTTTTATCTCTAACTATCAGTTTTATGAATGGAACTGGGAAAAATTTAATCTCCAAGGGTAAATCTTTCAATATCTCCTGGGTGGGGACTTCCATATCATCCACCCGGCAGCTAGGGGCGGTAAGTACTCTGATAGTAACTCCTTTATTTAAAGGTTTTTTCAGGTTCTCTTTTAATAAATTCGGTTCTCCCTGGAACATCAATCCACCCATGATGAACAGGGATTCTCTGGCTCGGGATATAATTTCCATCTCCTTATTTACTATTTTATCAGGACCATATAATAACCAGATAGGTGCTGGAACTTGGGGTATCTGGCTTTCATAGATCATATTAAGTTCTGATTCAGCCAGGTCTAAAGTGTCTTTAATATTACTCTTATGTTTCTTGAATACTTCGTGAGGAGGTATTACAGTGAATTTCAATGGTTTTCCCCGGTTCATTTCAATGAAACCCTTCTTCACCAGACTCCTTAAAACATCATATACTTTCGATCGAGGGACATGGGAGGCTAAACTTATTTCTGCAGCGTTAGCAGAGATTAATGAAGTTAAAGCCACATATGCGCGTGTTTCATAATCGGTTAGTCCCATCAATCTGAGTGCTTCATTTGATTCCCTGCTCAAAGTCATTATTTCACCTTATTCTCAACATATCATTTTAATTTCTATTTTAATCAATTTTATTTTAGTATATTTTTCAAAATATGATTTTATCATTTCAAAGCTATAATCTTTTCCCAATTTACCTCCTCTTAGTGACAATATTTATAAATGTGTGAACAAAATAACATGATTTAGAAGTAGTTAGGTGAAATTATGACTCTAGAAAACGAATATGCCATCATCACCCATCATATTACCAAAAAGTTCAAGGATTTCATCGCAGTAAAGGATTTGAATTTGAAGGTAAAGAAAGGAGAGATATATGGCCTGTTAGGTCCAAATGGCGCGGGTAAAACCACCATCATAAAGATGTTAGCCAGCATAAGCAACCCCACCCATGGAGAAGCACGAGTGTTGGGAGAGAAAATACCGGATGGTGATATTGCATCAAAGATAGGTTACATGCCCCAGGAAACAGGTGTATACTTGGGACTTACCGTTGATCAAAATATGAAATTCTATGGCCGAATTTTCAACATTGAAAAAGAGGAAATGGAGAAGAGAGAAGATGAATTGTTGAAATTCGTTGATCTAGAGGATTGGAAAAATGAGATGGTGGAAAATCTCAGTGGAGGTATGAAGCACAGATTATCTCTGGCTTGTACCCTGATTCACAAACCAGAACTACTATTTCTTGATGAACCTACCGTAGGAGTGGATCCTGAACTCAGAATATCCTTCTGGAAATATTTCAACCAATTAAGGGAAAATGGAGTCACCATCCTAATAACCACCCATTACATGGATGAAGCCAGGCACTGTGACCGAATAGGTTTTATGCAGAAAGGAACGCTTATAGCGGAAGATGCACCATCAAAACTCCTACAGGATACTGGTAAAGATTCTCTGGAAGATGCATTCCTAGAAATTGCCCAAAAGGATGACCGAAAAAAGGTGGTCACATGAAATTCTTCCGAATAATGGCTATAAGCCGCCGTGTCTTCCGTGATTTGGCAAATGATAAACGTAGTCTAGCCATGCTCTTCATAGCTCCTATCTTTGCCATGTGCGTCTTCGGAGTGGCTTTCAGTGGTGATGTGGAAGGTGTAAATGTGATCATCGTAAATCAGGATCAGGGTTTCACACCTCCTTTTAGTGGTGAAACAACCTATTTATCCAAAGAAATAATTAACAATCTTAACACCACCATATTAAATATCCAGAATATGAATAATATAGATGAAGCACGGCTGATTGTTGAAAAAGGCCAAGCATCAGCGGTTATAATATTTCCAGAGGATTTTAGTAAAAATGCCATATTAAAATCACAAAATCAATCATATCCCAGTAATTCAGAAATTATAATAGAAGGTGATGATAGCATCACCAACATAAAAAATGCCATATCAAAATCGGTTAACCAAGCCCTATCAGATACATTAATAGAGAATGGAGTCACTCCTGCTATAAAAGTTACATCAGACCCAATATATGGTGAAGATGCGGATTTTATTGACTTTTTCGTACCGGGAATTCTGGCATTTGTAGTATACCTGCTGACCACTATAATAACCCTGATCACTTTTGTGGGTGAAAGATCTAACGGTACATTGGAGAGAGTCATGGCCAGCCCAGTTACCGAAGGAGAAGTTGTAACCGGATACGCAATAACCTTCGGTACCATGGGAGTTATACAAGTTGCACTTCTATTATCCATAGCCATATTAGTATTCAACGTCATGGTTGTGGGAAATGTACTACTAGCATTCCTGGCCGTGGCAATTCTAGCTATAACATGTCAAGCCCTGGGCATATTACTATCAAGTCTTGCAAAAAGACCGGAACAGGCCATACAATTTTTACCCTTTGTAATATTACCCGCATTCCTCCTTTCAGGAGTATTCTGGCCATTACAAGCCATACCCGAATGGTTAAGACCATTCTCATATCTAGTACCTCCCACCTATGCAGTGGACGCCTGCCGGGCGGTGATGCTCAAGGGATGGGGAATAGATAAAATATGGCCAGATATACTGGCACTGGTAATATTCGCTCTTTTCTTCCTGATATTAGCTGTTTGGACCTTGAAAAGAGGGAAAAAATGAATATTATTATTTTTATTTATCTTTTTCAATCTTAAAATAAATTATAAGAGTTTTTTTAGATGATTATTAAATCCAAAATAGTTCTTTTAAATTCAAAAACTAAATAATAAAATATAAATATAGCTCCCTGCCAAAATAAAGATTAATTATAAAAAAAAGGTGGGAAAATTGTCTTTTTTGTCATTAATAATAAAAAATCCATTTAGGAATAGAACAAGAGCGGCTCTTGCGATTTTAGGGATTTCAATTGGGATTGCTACCATTGTTGCTTTGGGTATGATTACGGATGGTTTAACCGCCTCCACCCAAACCACACTCAGCAACGGAACCGCTGAAATAACCGTAACTGCAACAGGCTCTAATGCATTTTCAGCTACTGGTGGAACACTTACCGAAAACTATGTGACTAATATATTGAACATTAGCGGAGTAAATGCTACAGCAGGGATATTAAGGGGAATAACACCTGCAGCAGGAACAGTTAATGGTCTGGAAGTTAACGGAATCAACAGTAGCCAGATTAATTTAGAGGGAATAGCCATTACAAATGGAACGAACTTTGCAGATGGTACAAATCAGGTAATAATAGGAAAAACCATAGCGCCGGTTATAAACAAAACAGTTGGAAGTACAATAAACCTTTTCGGCAAAGAATTTACCGTGGTAGGAATATATCAAAGTGGAAATATAGTAACCGACAGTGTAGCATTTGTTTCTTTAACTACTCTGCAAAACATGACCAATGCTCAAGGTAAAATCACAATTATAGCAGTTAAAGTTAATACGGGGGCCAATGCCACTAATGTAGCCAATAATATAACAAATGCCTATCCTAATCAACTGACCACCACCACAGCAACACAAGAAGCCAGTCTAATGGACAAAAGTATGAGTGGTATAAACACTGCATCAGCAGCAATATCTGTATTAGCCATAGTAATTGGTGGAATAGGTATAATAAACGTCATGATAATGTCTGTATTTGAAAGAACTCGTGAAATAGGAGTATTAAAAGCAGTGGGATGGAAGAGCAGTGACATTTTAATAATGATCCTTGGTGAATCCATTATATTAACATTAGTAGCCGGTGTAGTGGGTATATTATTAGGCTACATAGGTTCAGAGGGATTGTTAGCCTTTTTCTCTACAACAGGATCCGTTATCAAGCCAGTATTTACCACAAACATAGTAATCAGAGCATTAGCCATTGCATTAGTCGTTGGTATATTAGGAGGAATATACCCGGCATACAGAGCGTCACGATTACCACCTACGGAGGCGTTGCGTTATGAGTAAAAATATCATCGAAATTCACGGAATGAAAAAGAGTTTTGATAAGGGAAGAGTACAGGCATTAAGAGGAGTAGATCTGGAGATAAAAGAGGGTGAATTCGTATCGATCATGGGACCATCTGGTTCTGGTAAATCAACACTTCTAAATATGATAGGAGCGTTTGATAGGGCTGATGAAGGGACCATTGAAGTAGCTGGTATTGATCTGATGAAAACTAAACGTTTAGATAAATTCCGCTCCCAGCAGATAGGGTTTGTCTTCCAATTACATAACCTAATTCCCAACCTAAGTGTCCTGGAGAATGTGGAGATTCCCATGCTCAGAACAAAAGCCACAACCAAAGAGATGGATGAAAGAGCAATGGAAATTCTGGAACTGATGAACTTCTCTAATTTATCGGATCTGGTTAAACAAAACCCTACCAGGTTATCTGGTGGTGAAAGGCAAAGAGTAGCCATTGCCAGGGCGTTGGTTAATCATCCTAAAATAATACTCGCAGATGAACCCACAGGAGCTTTAGATTCAAAAACCACCCAGATGATCCTGGACCTTCTCAAAGACATACATGAAAAAGAAAACGTAACACTGGTGATGGTGACTCACGAACCTGATGTAGGAGCACAGGCTGATCGGACCGTATATGTACTTGATGGTAAAGTAAAAGAAAAGGAGACATAGAAAGATTATGTCTTATAATGCATAAGGATTAAAGAATAATCTACGCAGACCTAAAAACTTTCCTAATTTATTTTTTATCACTATCTTTCTATTTTTTAGGGCTAATTTCCGGATTAGGTCACCTAAACCCCCACCGGTTAAAACGTCCATTAATAAATCCCCATAGTAAGGGTTATCAATTTTTAATTCCTTTTCCAGGTACTTTTTAAGATTATTTCTCCTTAAAACTGCTATTAAAGCTGATGTTAATATTAAAAGGATCAATACAACTATGAACAACCCAGAAATGCTCCAAGTGTGGAAATTTGTGATGTTGATTCCTAAATATGTATATAAAACTCCCAGGGCAACTGCAAATGAATGATTTCCTACTTCACCCATCATTATTTTCCCCTGATAGTCCAGGGGTGCATATCCTAAAACAATGGCTAAAACTATAAGCGCAGGAGTATAAGGATTTCCTGTGGTTAAATAAAGAGTGATTGCCAGCAGGGAGGACATTATGATCACAGTGGAGCATGCAGTCCCCGGTTGCATGTCCGCAATATTAAGGGGTTGAATCATCAGGGCAATAAGGATAGAAACGGGGCCGAAAAAGAAATAACCTACGATCATAACCATAAGCATGCCAATACCCCGGGAAAGCTGTCCCAGTTCAAAAGGCAAAGATTCAATTTTTTTCCTACCAATCAAATCATCAATAAATGAAAAAACACCTATTAAGGCAATGAGGTAATTGCCTGGTGATGGGAAAAATAATAATAGAACCAGGAAAGGAGCGAATCCCACAGCCCGGGGAGTACCCCCTCTGATGGTTGTATACAGATTCCCGCCTCTATTTTTGATTAGAAATTTAAATAGAATGGTTAAAATAAATGAGAAGATAAAAATGAGTGATAAATTAAGTATTTGATACATTTTTTCCCACCTATAATTAATATTACTTGAATTTTTTCAAAATTCTATAAGGGCTATAAACAATTATTAAATAAAATTATCCTTAATCTATATCTTAACCGTTTATAACCATTTTACATAAACTATATCTTAACTTTCTATATCATTTTCCTAATCCGTATCTTAATAGTCCGGCAATACCACCTAGGGCTGATAATTGCTTTCCTGAGTCATGTTCGCTGCTGATGATCATGACTTTCCCGCCCAGATTCTCAGTGGTATTCATTATTTTCTCTACATCTTCTTCTCGGACTAGTTCATCTATTACCAGTAATTCCTTTACAGCACCGGCCTGGGCGGCTTTTTCAACTTCTTTTTTTCCATAGGTAACCATATTTGATGATTTTCCTATTTCCTGGAGAAGATCAGCCATGGCTTTAATTTCTTGTGCGATCCGTCCCTCGGTGGCCATATCCTCCATAATTCCTTTTTGAAGTACTTCATGGATTCCTGCTCTGCCACCCGCCCCTGTACTTTCTAATATGCTTATTTTAGATATTTCTGGATTTTTCTGTTCCATATACTGGTAGAAATCGTTTTTTCCAAATCCAGGTCCGGCGATGACTATTCCTTCTATTCCTTCGAAGTTATTAATGGTACTGGCTATGTTATCATAGAATTTCTTGATTATTTGGTCTCTGTTTTTTTGAATCATCCTTTTCCCGGAAACTCCACCAATAATTGGACCGTAATATTCCACGCCGTATTGGCGTAATATACCAATATCTGCAGTGTCATCTTCTATAACTACTACCATGGCTTTAGGTATTTTAGAAGCTTTAATAGAGTCTTTAATCCTTTTTTGGTGCCAGCGGGTCCATTTTTCCTTTTGAATTCGCACTGGATTTTTCAGTTTTAGGTCCAGGGTGTGATATGATCCTAAGGGTACCAGGTCCTCTGGACCCTTTTCAATAACACCGGTAGCTCTTAACTTGCCGGTGTATTTGTGAAAATTAATATTTTCAACACGTATGCCCATGAAGAATGTTTTTTTAATCCCTCGATCACTGCGCAGGCGCTCTCCTGTGGTATCCTGGATACGTCTGGTGGTTCTTGCAGATAGAAGATCTCCAGGTTCTATAAGGTGGGATAGGTGCCATAGGTCATCCAGGGTTTCTGGTAATAACTCTATACTTCCTTTTTTATTATCTTGATGGACAACACGCATGATATTATGCCTTTTGTATTTTTCTAGTTTATTATTAAGACTAAAATCTTATTTAATTATTTATTCTACTTCAAAGGTTAATTTTAGTAGTTTTTTATTTTCAGGGTTTCTTCCCATATACTATCATAACTTTTATATAAAAGTTATTACTATTATGGTATGGTGAATAAAAATGGAGAACCAATTAGAAAAGAAAATAACAGAAGCTTTAGAAAACGTTGAACCATGGCAAAGAGTCCCCACATCAGTTGAAGGAGCTTTCCTGGTTAAAACACCAGAAAAAGGCAGTCATAAGACAATAATGGTTGAAATAAATCCATTAAATGAACGAAGGACCCCCATAAAAAGACGAGGTCTTTTTTTAAGACAATCAATGGAGCTTGAGAAATTCTTGGAAGTACTGCAGAATGAAAGTGTGGATGAGCTACTCAAAACAGTAGATGAAATGTCAAATGGTTCTGAAGCACAAACAACAGGTGGACTGGAAACTCTGGAAATTTAATGAAATTTAGAAAATGAAGGAAAATTTATCAGAGTTGAGATGATTGGGTGGATATACATCAAGCGGGGAGGTGAATTTTTGAAATAAATATTAATAGTCCTGCTTTCTAAAGATATTCCTATGCAAGTAGCGGTTATTGGTGGTACTCGGGGACTGGGAAATTGGATCGCAGAATTTCTTAAAAATAGGGGTTATGATGTCACTATCACTGGAAGAAATAAGCAAACAGGTTTAAGCACAGCCAAAAAAATGGGTTTAAATTATACTTCTAATAATCAGGAGGCCGTACTAAATGCAGAAATGGTTATAATAGCCGTACCTATTGAATCCACATCAGATACCATAAAAGAATTAGCCCCACACCTGAAAGAGGGTTCTTTACTGATGGATGTAACATCTGTTAAGGAGGAACCTGCCCAAGTGATGCAGGAATATGTGTCTGAAGGGGTGGAATTCCTGCCCGCCCATCCTATGTTCGGTCCCAGGATCAGATCACTGGATGGACAGGTTGTAGTGTTAACACCTATTATTAAGGGTAAATGGTATCAGAGAGTCATTGAATTCCTGAAATCTGAAAATGCACGTATTATAGAAACATCACCACAGATTCATGACAAAATGATGAGCATTGTCCAGGGTTTAACCCATTTTACCTATATCGGCATAGCGTCCACACTGGAAAAAATGCAAGTGGACGTTAAAGAGTCAAGAAAGTTCGCCAGTCCCATTTACAGTTTAATGCTAGATATGATAGCCAGGATAACAGCTCAAAATCCTTACCTCTGTTATTCTATTCAGACAAGAAATCATTACATCCCCCAAACCCATAATGAGTTCATCAATACCTTTAAAGAACTTACGGATATGATCAGGAGGGAAGATAAAACAGCTTTTGTTAAGGCGATGAGCAAGGCTGCCAAACACTTAGATGATCTGGAAGCTGCCCTGGGACGTTCCGATAAAGCCATATCAGCTTTGAATCAGGAAATCAATCTACTTAAAAATTCAATAGGAAAAGAAGTAGGTTTAAGACATATTTATTCTGGAAAAGTTCATGTGGGAATTTTAGAAGAATTATCTCCTGATTTTATCACATTAAACTATAATCACAAGGTCATTCAGTTGAAGGCGTCTAATATTGAAGTTCTAAGTAATGAACAGCTTAAAATGTATAAATCTGAGAATTATCCCCTGAAAAGTTATGATGTTTCAGTGGTTTTACCCGAAGCATCGGATCCTCAGATAATCTCTCACACAATTAGTCAAATCAACGATGTGGTAGATGTTGAAGTTAGGGATATTTATCAGGGTATTCAGATTGATAAAGGTAATAAGAGCATTACTTTCAAATTTGAAGTGATAAATCCCCGGGCCCTTGAAGAAGTGGAAACTTTACTCAAGGGTTTCGGTGGCATCATAAGATAATTCCTTTTTTTTATTTTTATCATAAAAATCCAGTAACCAAAAGGTTTATATATGATGAACCACAAGGTTATAGTAACCATAATTAACTAAAACATTATTGGGCTTATTAATTATTTTTAAATTTTTTAAAACGTATTATTAGACATAAAAGGCGTATTCAATGGTTAAATTAATAAATAAAAACTAATATGGGGGAATTTATTATCGAAAATGAAGAAATGAAATTAAAAGTAGCAGAAGCATTTTCACAAGCAGATGTAGGAAGATCAATAGCCAGAATAGACCCACAATGCATGGAACAATTAGGCCTACGAGACGGTGACATAATAGAAATAGAAGGCAAAAAAAGCACAGCAACCGTAGTAGCATCATCCCAATCAGACATACGACTGGGAATAATAAGGATAGATGGATACATAAGGAAAAACGCAGGAACCTCCATAGGAGAAGAAGTAACAGTGAGAAGAGCCAAGGTAAAAGAAGCACAGAAAATAGTTCTAGCACCTGTAGATCAACAAATCATGATCCGAGGAGATATAAAAGGAGCATTCAGTGGAAGAGTATTCACCAAAGGCGATATAATAATGACAGGTATACGACAGCCACAAGCTATGGGCTCAGTATTTGACGAATTTTTCAGTGAAAGAAGAAGTTCTTTTAGTCCAATGGGCGAAATTAAACTGGCTGTAGTATCCACTAAACCAGCCGGTGTGGTTAAAGTCACCAATATGAGCGAGGTAGAAATACAACCCAATCCCGTTGATGTATCTAAACTAGACGGAGTTAAAACCATAATAGATGTCACCTATGAGGATATAGGCGGGCTTAAAGAAGAAGTCCAGAAAGTCAGGGAAATGATCGAAATACCATTAAAACGACCTGAACTCTTCGAAAGACTAGGAATATCCCCACCTAAAGGCGTACTGATGCATGGACCTCCAGGGACAGGAAAAACACTGTTAGCAAAGGCAGTAGCCAACGAAACAGATGCCCATTTCATAGCAATTCAGGGCCCGGAGATAATGAGTAAATATGTCGGTGGTTCCGAGGAACGTCTCAGAGAACTCTTTGAAGAAGCAGAAGAAAACGCACCCAGCATAATATTCATTGATGAAATAGATGCTATAGCTCCGAAAAGAGAAGAAGTATCTGGTGAAGTAGAAAGACGAGTAGTTGCCCAGCTTCTAACCCTAATGGACGGACTTAAAACCAGAGGACAAGTAGTAGTAATTGGGGCAACAAACAGGCCAGATGCACTGGACCCGGCTATACGCCGTGGAGGACGTTTCGATAGAGAGATAGAGATCGGTGTACCAGACAAGGACGGACGACAGGAAGTACTTCAAATACACACCCGAGGAATGCCCCTGGATGAAAAAGTGGATCTAGAAGAAATCGCTGAGATTACACATGGTTTTGTTGGTGCAGACTTGGAATCGCTCTGTAAAGAATCAGCAATGCGGGTTTTAAGACGAGTCCTACCCGATATAAAACCTGAAGAGGAAATTCCACAAGAAACACTCCAGAAAATGATCATCAAAAAATCCGACTTCAAAGAAGCCCTAAGAGAAATTCAACCATCAGCACTACGAGAAGTATTGGTACAGGTACCAAACATAACATGGGATGATATAGGAGGATTAGAATCACCAAAACAGGAATTAAGAGAAGCAGTAGAATGGCCATTAAAGTATCCGGATAATTTCGAAAAATTCGGAGTAAGACCACCTAAAGGCGTGCTAATATACGGCCCACCAGGAACTGGAAAAACCCTACTAGCCAAAGCAGTAGCCAATGAAAGTGATTCAAACTTCATAGCAGTTAAAGGTCCAGAACTCCTATCTAAATGGGTAGGTGAATCAGAGAAAGGGGTAAGAGAGATCTTCAGAAAAGCAAGGCAAACAGCCCCTACAGTTATATTCTTCGATGAAATAGACTCCATAGCCTCAACAAGAGCCGGATCCAGCACAGACTCTGGTGTAACCCAGCGAGTGGTGAACCAGCTTCTCACTGAAATTGATGGTATGGAAGAACTTCAAGATGTGGCAGTAATAGCCGCCACCAACAGGGTGGATATGTTAGACACGGCCCTGGTACGACCTGGTAGATTTGACAGACACATAAAAGTAGAAGCACCAGATGAAAAAGGTCGATTAGCTATATTCAAAGTTCACACCGCAAAAATGCCAATGGCAGATGATGTAGATCTTGAGAGGCTGGCCAAGAAAGCAGAGGGATACGTTGGTGCAGATATAGAAGCAGTTTCCCGAGAAGCGGTCATGTTAGCACTCAGAGAAGACTTACAGACAGAAAAAATCACCATGAAACACTTCAGAGATGCCATGAAAAAGATCAAAACCGAGGAAAAAGTTGAATTGATTCAGTACCATTAGATTAACTAATGGTCATTTTACTTTTTTTTAATGATTAATTTATTTTTTAGATTCTTAATTAAGGTAAAGTGAAGTAAATATATAAGTATAGTTTCTAAATTTATTGTAATTAATATAATTCAGGATTTACTCGTTTTAATTAGCCCAAATAGATGAATATACTCTGGTGATAGTTCATTGGTCAATTATTTTTTTTGACTTATTTTTCATTAATATAATATTTCTAGTCCCTTTATTTTTATATAATCATAAACAGATACTAGGGATAATTATTAAATAATATAAAACTAATTTTAAGTTTATTATTTTAATAACAAGGAAATATCATAGCAGGTGAAAAAGATGAGTTACGATGTAAAGGACATGTCTCTGGCTCCCCAGGGTGAAAAGAAAATAGAGTGGGTTCAAAAACACATGCCCGTGTTAGAACATATTAAGAAGAAATTTATAGATGAAAAACCCTTTGAAGGTGTTACTATCGGGTCATGTTTACATTTAGAACCTAAAACTATAAATCTGGGTTTAACCCTCCAGGCAGGTGGGGCTGAAGTGGCCATGACGGGATGTAATCCTTTATCTACCCAGGACGACGCCACAGCAGCTGGAGCTTCACTGGGACTTAATATGTACGGCTGGAGAGAGGAGAACGATGAAGAATATTATCAGAACATTCATCGGGTTTTAGATCATAAACCGGATGTTCTAATCGATGACGGAGCGGATATGATCTTCCTGGTACATAGGGAGAGAAGAGAACTCCTAGATAAGATCCGAGGCGCATGTGAAGAAACCACTACCGGAATTCATCGTTTAAAAGCCATGGCAAAGGATGATGCGCTGGAATTCCCGGTAATGGCAGTTAATGATGCTTACACTAAATACTTATTTGATAACCGATACGGAACAGGTCAGTCAACCTTCGATTCCATAATGGGTTCCACCAACATACTTATAGCCGGAAAAACAATCGTGGTCTGCGGATATGGATGGTGCGGCCGGGGAATTGCCATGAGAGCACAGGGCCTGGGTGCTAATGTAATAGTCACCGAAATAGACCCTATAAGGGCATTAGAAGCTCGAATGGATGGTTATAGGGTTATGAGGGTTGAGGAAGCAGTTAAACACGCAGATATGTTAATAACAGCTACTGGAAACGTAGACGTAATAGCTGGAGATGATTTCAAACAGATGAAAGATGGATGTATATTGGCAAATTCCGGACACTTCAATGTGGAAATAAATCAAAATGACCTTATAGAAATGTCTAAAGTCCAGGAAAAGATTAAACCAGACATCGATCAGTACATCATGGATGATGGGCGTAAAATATATTTGTTAGCAGAAGGTAGGCTGGTTAATCTGGCCGGTGAAAGAGGCCAGGGCCATCCAGCTGAAATAATGGACTTAAGCTTCGCTATGCAGGCATTATCGGCCAAATATCTGATAGATAATGATTTGAAGGTGGATGTTTATAAGACTTTGGATGAAACAGATATATATGTGGCTGAACTTAAATTAAAATCTATGGGAATAGAAATCGATGAGTTAACACCCGAACAGAAAGAATATCTGGAAGGATGGGAGCAAGGAACCTAAAACCCTTTTTTTTTAAATAATAAAAATGAGCCAATTTTATAGCTCAAAATATTTTATACCTATTCATAATTTAGGCGGATCAATGGTTTTTTTTAAGATTATTAACCATGGAAACGGACTTAAACGCTTATTTATTGGTGGAGTCCACGGTAAAGAGGGAATAACCACAATAAAAGCTCTTAAAAGTATATCAGAAGAAGATGTACAGGAGGGTAGTCTGGTAATTTACAATTGTGATGAAAGCAAATATATAAGTACCTTAAATCCTCTTTATTATGAATCAGAAACTGGTCTTGAAGTATTAGATTTAATAGGCCATTATAAACCGGATATGTACATTGAATTACATTGCTATAAGTCCGAGAACTTTCAAACCCTCACAGATATAAATAGAAAAAAGAAATTAGGTGTTCCTCCATTAATAGAACTGGAAAAAGGAGTTCTAATAGGCTCAGTATCACCCCTAATCCGTACTAAAATATTTGATAAAGATAATATCTGCATCACCTTAGAAATCCCATGTTCGCCCTCTGATGAGTCCTTAGAAGTATATAAGGATTTTCTTAAAGTATTAGCTGGGGCTAAAAGTAGATCTGATCTGGAAAAGAAAGCGGCTATGATATACCCGGATCAGGTTGAAACCTCCCAAAAATATGCCTGGGAAATATTCGGTGATTATCCGCCATTTTAGTAGTATCAGTAAGAATTAAAAATGTATTTAATTTAATCTGGCATTATAACTTCTGACAACCTTTTTTTAAAGATTGTCTTTAAAACCATTTCTCCAAACTGCTCTGGCTGTTATCTAGTTTTTTCAGTTTTTCCAGGGCATTGTTCACTCTGTCTTCTGAAAAATCATGTTCTCCTGCTAGAAAATCCAATGTACCTTCTCTGTCAGGGGTTTTCCATTTAAGATCATAATCAGATAGGAATTCATGTTCAAAAAATAGTTCACGAAGAATATGGGGGTCAACTTCCAAATCATATCCCTCCTTTTCCAGGACAGAGAATATATCACCATATTTGATGATTAAATTTAAACCTTTTTTAGCACCAATACCTTTTACTCCCTGGTTAAAATCAGTTCCCACCAGTATGGCCACATCCACCAACTGCTCCCTACTGATCTTCAGGTCATCTAATACTTTATTCAGGGTTATCAATTCTAGGTTGGCTTTTCCCCCTGTGATGGTTAGGTTTTTAATCATTCTAGTTGCTCCAAAGAGTATGCAATCATAATCCTGTGATCCCACACACCAAGCATCTCCTTTCTCTACCATATAAGATGCTTGTGCTTCACCTTCACCATGGGCTTGAATATAGGGGATTCCCATAAGTCCCAGGAGTTTTTTTGATCCTTCTATTATCTCAGGTGACATTCGTGAAGTTCTCACAGCATATTTCCTGGCCTCTTGGATGTTTCCATCCTCCAGGGCCTGTTTCCATTTCTTTTTAGATTCTTTTTTTATTTCACTTCTTTTAATTTGTGTTCCCTTTTTAAGTGCACTGGCTTCTCCGTCAAAAACATAGAATGGTTTTATCCCTTTCTCGATTAAGGATGTTGTACGGTAAAGAATACCACTGAAGTGAGAGGTTACCTTCCCCCGATGGTCCATTAAGGGCGTACCATCGGCTTGCCTTATACTAGACAGGAACTGGTAGATTATATTAGCAGCGTCCAATGCCACGATCTTCCCCTGTAAATCCTCAAATTTCAACGGTTCAGGATTTACTATGTCCTTGAATTTCACACCCAAAATTAACCCCTCCTATTCCCGGAATAAACTGTAAGGAAACATTTCTTTCAATGAAATAAGGATTTCATCCTGATGGATTATGTTGTATGTCCTGCTTAGCATGGGAGAATCTGTCTGAAAAATCTCCTTTAGCTCTTCTGAAATATCCTCAACGTTAACCGATTTTATTTCTCTTCTGGATTCTATGTTGTGTTTTTTCAAAATCCTGCCGATGGGAATATCTGCCCTGATTAAATCTTCTTTGAAGTCATTATTTAATCTGTGAATTGGAACCAGTGATATGGCATATATTAAGGGAGTTTCGCTTTTTATAACCACTACTCTGTAATTCACAGTATCTCCCTCTTCTATACTCAGGTCCTGGGCTGTTTCTCTGTCAGCGGGAATAAACTCCTGTACTAGCGTATTTATATTCACATGGCCCTTTAAAACATCTAGTATGGTGGTTACAGAGCCATCTGTTGTTAAAAGTATTTTTTGTGCGCTGGAAAGTTTTCCAACATTTTTTTCAATTTTTTTTATTTCATCAAGAATACTGTGATCCATGATAGGTCTCCTTGAGGGTTTTTTCATTGATAAATCTGTTTTAAGTCATTAATATCGTTCAGGGGTTTATTAATCTGATTTAAACTCATTAATTCCATTTAGGAAATTTTAATTAAATCCTTATTTATTTCTCCCTTTCGGGGAGATGGATTTCTCCTGCTATGGCTGATGCTGCAACAACAACAGGATTGGCCAGGTATACTTCTGATTGGGGGTCTCCCATTCTACCAACGAAGTTACGGTTGGTGGTGGCGATACAAACTTCGTCCTTGCCTAAAGCACCCATATGAGCTCCTAAGCAGGGTCCGCATCCGGGATTACATATAATTGCTCCGGATTTCAGGAATATTTCTATTAAACCCTCTTTGAGGGCATCGAGGTATATTTTTTTCGAAGCAGGGACTATGATAAGCCTTACATCTTCATGTACCTGGGAACCAGCCAGGATCTCAGCTGCTTCCTGCAGGTCTTCTAAACGTCCGTTAGTACATGATCCTATGAATGCTTGATCGATCTCGGTACCAAGTACACTGGATACAGGATGCACATTATCTACGTTATGTGGGCAGGCTATTTGGGGTTCTAATTCATCTACTTCAAAATAGTATTCCCTATCATAATCAGAATCTTTGTCGGACTTTAATAATTCGAATGAAGATACATTTCTGGCCTTTAAATAATTTAAAACAGCCTGGTTGGGTTCCATTATCCCGTTTTTAGCACCGCTTTCCACGGCCATGTTGCACATGGTCATCCTGCCCGGCACTTCCATATTATCAATTGTTTGGCCGGTGAACTCTAAAGCTCGGTAGGTTGCACCGTATGATCCAATTTCTCCTATTATTTTCAAAATTAAATCTTTTGGAGTAACATATTCCTGCAATGTTCCATTAACAGTTATTTTAAATGTACTGGGAACCATAAACCAGGTTTTGCCTGTAGCGAATACCATAGCCATATCTGTAGCTCCCATTCCTGTTGCAAAGGCACCAAATGCTCCATAGGTACATGTATGGGAATCAGCGCCAACCACTACTGTTCCTGGTTTTATCATGCCCTTTTCGGGGAGTACCTGGTGGCAAATGCCTTCTCCATGGGTGTAAATTCTTTTAATATTCTGTTCTTTGGCAAATTTTCTGGTTATCTTTTGAAATTCAGCCGAACCTATTATATTAGCTGGTACGTTATGATCGAAGACCATAACTATTTTATCCGGATTCCAGACTTTACTGGCAATTTGATGGAAGGTTTTTATGGTTGGTGGTGATGTGCCGTCATGACTCATGGCTAGATCTACTTGGGCTTCAATGATCTCCTCACTGTGGACTTCTTTGCTTCCAGATGCCCGGGCTAGAATTTTTTCTGTGATGTTCATTGTGCTTCTTTCCTAAAAAAGTAAGTTTGAAAATTGATATTCTACAAAATAATATTTTTATTATAAATTTTATATTTGATTTTTCAAAGGTCCACGGGGCCCCGTACGGATCTGACTATTTCATTGAAAAGTTTATCATTAATGTATTTACCCTTTTCTCGTTGGATTTTTACTCGTTCCACGATTTTACATAATTCGTCTCGGGATACTTCAATACCACATTCAGTTAGTTTGGCTTTAACAGCCCGACATCCTGAATGTTTTCCTAGAACGATCCTTCTTTGATGTCCTATTAGTTCAGGTAAAAAAGGCTCGTATGTTAATGGTTCTTCTAAAACAGCGTCTACATGTATTCCGGATTCGTGTCGGAATACGTTACGACCTACGATTGGTTTATTTTCCGGTATTTTCATGTTGGTCAGTTCTTCAACTAGTTTGGATAGTTCATAGAAAACTTTAATATTAAAATCCAGATTTATTCCATATATTAATTTAAGCGCCATTACCAGCTCCTCAAGAGAGGTGTTACCCGCCCTTTCTCCTATACCATTTACTGTAGTTGAAATTGCATTTGCTCCGGCCAGAAGTCCGGATATGGAGTTGGAAAGCGCCATTCCAAAATCATTATGGCAATGTAGGGCTATATCAGTTTTTAATTCTGATTTTAGTTCTTTTACTAGATAACTGATCCCTTGGGGGCTGATGGCCCCGACTGTATCTGCTATATGCACTCGGTCAGCACCATAGGCCTCAGCTTTTTTATATAGTTTCTTGAGGAATTCAAGATCTGTACGGGTTGCATCTTCTGCTGAGAAAGCTACGAACAGACCATGGTCTTTGGCGTGTTCAATTGAACTCATGCACACATTCAAGATCTCCTCCTGAGTCATCTTTATTTTATGTTTTAAGTGAAGGTCAGAGGTGCCCATGAAGGTTATTATTCCGTCCACTCCACAATCGATGGCGGTGTCTATGTCTTCTTTTTTGGTACGTGATAATACCAGTATATCAGCATTTAAATCCTCATTAATTATGGCTTTGATGGATCTTTTCTCTTCATTGGAGACTACTGGGAATCCGGCTTCTATTTGATGAATTTTTAGTTCATCAAGTTTCCTGGCGATTCTCACTTTTTCTGGGGTTCTGAGACATACTCCTGGTGTTTGTTCGCCATCTCTCAATGTTGTATCGTATATTGTAATATTATCTGGGAACTTTAGATCTACTGATTTGTTATAGGGGCTTACATAATACTCCAAATCGATTCCACCTTCTAATTTTACATTTAATAAGGATTTCATCCTGTTAATTTATAGGAATAATTCATTTTTTATTTAAGAATAATTCTATTTGATGTTTTTTGTATATTCTTAAATTTTATCAAATTAATTTTTTTAGATTAAATTATGGATTTATATTATTAACGATTGTTATTCATTACTACCTAATTCAAGGAGTTCCAAATAGGATCTTCTTTCAAATCCATCATTTATACCAAGTTTGCTATATAATTCGAATATTTTATCCAGTATTTCCTGATAATCTTCCCCTTCGGTCAGGTCTCTTTCTATCTCCACGAAATTTCCAACTTCCCATACTTTATCTAAGGTGATGATGTATTCATCTAATAGATAGATTGTTCTGTCTTTTTTTATAGTTTTAACCGGATTAAAACCGAGATTCTCCAGTATCAGCCCCATTTTTTTAGGGTTGTCTATTTCTACTTCTATTTCTTGCCTAGTTTTACTGGATTCATCTAATTTAGCACCTTTGTAAGTTAAGATAATTTCATAACCTTCTTTTCGGGGTATTTTACGTATTCTTAATGCTTCATCTGTCTGGGCGAAATCCTTGTGAGGTGCGTTAAAGTAGATATCTTCTTGATGTTCATTTCTTTGCCTAACAGCACATATTTCTACTAATTTATCTTTTATTTCTTCAAAATCAGATATATGAGCTTTAACTTCCACTTCTAACATGATAATGGCCTTTATAATTATTGAACTTTTTTCTGGATGTGATTTTTTATGTAGACGCGTGATTCTTTGATCTGTTTCAGGTAATCGTTCACCAAATTTTCGATCATCTCATAGGCTGCGATATCAGATGCCCTTGCTTTTTTTATATTTCTCTTCTTTTTTACGATGCTATCTACAGATTTTTCCCTACCTAATAATCCTTTTTTTTTAGATTTTTCTTCGACTTCCTGCATCTTTTTCATATAATCTACTCTTAACTGTCTGATATCGGTGTGGAGGTTGAATTTGATCTTATTAAGCACTTTTTCATATTCATCAAGTTGGGTCATGGTCTGCATAGCATTCTGCAATGAGGAGACATCTATTACCATATCTTCTATTCCTATTTCAGATATTTGTTTGCGGTATATTTTGGGGTTCATGGTCTTCCTCCCTCACAACATTATAATTTATGTTAAATTTTAATCTTATTATCTATCTAATTTATAACTTTATTAACTACTATTAAATAATAATAAGCTTTATCTTCTATTAATCCAGATTAAAAAAAAGCATAATTTATAGGCTGTTTTATTGAACTTAATGGTGAGAATTTGAAAGGCATAGTTGATCGTTCTTGGTTGAAGAATATTCTTCTAAATCCACTGGTTATCCTAACCATATTCATGGTGATTTGGACCGTTTTCCTATTGGAAAAACAGTTCTTTTTAGGTGTGTTTTACTATGATATTCATGTTTATCTGAATAATGCGCTTATGTTTGCTGGAATACCGGTAGGAAACCTTAGTGTGGTTTATTTATCACCACTAATGCCCTTTATAACTTCAATAATCTTTAGAACAGGTTTAATCTCAGAACAAGTTTTATTTGTATTAGACGGAGTTATTTTCATAATTGGAGTACTGGGTCTTTATTTAATATTTAAGGAACGTTTTAATGAAGTGCAGAGTTTCTCTGGTATTTTGATCTTTTTATCATTCCCCCTAGTTTTCGCCTGGGCGGTTTCTGGAGGAATAGATATTCCGGGTATGTTATTTTCAATATTAACTATTTATACGCTTATTTTAGGTGTTAATAAAGATAAAAGATTCTTATATCTGGTTTTTCCTCTCTTTACTTTGGCATTTTTAGCCAGATATACCTCTGCGATTTTAATATTTCCCCTGCTATTATACCTCCTAATCAACAAAAAATTCATCCTAAATATGAAAAATATTGCAGTTGGCGTATTAGCTGGACTGGCGGTAATTATTCCATTTTTAGTATATGTTTATATTAGACTGGGCAACCTATTACCATTCATAAATATATTCACATCCACCCTGCTAGGCTCAGGAGCATCAGTAAATGATCTGGGTTACAATCCTATAAAACTCTATTTTTTAAATAATTTACTGAACTATATCTCAGTAGGACCCTTAACCGGTGTTTATGGGATTCTGCAAAGTCCGTTCAGGGGATATCCCACCATAATCTCCTATATAATAATAGTGGTATTGATTGTGGGATTGGGAGTTTATTTATACTCCATTTTAAGAAATAAGTTAAATGAAACTGATAATATAAGAAATAGAAAAACAGGCATTAAACTTCTTATACTCATATTAATGATAATATGTGGGATTTATAGTTTCAATTATATGCCCTACATGGTATGTGAACTCCTATTTTTAGGAATTCTATTTACCAGTTACAAACTTCTCGAGAGCAGGGATAATAATAATTATAATTTGAAGATGGACTTCCTATTCCTTTCATGGATAGGATCATTTTTCATATTCCACAGTATAATACCCCTCAAGGAGGATAGGTATTTCATCACCATGTTACCAGGAATGGCCTACTTTATCCTCTTAGCCTTAAGTTCGATTGTAGAAAAATATAAAGCTATAGATAATAAAAAACATCTAAAATCAGCAATATACTTGGTTATTGGTATTTTAATGCTTTCTTATTCCACGGCAACTTATATTGGCCATGTGAATCAGGAGGGATATGGATTTTATTTGCAATCAGCTTGTAACTGGTTAAAAGAATATGATCCGAACTATCAAGAAAAAGAGATTTATAGTAACTACGACCCCGGCGCATCATGGTGCCTAAAAAAAGAAGTTAGATTCGGAGTCCCCCGTTTATATGTGGATATGGAATCGTTTTCCAACTATCTGAGAGGTAGAAATGTGGAATATTATATAGATGCCTATTCCACCAGCCCATATATACCGGGCTATCATATCATATACACCTATGAAACAATATCCATATATGAGAGGGATATTTAAAAAAAACGTTTTCAACGTGGTATTAAATATAAATAATAAATAATAAGGAGTTATATATGATTTAATTTAATTAAATAAGTTATATGTTAAAGGTTAATAAATGGCAATGAATAAATTCTCAGTTGCTTTATATATAAATAAATACAAATCTTATCAAAACAAATCTTTAATTCTATAATCATGTGGGAATCTAACACTTTTTTAACATTATTATAGAATTTTTGTAAAAGTAATAATTACGATAATAAATTTAGTCTGGAGGAATTGAATTATGACAGATGTAGAAATAAAAGTTGAAAATATAGTGGCTTCTGCGACCCTGGGGAAGTCAATAGAGCTTCCTAGCGTAGCCCCAGCATTGGAGGGTGTTGAATATAATCAAGAAAATTTTCCGGGGTTGGTTTATAAATTAAAAGAACCTAAAACAGCAGCCCTAATATTCGGGTCAGGAAAACTGGTATGCACTGGTGCTAAATCAGTTGAAGACTCTAAAAAAGCTATCCATATAGCTGTGGATAAGATGCGCACACTGGATCCTGATATACCCCATGAATTTGAAATAAAAATACAGAATATAGTAGCATCGGCTAACCTGGGCAAAACCCTGAATCTTGAAGCGGTAGCCCTTGATCTTGAGAATACAGAATATGAGCCAGAACAATTCCCCGGGCTAGTATATAGACTTAGTGATCCAAAAGTTGTTTTACTCCTCTTTGGATCTGGAAAAGTTGTATGTACTGGTGCTAAAACATTTGATGATGCTCAACTTGGTGTAGAAAAAACAAAAGAACGATTAGTTGAATTAGACTTAATTTAATCTTTTTTACTTTAATATAAACTCGGTGGTCTTTTGATTAAACTAATAGCATTTGATCTTGATAACGTGCTCATTGACGGCGAAGCCATAGATGAAATAGCCAAACTGGTGGATGCGGAAACAGAAATTTCCAAACTAACCAGACAAGCCATGGAGGGAGAGATAAACTTTGAAACATCCCTTCAACAAAGGATGAATCTGCTTAAAGGGGCTTCTATAGATGATATTAAAGATATAGTGGAACAGTTGCCATTGATGGAAGGCGCAGAAGAAACAATTAAAGAGCTTAAAAATAGAGGATTCAAGTTAGCCACCATAACCGGTAATTTTGAAATTGTTACAGAACGTTTAAAGGAACTGGATATGGATTATATGTGTTGTAATAAGCTGCATGAGGAAAACGGAGTAATCACTGGTGAGATAAGCGGACCACTTATAGTAGAAGGATCCAAGGCTGATGTATTACAAAAATTAATCGATGATGAAGATTTATCTGCAGAGGAATGTGCTGCTGTGGGTGATGGTGCAAATGACATACCCATGATCCAAAAAGCAGGTTTAGGAGTAGCATTTAATGCAAAATCCTCAGTAAAAGAAGTTGCTGATATTGTGATTGATAATAAAGATTTAAGAGAACTTTTACCTATTTTTGAAAAAGAAAAAACAGATGAAACTGGAAAGGAATCCGTTAAAAGTGAAGCTAAGGAAGAGGTTCCCCTTAAAGAAGGTAAGGAAGAGAGTTCCATTAAAGAAGGTAAGGAAGAGAGTTCCATTAAAGAAGGTAAGGAAGAGGTTCCCCTTAAAGAGGATAAGGAAGAGGTTCCCCTTAAAGAGGATAAGGAAGATGTTCCCTTAAAAGAAAATACAGCTGAAGAAGATGCTGATGATTCTGTAAAAAGTGAAGGGGATGCTAAAGGTAGTGAAATTGAATCAGATAAGGATTCTAAATCTCAAATTAACAAAGATGCTGGTAAAAGTTTTAGCAAATTATTAGGGGAGAAAAAAGGTTTAGAAAAAGATCTCAAAGTTCTAACACAGAATAGAGATAATCTAAACGATGAAGCTAGGACACACAAGCAGTTAAGAGATGATTTAAATGCCAGCATTAAAGAAATCCTGGATAAAGCCCTTGATTATAGGAAACAGCGCGATGAAATAAATCAAGAAGTTAAAAAATATAAAAAATTAAGGGATGAAACCAACCAGGAACTGAAAAAATTGGAATGGTCCTCTGGAAGAAGGGATATCATGAAGATCCAGGATGAAATTAAAAAACTGGACCATACCATAGAAACTAAAGTCCTGGACATACGAAAGGAAAATGAACTGGTAAAAAAGGTCACTGATCTTCAGAAACAACTTCAAACCATGCAAGAGGATGAAAACACTAAAAAAGAAGCTATTGAACTGAAGGAACGTTCAGAATCATATCATGCACGTGTGGTGGAGTTATCTGACCAGGCCCAGGAAACCCATGAACAGATGCTCACTTACTTCCAGAAAATAGATGAAATTAGGGCAAAAGCCGATGATGCCCATGCAGAATTTATAAGCACACGTGAGAAGGCTTCAGCAAAACATGAGGAAGTTAAAACAGTTTTAAAAGAGATTCGTGGTAAAAACAAGAGTTTAGATAAGGCTAAAGCTAAAGAACGCCATAAAGAAGACATGATAAGTGAGAAAAAGAATATCCAGGAAAAAGAACGGGCAGAGGAGATATACCGTAAATTCCGGGATGGAAAAAAACTCACAACTGATGAACTCCTATTACTACAGAAGCATAACATCGTATAATATTCCTTAATAAAATTTTTTTTTATTGATTTTATGGCTGAAAATAAAGTACAAGGTACAGATGAGGGAATTAAATTAGCTGCTTTATTGGTAGCAAGTATAGCCTCATTTTTTACACCATTTATGGGATCATCAGTTAACATAGCACTCCCTTTGATTGGTGCCAACTTTGGAGCTGATGCAATACTCTTAAATTGGGTTACCAATGGATTTCTTTTAGCAGCAGCAATATTCGCAGTACCTTTTGGCCGGATTTGTGATATATATGGAAGAAAGAAGATATTTACCTATGGTATAATTACTTTCACTATTGCATCACTACTCTGTGCCTTAGCGCCTTCGACCATATCATTGATTGTTTTTAGGGTTATTCAGGGAATTGGATCGGCCATGATATTTGTCACAGGGTTAGCGATTCTCACTTCTGTCTATCCTCCCCAGGAGAGAGGAAAGGCTATAGGAATCAACATTGCAGCAGTTTATGTGGGATTATCTTTTGGTCCTGTGCTGGGCGGTCTCATGACCCAATATTTGGGTTGGAGAAGTTTATTCGTCCTGATGATTCCATTCGGTATATTAGTGATGATTTTAATATTTTGGAAGCTTAAAGTTGAATGGATTGAATGCGCTGGTGAAAAATTCGACATTTTAGGATCAATTTTCTACAGTATAGGTCTCTTATTTATTATGTATGGTTTTACAGATCTACCAAATTTTACTGGAATAATTCTGCTCATATTAGGAATCGGTGGATTGCTGGCATTCATACGCTGGGAGTTGAAAGTGGATAGTCCTGTATTTAATATTAGGTTATTCCGTCAGAACACCACATTCACTTACTCCAGTCTAGCAGCCCTAATCAATTATATGGCCACATTTGCAGTAACCTTACTTTTAAGTTACTACCTACAATTCATCAAAGGGTTTGAACCACAAGCAGCTGGATTTATATTAGTAGCTCAACCTGTATTGATGGCTATAGTTGCTCCTATGGCAGGGCGCATGTCTGATCGTTATGACGCCCGAAAAATAGCCACATTGGGAATGATAACAGTTACATTGGGAATATTTACTCTGGCATTTTTAGACAACAACACCAGTATCCCACTCATAATTATCAGCCTGGCCATCCTGGGTTTGGGTTTTGGACTCTTTTCATCACCCAATACCAACGTAATCATGGGATCTGTGAAAAGAAGATTTTACGGTGTGGCATCTGCCACAGTAAGTACCATGAGACTTATTGGACAAACCATGAGTATAGGTATAGCTACCCTAATATTCTCTTTATATATAGGCAGAGTTCAGATAACACCAGACCAATATCCTGCACTTCTAAATAGTATTCACATCTGTTTCATAGTCTTCACCATTATTTGTTTAGTGGGTATTTATTCATCTTGGAAGAGGGGAGATGGGAAGAGTTATCAAGAAGAGAAGGGTTAAAATAATCAGGCAATGATAATAATAGTAATAGTATATTAATGTATTTATTAAATAAATATTATAAAGCCTGTAACGGGAGGCTATATCATAAAGAGTATTAAAGAAATAGCCGAGATTTTAAGTTCAGATATTACCCGAAGAGAGGTGGGGAATCCTTTTTTTAGCAGAGAAAATTATCAGACATTTCCATTTCATAAGGAAAACTTTCACCAGATAGAAAACAAACAATCATCAAAGAAGATATGCTGTATTGACGGAGGTAATCAGGAGTTATTTCCTGCTCCGGAATATTCAATACAGTTAAACAGGATCTACTTCAATATTCTGAAAAACAAGAAATCATATAAACTAAAATCGAGTATTCCACGTAAAATAGAATTTTTATCCCTAACTTCATTAAACCGGAAACATCAAAATACTTTTTTTGAAACTCAGCTGGCCTTGGAAAATAATAAACTTAAAAAATATCTTCCTTTACCAGAAGATCTGCATGTAAATGCATTTGAAACTGATTTTAGATTAGGAAATAAAGCATTGATGGAGAAAATGTCATCTATGCCTCGAAGATTTACTGAATGGACCATAGCAGAACATATTATCAATTCAGAACTTGATGATGGGGATATAATTATAAAAGACGGGTCTCTTCAAACATCGCATGTTAATGAGAATAAATACGTGGAAAAAGTTTTTCAAAAAGCCATAAAAAAGGGTGTTATTTTCACAGGACTATCTAAGACTTGCAGATTGACGACCAATACTGGATTTTCACTTATTGCATCTATTGAAAAATTTGCACAGGACAATGAATTAGGATTTGACCAGTGGTGCTATTTTCCAGTAGCTAGAAGTAAAGCAAAAGAACATAAAGCAGTGATAATGGTGGTAAAACTAAATAAAAACGCCAACACACCATTTAGATTTGAAATTCTTAAAGATCAAACCGATAATATGAGTAAAAAAGAGATAATAAATATTATCTCAACAATTGCAGATTATTCTCGGGACATAACCATACCAGGATATCCTTATGGATTATTCGATGCACATGTATGGGCCCGGGTGAGAAATGAAGACCTGATCAATTATAAAATTATTTTAGAATCCGAATTGGCTCGAAATGATTCATTAGAACCATTTAACACCAGGATTAAAGCAGTTAGTATGCATGATAAGCTGGATGAATTATAAATTCACATAAAAAAAGGAAGAAGTACTATTTAAAGATTACAGGTGATATTATATGAAAGGCGGTCAGATAGTTGGTGGCGGTTTAAAAGATATTTACATAAGGGAGAAAAGCGACTCCCAAATGGAATTAGGAGATTTATTGGTGGCAGAGGGTTATAAATCAGATTATACCATAATACAGGTAAAAGACATAGAATATCGCAGTCAAATTCCACAATCCACCCTGGAATTATCAGCAGGACTTAAATTGGAAGGATATGGGGAAAATCTGGAAGTTATGCAACCAAAACTACGTAATTATCTTGTGGCCCGGGCTAAGAGTTTGCTATATGTCCAGCAAACTGATAAAAACCGGTACACAATTAAAAGTCCAAAAAGACCTCCATCATTTTTCAATGACATCAAATCCATATCAAACCACCATTTAGGTTTCCTAAAACCAGAAAATATGAAAAACTCCATATATTTAGGGGATATCAGAAGCGGATCAACAGTAAAAAAGGATGTAAACGTACATATAGATCTGATTAAATCACTAACACACCACATATTCATCCCAGCAACCACCGGGAGAGGTAAAAGTAACCTGGTAAGGGTCATGTTATGGAGTATTCTGGACTCAGAAGGAGCGGGGATTCTGGTTTTAGATCCCCATGATGAATACTTCGGTGATCAAATGCAGAAAGGCTTAAGACACCATCCTCTGAGTGATGAAAAACTAGAATATTATTCACCAGGCACTGGAAATCCCGATGCACTAACCTTATCCATAAATATTAGAAAAATACGCCCCCAGCATTTCAGTGGAATCGGAGGATTTTCATCAGCCCAGAGTGAAGCCATGAGGATGTTTTACAATAAATATGGGCCGGATTGGATCAGTGAAATAGCCAAAGAGAAGGATTATCAAATTCTGAAGACCATGGGAATAGATGAAAAAACCGCTAAAGTTTTAAAACGAAAATTAGAAACCAAATTAGGAGTCTCCACGGTTTCAGATCAATCTTCACCTGATGAAAAGAAATGTGTATTTAGAAGTAATTTATTCGTAGGAGGAGAATCAGGACTGGCCACCATCGAAAATATAGTGAAATCCCTGGAGAAAGGAAAAATCGTGATCATAGACAGCTCCAAGTTAAGTGATTTTGAAGAGCTATTTGTTGGTAGTATCATAGCCAGCAACATCTTCTTCAAATACAAGAATTATGATTCACAGACCCTTAAAAGTCGTCCGGTAATCAGCATAGTAATCGAGGAAGCACCCCGAGTATTAGGTAGAGATGCTTTGGAAAGTGGTATGGGTAATAATATTTATGGAACCATAGCCAGAGAAGGAAGGAAATTCAAATTGGGATTAATAGCCATAACTCAGCTGGCCAGTGTGATCCCCCGGGCTATACTGGCTAATATGAATACCAAAATAATATTGGGAAATGAAATGGCCATGGAAAGATCTGCGATAATAGACAGTGCATCCCAGGACTTATCAGATGATAATAGGATAATAGCCAGTCTGGATAAAGGAGAAGCAATAGTCAGCAGTGTGTTTACCAAATTTGCCATACCCCTATACACTCCGGAGTTTAACAAATTTGTTGATGATTATCTTAGCAAAAGACCTGATGAAGTAGAAATAGAAGGTGAAACCGAATTAATCGGTTGAATAAATATTTGTTTTATTAATAAAACAAAAGTGATTATTATGTATAAATTCGCACACTTAGCAGATTGTCACTTAGGATCTCAGAAATATCCTGAACTACGAGAATTAGAATTAAAAGCCTTTAAAGAATGTTTAAACATATGCATGGAAGAAGAAGTAGATTTTATAATCATAGCTGGTGATCTATTCCACTCCAACCTTCCAGATATGGGGGTGGTTAAAGAAGCTGTGGGAAAACTGAGTGAAGTAAATAAAAAGGGGATCAACGTCTACATAAATTATGGAAGTCATGATTTCAGCCCAAATCAAACATCCATAATCGACGTAATAACCGAAAGTGGTTTGATGAAAAAATTATTCCAAGCAGAGGTATTTGAAGATGAATCCGGCGAAGAGAAGATTAAACTAAATTTCACCACAGACCCTAGGACCAATGCCAAATTGACCGGAATATCTGGTCGTAAGATGGGGATCGATGACACTTACTATGATATGTTAGATAGAAAAAGCCTGGAAGAAGAAAAAGGCTTTAAAATATTCGTTTTTCACACATCAATCAGAAATCTATTACCAGAATACCTGATAAAAATGGGAGGCATGGATATAAACAAACTTCCCCGTAACTTCGATTATTACGCCGGCGGACACATACATAAAAGGATATGTGAGGATCAAATAAACGATTATGGGGTCATAACTTATTCAGGCCCATTATTTTCCGGTTATCCTCGTGATTTAGAGATAAGTGCCAAAGGAGAAAAAAGAGGGTTCTTCATTGTAGAATTCGATGAAGAAACTAATAATTTAAAATCATGCCAAGACTTAATCTTCAAACAACTGGATTTAGCATCATACCTTTTTATATCATTCCAAGCGGATAATAAAAATTCAAACGAATTATATGAAGAAATAAAAGCAAAAATAGAAAAAAAATCAGTAAAAGGCAAAATAATAATATTAAAGGTTAAAGGAGAATTATCCACTGGTAAAACCTCTGATATCAACTTTCATGAGATAAGAAAACATCTAAAAGATGAAGGTGCACTTCATGTCAGTATAAATCACCATGGTCTGGTTTCACGTGAATTTATAGGGGTAAAGGTTAAAGGAGAGACCAATGAAGAAATAGAAGAAAATTTATTCCTGGAAAACATCCAAAACATCGACGTGCCCTTGAAGGGTTTGAACAGTAAAGAAGGTGCTATATTGGCAAGAAGACTGCTAAAAGTCATTAGACAGAACCCAAAACCCAATGAAAAAAAAGGTGATTACACCAATAGAATATTAAAGGAATCCCTAGACATTTTAGGATTGGAATGATAATGGGACTTTTTAATTAAGGAGTATTAAATGATCTTCAAAACACTCGTTATGTCGAATATCCGGAGCTATGATAATAATAGAATAGATTTCCCACTGGGAAATACACTTTTTGAAGGAGATGTAGGATCTGGAAAATCAACAATTCTAATGGCTTTGGAATTCGCTTTATTTGGACTGGGAAATCAGAAGGGAGATGCACTACTACGAAAAGGATCCAAAAAAGGATCTGTACTATTAAATTTTTCTGTTGGAGGAAAAGAATACCAGGTGAAAAGATCATTAGTTAGAAATGAAAAAAATAACTCCATAAGGCAGGATAAAGGTATATTAAGCGTGAATGGTAAAAAAATGCAATTATCACCCTCTGAAATCAAAGAGAAAGTATTAAACATCTTACAGTTCAAGGAACCCCTTAACCCCCGGGCACAAAGCGTAATATTTCGCTACGCGGTTTATACTCCTCAGGAGGAGATGAAGTTCATTCTCTCCCAAAAGCCAGATCTAAGGCTTGAAACGTTACGAAAAGCCTTTGGAATAGAAGACTACAAAATTGCACAGGAAAACGCAGCCACCATATCTCGATTGATAAAAGAGAGAATAAGTTATCTAAGCGGACAAACAGCTGATTTAGATGAAAAGAAGAATCAACTAGCCAAACTAAAAGAAGAAATCCAAAAAAATAGGGATGATCTAGCCAGATTAAGCTCATGCTGGGAAAAAATTGAAGCAAAATTAGAAGAAGAAAAAGAAAAAATAGATGAGCTTGAAGGCGTAGAAACAGAACTTAAACAAGTTGAAGCAGAAATACCCCATATAAAGAAACAGATAGGGGATAAAGAAAAAATATGCCTCAGATATAAAGAAGAAATCCAAAAAGCTAGAGCAGAAAACCAAGATAAATACCAACCTAAAATTAAAGAGCTGGAAGAAATGAAAATACCCAGCACAGTCCCTGATGATATTTTAAAAAAAAAGGTAAAATTTGTTAAGGACAATATAGAGGAGAGATATGGGCTTATCTCTAAATTATCCGTACTTGATGAGAGTAATGAAAGAATTGAAAATGAATTAAAGGAAAATAAGGATAAAAAATCCGAAGACTTAACGCAAGAACAGCAGATCCTCGGTAAAAAGCTGGAAGAACAATCTGAACTCGTGAACTCCCACCAGAGCCAACTTAACAAAATAACAGAAAGAATAATTAAAATAAAGACTCAAAAAGATGAAATAAATAAAAAATTAGAAAATCTAGATGGTTTAGGAGATTTATGCCCTATTTGTGGTAGTTCACTGGATGAAAAACATAAAAAAGAACTAAAAAATGAAAGGGAGCATGAATTCAAAAGATTAAACTCCGAATCAAAAATATTGGATGAAGTCAAAATTAAGGGAGAAAAAGAATTAGAAACATATAATAAGGAATATGAAAGTATAGAAAGAGATTTAAGAGGTTTAGAACTGATTTTTAATAAAATAAATGAGTATAACGTAATAAATGATAGGATTAAATCTTTTAAAACCAAAATTAATATAATAAATGAAGATCTGGAGTTAATAATGGGAGATGTGGGTTTTGAAGATGTAAACCACTATCTTAATCATTTAGAAACTTTACTTGAAAGCCTTAAAGATTATAAAAGAGCTCAGGATGAATTAAAGAGTATAAAATATTATTATGTTAAAAATAATGATATAATAAGTGATAACACAAAGAATATCACAATCATTGAACAGGAAATTAAAATACTCAAAGAAAACCTACTTCAAGCTCAAAGTAAAGTAGATAAGATGTCCGGAGTAATGGATGAAATAGAAAAAATTAAAACATCACATAAGAAAACAGATAAAGAGTTTCAGGATTGTAACCAGGAAATAATCACCACCAAAACAATGATTAAAAGTTACTCAGCAGATATATCGATGAAGGAAGAAGAGATCCAAAAGAAGAAAGGTATTCTTAAACAGTTAAATAACCTAAAGGATTATCATACTTGGCTCAATGACTATCTGATTCCCACTTTAAGCGTTATAGAAAAACATGTGATGCAGAATATCCACCTAGAATTTGATGACAACTTCCAAAAATGGTTACATATACTCATGGACGATCCCAGTAAAACAGGCAGGATAAACGAAGAATTCACACCAATAATAGAACAAGATGGTTTTGAACAGGAAATAAACTATCTAAGTGGCGGAGAAAAAACCAGTGTAGCCTTAGCTTATCGTTTAGCATTAAATTACATGGTACAGAAGGTATCTACAGGCATGGAATCCAACTTATTAATACTAGATGAACCAACAGACGGGTTCAGTAAGGAACAACTGTTCAAAGTCCGAGAAATACTAAATGAACTGGAATGTCCCCAGATAATCATAGTTTCTCATGAAAGAGAACTGGAAAGCTTTGCAGATAATGTTTTCCATATCGAAAAAATAGATGGAATATCAGAAGTCTCCCAAGTTAATGGAAAATAAAGGATAAAAAAAATGACCGGTCAAAACATAATCCTCAACAGAATCAAATACTTCCAGGCAGAATATCCCGATGGAGTGCCAATAAACATACTTAAACTGGATTTAGACCTCTCAGTCGGAGTATTACAAGAAACACTCTTAGCTTTAGAAGAACAGGGCATCCTCTTCATAGAGAATGAGGAATATGTGAAACTAGTAGAAAAATCAACCGAATCCGGAGATGAAAATATAGAAGACTTAAATAGTGCTTCAAGAAAAATAAATCAACTAAATCATCCAATACCAAATGATAAAATACCGGAAAGACCTGAGAAGGAAGATACGGAATTATACGATCTAACAGAAAAAGAGATGAAAGCCCTGGAAATAATCAAAAGCCTAATCGATGATGAAGGCCATATACCCCGATACTTATTAGAAGGACATCTCTTATATGGAGATCTAAGCCTAACAACACTGGGTGTTTATAATCTCATAATGTCCATGGAAAATAAAGGTATCATCAGAAAAATCCAGATAGCAGATAGTGAATACTATGCTGTGTGAGATCACATTTTATTTGACTAATAAAATGACTTAGTATATTTATAGAAGAATTTAAAATTATTCTGAATCAGAGAATTTAAAATAGTTTTAATAAAATAAAAATTAATAGAAGGATTTAAACCTCTATTCTCAAGTTATGGATACATAATTAGGTAACCTGGTGCTGGTTTTGTAGTAGTTCATTATTTTACTGTACATGTACACAAGTTTGCTGTAGCTCATGTTTCCCAGGGAAGTGCTCACATAGTCTGGTGCTTTGTTATTGGTTGTTATATAAGATGTGATAGTCTGCGCAATGGATAGAAACTCCGATTTCATGATATTGCCTGATTTTATGGTTCCAGAAGGACTGGTGGGTGTATTCACTGTTTTTAAGGTGATGGCTGTGTTTGAACCATTGTTAGCCTGTATTGTGGCGGTGGTTAAAAGATTTAAAAAGGAAGGCATGGTTACTGACTGGTCGGATATGGTAACTGAACTGGGTAATGCTTTATTAGACTCATAGTAACTTTTCACTGTGGCTGCAGCGGATCCTACTTGAGACATGGTAACAGTAGTAGGGGTGGGGGTGGGGGTGGTGCCTGATGATGAAGCAGTCATAGAAACGTAGTTGGGTAGTCTGGTGTTGGTTTTGTAGTAGTTCATAATTTTGCTTAGCATGAAAACTGACTGTTCAAAACTCATGTTTCCCAGGGAAGTGCTCACATAGTCTGGTGCTTTGTTATTGGTTGTTATATAAGATGTGATAGTCTGCGCAATGGATAGAAACTCCGATTTCATGATATTGCCTGATTTTATGGTTCCAGAAGGACTGGTGGCAGCATCGACAGTTTTCAATGTAATGGCTGAATTTGAACCATTATTTATGTTGACAACACCACTGGCTAAAAGATAAATAAATTGGGACATGCTTATCTGGTTGCTGCCGATGGTCACATAATTGGGTAATCTGCTGTTGGATTCAAAATAGCTTTTAACACTGGAAGCCGCAGTAGCTACCTGATTTAAAGTCACAGTATTAGGATCTGTAGGTGTACTGGGCCCGTCAAATCCAAGGAACTGGGTTGCAGCTAGGATCATGGTGTATTCAAGTTCAGCAGCTGTCTTGGTTGATAGTACGACACTATCTACTTCCATGTTCATACTGTTAATTCCAAGTTTATTTGCATAGGTCCTCATGAGCCCTGCATAATCATCTATACCAATTAATGTCCAACTGTTGGAGTGGGAATTGATATATGATGCCCATGCTCTTTCTTGTTGGGTCATGGTGTATTCGGAGTTAGAAATAAGTAAACCTGAAGACCCAACTCCTGTTCCAGAGTGAACTTCCAATAGATATTGAACCCCTTCTCTTAGGCAGAATTGAACAATATTATAACCAGGAGTTCCGGGTATATTACAAACACGATTAGGGTCCTGACCATTATAGTTTCGGACGTTTAATTCAGTATTCTTAGGGATATCGAATGGTATAACATATAATGTTCCATTAAAAGTTTTATCTTTAATATATTCTAAGAATTTCATGGTAGCTATGCTTGCCTCTACTTCGTTACCATGAATGGCTGCTGATATTAGTAGTTTAGGCCCGTTACCATTGCCAAATTTCAACACCACAGAACCCTGTTTAGCCATATTGAATATCTGATTACTGAATTCTGTTTTGGGGATATATTGGTTTATTTCGGAGTTTTTTAGGACATCACCACCTAAAGAACTATCCAGTATGGACATGGTATAGCCTGATTCCGCAGCAGCGGTATAAACAGATGAATTTGTGGTGGTGTTATTAGCAGCAAAAGTTCCCGATGCACTTGCTAAAAAAAAGAGCATGATCATACTTAAAATAGATAAAATCCTAATTTTTTGACTCTTGTAACGGAAATTTGTATTTCTAATTTTCTTTAGCACTGACATTGATCATCCTCCGATAAAAAAATATACATTTTTTAATTCATCTGATAAAAATTATAATATTCCTATATTAAAAATTAAGGAGCTTCCTCTAATAAATAAATTATGTTATTCTGGAATTATTTAGATTAATAATACAATTAATTGAACCTTTTTTCTATAAAGCTGATCTTCATGAATTTCATGGTCTAAAGACCGTTTTTATTTAAAAAAATAATTATAATTACTATGATAGGCCATATGCTACTTTAAGATTGGTATAATTAAATTTTAAGTTGCAAGGAATTATAATTTTAACAAAATAGTTATGGGTGATATTTGTTTCATATAAACACCTATTTATTATATCCATAAACCCATTTATTATAAAAGCAATCTTATAATTAGAACTAATCCAAATAATTTAATAAGTTGAGGTTGATTTCGATGATTCTGATAGTAGGAGGAGCAGGTTACATAGGGGCGCATATAAACAAAATGCTCAACAATCAAGGCTATGAAACCGTTGTATTTGATAATTTAAGTTTTGGACATGATGATTTCGTTAAATGGGGAATATTTGAACAGGGCGACCTAGGGGATATTAAAAAAATTAGAGAAGTTTTTAAAAAATACCCTATCCATGCAGTAATGCACTTCGCTGCCTTTACCTACGTCGGAGAATCAGTGGAAGATCCCCAGAAATACTATCTGAACAATCTACGCAACACATTGAACCTGTTGCAAGTGATGCTGGAGGAAGAAGTTACGAATTTAGTGTTCTCATCAACCTGCGCCACATATGGAACACCCCAGGATATACCCATCACCGAAAAGCACCCCCAAAAACCTATTAATCCATATGGTAAGGGTAAATTTATGGTTGAGCAGATTTTAGAAGATTACAGTAGGGCTTATAAATTTAATTATGTTTCTTTACGTTATTTCAACGCCGCTGGTGCGGATCCCGATGCAGAAATTGGAGAGTTGCATCAGCCTGAAACACACCTAATACCATTAGCACTGGATGTTGCAGCTGGTAAAAGGGAAGATCTCAGCATATTCGGTACAGATTACCCCACTCCTGATGGTACATGTATAAGGGATTATATACACGTAATGGATTTGGCAGATGCCCATATTAAAGCATTAGAATATTTAAAAAAAGGTGGGAAAAGTGATGTTTTTAATTTAGGCAATGGTCAGGGTTTCTCTGTGAGGGAGGTAATTGAATCAACTGAGAAGGTGACCGGGAGAAATATAAAGGTGAAAGAAACAGAAAGACGACCAGGAGATCCTCCAGTCTTAGTGGGCAGTTCCTCTAAAGCACAGAATATATTGGATTGGCGACCATCCTATCCTGATTTAGAATCGATTATAAAAACAGCCTGGAAATGGCATCTGAAAATAATTTAAACATTCTGAAATCATATCCATTTGAAACATTCTAATATCAATTTTCCTTTTAAACATTTTGAAATCAACATTCCATTACATTAAAAGATCTTCAACCCCCTGTAGAGCAGGAAATAAGCTATGATCATCATGATAACGGCCAGGATCACTGCGGCGACTATGGTTCCTTTGTCACTGCCAAATATGATGGGTATTGGTCCTATTAGGATTACTCCTCCTGTTTTAACATCACTAGATTTATTGGTGCCTTGATGGGCAGTTCCCAGAATTACCAGGATGAATCCGATGAAAATAACTATAATTCCGGCTATTATAAGATTACTGCTGTTTATCATGAATCAAAAACTTTATTTTAAATTATAATCTTATTTTTTTCACAGCAATAGAACATGATCCATCTTTACAATATTCGAAGAGATATCCGCAAGAGCTGCAGCGAATAGAACCAACCAATAAATCACTATCTTCATTGATACCAGCATCTGTGAATTTTATTTTATTAGTGGGGTTTTTAACAGTGGAAATAGATTTATCCTTGGATCCGCATTTGGGGCATTTTTTATTCATTTCTTCGGCTTTCATTAAAAATCACTCCTTTGAATTCATTTTATAATTTATTAATGGGGGATTTAGTCATCCAGATCTGACAGATTATATTCAGTTTCTTCATTTCTCTTACGGGATTTAAATAATTTTTTTTTGCAGAATTTTTTCAATGATTCTTCCAGATCGTCATGGATGCATAATTCTAATTCCTGGCCATAGCAAATTTCAGCAGGGCATGGGCATTCCAGGAAAGTTTCAATTTCATCTAGTGTCATCGCTGATCCGGATCTGATTATAGCATCACAGACGGACACATAGGTTAAAATATCCCTTAGTTGGGTTTCATTTAACTCTAATTTACTTAAATGGCCTTTAAGCTCGTCTGATAATGATCTGATAATTTTCTCATCCTGAAGGGGTATGATGATCATCACATGAACTTCTTCGGCTAGGAAAGAAGTTCCTCGGCTAATATGGAAATGGTCTTTTTTTAGTACTAACCCTCCTATGTCTTCTACAGCTTCTTTAAATTCGTCGAATCTGTAAACACCACCGCTGTATAGGAAAATCTCATACATATAATCCACCTTATATTTATCATATAAACAAAATCTGATATTCTGGTAATGTTTTATAAGATATTATGGGTTAAATAGATTTGGAAACTAATAAATGGATATTATTTTTATTAATCATATAAAAATTAGTGATTTAATAGAGTTATTCCTCAATCTACGGTGAAAGTGGGGAATATTTTATACTAATAACTTTGATGCAACCTATCATATCTTCTTTCTAGAAGGTGTTTATTTTTTTTCACGAACAGTCTTATGGCTTCTTTCCAGGCGTGATTTAGTTTCCTGTTTTTGAATTTGATATGGGCTATTTCTCTTAGTTCTTTGATATCATCACTGTTTTCATCTTTCCATGTTGCTTTTATTTCTTTGATGGTGAAGAGATATTCCTTGTAGTCATCTGCATGCATGACAATCACATAGTCATCTTTAGCGAACCCTCTGGTGCTCTGACCCATATCTGGTTTAACTAATTTGCCTGTGAATTTGCCTTTATACTGTCTAATGTCTTTTAATCTCATTTTATCACCTCTAAAGATAATTTTAGAGATTAAACTAAAGATTTATGATTGTGTTTATCATCTTCCAGGAGGATTTGGATTTTAAACAAATTTTTTCAAGAGAATGATCTATGCCATATCTTACAGGGGTGTCAATTACAGTTATATATTATATTTTTTTGAAAATTTATATTTTTAGGAGAATGTAGGATAATTCTTTAATCTTAATTAATCAGCTATTATCAGGATAATAGTATTTAGTTTCAGATTATAATTGATCAAGATCCTTTTTAACAATACTAATTCCTGTATTTTCACCTAAGACCTCGATGTGAATGATCCAGTTTGGATTAGCATCATCAGGTTTACCATTTAATTTTTCAATCTTTTTATAAAGGGATTTTATGAAGACTTCTTTTGATTTGATGTATCTTTTCCCCCGTATATTACAATCGATGGTGAATGTATCTCCATTTTTCATTTTTTCTTTACTAATTTTTATGATCTTACTTTCTATTCTCTCTGGCCTGGTTAAAACCACATTATCAATGGGGATGATTTTTAATTTATTTTCTATCCCAGAATTTCTTAATTTTTTAACAGTTTTAATATTATTCTGTTTCAATTCAACCATATAAACATTATAATACTCCGATTCTTTAATATAGAAGCGGGGGTCATGAATTTTTAGCTGTTTTTCAATCTTTTTAATGGTTTTAACTTCTTGATTTGGTTGTGTTTGGTTATCTCCTTCAAGTTCTAATATCATATCAAATTTCTCAGTGGGGTTCATGAGTTACCACTTCCTCACATTTTTAATATTAATAATTATAAAAGTAATATATTAAGCTTTTGGTTATGTACAAAAAGTAAAAAATGAACATTGCAGATAAAAACACAACCAATTATAATACATTTAGAGAAATTTAGAAGGCATAAAAAGCGGAATTATATGGTTATTTTAGATTTTAAGAGAAAAAAATGTCTTTTATAAAATTATTTTATATTATGTTATTGCTTAAAAAGTAGTATTAATTGTGGGTTTTCTAGTGGTTGGGCTGCTGAATAGACTATGAATAGGGAAAATAAGCTATAATCGCGGCACAAAAAATTATATACGAATATTTTACAAAAGTATTAATTTTATATACAAAAAGTAATATATTATTTCTATGGATTGCATTGGTTCTTTGAGTGTTGATTTTATTTTTGCCACTTTCATGGTATTGATTATGATGGGTGGCATTTCAAATCTGACTATGGATCGGTTTAACATGGTTGATGAGTCTAAGGAACTAGTTGAGGCACGTAGTTTAGCTGAATGTATTGCAGGTTATGTTGATCAGGTTTATGCTGGTGGGAATGGTCATTATATTATTATCAGCACTCCTCCGATGTTAGGAAAAAATAGTAATTATCATATCCTGGTTAATTCTTCTGGGGTTATGGTTAGATTGGAAGGTAGGAGGGGATTGGCTAATATTGTCCCTGAGATGATATCTGACAATCCCACTACTTTAAAGAGTTCTAATGTTATCTTGTTACCTTCCCGGAATTATATTATATTAAACAAACTGGATGGAAATGGTGAAAACTGGATTGTAATTATTAATCAGTAGTGATTGTATGGATGTTGATGGTCAGATATCTGCGGAATTCATCATGTTAACTGGTTTTTTGTTGTTGGCAACATTTTCTGTGGCTCTTTTTATAGCCCATGAAAGTGAATTAACACAGGCAATGAGTGCAGCCAGAAGCGGTGCCAGTGAAGGAGTAATTGCTGATACTCAAGCAATATATCCCGATATAACATTTTCTAATTACTCTATAGAGCGTCCTAATCTTATTAATCCTTCTGATATAAAAATAATAAAGATAGACTACTTAGATCAGGGATATAATCCCTTATATAATCGTACTAAGATACAGCTAAGAATTTATGCCTCAGGACCTCCTCTTAATAAAAATGATCTTAATTGTCTGGGTGATCGAATAAATTATCATGTTCGTAGGAGTATCTGTGAGGTTTTTAACACACAGAATCTAACTAATTCATTATATAACCCTGCATTTTCAGATAATTATGTTTTCACCACTGGTGATGTGCAGTGGATTTAGTTTAAACACTTTCTAATTCATGCTTTTTCTAATTAAAGTTAATAATATCTTCTATGACTGTTTTTAAACTGTGTTTTTTTCTTTTAAATTTCTATTCTATTCTAAAAGAATATTAGTTATAAAATATATAATTATATTACTAAATATTGAAGGTGAAGATTTGAAATCCAAGATTTTGATTATTGAGGATGAATTAATCGAGGCTATGAGTTTTGAGCAATCCTTAAAATCAGTTGGATTTGAAGTGGTGGGAATAAGTTCTACTGGTAAAGATGCCCTGGATAAAGTTGCCGAACTTAAACCGGATCTGGTTTTGATGGATATTATATTGAAGGGCGATATGGATGGAATTGAAACAGCAGCCAAAATAAACGAGAATTACGATATACCCATCGTTTACCTAACAGCACACCCTGAAAAAAGCACGGTTGATCGTGCCAAGCTAACTTCGCCCTATGGTTATTTAATAAAACCGGTGAACATTACAGTATTAAAAAACACTATTGATATGGCCCTTTACAAGCATAGAACTGATCAGAAACTAAAAGAAAGTGAAGAAAGATTTAAAGCCAGTTTTAATCAAGCCCCGGTGGGAATGGTTTTATCTGGCTCTGATAGAAGAATTTTTAAAGCAAACAAAAAATTCTGTGACCTGATTGGTTATTCTAATGAAGAATTACAAGGCCAATTATTTTATGAATTAACCTATGATGATGATCTGGAAATTAGCCATAAAGCTGTGGAATCCTTATTTTCCGGAGAAAAAGAAAAGATTAATTTGATCAAGAGATATGTCCATAAAGACGGTCATATTATATGGGCGGATGTTAATGTTGTTTTATTTCATGATGAAAACCAGAAACCATTATTTTTCATTTCTCATGTACAAGATATAACTCAAAGAAAAAAATCTGAAACAGCTTTAAAGAAATCAGAAAGGCTTTTGGCAGATATGTTTGATTTTTTACCTGATGCTACCTTCGCTATCGATCATGAGGGTAAGGTTATTGCTTGGAATCGTGCTTTGGAGGAGATGACGGGTTATCTTAAGGAGGATATGTTGGGTAAAGGTGATTATGAGTATGCTATTCCCTGGTATGGAATAAGGCGTCCTATTTTAATAGATCTTATCGGTGATGAAGGTTCTGAATATGTGGGTAAGTATGATTTTATAGATAAAGAGGGGCAGACGCTTAAGGCGGAGGTTTTTGTGCCTTCTTTGTATGGTGGTAGGGGAGCTTATGTGTGGGTTAAGGCTTCTAAGCTTTTAGATCATGAGGGGAAGATGTATGGCGCTATTGAGTCTGTTCGTGATATCACCGATAGAAAAGACGCTGAAAACAGGCTTAAAAGAAGTGAACAGCGTTTCAGGGCTGTTGCAGAGTCAGCAGTAGATGGTATCGTTACAACAGACCAAAATGGTGAAATATTATTTTATAATGAAAGTTTGGGTAGGATTTTTGGATATTCTAGAGATGAACTAATTGGAGCGAATTTAACTATTTTAATGCCGGATAGGTTGAAAGATGATTATTTGAAAGGTTTAAAGATTTATAAAGAGTCAGGGGAGCATAGACGTTTGGGTAAGACATTAAAAACAAGAGGATTAAGGAAGGACGGTACGGAATTCTCTTTTGAAATGTCTTTATCCGCCTGGAGGTCTGGAGGTAGAAACTTTTTCACCTCTATCATCAGAGATATCACAGAGAGAAAAAAAGCAGAGGAAGCTCTTAAAAAATCAGAAAGGCTTTTGGCAGATATGTTTGATTTTTTACCTGATGCTACCTTCGCTATCGATCATGAGGGTAAGGTTATTGCTTGGAATCGTGCTTTGGAGGAGATGACGGGTTATCTTAAGGAGGATATGTTGGGTAAAGGTGATTATGAGTATGCTATTCCCTGGTATGGGGAAAAGCGTCCTATTTTAATAGATCTTATCGGTGATGAAGGTTCTGAATATGTGGGTAAGTATGATTTTATAGATAAAGAGGGGCAGACGCTTAAGGCGGAGGTTTTTGTGCCTTCTTTGTATGGTGGTAGGGGAGCTTATGTGTGGGTTAAGGCTTCTAAGCTTTTAGATCATAAGGGGAGGATGTATGGTGCTATTGAGTCTGTTCGTGATATCACCGATAGAAAAGACGCTGAAAACAGGCTTAAAAGAAGTGAACAGCGTTTCAGGGCTGTTGCAGAGTCAGCAGTAGATGGTATCGTTACAACAGACCAAAATGGGAATATTATACTGTTTAACAAGAGTTTAACAGAGATTTTCGGATATGAGAAGAAGGAAATTATGCGTAAGTCCCTCACTATTTTAATGCCCGACCGGTTTAGAAAGAATTATTTAAATGAACTTAATAATTTCAAGAGGAGCGGCCAACACAGGTTGATCGGTCGAACGGTGGTTACCACCGGACTTAAAAAAGACGATACCGAGTTCCCCTTTGAGATGTCTTTGTCCGCCTGGAAATCCGAAGATAAGATCTACTTCACCTCCATCATTCGAGATATCACTGAACGTAAAAAAGCAGAAAATGCCCTTAAAAATTCAGAGTCATTCCTAAACAGTATAATTGATCAAAGTCCCCATCCCATGTGGATATCTGATTCTGAAGGATATCTGATCAGAATTAATCAGGCCTGCCTGGATTTGTTGGATATAACTAGAGAGGAGGTTATGGGTAGTTATAATATTTTTAAAGATGATATTGTTGAAGAACAGGGATATATGCCTCTTATAAGGGGTGTATTTGAGGAAGGCCGGACTGTGAACTTCGAGCTGGTATATGATAGTAAACAACTGAAACATCTGGCTTTGAAAAATTATGTCCATATAATTTTGGACGTTACCATTTTCCCCATAAAAGATGCCCAGGGCAGAGTTACCAATGCCGTAATTCAACACAGGAACATAACCGAGATTAAAAAAGCCGAAATTAGAATCAAGAAGTCTTTAGAGGAAAAAGAAATCCTACTTAAAGAAATACATCACAGGGTTAAAAACAATCTGCAAATAGTCTCCAGCGTCCTTGATCTGCAAGGATCCTATGTTAAAACAGATCCTACAGCGGTAAACGTGTTAAAAGAAAGTCAAAATCGCGTGTTTTCCATGGCTTTAATCCATGAGATGTTATACCAATCCAAGGATCTCAATAAGATTAATTTCGACGATTACATCAAGAGTTTGATTTCTCACCTGTTCCATTCTTATCGTCTGAAAATCCCGATTGATAGTGTAATTGATGTAAAAGATGTTTCTCTTAATATTGAAACAGCTGTTCCCTGCGGATTAATTATCAGTGAATTAGTGTCCAACAGTCTTAAATATGCGTTTGACGATGAGAAATCTGGGGAAATACGAATATCATTAAAATCAAAAGACAACGAATACGAACTGATAATAAGTGATAATGGTGTGGGATTCCCAGAAAACCTTGACTATAAAAATATAAAGTTGAGTTTAGGTTTACAACTGGTAAATTCCCTGGTAAATCAACTAGACGGATCTATGGAACTTGATAGGAGCCAGGGAACCAGATATACTATTAAATTCAAGGAACAGATATATAAAAACAGGATATAAATCGTTTTAAATTATTCTACTTTTCAGTACATAGGATAAAATAATGCCCAGTGCTCCGAAGAATATCCCAATTAACCAGATGATTATTACTACTTTTTCCTCACTCATGGGCCTGTGCAGGACGCTTCGGATGAGAGAATTGAATCCTCCTTCAGGGGCAATTAGTTTACCATTATCATCTACTTCGGTTGGGGCGTGTTTCTGTCTTTCCATAATTCCGGCACTGTAAAATTTCAGTGCACTATCTATAATGTTGGGAATAAGAACTATGAAGGCTATCATTTTAACCCGGCCTATGAAGGCCACCACCACAATGGTGGCTCCTATAATCAGTGTCCCCACGTCACCAGGAAATACACGAGAAGGATGACGGTTGTAGATTAAAAAGGCTAAAAGAGCTCCTAACATGGCCATGGATATTATAGCCACATCATATTTTCCCATTATTATACATGAAATTGTCAGAGAGGTCATGGCAATAGCCCCTAATCCTGATTCAATCCCATTAAGCCCGGCTAACATGTTGGTTAGATTAGCAGCGATGGTTACTGCCAATGGCATTAAAAGCATGTATATAATACCCACATTAGGTGGTGCGATCCATATAAGTGGCAGACCGGCCAGCCATAAAAGTATGAGCTTTTCCTTACTGGATAACTCTATCAGATCATCTACCATACCCACCATACCAACCAGAAGGATCACCAGCAGGGTTATGATCAGGGTGAATTGTAGTATGGGATATAGGTAGATGGCCACGAATAATCCGATGATGAAACCAAAGAGAATTCCGATTCCACCCATCTCAGCTACTAATGGCTTGCTGGGTTTGTGAATATCTTTTCCCACTATTTTAGCATCTTGTAATTTCTTTATTAACCGGGGCATGGTTAAATAGGTTACAAAAAAAGCTAACAATCCGCATATGCTGGAGATCAGTATAAGGTCCTGGTTAAGGATGTTATATGCCATAAGACACCAATTTTAAACTTTTTTAATCTAATTTTTTTTCATCTGCCTTCATAAAGCTGTAAACAGTTCTTAAAGGAATATTTAGGTTCTTAGAAATTTCTCGTGCAGATAAGCCATTTTCCGATTGTTCTTTAACTTCTTGAATTATTTCGGATGAATATTTTTTTTTACGCCCCTTCTTCAATGGAGTTTTATTTAGGTAATATATGGTTTTTAAGGGTATACACAGTTTTTCTGAGATTTCCTGGAAAGATAAGCCCTTTTTTTGTAGTAGAGATATTTTTTCAACATCTTCTTCATCATATTTTGTTGGCCTTCCCTTATATGAAACAGCCTCTACATCCACACCTAATTTAGATAGGGCCTCAAGATATTTAGGAGCTATTCTCTGGTAGATGCTTGGTGGGCATTTTATCTTTTCTAGTTCTGGATTTTTATCCAGAATTTCCATGATCTTCTGGGAGGATAATGGTTGGTTCACATAGATTTCTTTACCCAAAAATATACAACTCCTCGTTTTTATGTTATCAGAAATAATATGGTATTTTAATCGTTTATAGGATTATTTCATCCTTTTATTGTTTTCAAGAATTTTTCATCTATTATGAATATTCCCAGATTTTTTTATCCTTTTATCATTTCTAAGAATTTCTGAGCTTTCCGGGAGGATGGTTTTTGGAAGGTATTTATTTTTTCCTTTTCTGATATTACTTCTTCGGGGTTTAATGTAAATATAAGGGCTGATTCTTCTAGGGATATGTTTCCTATGTTATTTAATATGGCAGCCCCAACTGCAGGAGGATTTGTTTTAACATGCAATCCTTTGATCTTCTTTTCAATTTCGAATTTACCAGCTAATAATTCACTGATGTTATTTATTAGGGGAATTTTCTCATGAAAATATCTTTTTATAATCCTAATGACAGATTCTTCGAAGTTATTAAAGGTTTTTGTTTGATTAGTATCTAAACTTGGGCGTAGATTTGGAAATAAGCCGGAATATTTACTTCTATGATCAAAAGAGGTTGATAGATAGTATTTAATTATGTCCCATGTTATTAAAGTACTGGGAATTTTAACCAATAGACAGTTTTCTATTTTATCTTTCATTGCCAGGTCTATTTCCAGTTCCTGATCTAAACGGCCTTTTTTATCCGTTAAACCGTTTTCAAATAACTTCTTATTCAGAATTTCGTTTTTAATTGCCGTAACATCTTCAGAATCGTCACTTATCTTCAGGGCGTTTTCTCGGGAAATTTCCTGTAGATCATCATATAAAATAATCTTCGATGGGTCTTTAAGATAACTCTTTAATATGGGGGTTATTATTTCTTGGGCTTTGTTTTCAGCGTATTTCACATAGGCCAGTGCTAGAGCGGTTTGTACATGTTTATCATTAATTATTGAGGGACGTCTGCGGTGGAATTGCATGAATTCTATCCTAGCATCTGGTCCGTACTGTTTTCTTATTTCTTTTTCATAGTTGACCTGCTCTATGGCATCTAAATTAACTCTTTTCCTAACCCATCTGCCATCTTCAAAGACTTTCACCACCAATGAAAGGGTTTTTACAATTCCCCTTTTTTCCTGCTTTAAGATACGTACTATCTTTCGAAAGGCTTCTCTGGCCTTAGGTGAAAGCTCTGACATTTTAACCATGTAGTCACCAGATAAGGGTAAGAATTTTATAGTCTCCGGCCGATAAACACCATGGATGTTCTGTATTAACTCCAGATCATTAGAACCACAGGAACATTTTGCTTTAATTAATTCGGATATCTCATGCCCTTTGTACTCGCATTGGCATTTTGAACATCTTATAATTGCAAATTCTTCAAGATGTCCTAGAGCTATTTTATGAGATGCTGTTGATGATTTTACCCGATCGAGGATGTTTTTTTTGGCAGCTGCTTTCATTCGGAAGTGCTGGGTGTGTCTTGTGATGTCGTGCATATCTTCAGCTAGCATCTCTACTGATGAAGGACGCCCGTATTTTACAATGGAACGGTAGGGTGCTTTGTAACCCTTTATCTCCATTGTATCTCTGAATTCTTGTAAATCTGTTAGATTGTTGTATAAATATGTATAAATTTCTATGAAACGGTTTATATCGGTAATTTCATCGATTTCAATCTCATATTGTCGAATGTTTTTTAAAAATTTCTCTGCTTTCCCAATAAGAACCGATTCATTCATTTTATTTTTTCACCAACAGCAGCCCCTTCTACACTTAGAACACTCAGACTTTCATCTGTAGCTAGTATCATTCCCTCAGATTTAATACCAAATAATTTAGCTGGTTTTAAATTAACCAGGATGATTACTTTCTTATTTAGAATTTCCTCTGGTGAATATTTTTTAGCTAAACCAGCAACTACTTGTAATTTTTTTTCTTTAACATCTACCATTAGTTTCAGGAGATTAGCACTGTCTTTAACTTTTTCAGCGCCTATTACTTTTCCCACTCTAAATTCTAATTTAGCAAAATCTTCGATACTAATTATGTCTTTCATACTGTCTATCTCTCCTAGATTTTTATAAAGTGTTTCTTTTTTATCTTTAATTACTCCATCCTCTATTTTAATAAAAATGGGCTTTGCCTGTGATATCTCATGTCCATGAGAAAGTTTTTCTATTGTAAAATCCCAATTAATCGTATATGAATCCAGATTTAAAGTTTTCAATATTTCCATTGATTTATTAGGTAAATATGGGTTTAATAAAATACCTAATGTTTTGCAAAGTTGATTACAAATGTTTAAACATGTAGCTGCCTTTTCAGGATCTAATTTAACGGTTTTCCATGGTTCTTTATCGTTGAAGTATTTGTTGCCCTGTTTAGCAAGTTTTATAATCTCCACCAGACCATCTCTGAATTTAAAGGATTCAATATAGTCAGAGACCACCTGGGGAGTTGTACCTATTTTGTCCATGATTTTCTGGTCATATTCATCCATAATGATAATAGGGGGTATTTTACCATCAAAAAAGCGGCTGGTGAAGGTGAAGGTACGGTGTAAGAAGTTACCTAGAACATCTGCCAGTTCATCATTGATTCTTCTTTGGAAATCATCCCAGGAAAAATCAGTATCTCTGGTTAACGGGGCATTAACTAAAAGGTAATATCTTAAAATATCTGATTCAAAGTCTTCTAAGAAATCAGATGTCCAAATAACCCAATTTTTACTGGTGGACATCTTCTTACCCTCCAGGGAAAGATATTCTCCAGCGATGATGGTGTAAGGAAGTTTACATCCATAAGCCATTAAAAGAGCTGGCCAAAAAATAGAGTGATGGTAGATAATGTCCTTACCTATGAAATGGATTGTCTTATCATTCCAGTAGTCTTTCCAAGATTTATCGTTTTTTTCTGCCCACTGGGCTGCTGATGTGATATATTCCAGTAAAGCTTCCAACCATACATATATTATTTTTCCTTTAGCTTCTTCCAATGGTACTGGTATTCCCCATTCCATATCTCTGGTGAGGATCCAGTCTTTTAAACCTTCTTTAATCCATTGAAGGGCGTAATTTTTAACGTTAGGTGGTAATTGATGATTATTATCAATCCATTCATTTATATCAGTCTCAAATTCGCTTAATTTGAAATAATAATGTGTGGATTTTCTTATTTCTGGTTTGTTATGGCAGATCAAACAGCTGGGATCCTGGAGTTGTATTGGATCCAGATGACGCCCACATATTTCGCAGTGATCTCCGCGAGCTCCTTCTCCACTGCAGTAGGGACATATTCCTTCTACATACCTGTCTGGTAAAAAACGATTACAATCGGTACAGTAGGGTTGTTTGATGGTTTTTTCATAAATAAATCCATTATTGTAAAGTTTCAGGAAAAAATTCTGAGCCATTTGGTAGTGTAAAGGATCGGTGGTTCGACCAAAGTTATCCAGTGATATACCACATGATTCCAGATCATTTTTAATCATTTCATAGTATCTACCCGCAATTTCTTTAGGGGGTTTACCTTCTTTTTCCGCCTGAACAGCTATGGGAGTTCCATGCTCATCTGTAGCACAAACAAAAAGCACATCTCGTCCTTTCATTCTATTGTAACGGGCATAAACATCAGCTGGAATGTATGTAGATCTTAAATGGCCTAGGTGAGTGGGGCCGTTGGCATAGGGAAGTGCACAGGTTATAAAAACCTTACTCAAATATATTCCTCCTACATATTTTCATCAATATAATTCTATAAAACATACTTAAAACCAAATGATACTTTAAAATAGAATATAATCCAGTTTTAAACAATTTTTGGTTATAACATGAATATAATACAGTATTAGACAGTATTATCTAAATATATTCTATATAAATCTGGTGACTTAAATCCTTTCCATTAGGAAATGAATAAAAAAAAATTTTTAATAATAACTATTTTTTACAGATAAACCATACTATTAACTATGGTTGCAGTGGCTTTTATAAACCCATTCTCTGAGGAAGGAAGGCAGATTGTAAGGGAATTAGGAGATTTAAATTCTGTTTATGAAGAAAATGGAAATTTAATTGATCTGGTAATTCACAGTAGATCTCAGGATATAGCTGATGATGAATCCATACCTCATAATTTAATAGAATTAGCCCTTAAACGACTGGAGTGGTATATTCGGAAAAAAAATAACCCAGATTTTGATTATAAAAAATATTCATACCTCTACAATCCTCAGATCACAAGATTCGATGTAATAGCTTTTTATCTACTTGCACAGGCAATTAGTGTTAAATTCGGTCCTAATTCAAGGGAAAGCCGTGCCATGGCAGAGTGTCAGGGGAAAATCATGGAGAGTCGCATAGGAGAACTTTCAATAAGGGATAAAAAGCATTTATTAAACACTATTTTGGGTAGTATGCTCGTCGGGGATGTTAAATGGACCATTTTCGCAGATCTTTTAAGTTCACGTAAAATCAGGCTATCAGATCTGGTAATGGATCAGGGAAGCATCATTTTAGATGAAGAAGAATTCACAGAGAGCTTTCAAGATAAATTGGAAAACAGGGACCCTCATAAAATGTACGAACTTCTCATTGGAGATCATATAAAGGAACTTATCCTGAACAAGATGATCATGCAGAAAACAGAGGATTATATCACAGAGGTTTATAAGAAATCTCAGAGAAAGGTAGAACCCAACCCCATCTTACTAGATCTGGCTGATGGAATATCCGAGGTCCTAAGCAAGACCTATGTTAGTTACGGATACCATGGTACAGCAGATGAAAATATGGAAGCATCACCATTTAATAATGATGTTTTCCCTCCCTGTGTTAAAACAGTATTAGAAGGTATTAAATCCGGGGGAAGAAACGATGCAATAATACTCTTTTTAACACCTTTTTTATCATATGCAAGACTTTATCCTGATGTTTTCAGAAGAAACATAACCTTGAAGATTTCAGATGTTGATCCCCAGTTGGAGGCGGTGGAAAAAGAAATCCTACCCTTAATATATGAAGCAGCGGAAAGATGTTCCCCACCGTTATTTGAAGACCAGCCCCAGGAAAAGGTTAACATAAACGCCAAAATGGGATTCGGCATGCACAGCGATATAGAACTCAAACATGAAGGAGAAACCACCTGGTACACGCCTATGGGATGTGAAAAGGTTAAACTACACCTTCCCAGTTTATGCAAACCAGATGAAACCTGTAAAAAAATAGGCAATCCTCTATCTTACTATATCCGTAGATTAAATGATATAAAATATCACAAAACTGACTTAAAAGACTAAATGGTATTTCTTATGGAAGAAAATGATAGATTACTGCAACCAGCCTCACAGGAAGAAAGGCGCAGGTACTATAGAGAAGAATGGGATGTAAAGGACATACCCGAATTTATCAGTAATTCAATAATAAAAAGGGAATTTGGCTTCGATCACATGGGCAGAGGCCCCAATGATAGATATCGGGTCTTCAGATCAATGGATCTGCTGCGTAAGTTTTTAAGATATCGGGCGCCGTTCGCTGCTTACTCATCAGTGGCTTTTTATAATAAACCCCGCAGGAGGGAGGGATGGATAAAATCGGAGCTGGTATTTGATGTGGATGCCAAGGACATACCCATACGGGAATGTGGATGCGCTGGGGTTTGTGAAATATGTCTAGAACAGGCCCGTGAGATTGTATGCAATATAATGGATACCCTGAAGGGTGATCTGGGCCTTAAAAATATACATGTGATTTATTCCGGTCGCGGATATCATCTGCGAGTATTCGATGAGGAGGTAATGGGGTTGGATAGTGATGTGCGGGGGCAGATAGTACAGTACATCATCGGAGCAGAGGTGCCCCGTAATGAATATGCCCAGGATGGAATAACCTATAAATTAGAACATTTCACCATTCCCTTCGGATATCCGAAGGTATTCACAGAAAGAACTAAATATGCTATTCTACACCTTAAAGACCATATGCTAATAGATGATATTAACCCTAAACTTCTTAAAGATGCTATTAAAAATCAAGAAATTCTCCATGAAGATAAATGGGGTATGTTCAAGGGTAAAATAGGCCCCCAAAGATATCAAAGATTAATAAAGAGTATAGCATACTTGAATATGGGTTTAGTGGATGCGAAAGTTTCCATCGATCTTAAAAGAATACTCCGTTTACCATCATCACTGCATTCTATGGTGAGCATGAAATGTATGGAGGTAAAAAATATTGAAAAATTCAATCCATTGAGGGATGCAGTACCCCGGTTTGTCTATGAAAGGAAGGTTTAAATCTTATTTTCGCATAGCTTCATTTCATTGGTAAGTGTTATTTGATATATTATTTTTTTTGTTGATGTTTTAATAACCAACTCTTAATAGCCTCAAGATAAGCCATTGAAGTTGGATAATCCATATCGGAAGAGAATTATACCATTTGTATAGGATTTTACAGCGTTGATTTCGGATAATAATGTACTCTCATTTTTAGGAGTAATATTCTGGTCTGATTCGTAGGTTTCAAGTCCTGCTATTATTTTTCCAGGATAAATTGTGTTGTAGATCTTAACCCATCTTGTTAATCCGTTTATTCCCTGTCCATAGTCACCTATATAAAGCATGGGAACTATATGGTCGCAGAATGGTGCTATTAAGTATAGGTATTGATTATCATCCCATCCATCCGGTTTAACGCAAACAGAGAATGTTACTCCCTGTGTAACTAACCTCATAGCCTGAATTTGGGCAATATATGCTGGCATATCGTAGGTTTCCACATCTAAGAGAACTCCTATTTTCATATTAGCGACCTGCGGGGCGTAACTGAAACCAGGAAATATCCATGCATGGGTTCTGATCCCAACATCATCTGCTCTGGTTTTGGCTTCAGATAGTACTGGTAAATAATTTTCATCAGATACTAAAACGTATATATCTGTGATTCCTACCTTTTTTAAGGAGGTGAAATCGATTTCTGATATGGGGGTAACCTTTGGGTTTATGAAGTAGCCCATAATAAAACTATTCCCTACCACTGGGAGGGAAGAGTACCTAGAATTTGCAGTGCTGTTGTTGGAGAATTCTGCTGCAAAAACAGAACCTGAATTTAAACAGATTATCAGGATAGATAATATTAGAATTGATAATATACGTTTATATTTAATTTTAACGCCTCCCAAGTATAAAAATCGTATTAATTAACCTTGATTGTACTGATTTAAATGTTTATCTACATAATTTCCAATTTTTATGGAGGTAGAGGAATAAAAATTCCAGCTGATCCTTATTTATATCCTGCGAATCTAAAAATTCAATTAGATCATATAATTCATATTCATCCAGTAGATTTCCCTTTATATGCTTACCGAACTTAATTAGGCCTATTTTATCAGGGGATAGCGTTGTTTCAAGCAGATTTACCGCGTTAATATGTTCTCGTTCCACTTCAGCCACCCAGCGGTCTTCTTCGAGAAATGCTTTCTCATGGTATTTTTCTTTAAACTTCTCCTCATGGTCAAAAGACCATATGGGTGGTCCGTGGTGTTTTTTTATTAGGGGGAGTTGCCATGTTTCAAATTCCAAAAGGATGAGTATTTTATTCTTTTCATCGGTCCATGAATCACTATTAAAGGTTTTAAAACCATTTCTCTCCACAAAATGCACCATTGATTTTTCTGTCTTTTTAATTTGAGGATATAAAGCATCGGCAGGTATATGTGGGGCTTTGAAAGATAAAAGAATAGATTTGGTGCTTCTTCTTTTGAATTCTTCTATAATATCTTTTAAATCAACATCAAGCTCTTTCTGTATGAAGTATGATGGTGATTCTTTATTAAGGAAGTTTCTGGATGCTATAACAAATTCTGACATTTTCTGCAGAGTTAAAGCTGCTGCTACATTCCTGTTTTTATCTACAGGATCAACCACCACCAGAGGTTCATTATAACTGGATGCGGTCCCATATTCTGATAGATCTATCTGGTAACCAGGTTTCCATTCATCTGATGCGTTTCTCAATACTTTTAAAAAGGTATCGTAATTTATTATCAGGAGTTCACACAGATATCCTGCAAATCCACCAACCTTGAACTCCGAACCATAGGTACCTATGGATTTCATGAAGGATTTGAGCAGTAATACTTCATCAGCTTGCTCCGGTTTCAAAGTTTTTATTACGTAATCCGTATGGGCAATGGTACGGTCGACAGCAGATTTCATCTCTTTTATATTCTTAATGTCATAGCAGGGTACAAAATCCACATTATAACCGTTTATTATTCCTGTTACATATGGATGAGAAGCATAGCGTAATTCCGATTTGCCGTCCATTATTTTAATACATTCTTTACCAAGGAAGAGTCCTTTTTCTTTCAATTCATCTCCAGAGGTGTCTGTAGTGAATTTTATAAATATGTCTATATCTGCCTTTCCAGATATCCAGGTTCCCTTAGCCACCGATCCAACTAGAACGGCCTGGGCATTGATATTGTTTTTCAGGGCGGTTTCATTTATGATTTCAATCAGATGATTGTATAGTGAATGAATCTTTTTTTCTTCACTTTTTTTAGGCCTGATCTGATTTAAAATTTTTTGGTAGTCCATTTGATTTAATACAACCTGAAATTTTTATTCTATATTAAAATTAAAAGGGTTTTAGTAATAAATTATTGTAATCAGTATGAATTAATTTTCAAATTATTTCTTTTACGAATCATATTTTTTTGGGGGGTGTCTTGTTTTAAGAATTATATTGTCGGGAATCTTATTTATGAATTTTTTATGGGATCTTTTTTTTGAATCCATACTTAATGGGGGATTATGTACTTTTTATTTAAGTTCAAATTCTTTAATTGTTGTGTAAATTGGTCCTTCAGGAGTTAATTCGCTTTTTTTCAGTAATATTCTGTTCACGTTCATTTCTCCGATTTCGATGTCTTCCAGTTCTTTTATTATTGATACTAATGCTTCCTTATTTTGAGATCCTTTAACCCTGCCTATGGTTAGATGTGGGGTGTAGTTTCTTTCTTTTTTGAAGCCTAACTTTATGAATTCATCATCGAAATCCATTAGGAGGTTTGAAAATTTATCTGACTGTTCTAAACCTAACCATATTACTCTTATGTAACCTAAATGAGGGAAAACACCTGTTCCTTTAATGTTTATCTTGAAATGTTTTTGGTTAATAATCTTTTCTGTAACTATTTTTATTAGCTGATCTGTCTTTTTAGGGCTTATTTCACCGAAGAATTTACAAGTAAAATGTAAGTTATTTTTTTCCACATATTTAACCCGTGCATTTGAATTTTTAAGCTTTTCCTGTACTTCTAGAACTTTATCCAGTAATGGTTCATCTAAATCTACCGCCAGAAATGCTCTCATTATTTTTTCACCTTTTAACTAATTTTAATATTCGATCTAGACTTTCTGCAGGTTTTTCTATAGTGTTGAGGATGTAAACTTCGGTATTGGTAAATAATTCCTGGAAGAATCTTTTTCTAAGTATAAATTTTCTATTATTTCTAATAAGCTGATGAGGATTGCAGAAATCTTTCTCCACCATAAAATCTACCGCATCTTCAGGATTAACTCTTCTAAAGGGAGGATTATTAAAATCCCGCTCCAGGAGAACTACAGTTTTTATGGTGGAACTTTCCCTAACTCTCTCCTTAAACAATGTTTTAACTTCCGCGATCCCTCTTCTGTGAGAATCGAGTTTTACCTCATTTAACTGGTTAGAAAAATTTTTCCAGACTTTAGCTATATCATCCCTTATATAAGAGTTCTTTTCTGAAGAGTAGACAACCACATCATTTTTAAACAGACGAACAAAAAACCAATCATCTGATATGTAATTGAAATCCATCTCCTGCAGGAGTCCATAGGTTAAGGTGCTCTTACCTGTGCCGGGAGGTCCTATTATTGTAATACAATGTCCTGAATAGTCCACTGCAGATCCATGCACTGAATATCTCCTATGGATAGAATGATATTCTTCGAAAAAATCGGAAATGGCGGCCAGGGCAATGCTTTTTATCCAGCCGTAATAATCGCAGTTTTTTATTATACATGTCTTGGACATGGGTTCATACATTACCTGAAGCTTTCCACTGTCACATACTGCGAATATTTTACAATGTGGTCTTATATCCTCATTCATGAATTTAAAATTATCTTCCCACTCTTCCTTGAAGTCCTGGTTATCTGTTAAGAGTTTAACACATGCTCCATGAATATTGGCTTTCCTTTCATATTTTACCAGTTCAGCCACTTCTGGGAAGATTTCATCTTTATATGAGGGGCTTATTATTTCCACTTCATATTGATCCATCAATAACACCGGATTTTTTTTAAGATGAAAAAACAAAAAAATTAGAATAATTTTTTAATATTCAATATTGTGGTGATTTTAAACTATTTTTCTATGATGCTTTCCTCAATGGCCATCCCAAAGTGTCGGGCGTCAGGATCTAGGTATATCATGATTTTATCACCTACTTTGATCTCGGCTACAGAGATAGGTGTTCCGTCTTCTTTTACCAGTTTAATGGTCTCAGCATTCTGAAGTAGTGTTTTCAGGGTTACATCATCATATTCAGCTTCCACAAGCATCAGTGGTCTTTTTTCTATTTTTACCCGTCCTACAATGGCTGTTTTTGATTTGCCTTCTTTATCCACGGTTAAGACTTCATCTCCTGTCTCTATTTCTGAGAGATATTTGGTCTTGTTATTGGGGGTCATGATGTATGCATGAACTGGCCCGGCGTTAACCCGGAATGGTCTTGATGCAACATATTCGCTTTCTGTGGATTCGCTGTGCACCAGAAATAATCCTTTAGAATAGGATCCGATAAGCATACCTTCCCCTACATTCATCATGGAACAGGTGTCCACGCATACCCGATCTCCAGAACCAACCTGTTCTAACTTGGTCACTGTAGCTGCTTTTAACTGGTAATTTTCTGATTCTATTTTCTCCACCAGTTCTGCTACCTTTTTGATCTGTGATAGATCGGTGGGGCATAGAAGAACGCCGTCTGTACCATATTCAAGTGTTTCTAATGCTAATTTGGCTTCTTCATAATCTGAGACAGCTGCTATTAGTTTTACATCTTCTTTTTGCAGTTCGGCGATGATATTTTCCAGGGGAATTACTTTCCAGTCTTTTCCCAGAAGTATTAAATAATCTGATTCTTTTCCCAGTAGAGAGGCTAATTTTTCATGGTTTTTGCTGGTGATCTCTACGTAAGCGGCAACTTTTTTTCCTTTTCTTTTAAGCCTTCTAACAGCACTTAGATCTTTTGATTCTATTAAATTCTCCATTAAAGATAAAGTACTGTCTCCTTCACCGTTTCTACCAACTAAAACTATATCAGAGCCTTCTATATCTGAAATAAGAGTTATATTGCCCAATTTTTTTATATTTTCCACGTCTGAAAAGTCAACAACATGATCTATCCCTGACTCCAGGGCTTTAGTTATGAATCCTTTCTTCTTATCCCAATCCATTCCTTCAGCCATGATCCATGCGAATTTCATTATATAACCTTCTTGTACTGTTTAATGGCTTCAATAAATTTAATGGAAATTTAACCGGTGATTATTTTTAATGCTTCTTCTACTTCCATGTCATTATGAACGATTTCAGCAATGGCCCGAGTTGTTTTCCGGGGTGATTCAGCTTGGAAAACATTCCTACCAATTGCTACTCCAGCTCCACCCATATCAACAGCGTTTTTAACCATTTCTAGGAGTTCCTGGTCAGTTTCGACTCGAGGTCCCCCTGCTATTACTAGTGGAACAGGACATCCATCCACTACTTCTTTGAATGTCTCTGGATCTCCAGTGTAGTTGGTTTTTATGATATCCGCACCTAATTCAGCTCCAGCCCGGGAAGCTATTTTAACAACATCAGCATGATGTTCGTCTTTTATTTTCTCTCCACGGGGGTACATCATGGCAATCAAGGGCATTCCCCAATCATCACATATTTCTGCAGTGGTTCCCAGTATGTTAAGCATTTCTGGTTCCTTTTTAGAACCTACATTTACATGAACTGAAACAGCATCAGCCCCCATTTGCATTGCCTTTTCCACCGAAGTTACCATTACTTTATTATCGGGATCAGGCCCCAGAGAGGTGCTGGCTGATAAGTGTATTATTAATCCTATATCTCTTCCATAGCCCCTATGTCCACTTCCTACTATCCCTTTATGCACAATAACAGCGTTAGCTCCTCCGCTAGCCACTTCGTCTATGGTTTCGGCCATGTCAATAATTCCGCTAATAGGGCCCATGGAAACACCATGATCCATAGGTACTATGACGCATCGGCCGGTTTTTCTGTTTAATATCCTTTCAATTCTAATTTTTTTACCTATCATAGAGACACCCTCCTCCTTTTTTTATTACCATAATTAGATTCTTATTAAATACTGTTGATTATTACTATTCTAGGTAAAGTTTTAACTTAGCTGATATAAAAAACTAATCCTTTCTTATTTAGTATTATATTCTTTCAACTATTATTAGAAACATTATAATTTGTAAAGAATCCTTCTGATTTTTAAAAAAAAATTCATCTGTAATTCATAATCCACATAAATATAATAAGATCAACTTTTTTATCCCACATGATCAATGATAAACATGTTATCCACATTATTAATAGGATCAACTTCTCATCTAGTGATACTAATATGTTGTTCTTGTATAATTTGAAATCATTATTTGCATAATTGTGGTTAATTCTTTTTTATGATTCATTAAAAAATTTAATAACTAATAAATTACAATAATATAATGAAATATTATACCTTTATTAAATACTCAAAGCAGAAGGGGGTGTTGATGTGAAGGATGAAGGAAAAAAAGATTATAAAGAGGATTTAAACCAGCTTTATAAGGAAAAAGATGAGCTCGAAGATGATATCAAAAAGTTAGATCAGGAGAAAATACAGAGATTACAGAATATTAATGAAGAACTGGAAAAAAAGGTTGAATGGCTGGATAAGGATAGGATTAAAGCCATAAAAGAAAGAGATAACTATAGAAAACAGGTTAATAACTTTAGGGGTAAAAAATGGTCTAATTCCCTTAAAATGATATCAGTCCTGGCAACCCTTGATCTAATTATCATACCCATCCTGGTATCATTTCTAAATATTCCAATTCAATGGCTATTCATATCAATAGGCATAATCACATTCTTTGGTATCCTAACAATTGCCAATTATATGTCTGGTACATCACCATTTGATACAGGAGAAGTAAGAAAAGCACTAACTGGTTCTATTGTAATTATTTACCTAGCATTGGTACCCCTTATAACCTTTGGAACTGTAACCATACCTGCTGAGGAACCTATTAAAACCATAGTAACCAATTTCACCTGGATAGTAGGGGCAATAGTTATATTCTACTTCGGATCCCGAGCTGTTGAGGAGTATGTGAAGGCTAAAAATTAAATTTAATTATTTTTTTATGGAGTTAGCCTTCTTCTATCCCTGGGGAACAGAACAGTTTCCCGGATATTACCGGCTCCAGTCAGGCACATGGTGAACCTTTCTGCACCTAATCCCCAACCTGAATGGGGCGGCATACCATATTCAAATGCAGCCAGATATCTTTTGAAGGATTCGGGATTTAGTCCCTGTTTTTTTATCCGTTCCACCAAAAGGTCATGTTTATGCACCCGCATTGCGCCGGAGGATATCTCCAGGTCAGCGTACATTAAATCAAAGGCACAGCTTTTCTGTGGATCTTCCTGACTGGGCATTACATAAAATGGTTTGATATCGGTAGGCCATCCTGTGATGAAGTAATAGTCATTTATTAATTCTCCCATGGCTTTTTCAGCAGCACGGGATAAGTCTTCACCATGACGTAATTGCACTCCCTGACTATTGACCATATCGATCATATCATCATAGTCCACACGTTTAAATGGTGTTTTAGGAACTTTTAAATCTATTTCCAGAGTTTCCAGTTCACTCTGGCAGTGATCCTTCACATCTTTAATGGCAGTTACCACGATCTGCTCTAGGATGTTCATCACATCTTCATGATCACAAAAAGCTGCTTCCATATCTATGGATATTGCTTCGTTTAAATGTCTAAGTGTATCGTGTTCTTCTGCTCTGAATATAGGCGCTATTTCGTAGACCTGGTCAAAACCAGAGGCCATCATCATCTGTTTGTATAGCTGGGGGCTCTGTCCCAGGAATGCTTCCCTTTCAAAGTAGGTTATGGGGAAGAGTTCAGTTCCTCCTTCTGTTGCTGAAGCAACTAGTTTAGGGGTGTTTATTTCTAAAAATCCATTTTCTTCTAAGAATAAGCGTACAGAATGTAACATTCTGCTTTTTATTTTAAATATAGAGCTCACACTATGTTTTCTAAGATCTAAGAATCGTGAATCAAGTCTGGTGTCAATTTCAGCCTTTACTTTTTCGGTGGTGTCTAGGGGTAGGGGTAGTTTTGATTCATTTAACAATTCAACGTCCTGTGGAATGATTTCTACTCCCCCCGGTGCTTTGGGAGATTCCTTAACTGTGCCCTTAACTGCTATTACGTATTCTTTTTTCAGTTGTTGAATTTGTTTGAATAATTCGGGGGTTATCTTTTTACTGGGAGCGGTTATCTGTAATATACCATCTCTATCTCTTAGTAATACGAAGATGATTCCACCCAGATCTCTTATCTCATGGATCCAACCAGATATGGTTACTTCTTCTCCATTAAGGTCTTGGGTTATTTCTTTTGAATAATGAGTTCTTCTGCATTTTATTATGTTTCCTGTCAATTTAATACACCTCTAAAATATTTGAATAAATGTAATAAATTTTAATTTAGTAAATTTTATTTCATCTCAATTTCAGAAATAATATTATTCCATATAATTTATTATTTGTTACTTTATTCATACTTTATTTGGAATTAAAATTTATATTTCTTTGATTTGATTTAATATATTATTTAATATTTTTTAATCTTTTTTTAAATGATTCTGCGTGTGAGTATAGTCCTTCGTGTTCTGCAAGGGTAACTACCATTTTTTCCAGGTTCTTCAGACCTTCTTCTGTCAGCCGTTGTATAGTTGGTTTTTTAAGGAATGATTCTGTGGAAAGACCTGCTGTAAAGCGAGCGCATCCGGATGTGGGTAGTACATGATTGGTTCCTGATCCATAGTCTCCGGCAGCTACTGGGGTAATGTCGCCTAAAAATATGGATCCAGCATGATTAATTTTATCCAACAGATCTTCGGGTTTTTCGGCCATTATTATGAGGTGTTCGGGAGCATATTGGTCACTAAATTCAGCTGCCTCTTTAATAGTGTCAACTATTATTATATGTCCGTATTTACCTAAAGATTGAGTGATAATCTCATTTCTAGGTGCGAATTTGATCTCCTGGTTTATTATTTTATCTACTTCTTCTGCCAGATCCTTTGAATTGGTTACTAGCACAGAAGCTGCATCAGGGTCGTGTTCTGCTTGGGCCATCATATCTATGGCTATGTATTCAGCATTGGCTGTTTGATCTGCTATTATAAGCACTTCTGATGGTCCTGCTGGGAAGTCAATATCCACATCGCCGTAGACCAGTTTTTTAGCAGTGGTTACATAAATATTTCCAGGACCCACAATTTTATCCACTTTTGGTATGGTTTCTGTTCCGTAGGCCATGGCCGCTATGGCCTGTGCCCCTCCTACAGTGTATATTTCATCAGCACCGGCTATACTTGCGGCAGCCAATATTTCGTGGTTAATTTGTCCCTGTCTGTCTGGTGGGGTGCAGCATATTATCCGGGATACTCCTGCTATTTTAGCAGGTATGATGGTCATTAGAATGGTTGATAGGTAAACTGCCCGACCTCCTGGTATGTAACACCCTACGATTTCTATTGGTCTTATTATTTGGCCTGCAGATACACCTTCATCTACATTACACACCCATTCTGGTGGTATCTGTGCCTGGTGAAATTTTCTGATGTTATTTGCGGCTTGTTTAAGAGCATCTAATAGTCTGCTATCTACTTTTTTCAAGCTTTCTTCAAGGTCAAAAACTGCCCTCGGATTTTCTATTTTAACACCATCAAATTTTTCACTAAAATCAATTAACGACTGATCTCCATTGTGACGAACGTCACATATGATATTGTTTACCGTTTTTAAAACACTTTCTGCACCAATTTGGGACCGTTCAAGTAGTTTTAATCTATCTGTCTTTTCCATTTTATTTAATTCTATGATTTTCATCCTATCACAGTATTTATACTATTTTAAGGTTAAATCTGTTGTAAACATATAATTTTTATACTTAATAAACCAACTTTATTTGTGATTATTATCAGAATTGGTCAAAACCTTTATTTACAACATTATCAATATTCATAGTTGGCATGTGAAAATATTTGTTTAATAACAAATACTTGATTTATAACAAGATACCGAATTATATATTTTTTATCTATAACAAACTCACTGCCCCCATAACCCCGTAACATGCCCTTTCAACTTCAAACTTCGTAAGGTGTCAGATAATATGTATAAAGACGAACTCATACAGCTACATCAATTTTTGGTATACGTGTTAAAGAATATGGATGAAGAATACGAGTTAAAGGAGGAGTGTAAAGATTATCTTGGCCTTAATATAAGCCCCCATCATATTCATCGGACTAAAGCCGAACATAAATATGCTATTTTTGTACTGTCCAACACAATATCGGAAGTGCTGGCCAATAATAATGGAGGAATGTCTTCTAACATCTCTAACGGTCTTAACGAACTGGTAAAGAGATCAAAGAGGGAGCTTATTAAAATTCAGGATGATGGAACTTTAAAATACGAGAAAATAAAAATTAAATAGTTGAAAAAAAATTTATAAAGTCACAGTTATAATATCGTTAGTTTTATTTAAAATATATAATATTTTACATGATAGAGATAAATTTCTATCTCTTATTATTATTCTTATTTAGTTTCAAACCAAATGAACTCTTTTTTTAGGTGGAATTATGAAAGGTTTAAGAAAAATGATCTGTCTGGTGGATGGAGAACATTATATACCCGTAACCAAATCCGCATTAGACACATTAGAAGATTTAGAAAACAATGAAATAGTAGCCGTAGTTTTTATAGGTGGAACTGAAAAACTTAGAGAGACTTCTGACAAAGCTATTGAAGATAAAATGGGTAGAAAAGTCTATTTCGGCCCTGATCATCATAAAATTCCCTATGAATTAATAGGTGAAAAAATTGTTGAATATGATGCTGATGTAGTAATGGATCTAAGCGATGAACCTATTGTTGATTATTCAAAAAGATTTAAGATAGCAACCATTGTATTATCCAATGGAATACCATACGAGGGTCCGGACTTTACATTTAAACCCCTCAGTGAACATGATGTACTTAAAAAACCATCAATAAAAATATTAGGCACAGGAAAAAGAATAGGAAAAACTGCTGTATCGGCATACGCAGCTAGAAAAATTTATAAAAATGAATACAACCCCTGTGTAGTGGCTATGGGGCGAGGAGGCCCTGAAGAACCTGAAATAGTCCGGGGAGACCAGATCGAGATCACACCACAATTTTTAATGGAACAATCTGATAAGGGAATTCATGCAGCATCCGATCACTGGGAAGATGCTTTGATGAGTAGAATTCTAACTATTGGATGTAGAAGATGCGGCGGTGGAATGGTTGGACAGGTTTTCATAACCAATATGAAAAAGGGAGCAGAGTTAGCCAATGAAGTTGAATCTGATTTTGTGATCATCGAAGGAAGTGGTGCTGCCATTCCTCCCATTAAAACAGATAAACATATAGTACTGGTAGGTGCCAATCAACCAATAATCAACATCGAAAGATTCTTCGGACCGTACAGGATACAAATGGCAGATTTAGTAGTTATAACCATGTGTGAGATGCCCATGGCCAGTAGAGAAAAGGTGGAAAGAATAGAGAAATTCATCAAGAATTTAAACCCAGAAGCTACAGTTATACCCACAGTTTTCCGTCCCAAACCACTGGAGAGCATAGAGGATAAAAACATTCTATTTGCAACCACAGCACCGGATAATGTAAAGAAGGTTCTAATAGATTATTTAGAGAAAAATTATAATTGTAATGTGGTTGGAACCACGCCACACCTTTCCAATAGGCCTCTGCTGCAGAAGGATATAGAAAAATATATGGACCATGTTGATGTAATGCTCACTGAATTGAAAGCAGCCGCAGTAGATGTAGCAACTAAAGATGCCCTTAAAGCAGGTTTAGAAGTAGTTTACTGTGATAACATACCTATAGTGGTTGGTGGGTCGGATGAAGAACTTTCCAATGCTATCATCGCGGTAGTTGATGATGCCATAGATTCATTCAATAATTAGATATAATTATCTCTGTAATAGGTGGTTTATTGGATAATTATACGGATGTTGATCAATTAATTAGGAAATTAAAATTTAATCTAGAGGAACAGCAGGTAATTAAGGATTTAGAAATTGAGCCTGATGTTTTTATTCCTTTACTTTTCTCAGTTAAATATGGTGGAAACTGGAGTATTAAAAATAAGAGCGATTCATTGAAAGTGATGGCCATAAAAGAGAAAATTACCCGTTATGATCAGAAGAATAAGGCTGGTTATACCTTAGAGTTAATACACCTAATATCAAACCCTGCTATCATAGCTAAAGAAGGTCAGGTATATCGTCTAGAAAAATGTAGTGAGAGCAAGGAAAGAAAAATAGTTACCAGGCCATATAAAGTCCAAATAGATGGTGAAGATATTATTAAGGCAGAATTAAATCCAAAGAACATGGAGATAACTATTAAACACGTTGATGGTCCGCTATCCTTTGAGGGATCGGCAGCATTTGGAATATCCCATGAAATGGAACATTTAAAAGGATCCAAAATGGACACTGGGAAATGTTTATGGGATTTCAGTTACCAAACCTTAAAATAATAAAAAGACGGTTGAACATGTTTTTGAATTTATAATCTTGTAAATTTCTTTTATATTTATTTCAAAGTAAATAAATCATTTTTTAATTGGTATCTGGATAATTATAATTTGCTTTATGGTTAATACTTTAAATAGCAGATAGATGGTAAACTATTTATATAACCTTTAACCCACTGATAAATTACAAAAAGAGAATTAATGGAGATGATAAAGTGGCACAGTTAGGAGGCTCTGGTCAACAAGGCCAGCCAATAATAATTTTACCTGAAGGCACCAACAGACTTTTAGGAAGAGATGCTCAGAGAATGAACATAATGGCGGGAAAGATTCTCGCAGAAACCATTAGAACCACATTAGGACCTAAAGGAATGGATAAAATGTTAGTAGATTCCTTAGGGGATATCGTGGTAACCAACGATGGAGTTACAATATTAAAAGAAATGGACATAGAACATCCAGCAGCCAAAATGCTGGTGGAAGTGGCTAAAACTCAGGAAGATGAAGTGGGAGATGGAACAACCACTGCAGTAGTTATAGCCGGAGAACTTCTTAAAAAAGCAGAAGATCTGCTGGAACAGGATGTACATCCCACGATTATATCCATGGGATACCGCAGAGCATCTGCCAAAGCCATAGAAATATTAAACGAAATAGCCATAGAAAGAAATGATCGGGAAACTCTAATGGAAGTGGCCATGACTGCCATGACCGGTAAAGGAACCGAAAAAGCCAGAGAACCATTGGCAGAACTCATAGTTGATGCAGTTCAGCAAGTAGAAGAAGACGGAGAAGTTCAAAAGGATCATATCAACATACACAGAATACAGGGAGCCACAGTAAACGAATCAACCATGGTCAAAGGTGTAGTCATAGATAAAAGTAGGATAGACCAGACCATGCCTAAAAAAGTTAAAGATGCTAAAATAGCCCTATTGAAATATCCAGTTGAAGTAAAAGACTTGGAAACAGATGCCAAAATCAAACTAACTGATCCGGGTCAGATGCAGGCATTCATAGAACAGGAAGAATCTATGGTACGAGATATGGTGCAGAAGATTATAGATACGGGTGCTAACGTCCTATTTTGCCAGAAAGGAATCGATGACCTTGCCCAACATATCCTGGCTCGTGAAGAAATATTCGCCGTTAAAAGAGTTAGAAAATCCGATATAGAAAGGTTAGAAAAAGCAACTGGAGCTAATCTAGCAACAAACATCGAAGATCTTAGGGCTGAGGATCTTGGTCAAGCAGGACTGGTTTATGAGAAAAAGATATTCGATGAAGTTATGATATTTGTAGAAGAAAGCCCCGATCCTAAAGCAGTATCCATAATATTAAGAGGAAGCACAAAACATGTGGCTGAAGAAGTGGAAAGAGCTGTTGAGGATGCTATCGGTGTAGTTTCCGCTACAATAGAAGATCAGAAAGTAGTTGCTGGTGGAGGAGCTGCTGAAATGGCTATGGCTCGGGGACTTAAAGATTACGCAGATACCATTAGTGGAAGAGAGCAACTGGCAGTATCAGCATTTGCTGAAGCACTGGAAGTGATACCAAAAACCCTGGCTGAAAACGCAGGTATGGATAGTATCGATGTTCTGGTTGATATCAGAGCGGCTCAAGAAAGATCACAATATATGGGTCTGGATATATTCCAGGGTAAAGTTGCTGATATGAAAATCTCCACAGTTATCGAGCCTCATCGGGTGAAAAAACAGGCCATTCAATCAGCTGCAGAAGCAGCGGAGATGATCCTGAGAATAGATGACATGATAGCTTCCAGCGGCTCTGGTGAACCAGATATGGAAGGAATGGAAGGCATGCCTCCAGGAATGGGTGGAATGCCACCGATGATGTAATTTTGATTCATCATTACTTAAAACGGTTTGATGAATTAATTAGATCACAGATTAAAGAATAAGGAGTACCTTGATTAATTTTATTAAGGCTAATCCTTATTATTATACTTTTTTTAATCATTGAACACTGATATAGTACTTTAAAAAATTTTCAAAATGAAGTTTTATCATGATTAATCTAAATTTATCATGATTAATAGTTAAGTTTATATATAAAGAAAAACTCAGTTATTATTACAAAATAAAATTAAGAAGGCGGGAAAAATTATGGAACGCGATACAGATGTCCTACTTCATGAAAAAAGGATTTTTAATCCGGATGAAGAAACTGTACAAAGGGCACATGTAAAAAATTGGGAAGAAGAAATAGAAAAAGGCAAAGATCTGGAAAAATACTGGGCAGAAAAAGCTGAACAGTTTGAATGGTATAAAAAATGGAATCAAATCCTAGATGAAAGTAACAAACCATTCTATAAATGGTTTGTTGGTGGAAAAATCAACCTAGCATACAATGCGGTAGATAGATGGATTGAAACCGATAAAAGAAACCAGGTAGCCATTCTTTACGCTAATGAAAGGGGAGATGAGAGAAAAATCACCTACTACGAACTGTACAGGGAGGTAAATAAATTTACCAACGCCCTGAGAAATCTAGGTGTAGAAAAAGGGGACAGAGTCTCCATGTACCTACCAATGTGCCCAGAACTCCTAATTTCCATGCTGGCATGTAACAAAATCGGAGCAATACACAGTGTAGTTTACTCCGGACTAAGTGTAGGGGCAGTGGTGGAAAGAATGAACGATGCTAAAGCTAAAATTCTAATCACAGCCGATGGTACATTCAGAAGAGGAAAAATCATTGATTTAAAGAAAATTTCTGATGAAGCCATGTTACAATGTCCTACAGTGGAAACTGTTGTAGTGGTGAAGCACACAGGAAACCCTATAGAAGTCTCTGAACTAAGCGGAAAAGAAATTTTCTATGATCAACTCATCGAAGGCGAGCCAGCAGAATGTGAAACAGAGGAGATGGATGCTGAAGATCCTCTATTCATATTATACACATCCGGAAGCACTGGAAAGCCAAAAGGAGTACTTCACACCACAGCAGGTTACATGATAGGTGCTGCCACAACCCTACGTAATATATTCGATATTCATGATGGAGACCTATGGTGGTGCACAGCAGACATCGGCTGGATTACAGGACATAGCTATGTGATTTATGCACCATTATTATTGGGAACTACCACATTAGTTTATGAAGGTGCACCTGATTATCCTGATCCCGGTATATTTTGGAAGTTAGTTGAAAAATATGGTGTAACCAAATTCTACACTGCACCAACCGCCATCAGACACCTTATGAGATTTGGCAACAAATACCCCAAAAAGTATAACCTAACATCCCTGAAAATTTTGGGAACAGTAGGAGAACCGATCAATCCGGAGGCCTGGATGTGGTACCACAAATACATTGGAAATGAGAATACACCAATAATGGACACCTGGTGGCAGACCGAAACCGGTATGCATATGATCTCCCCATTACCAGTTTCTCCCTTAAAACCTGGCTCAGCAACCAGAGCATTCCCTGGTGTGGAAGCAGATGTAGTAGATGAAAATGGTGAACCTGTACCACTGGGTAAAGGAGGATTCCTAGTAATCAAAAAACCATGGCCATCCATGTTCCGAACACTCTACAAAGATGAGGAAAGATACATCGAAACATACTGGAAGGACATCCCTGGCTATTACAAAGCAGGAGACATGGCTAATAAGGATGAAGACGGATACTTCTGGATCCAGGGAAGATCCGATGACGTGTTAAAAATTGCAGGTCACAGAATAGGTACCGCCGAAGTAGAATCTGCATTCGTAAGCCATCCGGCTGTGGTAGAAGCAGCAGTGATTGGTAAAGACGATCCTATAAAAGGACAAGTAATTAAAGCATTTCTGATACTTAAAGAAGGTAAAAAATTAAATACAGAACTAATAGAAGATTTAAAAAGACATGTAAGACATGAATTAGGTCCTGTCGCTGTTTTAGGCGATTTAGACCAAGTAGAATCCCTACCAAAAACTCGAAGTGGTAAAATCATGAGAAGAGTTTTACGGGCAAGGGAAGCAGGAGAAGATGTAGGAGATACATCCACCCTGGAAGAATGAATATAAAAATAATATTGGGGAATTAAAAATGACAGAAGAATATGCATCAATAAGCATAGATGGGAAAAAATTAATAAAACATACCATGGCTAATCCTGCTCCCCTGGGACTAATAGCATTTGGACTGACCACAGTTCTTTTGAACTTCCACAATGCAGGATTTTATGGTCTAAATAGTATGATACTGGCCATGGGATTGGCCTATGGTGGAACTGCACAAATAATAGCAAGTGCAATGGAGTATAAGAATGGTAATACATTTGCAACAGTTGCGTTTGGTTCATACGGACTGTTCTGGTATTCATTTGCACTATTGCTGATGTTACCTAAAATGGGTATGGCAACAGCCACAGATACAACAGCACTGGCAGCTTACCTCTTTATGTGGGGAGTTTTCACCGCGGTGATGTTCATAGGTACACTTAAAATAAGCAGGGGATTACAATTCATATTTGGAAGCTTAGCCGTACTGTTCTTCCTTTTAGCATTAGGCGCTATAACCGGAAACCAGACAATAACCATGATAGCTGGTTATGAAGGAATAATATGCGGAGGAAGCGCAATGTACGTTGGACTGGCCGAGGTAATAAATGAAACCCATGGAAAAGAAATGCTACCAGTATAACTAATTGAAGATCGCAACCGCCTCTAAATAGCGAAAAATGGTCCTGAAGTCATTGAGACTTCAGGATCACACTTTTATTTTTTTACTATTTTAAATAATATTTAGATATTTTTTTTATAAAAAAGATTCCATACTCTTGTTTTATTAAAAACTAAACTCTAATTTGATTAAAATGAATAACTAATGGATTAAAAAACCAATAAAAATATATTAATATTGGAAAATCTAATTCTCCATAGGGAGGAATCTTAATTAGCATAAGAAATAGTAAAATAATACAATATACAGGCGCATCATGTTTAATAATCAGTGTATTAGCATTATTCTGGATCATCAGTAATTACATATACACTGGAAACGGCAGTTTTTATGTTGGTAAATTCTATTTCCAACCCCATACACTTTATATTTGGACCGGGACGCAGACAATGCAAAAAGGCGTAGAATATCTTATGATCGATGGATTAAGGGACGCAATGCTTCTAATAGGTATTATTCTCTTCATAATTGGTTTGTATTATAGAATGAATCAAAAAACCATAGAATAAATAAAATTCCACTTTTTTATAAAAAAATACATTTTTTTTAGAGGTAAAAAAATAATAATTATGAACCTCAAACATCTATTTTAAAACCAAAGTCAACCTCACTAGCAGGTATACCTCCTCTAACACCCCAATTCTCTAATGGTGGTTCAAAGATAATGATCATAATATCATGACCATTGATACCAGGATTTTTTTCAAGATTATTCACAATAGCCTGAAATAATGCTTTTTTAGTCTTCGATGTCCTGCCTTTGAACATGGTAATCTCTATTATAGTAACATCATCACTCCTATCCGGAGGAAATTCGAAATTAGTAATGGGCAGCTCATATAAACGCTGAAAACGGTCATTATCCGGTATACCCAGTGATGAGACCAGAGCCTGATGAACACCATCCAAAATTGCTTTTTTATGTTCTACTGACTTCCCCTGGCAGATTTCAATCTTCACTAATGGCATTTTATCACTTATCTGTTAATTCAGGTTTTATTATTTTTTTAAAATGATAATATATACTTATTCTCATTTAATAATAAATTTATGAACTCATCGGAAATCGGCCGGAAGAAAAATTATATATATAGCTAAGTGTTATAACGAATAGGTTAATTGAGAAGGTTTAGATCCCCATTATTGGTAAACAAAAACCCCCTAATTTTCCTTTAATTGTTTAAGGGATGATTAAATGCAAAGGATTCACAGATTAAGTGGAAGGGAAATCAAAACCATTTTACATTTATCAGGAAATGCCTGCCTATTACTGGCAGCAGCTATGCTTATACCTCTAATAGTTTCTTTTATCTATGAAGAGCCCCAATATATCATTCCTTTTATATTATCCTCTGTTATAAGTGGTTTAATAGGGCTATTTCTTATTAAATTCTTCAAAGTGGAAATAGAAATGACCCTTAAAAGCGCTATGATTTTCTCCACCATCATCTGGCTTATAGCATGTGCTCTGGGTGCTTTACCATATTATATATCTGGAGAATTATCTTACTTAAACGCGTATTTCGAGGCGATGTCAGGGTTTACAACCACCGGATTCAGCATGTACCCCAATCTGGATGTTGTTTCTTATACCATTAATTTTTGGCGAGCTTTCACCCAGTGGATTGGGGGTTTAGGCATCATATTCTTACTTTTGGTCCTTTTAAGATCTACGGGGGTGGATGTTTTACGATTGTATCTTGCGGAAGGTAGGGAAGAACGTTTAACCCCCAGTATAAAGCATTCAACTAGAATTATAGTTTATATTTATCTTTTCTTCACTGCAATAGCGGTTACACTTTTTTTAATTGCCGGGATGCCCTTATTTGATTCAGTGTTCCACGCATTCACCGCTCTATCCACGGGAGGGTTTGGTATGCATAATACTAGTCTATTGTTCTACAATAGTGTGTGGATTGAAATAGCGGCCATGATAATAATGATGATTGGTGCAACGAACTTCGCTTTACACTATACTGTCTTAAAAGGTAATTGGAAGGAATATTTCAAAGATATAGAATCTAAGGTAGCTTATTCTCTAATAATCATATCAACACTTTTAGTTACATTAATGCTTTATAACAATCAGGTTTATGGCAGTGATTTACTTTTAAACTTCAGATACGCCCTTTTCCAGATGGTATCAGCAATAACAACCACAGGTCTACAGACCGCATTCTATCCTGATTTACTGGCTAAATGGATCGGTCTGGGCACCTTCCTGCTAACCATACTTATGATTATCGGTGCAGGTTCTCTATCCACTGGAGGTGGTATCAAATGGCTGAGATTAGGAATCCTTTTAAAAGGAATTACATGGCAGGTTAAATCCTTTATTTTACCCGGAAAAGCAGTGATGGCCAAGAAGATCCATCATGTTTCTGAATTAAAGATAACCGATGACGTGTTAAGGATCACCGGCGCTTTCGTATTCACTTACTTTTTAATCTATATAATAAGTGTAATAATAGTTTTAATATATTATCCAGACATTTCCAGGGTGATATTTGAAGTAGCATCAGCACTCAGTAACGTAGGATTAGGATCGGGGATCATCACACCCACATCACCAGATCTGGTAAAATTTGTATTTATCATTGACTTCTGGATGGGACGACTGGAAATATGGCCGGTACTGCTTCTTATAGTAATAACCATAAATAATATCGTTAAAAGATAGTTACATTAATAAAATTGAATTATATGCTTAGCAAGCCTCTTAGCCAGGGCTATAATGGTTAAAACAGGCGGTGCTCCAGGAGATTCAGGGAAAACACTAGCGTCAGCCACAAACAGCCCAGCTATATCTGTTTCCAAGTTCTTATCAACCACATCTCCCAGGGCGGCAGTACCACCAGGGTGTGCACCTCTTGGTGGTGTTGATACCAGAGTATGAGCATCAACCCCTGCTCTTGTGAGTATTGATCCTGCTATTGCCGAGCCTTTACTTAAAAGTTCCACATCATTTAAGGTGTTATATTTAATAACCGAATTTCCCGTTACTTTACCTGTATTGTCATCTTTGATTTTCACCATCAAACCCATTATGTCTTTTTTAGTTGCTTTAAATTTTTCCAATTTATCTAATAATAAACCAGAGTAATGGGGAGCCAGTATGATATTATCTTGTTTAATCAAAGCATTCATGGGTACTTCCTGATTATAATTTATCCCTTTACAAATCCCACCTACAGTTACAAATGTATCTACAAAGAGATTATCACCGGCATTTATACCTGTTCTTTTTAGAATCCTGGGGGTTGAGATGGCGCCTGCTGATAAAATAACAATATCTGATTTAAATTCTTTATCATAACTTTTAACACCAGTTACCTGACCATTATGGGTTGATATTTCAGTAACTGGAGTTTCTTCAATTAATCTGGCTCCGGATTTAATTGCTTCTTCTAAATATATCCTACTAGTCCATTTAGCATTCCTTTTACATCCAAGGGCACACTCACCACAGGGCTTACATTGCTGGGGATCTATGAATTTAGGCATTTTTTGAGGTTCAAAACCAAGGGAACGAGCTGAATCCATTAATTTCTTAGTAGCATTTCCTAGATGGGAATCTGGAAGAGTATCAACATTCAAATCCCGCTCCAACTCCCTGAATTCTTCTTCTAAATCAACACCCATTTTCTTTAAGGTAGCCTGACAGGTCCGTACAGCATTACCCAGAGTAACCATGGTTGTACCCCCAAAGCAGGTAGTTTCCATAACCTCAACATCAGACAGATAGGTTTGATAACACTCAGAAACTTTTTTAGGACTTATTACAGGTCCTTTTTCGATAATAGTAACATCTATACTTGCCCTAGCAAGTTCACGGGCTAAAGTACCTCCTCCTGCGCCTGATCCTACTATGATGGCATTTAACATATTATTACCTGGATTAATTTGTTTTATATAAAAAATATGATTTTAAACTGGTTCAATGTTTTCAGGTTCAGATTCTTTGGGTCCGAAGAGTTCCTGTGCGATCATACCACCAAATGCACCTAAAAACATGTAGATAGCCAGGGATAATACAAAACTAAATATTAAATATATTAATCCCTGGGAGATAAGTGATAAATCCAGGCCTAGAGAATAGATATTGAATGATAATGTAGGTCCGGTGAAAAAACTAACCAGGAATAGCATAACCGCCAGAACCGCACCGGCAAATCCTCCAACTTTATAACTGTTTTTCTCTGAACCAGCCATTGCACTCGCTATAAATCCTGTAAATAGGACGATTAATAGTATGCTGACTGCTACAGATGGCAGGATTAAGAAGTCCACAAATATTAAGATTAAAGCGAGAAATACACTGATTATCACTGCTGTTTCCTTACTGGCCATGATATTTTACATCCTCTAATGATTATTAATTACTACAAATTTACATTTTAATTATTTTTTTAAGTTTTTTAATCTCTATAAAAATTTTATCTAATGATTTTTGAATTTTATTGGTCAACAATAAAAAATATGAAGTATTTTTTTTTGATTACAACAAACTATTTGAAGCATGTAATAAAAGATTTTCTACATAATAAATACAAAATTAAATGAGAAATTATTACCCTTAGTAAAATAAATTATATTATAATAAATTCTAAATAAATTTCAGGTTGGGAAAAATTGAGCATTCTAAACAACTCAAAACCAGATATTGAACGGTTAGAATCTGAAAAAAAAATTAAAGATCTGATAAAAGCCCTTTTAGAAGGAGATCAGGATACATCCTGGAAAGCTGCCCATGCATTAGGCAGGATAAAGGATAAAAATAGTGTAATACCACTTATTAAACTTTTAGAAACTGAAAATAGTGATATAAGATTAAATGCAGCCCTTTCATTAGGAAGAATTGGAGATCCGGAGGCAGTAGATCCTCTGATAAACCTATTGAAGGATGAGAAGTGGTATGTCCGCTGGCATGCTGCTGAAGCACTGGGCAACATAGCTGATGCGAGGGCTGTGGAACCTCTATTAGAATTATTATCCGATACTAAGGTTAGAAATGAAGCTATAGTGGGTTTGGGAAAGATCGGTGATAAAAGAGCCATAAAACCTCTAATAGAGGCCTTAAAAGATCCGGATTCTACTTTCAGATCAGCAGCTGAAGAATCACTGGGATTGATCGGTGACTATGAAGCTGTTCCTCCATTAATAGAAGCCCTTAAGGATGAAGATATCAGCGTCCGCAGACACGCAGCCGGAGCTCTGGCAAAAATTGGGGATGAAAAAGCCTTAGAACCATTGAAGGAAGCATCTAAAGATAGGAGATGGTACATCAGACTGCAGATGGAAGAGGCTATTAATGAGATCCTGGCCAAAAATGAAGGAAAAAAATAATATAAAAATATTTTGTTTTTATTAATCTCTATCTATTTGTTAGATATAAAATCTAAAATCACGTCCTTCATCTTCTCTACCTGGTTTATACCCAGATGACCTAATTCTGATTTATAGATGAACAACTCTGAGTTTTCAATAGATTTTGATAGTGGAATTGCCTCAATTTCTGGTGGGAAATATTCATCACCTTCTATTCCTATTATCAAAGATTTAGCTCTGGTTTTATATAATTCGGATCTAATATCGAAGGAGATAGCGGCGCGGTTTCTCCATACTATGTCCCTGGCGTCAAGTTTCAAGCCTTCAGCACCCTGTTCATCAAGTGCCTGGAGCAATATTTCCGGACTGGGAAACGCCTTATGATAATAGGGAATGGTGAAGGCAAATAGAAACATGAACTGGTTTAAATTTTTAACCGCTACCAGAGGATTTTCCTGGTAATCACCATCCATATATGAAGGATCGGTTTCAATGAGGTTATTCATCAACTGGAATATGGCAAGATTACGGCCTATTACTGCCGGACCGGTGACGATATGAATTAAAAAATCCATAAAAGTAGAATAGGACACACCCCACTGTATGGACTGAAAACCACCCATGGATGTGCCAATTACACCTAGAAGGTGGTTTATTTCCAGATGCTCCTTTATAAGACGCTTTTGAGCGTTCACCATATCTGCAACCGTGTACTGGGGGAAATCCTTACCAAGACCCGAAGCCGAGGGTGATGAGGATCCTGGCGAACCCAGAGCTGTGGTTGAAATTATATAATATTTTTCCCTATCAAAAACCTCTCCTGGCTCTGTTAAATTAATAAAACGCATAAATGAATTATAATCACCAGCCCAACCATGTAAAAATAGAATGGCATTATTAATTTTACCTTGGCCATCTCTTTGGACCTCTCCTAAAGTGGTGTATTCCATCTTAACCTCTTTTAATACTTCACCGGACTCAAATTTGAAATCTTTAAGAGTATAGTAGTGTGGTTTTAGTTCCATTTTTTTGATCATCTCTTCATTTGGTTGATTAATTTGGTATATGCATATTAATTTTCATATAATTATTTGTTATATTCATAAAACAAAATTAATTTTTTCCCCTATTATTCTTCTTTACTCCTTTCCTCTTTTTTAAATACCGGTAGTATATGCCTATTCGTTCGGCGATCATGGTGGTGACACTTATCATCAGGAATAGGGATAAGAATAGATCTGCATCTACCCCCCACTGACTTAGGGTGTCCTGTCCATAGAGCTTAGCCAGTATCAGTAGAAACCAGAGGCCCATGGCTATGAATGATCCCCGCATGAGTAGGGATCCGTCCTTGGCTATTTTTAGTTTGGTCAGCTTGGCAATGGTCATTCCTAGTATCAATCCAAATATTCCTCCTCCGACCAGGACTATCGTGTTGAATAATGGTCCCTGCATTTCCATGGTTACGAATAGATAGGTTACCAGAAGCATCAATCCCGGGATTATCATGGAACGCCAGAAATGGAATTTACGCTGGCGGAGCTGAAATAATAAGAATATAAACACGATTATAAGTATAACCTGGTTGAGGGTTAGATCACTAAGTTGCATAATTGGAGAACCTTTCAAATTTTATGTGAATAAATAATTTTTATGTTAAATGAAAATATATTCTTAGGAAATTTATATAAATAAGAATTTATACAGGCTAATAATTCCATTTAAATTATCATAGTCCATTTTATAATTTTTCAGTAATATATTCTAATTCTTTAAATCTTGCCATATTTATAATCATATGCCAAAAAAACTAGAAATCATTAGTAATTCAACAGTTTAAATGATTCTAAATGTTTCCGATGATTCTAAATAATATTATATTTCTAGTAAGACGTTAAAATAGGATAAATAATAATATTCAAATTCAATCTATAAAAAAAGGAAAAAAATAGGGAAATTCTTCATTGGAGTTTGCCGTAGATTGCGCCGCCGATTATGCTCAGTAATCCCAGGGCAGCCACTGCTAATGGTGTTCCAGTGGACTGCATTGGAACAGTTGCACCGGCACATGGTGGGTGTGGGCAGGGATGTGGGCAAGGTACTGATCGGAAGGAATAAATGTCAGTGTCAAATGTTTCATATCCTTGTGTTGGTTCATACCATGCTTTTAAGACTGATGTTAGACTAATTGGTCCTATATCGGTCAATAATGTATTTAAATTTAGCATTGCTGCTTCACCAGACCACATATCATGATCGGGCACTACCCAACCAATCCACCATTTCCAAGCATGATCAACATCAGACCAGAATAAGAAAGGATCTAGTGGATCGTTGATAAAGGTTTCATATGAACCATCTTCATAGTAATAGGTCATTATAGCTGCTGATGGATCAATAGCTAAACCATTTTCTGGATCAACGTATATTAAGACGTACGGGTCTTCAAAATCTAATTCTCCATCGTTTTCTACATCTAATACAACTGTTAACTTCTGTCCGGGGCAGGCTATGGTTACAGGATAACCATTTTCATCCAGAACAAATGTTTCCATCTCATCGGAGACTAATCCGATGCCTTGATTTCGAATGCTATTAGTTATTTTTCCATTAGTTTCCCCGGTAGCTGGAATGGGTTCGTTCACGGACTGAACTGTTGAAACAGGATTTAAAACGCTGTTTTGGGCGTTTAATACAGCTTGATAGGCATTTAATCTACCGCCGGTTGAAACTTTCCCGTTTAAAGAGCTCAGTGGATCTACACTGTTCAGTAATATGTTTTTTATTTGCACATTGGTTAGATTAGGATTAACCGCTTTGATCAATGCACAAACTCCAGAGACATATGGAGTCGCCATTGAAGTTCCGCTCATATATCTGTATGGTAGATTGCCTTTATGGATCAATGCCAGGGGGAAGGTGCTGTATATGTCTTCACCAGGAGCTCCCAGGTGAACAGTTTTTACTCCATAATTGGAGAATGATGATAGTAAATCCTGGTTGTTGGTTGATGCCACAGAAACAATGTTAGGAAGATTAAAGTTACAGGGATAACTGGGGTTTACATCATTATTTATTGGATTTCCTTCATTATCCCCATTACCGGCTGCGCAGATTATTATGGCTGAACTATTTTCATAAGCTGTTTTTGCAATGTTTGAATACTCATATCGTCCATATGAACAGTTTATTACACTGGCACCCATTTGAGAAGCATAATAAACGGCCTGAGCTTCCAAATACAGGGGCCAAGGATCATTGAGTTTAATGGGCATGATTTGAATATTCCAGTTCACACCTGTTATACCTAAACTGTTGTTTCCTACAGCTCCGATAATTCCAGCGCAGTGAGTTCCATGGCCTTCTGGATCTGAAACATCGTTGTTATTTCCGGAGAAGTCCCAACCGTTTACATCATCTATGAATCCATTGTTATCATCGTCTATACCGTTTTTTGGTATTTCATTTTTGTTAGTCCAGATGTTGTTCATCAGATCGGGGTGGTTGATGTCCACTCCTGTGTCGATCACAGCCACTATGATGGTTTCGGATCCTGTGGTGATGTCCCATGCTTTTTGTGCGCTAATATCAGCACCTATTTTACCTATATTTCCACTTTGATCCTTCTGTCCGATGTTATTCAATCCCCAAAGGTTTCCATAATATGTATCATTTGGAATGTTTTGGATATTTTGCAGGTAGTTTTTTTCTGCAAATAGTATTTCTGGTTGTTGCCTGAAGATTTCAATAGCATAATCCAGATCTGTGCAGTTTATTATTTCCACAAGTTCTAAACCAGGAGCTATTTTGGATTCATCTATAATTTGGATGTTTAAATCTGTCTGGTCTGATATTCTCTGGTATACTTCACTCTGCACTTGTTCATCACTGGAAGAATTAGTATTAAATTGTACAACGATCTGATCTGGCACATATTCAGATTCTTCATTAGTATTGGATGAGTTATTATCTGAAGAGGTTGCTGATGCTGCATTTATTCCTAGAAAAATAGCCAAAATACAAAAAAATATTAAAATAAATGTTTTTTTCTTCAAATATTATAACCTCCTTGATTTTTTACAAATTATTACCTATTACTTAATCTGTTTATATAATCACAAACATTAATTATTACAAATCAATATTGTGAATATAATCACAAAAATAATATTGGTTAATATTAAACCCACTGATATGGTGGTGGAATTGCATTTATATCAAATTATTCAAATAATTTAAAGAATAAAATTATATAAAAATTAGGAGAACAAAATTGGATATTTAAGACAATATTGGGCAGTAATTAGTTCAAATTAAGGGATTAAAAATTCATATATAAACTCAGCAAATATTCTGAAATTTTTACAACATCACTAATTAGAATTAGCCAACAATTAAAAATTAAACTTTAAAAATCAGATTCCAAAATTACCTCAATAAAACCTTCAAAACAGGTAATACTACCTTCTTGACCAGTATTAACCATTTTAACCAGCTGAACTTTGAATATATCCAGGCTTTCCCAACAATCTTCATAATATAAATAAACAGTTTTATTATTAGATTGAACATTTTATACATTCTCCATTCTTTATTGTTAAAATTTTAAAAGTTATAATAAACTAAATATTCAAACCACTGTTTTCTTTTTAGATGATCCTATATCTTAATTAACTTTACACAGGGTTTTTTTATTTAATCTAACAGATTATTCCTTATATAACCTTTCAAGCTAATATTTTATCTGCAGTATTTAATATTACTTTCTATCGAGAAGACAGAAAAACATTTTAATAGAAATCTTTTATTACAATATAAGGGGATAAATCGATGGCAAAAACAGGCAGAAACCATGTACTATTAGTCCTATTCATAGGAGTGCTAATGGGTGCCTTAGATATTGCCATTGTGGGGCCTGCCCTGCCTGCCATCCAGGATTACTTTGGGGTTGATACACGCAGCCTTAGCTGGACATACACCATTTATGTCCTTTTTTTTATGTTAGCCACCCCATTCATGGCCAAACTCTCTGATAGGAAGGGTAGAAGATTAATCTATCTATTAGATGTTGTTCTATTTGGTATTGGCTCATTAATAACTGTATTTTCTCCTTCACTGGAAATATTACTTGTGGGAAGGGCTATTCAGGGCTTCGGTGCAGGAGGATTGTTTCCTATAGCCAGTGCATTTATAGGGGATGCTTTCCCACCAGAAAAGAGAGGAAGAGCACTGGGCATAATAGGGGCGGTTTTCGGTGTATCTTATCTCATAGGTCCTATTCTGGGTGGTTTATTAATAGGATACGGTTGGCAGTGGCTATTTATAATTAATATTCCCCTTTCCATATTAGTGATGATATTGGGTATTTATTATCTTCCTAAAACTGGTAAAACCGGAGTTAATTACTTTGATTGGAAGGGTATGTTACTGTTAGGAGTATCTTTAGCATCTTTAACGTATGGTATTAATCAGATCAATACAGAGAATATTATGTCCAGTTTACATTCCCTTTATGTATGGCCTGCTTTAATCCTTTCCATGGTTATGATCTTCATATTCTGGAAAGTTGAGGGAAATGCTACAGATCCCATAATAAAAACCGATCTATTTAGAAATCGTGAGATAACTTTAACCAGCTTAATATCTGTTTTATCAGGTTTAAATGAGACTGGCCTGGTATTTGTACCTGCGTTTGCCGTGGTTGCACTGGGTTTTAATAACTCACAAGCCAGTTTGATGTTATTACCTCTGGTTATAACCATTGCCATAGGGGCTCCTGTAATAGGCCGGATACTGGATAAAGTGGGATCTAAATATTTAATGATTACTGGTGGTGTTTCACTGGCCCTAGGACTTTTTATACTTGGATTATTTGGCTATCAATTCTTATTCTTCATAATATCTGGTGTATTAATAGGAATGGGTATCGCTACCCTTTTGGGAGCGCCTGTTAGATACATCATGATCAATGAATTCCCAGAATCTGACAGGGCATCTGGTCAGGGTTTGATAAATATAAATACCAGCATAGGCCAATTGGTCGGTGGGGCTCTTCTTGGTACTATTATAACATCAATGGGTGGTAATAGTAATGCTTATGGGTTTGCTTATGTTATGCTGGGATTTTCAGCGATTATCCTTACATTGATGGCATTGGGACTTAAAGGACGGATTTATGAACTTAAGATTATGAAATAAAGAGTGATTATGAGTTAAATTTTTTATTTAATTAAATTTTTTCCTTTGGTTTTACTGAATCAAGAATATATTTAAATAGGATTAAAAAGAGATCATTAACTCTAAATTCCGATTCAAAAATAAATGGAGGCGCTATAACGAAACGGAAAATTTTTTTAGGGTTTTTGTTTTTTTTGGGTTTAACCCTAGTTTTTAATACCAGCGCAATATTTGCCGAATCAGGTACGGGGAATATCTCCAGCTCTGCACATACAATTAACAGTATAAATGCCTCTAATAATACCAGTAACCATTCAGATACGTTACATGCAGAAGGTACCACCAGTAATACGGCAGAAAATATTGTCACTCCCACGAATTATGCAGCTGGATCTGCTGAAACTATAAAAGTGCTTATTTACAGTGGTAGTTACGCAAGTACCAATTGTGTTAACGGAATAATCCGGGCACTGGACTATGCAAACACCAACAACGTGATAGCAAATGTAATTTTCTCCTATGCTACTTCCACAGTAATCAATTCAGGAACACTGTCAGGTTACGATGTTCTGGCCATGCCAGGGGGTAGTGGAGGTTACTACTACCTTAATAGTGGAGGCATCAGTGGTTCAGCAATAAGGAGTTTCGTGGCTAATGGTGGAGGTTACCTGGGAATCTGCGCAGGAGCATACTCTGCAGCTGCACATACTGACGGATATTATGATGGATGGGGAATAGCTGACAATATACGCTGTAAGGCAGTTAATTATGAGGGACCAGCACTTGTTACAATAACCTCCGCAGGACAACAAGTATTGGGTACCAGCGGACCGGTAACCCTGGCCCATTACAACGGAGCGGCCATGTACGTCAGTGGTGATGCTGTGGTTTTTGCCAAATATGCAGATGGATCTACCGGTTATAATGGTTACGCTGCTATTGTAGGTGATTATTACGGTAATGGAAGAGTGGTTCTAAGCGGGCCTCACCCAGAATTAACACCAACAGTACCCACATTCGTATCCAAGCTTATTTACTGGGCTGCTGATGGCGGTTCCAGTTCCATTACATTAACTGTTAATCAGTTGGCCAGCGCTGCCAGTAGTGTTAAAAACTTCTATGAAAAAAATAAAAGACTACCCAACTATGTAACTACATCTATTGGGCAGGTGAACATGCCTAAATTTTTAAATTTAATGGCATCCGCAACAATACAGGCAAATAGTGGTTCATCAACTCCTATTACAGTTAAGGATGTTGCTCCAACCACCAGTGCAGCGGATAATTACACTAAAGGAAATATCCAAAAATCGGAGTATCTATCCATAGCCCAAACTATTAAATCATTCATAGATACCAATGGCCGTGGTCCTAGCTTTATAACCACCAGCCTGGGGAAAATCAGTTATAATTCAGTAATTTACATGTACTCCAAAATACTGGCATTTTACAACACCAATAAACGGTTACCTGCCTTTGTTTCTATGTGAAACAATAAAATTTTTTTTTATTTTTTTTATTTTTTTCCTATCCTCAGTGCTTTCAGTATAACAGCTATACTTAGTCCCATAATTCTTATATAATAATTAGTACCGCCATCCATAGGCTGAATATCCGAATATAGCCAGGATTGTAAAGGATACTTTGATTAAAATGGATAATGTTAAATTTTCTTTAATTATATTCCTGTTTTTTTGCTTAAATTGAGAAGTTAGTTCACTTTCTGATATCGTTCTGCAACAGGGAAATTTCATTGGATTTCTTTGGCATGTTCCACGCCCATTTCAACAAATTTAATCACATGTTCATCTGCCAGAGAGTAATAGGCCATTTTTCCATCTTTTCTGTATTTGACCATTTTTTTACTTCTCATTAATCTCAGTTGATGAGATATTGCTGATTGGCTCATCTGTAAAACAGCTGCTAAATCGCAGACACAGAGTTCTTTTTGGGTTAATGCGTAGAGTATCCTAATTCGGGTAGGATCTCCTAGAACTTTAAAGTTATCAGATATCGTAAATATCTCTTCATCACTTAGCATCAACGATTTAACTTCTTCTACGGTTTTTTCATCAATGCATTTAATTTCACTAACATCAACTTTCATATGAATACATGTTCATTTATACATATATATGTTTTATGTTCAAAAATAGGATAAATGTGAATAAAATCACCATATTCTGATAAATATTAATTTAGCTGTGAAAAGAAGATCATATATGAAAAAGGACAGGCGGGTAGATTAATTTTTGCTTGGATTTGTCTTGGTGGAAAAAATTAGCAAATAGTTTCCCCGCCCATCTCATATTATATTTATCTAATCATAGGTAATTAGTTTTCTATAAAAAAAACATAGGAATATCAATAACATATAATAATTTTTAATCATAATTTACAATGAATAATAAAAAATTTATAGTTAATATATTTTTGAATATAAAAAAAAGGATTTTGTATCCATTTTTTTTTTTACATGGATACGTAGTTGGGTAGTCGGTTGTTGGTTTTGTAG